>NZ_DASUVO010000057.1:0-106818 GCF_036378875.1 Actinophytocola sp.
CGCGCTGTTGCTGTCGGTGGACGGCATTCCGAAGTACTGGTACGGACTCGACATCGACGACGCCGACAGGCTCGCGGCACTGGCGGCCAGCATGTGCTCGCTGGCCAACCAGGTCGGCAAGAAGTTCTCCACCGCCGGCTCGGACGGCGTGCGACAGGTGATCACCGAGCTCAACGAGATCATCCTGTTCGTCACGGCGGCCAGTGCGGGCAGCGTCCTGGCCGTGCTCGCGGCCAGAGAGGTCGACGCCGGCATCCTGAGTTACGAGATGCAGCGGCTGTGCACACAGGTGCCGGCCGTTCTCGTGACCCCGACACGCTTCACCGCACACCAGGTCAATGGAACGCGGTGACGATGACCGGTCCGGAGGAAGCCACTGGGGGCGAGGACCACGATTTGTTCGGTGTACGCCCGTATGCGATGACCAGCGGGAGAACCCAGCCCAGCACGCCGCTCGACCTCATGTCGTTGGTGCGAGCGACGGGGCGGGGCATGGTGGGACCAAGTCAACTGGGGGTCGAGCACGCGAAAGCGTTGGAACTGTGCCAAATACCCACGTCCGTCGCGGAGATCGCCGGCCGGCTGCGCCGGCCGGTCACCGTGACCAAGGTCGTGTTGTCCGACCTGATCGAGCTCGGGGCGGTGATCGCGAAGTTCGCGCCGAGCGAGTACTCCGACGACCCAGCCATTCTGGAGGCGGTGATTGATGGCCTCCGACGGCTTGTCTGATCTGTTCCCCATCCAGGTCAAGATCCTGATCGCGGGTGGTTTCGGTGTCGGCAAGACGACGTTCGTCGGCGCCGTCAGCGAGATCGAGCCGCTGACGACCGAGGAGACGCTGACCACGGCCAGCGCGCGCACGGACAGCGTCGCCGGTGTCGAGGCCAAGTCGACCACCACGGTGGCGATGGACTTCGGCCGGCTTTCCTTCACCGACAAGAACCTCGTGCTCTACCTGTTCGGCACTCCCGGCCAGGACCGGTTCTGGTTCATGTGGGACGAGCTGTCCCGCGGCGCGGTCGGCGCGGTCGTGCTCGCCGACACGCGCCGGTTGGCGGACTGTTTCGGCGCGGTCGAGTTCTTCGAACGGCGGAACATCCGGTTCCTGGTGGCGCTCAACGAGTTCGACGGCGCGTACCGCTACTCCGACGCCGACATCCGGCAGGCGCTCGCGTTGAAGCAACACGTGCCGCTCGTGCGGTGCGACGCTCGTACGACCACGTCCGCGAGCCAGGTGCTGATCACCCTGCTCGAGTCCGTCCTGGCGGCGAACCGCGCCAGTACCCCGATGATTCGGAGCCCACAGTGAACTATGACATCCTCGACCAGCGACTGCTGACGGCGCCGCACGACATCGAGATCCCGAAGCGGTTGGCACGCCTGCAAGAGCTGGCACAACTGGGCCTCGGCGACCGGCCGGACCCGGAGTTCGACGCGTTCGCGGCCCGCCTCGCCGCGGCGGCGAACGCACCGTACGCGATGGTCAACTTCGTCGGCGACGAACAACAGTACTTCGCCGGCCTGTACGGCCCGACGAGCACGAAGGCGGACGCACTCGAGGCGGCGTCGTCCGCGTCGCGCGAGACACCGGGGCGCACCATGTCCCGCGAGCACGGCTACTGCCCGCACGTCGTGGTGCGCCGCAAGGCTTTGGTGCTCGACGACGTGTGCGCCTACCCGAGGTTCGCGGTGAACCCGGTGGTGAACAGCATCGGCGTACGGTCCTACATGGGTGCACCGCTGATCGACCGCACCGGCACCGCGATCGGCACGATCTGCGTGGTGAACACGGAAGAAAGCACCTGGGGCCGCTCCGGCCTGGAAATGATCAAGTCAATGGCGTCCGAGGTAATGGACCTGATCCACCGCCGCGAACAACAACCCCGCTGAAACCCCGCGAGTCTCGCGTTCGGCCCCGGCGAGTCTCGCGTTCAGCACCCCCGAGTTACGTTTTCGGGAACGCCCGGGTGTACCCGAAAACGTAACTCGCAGGGGCCGAAAGCGCGACTCGCGGGAACCATCGATGACTCTGTGCAGCGGCGGCAAGGCGCCGGCACCGCACCGGCAAGCCGCCAATGTTGAACTCGCGGGTCCCCAATGTTGAACTCGCGGGTCCCCAGTGTTGGACACGCGGGTCTCCAGTGTTGGACACGCGGGTCTGGACGGTTGGACTCGCGCGCCGACCAGCCATCTGGCGTGGTGACCAACCCGAATGGGTTCGGTGGTGGCGGCGGGCCCGGGCCGGGCAGGCGCCAGCCTGCCCGGTGATTTGCCTGCCCCAGGGCGGTGGAGGCTCACGGGTCAAGGGTGGGCGAAGCCCATCGGCGAAGCCGACGCCGAAGGCGCCCTTGAGGCGTGAGTGCACCGCCCGTAAAATCCGCCGCCACCACCGAACCCACAAACCCCACAGACAGCACCAACACCCCCCGAACGAACACGAAACTCAAGGCTGCCGAACGCGCGACTCACAGGCGCCGAAAACGCGACTCGCGTGTACACGAAAACGCAACTCGCAGGGGCCGAACGCGCGACTCGCAGGGGCCGAACGCGCGACTCGCGGGGGCTGAACGCGCGACTCGCGGGTTAGCGGCGCCACCAGCGGGATGGGGTTGGTTCTGGGAGTGGGGTGCGGAGTTGGTCGGCGAATCGGGCTGACCATTCTTCGCGGTAGGTGCCGAGCGCGACCTCGGCCAGGCGTAAGCGTTGGACGTCGGAGGTGCCGGCGGGAGCGTAGATGTGGTTGGCGTCGCGGAGGAAGCGTTCGATGTGGCGGCCCGGGTGGAGGCCGTAGGCGGCGTGCACCTCCATCGCGGTGCGTGCGGAGTCCAAAGAGGACTCGACGTTGGTCAGCTTCGCACTGATCAGGTCCGCGTCGCACGGGGCGCCCTCGTCGAGCAGGTGGGCCGCGTGGTAGGCGGTGAGGCGCGCGGTCATCAGTTGTGACTGCAGCTGGCCCAGTTTCTGTTTCACCGTGGGGAGTTCGGCGAGCGGTTCGCCGTAGCGCCGGTGTGTCCTGGCGAACTCCACGGTGTGCTCGACGATCGCCTGGTGGATGCCGAGTGCGACGGCGGTCAGGTTGGGCCGGCCGTAGAGGACGCTGGACGAGTACGCGACCGCGAGGCCGTCGCCTTCAGCGCCAAGCAGGTTCGCCGCCGGGGCGCGACAGTTCTCGAAGATCAGTTCGCCGAAGCTGAAGCCGTGCAGGCCCATGGCAGGCTGATGCGGGCCGAGCGACAGCCCCGGTGCGCCGTTCTCCACCAGAAACGCTGACAGGCCACCGGAACCGGCGCCGGTCCGCACGACGACGCCGTGCAGGTCGCCGACGTGGCTGTTGCCGACGAACACCTTCCTGCCGTTGAGCACGTACTCGTCGCCGACACGTACGGCGCTGGCGGACATGCCGAGGACGTGCCCGCCCGACTCCGGTTCCGTCACGGCGATCGTTGGCATGCACCGGCCGTCGCTCACCGCGGGCAACCAGCGTCTTTTCTGTTCGTCGTTGCCAAAATGCACGATCTTCGCGACGCCGAGCTGGGAGGCCTGCACCATCGCGCCCATCGCGCCGCTGACCCGCGACAGCTCCTCGATGATGATGGTCTTGGCCAGATGTCCCATCCCCATGCCGCCATAGCTGGGATCCACCGTGACGCCGAGCCAGCCCTGATGGGCGATCAGCCGGGAAAGCTCGACGTGGACCGCCTTGCTCTCCTCCATCTCCGCGACGCGCGGAGCGACCTTGGCCTCGGCGAAGTCCCGGACCTGCGCACGCAATCGCTCATGCTCAGGCGTGGCGAAATAGCTTCCGGTTGCGGCGCTCACTTGACGACCCCCGATGATTCGTCACAGACCAACGCGAATTCATGGTTCTTTGTGTGCGGTGCACAACTTTGCCACCGATCAGACCACTTGCGGTACCTCCTTCTTGGTGACGCAGATTACTATGCGTTACGGAACGTGATACCCCAAATGGTCTACAAAGGACTGGCCGCGCGCCGCCATCGGATGTATGCGATGGTCAGGCGCGCGGCCAGACAGTATTTGGTTGTCCCTGTGACAGATCAGGCGCGAGCGCGCCGGCGACCCCCGGAAGAGTGAGCCGGGCGATCGACCGCCGGCATGCGGTCGTACGAGTCCTCCGGGCCGGGGCGGGTCGACGGCACGAACCCGTAGTCCTCGGGGCGACCGTGCTTCGGCATGCGGGCGGGCGGCAGGTTCTCGTACGAGTCGTCCATGCTGGACAACGCGGGCACGAGACGCAGGCTGCTCAACTCGGGGTTGACCTTCCGCCGCTTCCCGGGGACACCGAAGTCCGGTGTCAGGTCCTCGGCGCGGTGCGCACCCTGGTGGTTGTCCTCGATGGCCATGGTGCTGAACGAGTCCTCGGGGGCGCGACGCCGGCCGCCCGTGCTGCTCTCCGCGCCGTGGCGGGGCGGCGGGTCGCCGAACGGGTCGTTGGGACCGCGGACCGACGGCATACGGCCGAACGAGTCCTCCGCGGACAGGCTGGCCGCCGGCATGCTCGAGAACGACGACTCGGGACCACGGGTCGCCGGCGCGCGGCCGCTGTCCGACTCGCGAGCCACCGGCGGCAAGGCGCTGAACGACTCCTCGGCCCGACGCCGACCGCCTGACTCGCGTTGGATCGGCGGCAGCACCGGCGGAAGCCCGCTGAACGAGTCGTCCGTGCCACGCGAGGGGCGGCCATTGTCCGCGGCACGACGAGCGGGAGGCATGCTCCCGAACGAGTCCTCGGGACCACGCCCGGTCGCCCGGCGCGCCGGCGGCAGACCGGTGAACGACTCCTCCGGGCCGGTCGACCGGCGCCCACCCGACTCACGCCGGGCCGGCGGCATACCACCGAACGAGTCCTCCGGACCACGAGCCGCGGGCGTCCCGTTCGTCCTGCGACGAGCGGGCGGCAGGCCGGTGAACGAGTCCTCCGAGCCGCGGGGCGTCCCGTTGTTGCCACGGGACACCGGCGGGAGGCTGCTGAACGAGTCCTGCGAGCCACGCACGGGCGGCATCGCGCTGAACGAGTCCTGCGAACCACGCGCGGGCGGCATGGCGCCGAACGAGTCCTCCGGACCGCGAGCGACCGGCATCCCGTTCGAACCACGACGAACCGGGGGAAGGCTGCTGAACGAATCCATCGGACCGCGAGCCGGCGGCATGCCACCGAACGAGTCCTCCGGACCACGGGCGACCGGCATCCCGTTCGAACCACGACGAACCGGCGGGAGGCTGCTGAACGAGTCCTGCGAGCCACGCACGGGCGGCATCGCGCCGAACGAGTCCTGTGCGCCGCGGCGCGGCGGGACGTCCGAGAACTCCGGGGCATGCACGTTGCCGTTGGCGTCGAGCGGGGGCATCTGGCCGGTGACGTCGTTGCCCGGGTTCGCGCGGCTGTGCAACGGCTCGGGAAGGGAACGGATCTCCGTCAGCTCGGCCGCGCTGAACCGCGGCTCCCTCGGCCGGTCCGCCGGGGGCTTCTGCGCCGGGATGCGACCGGTGGGCGGGGTGAGCATCGGACGACCGTTCGGCGGCGTGGCGTCGCCGCGGGGGCCGCCGACGGCGGGGAACAAACCACTCGACGAGGCGCCGTCGCCGAAGGGGGCGCTGATCGGGCCGCGCGGGCCGGTCGGGGCGGCCGGGGTCGGGAAGGGGCCGGTGTTGGCCATGGCGCGGCTGGGCGGGGCGGGGGGAATGGGCGGAACCGGGGGAACCGGAGGAGGCGGCGGCGGAACCGGGCCCCGAGCGGCCGGGGGACGGGCGTTCATGGGCGGGAGGCCCTGCTGCGGCTGGCGAACGGCGACCGGGAGCATCCGGCTGAACGAGTCGACCACGTTCTGCGGGCGGCCGGCCGGCACCACGGCGCCGAGGCCGACGCCGACTGGGGTCGGCTGCTCGACGTAGCCGATCTCGGGGTCGCGGCGCTCGCCGCGCTGGAACTGCTTCTCCTTGGGCGGCGCCACGTGCTTGCCGGCGGGGCGCTTCTGCAGCGAGCCTCCGACGGTGATCGGCTGCTGCTGGCGCTCTTCCTGCGGAACGCGGGGCTTCGGCGCGGGGTTCTGACGGCTCAGGCTCTCCGTCCACGAGATCATCGCGGTCGGGCAGTCCACACCGGACACCGCCATGAGCCGGCCCTCCAGCGAGTAGCCGTACACCGTGCCGGTGCCCTCGTCCGGGGTGCCGAGCTTGACGATGTCCTTGCCCAGCTTGATCATGCCGGCCGCTTGGATGCGGTAGCTGTACTGGTCGGTCCAGAAGCGCGGCATCGGGCTGAACGGCTCGGCGTTCTCCCGGCCGGCAAGCAGGTTCTCGGCGGCCGCGCGGCCCATCTCGACCGCGTTCAGCCAGTGCTCGACACGCCGGGGAACGTTGTCGAAGCGGAGGTTCGGCCACTGGGCCACGTCACCGGCGGCGACCACGTCGTCCGCGCCGACCACGTGGCAGGTCGGCTCACAGACCACGCCGTTGTCCAGCGGCAGGCCGGAACCACGCAGCCAGTGCGTCATCGGCTTGGTGCCCGCGGCGAGGATCACGCAGGACACCATCAGCGTGCTGCCGTCGGTCAGCTTCAGGCCGACGCCCTCGGAGGTGGGGTTCCACTCCTCCACCGAGTTGCCCAGCGCCAGGTCGACGCCGTGCTCGCGGTGGGTGTTGGTCAGCCATTCGCCGAGCTCGGGGCCGAGCACGTTACCAAGCAGGTTCTTGCCACGACCGATGAGCGTCACCTCGCGGGAGAGGTGCCGGAGGCTGGCGGCCAGCTCGCAACCGGTGAAGCCACCGCCGATCACGGCGACCCGGCCCTTGGTCGCGCCGAGGACCCGCTCGAGGTCCATGCCGTCGGACATCGTCCGCAGCACCAGCACGCGCGGGTCGTGGTATGGCACGCCGCTCTGTCGCGTCGCCTCGACGCCGGTGGCGATGATCAGACCGTCGTAGGTCATCTCCTCGCCACCGGGCAGCAGCAGCGTCTTCTTGTTCGGGATCAGCTGGCGGACCTGGGTACCGAACCGCCAGCGGGCATTGAGGTCCTCGTATGCGGGCAAGGTGAGGTCGCTCGATCTCAGCTCACCTTTGAGCAGTTGCTTCGACAACGCTGGCCGGTGGTAAGGCGGCAGCTTCTCGTCGCCGAGGATCGTGATCTCACCCTCGAACTTGAGCTCGCGGAGCCGTTCCGCCGCCCGCAGGCCCGTGAGCCCGCCGCCGACGACAACGATCCGTTCGTCCCGGTTCATCGGGCACGTACCTCCTGCAACTGAATGGCCTGCATCGGACAGACCCGGGCCGCTGCCTGCGCCTGGGCACGGCTTTGTGTATCGGGATCACGGACGTAGCGCAAGCGTCCGTCTTCCATGAGTTGGAACAGGTTCGGGGATTCGGCCTGGCAGATGCCGTATCGCTTGCACCTCTGGTTGTCGACGCTGACCTGAACCTTCCGTCCCGCCCTCGGGGGTGGCGGTGGAGGTTCGACTGCGGAGAGCTGGGTCTCGGCGGCGGCCGGCGTACCGGCGAGCAGGCCGGCGCGGGTCAGGACCCGCGGTGGCATGAACCGGAGCACGGTCAGGGTCACCGCCGGGCTCAGCACCGTGATGCCACCGAGCCACACCACACCGAGGTGACCGTTGGCGACGGCACCGAACCAGGAGTGCAGGACCGTCATGGCGACCGCTGGATAGGCGAACTGGTGGAACCGCAACCAGTTCCGGTACCGGATGAACCGCCGCATCCCGGTCGAGATCAGGATTGCGGTCATGATCTCGAGGCCGAGGATGCCGAGCGTGTGCCGGAGCCGGCCACTGAACGGCACCGCGATCCCGAACACGTCCAACCCCTGCTCCCTTAGCAGGAGGAACACGATCGCATGCGTGAACCCGGTCGCGACCGTGAAGGTGGCGAGGATCATGTGACCGGAGCGGATGGCCTGGTGGCCGGTGAGCCGCTTGATCCAACCGGTGTAGGTGAGGATGCCCCAGCTGAGGGTCAGGCACATGAAGACATAGGACAGGCGGGCCGACATGGCGGCCACCTCGCGAACGCCGATGTCGTGCTGTGGCAGTGCGACGACGTCGATCATTCGGCCTTCCCGGGTGCGCTGAACGTGCGGACGACGCCGATCGTGGCCGCCATCATCAGGAACGCCACCAGGGCGGCGAGCAGCAGGTCACCACCTGACAACGAGTTCTCCGGTGTGTTGTAGCTCCTGGCGGCCGCCTCGGCGAACATGCCGTGATCGGTGGCGACGCCGCCAATGCTCTCCAGTAGGGTCATGTGCTTCATCACGATGTTGTTGGCCTGCGTCGCGAAGTCCCGGAGCTCCGAGTTGCGGGTGCCGGCACGGACCTCCGCGATCAGGCCGAACACCGTGCCGTGCGCGCCGCGCAACCGGTCGGAGAAGACCCGGTCGAAGTCCGCGCCGGACGTCGCGCTGATCTCGTCCATCCACTTCTGCGTGGACGAGGACGGCGTCTTCGTCAGCGGCACACCGTACTTGCCGGCGACGTCCGTCACGAGATCGGTCAGCTTGCGGTGGTCGGAGGCGATCGTGGCGCCCACGTCGCGAGCCCGCTGGGTGCTGCCGCGCTCCACGGCGAGGTCGCCCATCGGGACCTCCCACAGGTTCGCGAAGTTGATCACCACGAGGAACTCGCGGTCGAGGTCCGAGAGCTGACCCTGTGCGGCCTGCTGGTTCTGCTGGGGCTGTGCCTGGCTGGCCACGGCGAAGCCGACGGCGGGGAAGGTTGCACCCAGGATGACCAGGAACGAAGCCGCGATCCAGCGGATGAATTTACGTCGCATGGTTTTTAATTACCGCCCCGCGACTCAGTTGTTTACCGTTTCGTAATGCGCAATTAAAGTTTTCTCAGGCATGCTGCCGTACTCGCTGCTGGGACCCTCCCGCAGCTGGCAGCCACCAAGGAGGAGCGCGGAGACGGTTGCCAGCACTGCGATTCCGGCAACTCTAGAGCTTCGCATCCTCATGGATGAACTCCTCTGCAGTAGATATCAGAACGATTACGCCGCGTCAAGATTTTTCTTTCTGGCACACCTCGTCACAGGCGCGCTACAGGCATATACGTTTGATAACGACAGCTTCGTTCAGTTGCTCAGGGCCCAGATCTGTGACGTGGCTCACATCACCCGATCGGGCGATTAAGTTGATCACGCTTCTTACCGAATAGACAATCCCCCGAACAGCCGAATGCCCTGAAGGCCCCTTCGCGGATGTTGATCGTCGCGAAGAACCCTTCAGGGCATTCGGGAATCGGGCGCCTACATCGGCACTGTCACCTCGGTCTTGCCGGACATAGTCTTGATCTGGATCGACTCGACGTCGTCGGGTGCGACCAGCGCCATGCCCTCCATCTTGCTCATCTTCGCGCCCTCCTCGGACACCAGCCAGGTGCCCGCGGAGACCGGCTTGCCTTCCTTCGGGATCACCCACAGCTCACAGGGCGTGTTGGCGGGCAGGCCCGTCGCCGTGCCGTGCACCCACACCCAGCCCTTCTTCGGCTCCAGCGCGACGTTCATCGTCACACCGGTCTCCGGGTCGGTGGCCTCCGCGAGGCGGGCGTTCGTCGGGCTCGGCTCGACCGTGACCGTCCTCGGCGCCGCGGTCGCCGCGTCCCCTGTGGTCTCCCGGCCGACGAAGATCCCGCCCACCAGGGCCACCGCCGCGGCGGCGGCACCCACGACCACCAGGCCCGTCATGCTGCGGCGCGGTGGTGGGCCGGCCTCCGTGGCGACCCTGCGCAACGTGCGCCGTAGCAGCAGGTCACCGCTCTCCGGTGGGCCGTCCAGGAACGCCTCCGGCGGTACCTGGTCCAGCGCCCGCCGGATCATCATCAGCTCACTGACCTCGCGCTGGCAGTCCGCACAGCCAGCGAGATGCCCCTGCACCATGCGCGCCTCGACGGGGTCGAGCGCGCCGATCGCGTACGCGCCGAGCTGGGCCCGGTCGTGCGCGGGTCCGGTCATCGCCGCACCTCCCCCGACTTGCCTAGCGACTGTGCCAGCGTGGACCGCAGTGCGCGGACCGCGTGATAAGTCCTTGATTTGACGGTACCCGGCGCGATGCCGAGGACCGCGGCTGTTTCGTTGACCGTCCGGCCCCGGTAGTACAGCTCCACGAGCACGGCCCGGTGCTCCGGGGACAGGCCTTCGAGCGCACCCATCACGGTCATCGTGTCCACCACGGTGTCCGCGTGGTCGCGCTGCGCGGCTGGTACGTCAACCGGCTGGTTGACCTCCATGGGCCGCACCGCGCGGGCCCTGGCCCGGTCTGTCACGAGGTTCCTGGCCACGGTCAACAGCCATCCGCGGACCGAACCAACACCTGACCTCAGCGCGTCTGCGTGCTTCCAAGCCCGCAGCAAGGTCTCCTGAACGACGTCCTCCGCCGCTGCACGGTCTCCGGTCAACCTGGTCGCGTAGTCCAGGAGGCTTCGGCCGTGCTCGGCATAAAGGGTCTTGATCAGGTCTTCGCCGGGGTTCGCGGCGCGCGCACGCCGGGAACGCCTACCTATGATCGTCACGGCCGCCATCACCTGCCCAAGTGGCCGGTCGATGAGCAGGGTACTGGACGCAACTTCGCTCACGACTGGAACACGAGTGTGAACCGGGTTCGGTTCACGCCAACGAGATTTGATCTCCGGACACCTTAACCGTTCGTGCCGACAGCGGTTCGGTGGCCGGGCCCTGTGAAACGGACCCGTCCAGCTTGAACTTGCTGCCGTGGCACGGGCAGTTGATGGTGCCCCCGGAGATCGCATCGACAATACAACCCTGGTGCGTACACACCGCCGAGAAGGCCATGAACTTGCCGGCCGTCGGCTGTGTTACGACGAGCTCCTTGTCCTGCAGAATCATGCCGCCGCCGACGGGGATGGCGTCCGTTGTCGCCAGGACGTCCCCACCGCCACCCTGTGGCTCGGTGGTGCCCGGCGCGGTCGTCTCACCGGTTGTCCCCGGCGCGGTGGTCTCTTCGGTGCCTGGTGGCGCGGAACCGCCGGTGACCAGCTCGCCGTACTCGTTGACGGTGACGTTCATCGCCGCGAGCGGCGTTGGCGCGGGTCCCGCGGTCACCGATCCGTCCGTCACCTTGAACTTGCTGGCGTGACATGGACAGTTGATGGTGCCGTCGGCGACCGCGTCGACGAGACAGCCCTGGTGCGTGCAGACCGCGGAGAAGCCCTTGTACTGACCGGCCTCCGGCTGGGTCACCACGATCTTCTGGTTCGCGAAGACCTTGCCACCGCCGACCGGGACGTCCGCGGCCTTGCCGAGAACCTCCCCCGTCGACGTCTGCGAGCCGGCGGCCTGGTTGTCGCCCTGGTCCGGGGACTGTGGACCGCCGTATCGGGCGCAGGCCGCGCAGGCCGCGCCCACGGCTACGAACCCCACCGCGGCGCGGCGGGGGATCTGGTGTGTCATTTAGAATTTCACCCCGTACTCGGAGAAGAACCACAAGGAGGACGTCGCCCACAGGCCGACCAGCGCGGTGAATACTCCCGCGCCGACGACAGGCAGCACCCAGCCGGGTGTGCGGGAACGGGTCAGGACGATCATCTTGCAGACGAACAGGCCGTAGAAGAAACAGCCGAGAAGCGAGTGCATCAGCACCCGGGTGTCGAAGTCCTGGAAACCGAGAGCGTAGAGACAGTGCGCGGCGACCGGCAACGACACGATCACCGCGAGGCGACCTGACCAGCGGTGCATGAGCGCGGTGCCGTGCCCGGCGCTCCAGCCCGGCAACCGGCCCCACATGGCCATGGCCGACAGCACCTGGATGACCGCGAGCACGAACGCGATCGAACCCAGCCACGCCTTCGCGGACAGGCCGCTGGAGAAGCCGGCGAGGTTGAACGCGACGCCGGTGCCAACGTGCATCTTGCCGTACACGCCGATCCCGACGGCGATGAACGCGCCGACCGACAGCGCCGCGACGACGCCACGGATACCGCTTTCCTGCGGTTCCGGCTCGTCATCGTCGTCCTCGAACGCGAGAGGGGCGGCGGTGGAGGCGGACTGGTTCAGCCACTGGGCCGGGACCGGCTGTGTGTAGTCGGCTGGCGCGTTCTGCACGCGCTGGGTCGTGTCCGGCGACAGGTCCGGCAGGTCGGCGTCCGCCCACCGGTCGTCGTCCGGCCACTGGGTCTCCGGAAGTTGACCGGTCGGCCCGAAGTCAGGCGGCAAGGTCATCGGAATCTCCATTCGTGCTACCGAGGTGGAGGCCCCGGCACCCTCTTCGCTCGCACGAATCCCCCGCGGATCCGCGCCTGTCCAGAATGTCAGCCGAACCGGGTCTCGCCGGTGACCTTCTTCGCGGCCACGAAGCCGCCGTCCAGCGTCACGCCGCCGCGCGTCGTGTTCAGTGGGGGCGCGGGCTCGCTGCCCTGCGGCGTCTGCGCGATGCCGACCTGTGTGCCGTCCGCCAGGATGATCCAGCCGACGGTCGTCTGGCCGTCCTCACCGCGGTACAGCCCGGCGGGCGGCGGCGCGATGGAGGCGGAGAAGTCGAGCGTCTGCCCACCCGTGGTGACGGTGCCGACGAGCGTCTCACCCTCGAGAGCCGCGGTCAGCGTGTTGGCGTTGTCCTTGGAGGCGAGCTCGACCGCGCCGTCCTTGGCGGTGCCCTTGAGCCACGACTCGACGGCGTTCCCGTCGCACAGGTAGGCCGAGGCGTCCTCGCCCTTCACGGCCACCGCGATGTACAGCTTGCTGCCGTTCGCCTTACCCGCGTAGACGGCCTCCGCCGGGAACGCCACCTCGACCGGCTTGTCCTCGGTCGTCGGGACCTCCGACGTCTCCACCGGCGGCGCCGTCGTCTCCTGCGTCTCCGCGGGCGCCTCGGTGCTGCTGGTAGGAGGTTGTTCGTTCTGGGTCGCGCCAACCTGCGTCGGCGTCGGTGACGGACCGGCAGCCGTGACGAGGCCACCCGCCGCGTTGGCCGTCATCAGGCCGACGAGGCCGCCGACCGCAACGATCGCGGTGACCAGGGGACCGCGCTGCGCCATGACCTTCTCCCGTTCTTGTGTTTGCAGCGATGCTCGCACGGCAAGCTCCGATGCTCACTGTGCAAGTTCCGCTCGGAAACAATGAGCCACCCGCCCGCTGATGAGATACACGTGCGGGCGGGTGGCTCGGTTCAGTCAGCGTTGTCCCGGGGTCCGCGTGACCAGTCCTTCGCAGGTCCGGACGAGCACTCGGCAGGCGTCCGAGGCACGCCGGCCGAACGCCGGGTTCTCCGCGTGCTCGTGCCAGCGACGCAGTGCCTCGAGTGCTGCGGCCCGGGTGGCTCGCTGGTCAGCCTCCAACGGCAGGCCGAGGCGGACCGGGGCCGCGCCGCCGTCGTCGCCGAGGAGCCGCTCCGCCTCGCGTACCAGCGGTTTCGGCAGCGCGACCGTGCCGGCCCGCAGCGCGGAGAGCAGCCGCAGCTCGGCGAACTCGTGCGCGCCGGCGAGGATCCGCTCGATGTCCCTCGCGAGCCCTCGGTCGTCGCCCCTGGTCACCCGCTCCAGCGCGAGCAGCGCGGACCGGGCCTTCAACAGGTCGCGGCGTTCGGTGAACTGGGTGGTGAGCACCTTCTGGAGGTCGGAAAGGCCGCTGCGGGCAACCAACTCGTCGGCCAGCTCGGCCGGGGTTCTCGTGCCCTGCCTGATGAGGGAGGTCGCGAGCCGGATGCCGAACAGGCCGAACCGGGCCACCAGCTCCCCGTGCCCATGAACACGGGTGAACCGGTCGGTCGACAGCAGCGCCGACTCCAGGTCCTCGCGGGGCTTCGCGGCCAGCTCGGCCAGCGCGGTGAACTCGTTCTGCCGGAGCGTGCGGCCGGTGTGCGCGAGCAGACCGGCGACGGCGACGACGTTCTGGCACAGGCCGCGCAGTGCCGGCTCGGACCGGTAGCGGGTCGCGATGGCGCGGGCGGAGAACATGGCGTCGGCGCGGCCGCCGCCGATCTCGTCGGCGCGGGACAGCACGGCGACCGTGGTCACCGAGGTCGCCCGCGCCACGCCCCGGTCGCGGAACGACTCGAGGAAGTCGGCGTCCGCGCTGTGCAGGTGGCGCATCAGGTAGATGACGGCGTCGGCCTCGGTGGGCGTGTCGTCCTCCGGGTCGAGGAAGCGGTGCGCGCGGGCCGACACGTCGGCGTTGACCGACGCGACGCCGGGTGTGTCGATGAGCGTCGTGGTCCGCAGGCTCCTGGTCGGCCAGTCCACGACGAGCCGGTCCACGTCGTCGGCCGGACGTCCGAGGTCGATGTCGAGCGCGCCGTCACGCCGCACGACCGGCAGCTGAGCCGGGCCGCCCTGCTTCGGGTAGAGGGTGACGCGGGGGCTCAGCCCGTCTCGGTACCAGGTGACGACCTTGGTGCACTCGCCGGCGTCGGTCGGCGCGACCGCCTCGCCGACGAGCGCGTTGAGCAGCGTCGACTTGCCGGCCTTGACCTTGCCGGCGATCGCGACCCGCAGCGGCTCGTCGAGGCGGGCCACCTGGCGGCGGAGCAGCTCGACGGTGCGTGGCTGGTCGCCGTACCTGGCGATGGCCTTGTGCAGGACGTCGCGGACGGCGGCCTTCACAACAGCCCCCTGACCGTCTCCAGCTCGGCGATCTGGGCGTCCAGCTCGGCGAGCCTGCGTTCCCGCTCGGCCTTCGACGCCTTGGCGGCCTTCTCGGCGGCCTTCAGCGACTCCTGCAGCGAACGCTTCATCTCCTCGGCGCGGGTGGTGAAGTGGTCGCGCAGAACGCGCTGGACACCGCGCAGCATGTCGCGGGAGTCCTTGCCGACGTGGAAGGTGACGTCCTCGATGTAGCGGCGGAGCGCGGTCTTGGCGTCGTTCTGGCGTTTGGTGACGATCCGCTTGCGCTCGTCGCCGATGCTCCGCCGGCCCAGCAGCACCGCGGCGCCGACCGAGACCGGGTTGAGCAGAGCGAACCCGACGAGCGTGCCGAGCATGCCGAACATCAGCAGGCCCGCGTAGCCACCCTTCACCCCGGTGAGCAGGCGGCGGCCGACCGTCCACGACTCGGAGTCGCTGATCGTCATGTCCCGGACCGCGTCGAGCCCTGCCGCGGGCTCGATCCGCAGCGCCGGCAGCAACTGGGTGCGCTCGGAGTCGAAGTGCTCGGCCACCTTGCTCGCGAGCCAGCGGGCCCGCTGCGTCGCCCACACGAAGTTGGCGGACGCGGCTGAGGCGGCGGACTGCTGCACCCACTGCGCGAACTGGTCCCAGGTGCGGGTCGGGTCGCCGCCGTTCGTGATGGACTCCTCGGCGGCGCGGACGATCTCGCGGAGCCGGTCCCGCAGGTCGTAGTCGATGTCGGCGTTGAGGTCGGCGACACCGTCGTTGAGGGTCTGCTGCCAGCGCGCGGACCGTTCCTTCAGCGCGGTGGCCCGTGCCTCGGCCGCGGTCAACTCACGGAGCACGTCGCCGGGGTTGTCCTGCGCGGCGCGTTCCGCCTTCAGCTGGCCGAGGATCTGGTCGGTGACGGCGGCGATGTCGTGCGCGGTCGAGCGGCGGGTCAGCTCGGCGGCCTTGGCCAGCACCTCGTCACGCAGGTGGCGGACCAGCGGCGGGAAGCCGGACTCCTGTGACAGCTCGGTGTCGTTCGTGGTCAGCGCGTGCCAGCGCATGGTCGAGGACACCGGGAACAGCGGGATGTCGTCGAGGTGGCGCCGGTTGCCCTCCCAGATACGGCGCCACTCGGGGTACAGGTCGATCTTGGTGAGGACGCAGGCCACGGTGGGGCAGACGTCGGCGGCCTGGCGGAGGAAGTCCACCTCGGGCGCGGTCAGCTCCTGGGACGCGTCGGTGACGAAGAGGACCGCGTCGGCGGTGGCCAGCGCGGACCGGGTCGCGGCGCCGTGGACGGAGTTGAGCCCGCCAACGCCGGGGGTGTCGACGAGCACGAGCCCGCCCTTGAGCACCGCGCGGGGCACGCCCACCTCGACGTGACCGTCGTGGGTGCTCGGCTCGCAGGCGTGGTCGGCGAGCTGGTCGAGCGGGATGGGCGTGCGTTCGCCGTTCCTCCCGACCAGTATGACGGCGGCGGGATCGGCGTAGCGCACCTCGGTGGGGACGGCGGTCGCGATGTCGTCGGCCACCGGGCAGACCGGCGCGCTGACGATCCCGTTGACCAACATGCTCTTGCCCTGTTTGAACTCGCCGACGACGAGCACCCGCACGTCGTCGGCGAGCAGCCTCTCCCTGGCCTGCCGCAGCCGGTCGCCGAGGTCGGGCCGGTCGTACTTGGCGATGGCAGCGGTCGCCCGGTCGAGCGCGGCCGCGGGGTTGGGGGTCGCCATCGCGTTCACCCGACCAGCTCGTCGACCGGCTCGTCAGCCGGTGGCTCTTCCGCGGTGAACTCGGTCCCCAGGTCGGACGCCGCACCCAGGTCGGGTTCGGGGTCCGGGGCGAACCCCTCGCTCGCCCCGGAGTCTGGTTCCTCGGTCTCCGGCAGGTCCTCCGGCGGCTCCTCCCCGAGCGCCGGGTCGATGCCGGCCGCGGGGTCCTCCGCCGGCTCTTCTTCCTCGTCCCCTGGGGTCACCGTGTCGTTGTCCTCGATGCTGATCACGTCGACGTCGGTGGTGTCGTTGTCCTGGATCGCGACCACGTCGTTGTTGAACGAGTCCACGATCACGGTGTCGTTGTCGTTGACCGTGATGACGGTCGTGGTCATGTCACCCACCTCGAAGTGGGTGGTCGTGTGCTGGATCTCGCGGACCGGGTCGTTGTCGGAGCCGCTGTTGCGGTCCGGGCGGCTGCCCGCCCTCGGGTGGGCGGCGCCGGTGTCGGTCATCATGAGCCGCGCGTCCCGCACGTCCTGGCCGCTGACGTCGGCGAGGCCGCGGTCGGCGAGGGCGGCGTCCGGGTTCCGCTCGAACTCGGCGCGCGTGTCGTCGTCGCGCATGAGGCTCATGAGGAAGTCGATGAGTTCGGCGATGGACGCCATGTCGGTCACTCCTCTGTGTTCTGTCGGCTCGGGTGGCTGGGAGCCCCTGCACTCCCAGCCACCCTCGCTCCCCCGGTCAGGTGGTTCCTGTTCAGACCGTCAGGTCGAAGTCGAGGTCGTCGACCACGTCGTTGACCTGGTCCTCGATGGACAGACCGAGGTCCGAGCTCTGGTCGGAGTCCGCCACCTGCGTGGTGTCCTGGTCGGAGTCCAGGTCCGCGTCGTTGTCGGCGTCCAGGTCGTTGTCCTGGTCGCTGCTCTGGTCGGCGTCGACGTCCACATCGCTTGTCGCGTTGCCACCGTTGCCGCCGGACGCGTCCGCGTTGCCACCGTTGCCGGCGACCCCGCCGTTGCCGCCGACACCGACGCCGTCGCCACCGGTGCTGTTGCCGAAGTTGACGTTGACCTGACCGGTCTGCGAGATCGGGCCGGCCGCGCCACCGAGGCCCAACCCGGCGCCACCGTTCGCGCTGCCGCCGTCACCGGCCGCCGCGATGCCGCCGTTGCCGCCGTCACCGCCCTCCGTCTCGGTCACGGTGGTGGTGTCCTGGTCCTGCTCGGACCCGTTGACGGCCGCCTGGTCGTTGGCCTGGTCCGCGGTCTGCTGCCCGATGGTGGCCGACTCCTGGTCCTGCGTGGAGTCGAGGACGGTGTCCAGGTCGACGTCGGTGACGGTGGCCAGGAACTCGCTGAGGTTGATGGGCAATGGGTTCGACATTGTTTCGCACTCCCTGTTTTGGTTGGGGTCTAACGGTTTCCAACGCTAAGCGCGGATCCGGACGCCGCCATCGGGGCGATCTCCGGTCGATGACCTGGGCCGTTAGGGGGTTTTCCCTACTTCTGCGATCGAGGCCAATCCGTGACAACCGCGGCTACGAAGCACGCGTGTGGAAACAGATGCGCTGTTTCACGAGAGGGGAAAAGCGGGATGTCTTACCAGGTAGGAGTGGATGTCGGGGGAACATTCACGACCGCCGCCGTGGTCCGTGGTGGCCGAGCGGAGGTCGTGTCCGTGGTGCCGACACGGTTACCCGGCGTGCCACGCGGGTTCCTGAGCCGCGTCGGCGACGACACCCCGGTGTTGGTCGGCACACGACCGGTGCCGGCGGAGTCCCTTGTGGCCCAACTGGTCACGAACGTCGTGTCGACGATCGGCACACCCGCCCGCCTGGCCGTCACGCACCCGGTGACCTGGGGCCCGCACCGGGTCGCCGCACTGCGTGCCGCGCTGGGCGAGGTCACCCTGCTGTCCAGTGCCGCCGCGATCGCCTACCAGAGCGAGTACCCGACCGCGGTGCACGACCTGGGCGGCTCGACCTTCACCGCGGCGGTCGTGCGCGGCCTGGCCACGGTGGGGCAGCCTGTGGAGCTGGACCTGGGCGGCGCGGACCTCGACGAGCTGGTGTTCGACCACGTACAGGCCGCGGCCGGCGACGACTGGCCGACCGACCCGGCCGCGCTCTCCCGCCTGCGCCAGGCCTGCACGGCCGCGAAGGAGGCGCTGTCCGCGGACACGGAGGCGGAGATTTCCGTTGGGGGCACCCGGGTTCGGCTCACGCGCGCGGAGTTCGAGGAGATGGCCCGTCCGTTGCTGGCCGAGACCGCGATCGCCCTGCGCATGACGATCGAGGAGTCGGGCGTGACCCCGGCGACAGTCCTGCTGGCAGGCGGCGCGGCCTGGCTCCCCCTGCTGACGCAGGTGGTGTCGGAGGAACTGGGCCGCCCGGTGACAGCGACCCCACCAGGCGCGGCGGCCATGGGCGCAGCCCTGGCAGCGGCGGGCATCGGCCCGACACCCGCCCCCCGACCGGCCGCCGACCAGCGCAGGTCAGCACCGGAGGGCTTCGCCGACGCGGCAGGTTTCGCCGGCGCAGCGGGCTTCGCAGGCGCGGCCGCTGGCACAGCGGCGGGTTCTGCCGCCCGGTCGGCCAACCAGAACCAGGCCGGCGCGGCGGCGGGCTTCGCCGGCACACCCGGTTCGCCCGCCGACCCGCGCTGGTCGGCGGCTGAAAGCGGCTCGGCAGGCAGCGAGGCCGCCCGCGCGTCGAGCGACCAGCGCAGGTTGGCACCTGAGGGCTTCGCCGACTCGGCGGCCCGGTCCGCCGACCAGCGCAGGTCAGCACACGACGGCTTCGCCGACGCGGCGGGCTTCGCTGGCGCGGCCGCCGGCGTGGCGGCGGGCTTCGCCGGTACACCCGGTTCGCCCGCCGACTCGCGCTGGTCGGCGGCTGAAAGCGGCTCGGCAGGCAGCGAGGCCGCTCGCGCGGCCAGCGACCAGCGCCGGTCGGCCACTGAGGGCTTCGCCGGCTCGGCTGGCGGCGCGGACGGTCGTGCGGCCAACCAGAACCAGGCCGGCTCGGCCGGCCTTTCCGCCGCGCTCAGGCCGGCCACCCCCAGCGCCGTCGGCGCTGTTGGCCTGAGTGCGGCCCCAGCGGCCCGAGGGGTGAACTCGCCTACCCGCCTGGCTGTTTCCCTTGACTCGCCAGGGTTCGCGCGGGAGGTGCGTACCTCGCTCGTCGAGCCGGTGCGGCCGCCTGTGCCTTCGGCGGACGCGCCCACCACCGGTAAGGCGAAGAAGTCCCGGACGATGATCGCCGCCGCGGCCGCCGGGTTCGTGGTGATCGGCGCCGCCGCCGGGATCGCGCTCACCCGTGGGCAGCAGCCGGCCGGTGCGGGGGCCGAAACCGTGCCGACGACGACCACCGTCACCTCGACCGTGTCCGCCACCGTCACCCCCACGACGACCAAGGCGCCGCCGCCACAGACCACGGCTCGGCAGGCGCCGCCGTCCAAGAAGCAGACCACGACCACCAAGCGACCCGCCACGACCACCACGGCACCACCGACCACGACGACCACGACCACCAGCGCGCCCACCACGACGACGACCACCGGCGTGCCGACCAGTGCCCGCACACCCGACCAGGGCGAAGGAGGCGACAACTGATGCTCGCTTTAGCCGACCACGCCGACCAGGCCTGGCGCGCCGGTGACACGACCGCCGCCATCGAGGCCGCTGACCAGGTGCTGGCCGCCGGCACCGATCCGCACTTCCGTGCGGCCGGGGTCGCCGCCGCCGCGTCCGCCGCTGACGGGGCCCTTTTCGACGCCGCCGCGCGGTGGCGGGACATCGCCGCGAGCACCGAGGGCGCCGCGTCGGCGTTCGCGAGTGGGCGGGCCGCGCTGGCCGCCGCGCTCGTCGGGGACCTCGACGCCGCCGAGCAGGACCTGCTCACCGCGCGGCAGCTGAGTGGCCACCCGCCCCGCGGGCTCACCGTCCTCCTCGACGGGGTGACCGCGACGCTCGGCGCCGTCCGAGGGGACTTCCCCGCGGGCGCGCGGAAACTCGCCGGGCTCGCGGTCGCCACCGTGCCCGCCGATCCGTTCTCCGCGGAGCGGTGGGACAACCACGCCATGGTCGTGCTGGCCGCCGGCGAGGACGACGACACCGCACGCGCCATGTTCACCGCGCCCAGCCCGCGCCGGCTGCTCATCACCGCGTGGCTCGACCTGCGTGCCGGCCGGCTGGCCGACGCCCGTGCGGGTGTCGTCGCCGCAAGCGAGGCACCGCCGGTCATGCGCCGCGACGCGGTGCTCGCCGCCGCCGTGTCCGTCGGGCTCGCACGCCGTGCGGGCGACCGGCAGGCGCTGCGCACCACGTGGCACCGTGTCGCGCCGGTCGTCATGGGCGCCGACGTGGAGATCCTGCTGCTCGACGCCTGGGGCGAACTCGCCGCGGCCGCCGAACCCGTCGACCGCGAGATGATCGTCGCCGCCATGACCGCGGCCGTCGCCCGCGCCGGCAACCCGGCCTGGGCCGTGGCCACGCTCGCCTGGTGGGCACTGCAACGCGCCACCACCGCCGACGAGGCCTACGCCGCGGCAGCACACCTGCCCGACACCCCGCGCGGCCGCGCCGGTCGCGTGTGGGCCGCCGTGCTGGCCGGTGACGTCAACCCGGCCGCCGTGCGAGAGGCGGCAGCCGCCCTGGCCGACCGACCGTGGGAGGCGGCGGCACTGTGCGGACTGGCCGCCGCACGGGCCACCGACCCCGCCTCGGTCAAGCACCTGCTTGGCAAGGGCCGGGCACTGCGCGCGACCGTCACCAACGAGGACAGCACCGCCGGCCTACTGTCCAAACGGGAGCGCGCGGTCGGCGAGCTGCTCCTGGACGGCCTCACGCAGAAGGAGATCGGCGCGAAGCTGTACATCTCACCGAAGACCGTCGAGCAGCACGTGGCCAGGATCCGGCAGAAGCTGCCAGCGACCAACCGCGCGGAACTGATCGCGGCACTGCGGAAAGCACTGGCGTGACGGACCCGCACGACACCTGGCTCCACGACGAGCCAACCCGCCGACAGCCCACCGCCCGGCCTTGCCCCAGCCGGCCGCTGACACTCGGTCAGCAAGCTTCAACCGCGCGGAACTGATCGCGACGCTGCGGAAAGTATTGAGTTGTGGAAGAGAAAGACCTAGCACTCCACCTCCACTCGGTCGAGCCATTCGTTGACCAGTGCTTCGAACAGGGTCGGCTGCTCGATCTGCAGGTTGTGGCCGGCCACGTCCAGGACCGCGTACGTGGCTCTCGGGTAGTGGGGTAACAGCGCGAACTGGTCGACGTACCCGACCTGGTCGTCCTGACGGCCGGCGAGGATCAGCGCCGGGCGGGAGAACGGGTCACCGTCCTCGGGGTTCGCCGACAGCAGCCACCGTTGCCGGATGCGAGCCATGGCCTCTGTGTCGGCCGCTGCCAGGCCGGACAGGATCTCCTCCTGGAACCGGCGCACTGTCTCGGGGGTCTCGACCACCGCGATGTCCGTGAACTCCGCCGCCAGCGCTGGGTCCAGCGAGGAGATCAGCTCGGGCGCCGGCCGCAGTACCGCGCCCGGTGGCACGTTCCGGTCGGCGTGCTCGACGTTCACCCCGATCGGGCACACCAGCGCAAGCCCCAGCACCCGCGGCCCCAACGCCCTGGCCAGCCCGCGCGCCAGGTACCCGCCGTAGGACTCGCCCACCAGGAGAAACGGCTCGTCGCCCACGGTGGCGGCGACGAACTCGCGGACCGCCGCCAACATGTCGTCCGAGCTGGTCACCGAGGTTGCCGGCGACTTGCCCATGGCCGGTAGGTCCGGGTACAGGCGCCGGTAACCGGGCCGGCGGGCGAACACCGGCTCCAGGCAGCCGAGCATCAGACGGTGGTCCGGGGTCCAGCCGTGCAGGGCCAGCACCGGGGTACCGGTGCCGATCTCCACGTGGTTGAGCGTCATGCGGGGCATCATGCACGAGGGCACCGACAATTCCTGGGGAGGCGACATGGACAGGCCCGACGTGCCGGACCACGTCATCATCCGGCTGCGCGCGATCTGCCTCGCCCTCCCCGAGGCGCACGAGGAACAGGCGTGGGTCGGCACCCGCTGGCGCATCCGCACGCGGACGTTCGCCCACGTCCTCGGCATCAGCGACCAGTACCCGCCTGCCTACGCCCGGGAGGCGCCGCTCGTCGGGGACGCCACCGTGCTCACGTTCCGCGCGGCGGGCCAGGAGCTGCACGCGTTGGCCAACGGGGGCCTCCCCTTCTACAAACCCCGCTGGCATCCGCAGGTCGTCGGCATGATCGTCGAGCCGGACGCCGACTGGGACGAGATCGCCGAGCTGCTCACCGAGAGCTACTGCCTGCTGGCACCGAAGAAGCTGGCAGCGCTTGTGCCGAGGCCAGGTCCCTCAGCCGACGAACCGGGCTGAACCACATCACCGCGGGCCCGGCCAGCGTCAGCAGGCACGCCACCCACAACCCGCCACGTGGCCCGATCGCCGACGCGACCGCGCCGCCGAGCAGCGCGCCGAACGGGATCGCACCCCACGACACGAACCGCACGGTCGCGATCACCCTGGACAGCAGTTCCGGCGGGCTCGCCACCTGCCGGTGCGTCCGCGCGTTGATGCTGAACACCACCACGCCCATGCCGAAACCGACGTTGGCCACGGCGAACGCCACCATGCCCCACACCCCGTGGCCGAGCGGCATCAGCAAAGCCGCCGCCGCACCGCCGAACGCGGCGACCATCAGCGCCCGCGCGCTGCCCAGCCGAGCGGTCAACCGGGGTGCGATGGCCGCGCCGATGAGGCTGCCGACGCCGTCCGCCGCGATCAGGAGGCCGACCAGAACCGGCGAGGCGTGCAGGTCACGCACCAGGAACACCGGGATGATCGCCATCAGCGCGCCGTTCGCGAAGTTGTCCGCGGTGGCTCCCCACATGCACGGCCGCATCACCGGATGGCGCGCGACGAACCGCCAGCCCTCCCGGATCATCGCGCCCATGGCCGGGCGCTCGGTCGCCTGCGCGGACCCGCGTGGCAACCCTCGCAGCAGCACCGCGGACACGACGAAGCTCACGGCGTCCACCAGCAGCGTCGGCACGGCACCCAGGACCTGCACGACGATCCCGCCGAGGCTCGGCCCACCCAGGGCCGTCGTCGAGTACGTCGCCGAGACAAGACTGTTCCGCGCGGTCAGCTCGTCCCGGCTCACGATCGAAGGCAGGAACGTCTGGTTGCCGACGTCGAACACGACGTTGGCCAGGCTGATCACCAGCGCGGCCGCCACGAGGTGGGGCATCGTGAGGTGTCCCAGCCACCACGTCACCGGCACCGACGCGATCGCGACCGCGCGCACGAGATCCATCGCGACCTGCGTGCCCCGCAACGGCAAGCGCTGCACGAACACGCCCGCCGGCAGCCCGATCACCGCCCACGCCAGGTAGGTCGCGGCCGTCAGCAGGCTCACCTCGAACGCGGACGCGTCCAGCGTGGTGACCGCCACGAGCGGCAACGCGACCACCGTCACCGCCGTGCCCGTCTGGCTGACCGCCATCGCCGACCAGTAGCGCCAGAACATCCAGCCTCCCCATAGTGAGTTCCTAATGGGAACTTACTATGATGGACGCGTGAAGCACAGCGAGCTGGCGGACGCCGAGTGCGCCATCGCGCAGTCGCTCGGCGTGGTCGGCGACTGGTGGACGCTGCTGATCGTGCGGGACATCGCGGGCGGGACGACCCGGTTCGACACGTTGCAGCGGGACCTCGACCTCAGCCGCAAGACGCTGACCGAGCGGCTGAAGGCGTTGGTGTCCAACGGGGTCCTGGAGAAGGTGCACTACTCGGCGCACCCGCCGAGGTACGAGTACCACCTGACCGACAGGGGCCGCGGCCTGCTGCCGGTGCTCATCGCCCTGCAGGACTGGGGCACCCGTTTCGTCTCCGGCGACGGCTCACTGACCGCGACCACGGCACCGACCTCGGCGGAGGCGCGCCGCGTGCACGGCCTCGTCGGCAAGAAGGTGCCGGCCATCAGGCTGTGGTCGGACGGCGACAGCCTGACCGATCCGCTCGGCGACTCGTGGACCGTGCTGTACGCGTTCCCTGGCGCGTTCGCCCCGGTGGGCAACCCGCTTCCCCCGAACTGGGGCGACATCCCCGGCGCGGCGGGCTGCACCCTCGAGTCGACCACCTACCGCGACCGGTTCGCCGACTTCGACCAGGTGGGTGTCGCCGTGTGTGGGCTCAGCACCCAACGCCCGGACCAGCTGCGTGCCTTCGTCGAGTACGCGAACCTGCCGTTCGGCTTGCTGTCGGACGAGGACCTGGCCCTGACCGCGGCACTGCGCCTGCCAACCTTCCGCGCGGCGGGCGCCGACCGGCTCAAGCGACTGACCATGATCGTCGACCCGGACCGGACGATCCGCGCGGTCCAGTTCCCGATCACGGACCCGGCCGGCTCGGTCGCCGAGTCACTGGCCCACGTCACCCGCCTACGCGAGAAGCGCGACCAAGTCACTGGCTGACATGCTCGCCGGGCGGTCGCTGACCTGGCCGTCGCCCAACTCGACCACCCGCCACCGGCCGTCATCGTGGCGAACCAGGTCGACCGTGATGAACGGCAGAGCCAGCGCCGTGACGAGCGGCGTCACCTCGGCGAGATCGAGCCCGTCCGGTGTCGTGTCTGGCGTGTCCGGGTGCGCGCCGACCAGCCGGCACTCGCCGCCGTACCACCACGTCCGAACCTCCGCACCGGTGAACGACTCGAAGCGGCGCAGCACGAAACCGCCGGCGAAGTCGTCGGCTCGCAGTTCGAGGAAGCGGCTCGCCACCCGCCATGCCGCGTCCGCGTCGGTCAGCGACGGGATGTAGACCGCCTCGTCCCAGTAGTGCTTCATCGACTTCGTGTAGTCCCGCAGCACGGCAGGCCCGTGGCCCAGCCGCCGTCGGGCCTCGTCGAACTCGGCACGGCCCGCGCCGGAGGTCCACTCGGCGGCGGGCGTCACCGGTTCGAGAGCCGCGTGCCACCCCGGCAACTCGTGGGCGGTGCGGTACTGGGCGGCGGTGGTGCGCAACGTGGCACCCCGCTTCGCCAGTGCAGTGTCGAACGCCGCGTACTCATCGGACGTCAGCATCCAACCGCGGTAGATCGCCTCGCCCTCGGGCACCTTCGCCACGGCACGGGTCGCCTCACCCGAGGTCAACGCGTTGTGGTCGACGAGCGCGTACGGCACGCCCAGCTCACGCGCGGCCTCGGCCTCCGGCACGAAGTGGTCGTCCACCCGACGGGGCCGCAACACGTCGGCAGGGAACAGCAGCATGCCCACATCCTGCCGACCGCTACGGACGCGGTTGCACCGCCGCGGTGATGACCTCGTCCAGGACGGCTCGGGAGTTGGCCAGGTCGCGCATCATGCGGTCGATGCGGTCGCGTTCGGCGGTCAGGTCGGCGACCAGCTTCGGGGTGGCCTTCTCGGACGGGCCGCCGTCCGCGTCGCGCATGCACGGCAGGATCTCGGCGATCTTCCTGCTGTTCAGGCCCGCCGCGAACAGTTCCTGGATGTGGATGACCCGGTCCACTGCCCGCTCGGGGTAGTCCCGCTGCCCGCCGGGCGAGCGGTCGGCCGCGAGCAACCCCTGCTGCTCGTAGTACCGCAGCGACCGTTCACTCACCCCGGTGCGCCGGGCCAGCTCACCGATTTTCACGAAACCAGCCTCCAGGACTTGAAGCTGACACTGATGTCAGATTCTACCGTGTCGGCATGACGAACCCACTCTTCGACTACAGCCCCATCACCGAACGTCCGGAACTGCGTTGGCCCAACGGTAAGCGGGTCGCCGCGTACATCGGTCTCAACGTCGAGCACTTCCTCATGGGCAGGCCCTCCACGAGCATCTGGCCGGGCACCGCCGAGCTGGTGCCGGACGTGCTGAACCACGGTTGGCGCGACTACGGCGTCCGTGTCGGCATCTGGCGCATGGCGGACATCCTGGACCGGCACGGGATCCGGGCGAGCGTGCTGCTGAACTCCGATGTCGCGCACCACTACCCGCAGATCATCAAGGCCGGGCTGGAACGGAACTGGGCCTGGCTCGCGCACGGGAAGACCAACTCGGTCCTGCACACCGGGTTGTCGGAGGACGAGGAGCGCGGCGTGCTCACCGAGATCGTCGACACCATCGCCGAGGCCACCGGCCAGCGGCCGAAGGGCTGGATGGGGCCGGGGCTCACCGAAACGTTCAACACCCCGGCCCTGCTCGCCGAACTCGGACTGTCCTATGTGCTCGACTGGACCAACGACGACCAGCCCTACCGGCTCAACGTGCCCGGCATGCTCAGCGTCCCGTACACATTGGAGCTCAACGACCTCAACCTGTTCGGGGACAAGGGAACCACGGGCCCGGAGTTCGTCCAGATCGTGAAGGACCAGTACGAGCAGCTACACGCCGACGCCGAACACGGCGGCCGGGTCATGGCGATCGCACTGCACCCGTTCGTCACCGGGCAGGCTTTCCGGGCCAAGTACCTGGACCAGGCACTGGCGTTCCTCGCCGAGCAGCCGGACATCTGGCTGACCACCAGCGACGAGATCGCCGAGCACTACCTGCGCTCCGCGTGATCACACGCCTAGAAACCAATGGGTAGACCGGCGTAGTTCTCCGCCAAACCCGTTGCGCCGGCGACGCTGCTCGCCACCCACCGCAGCTGCGACAGTTGGAGCTGCGCGTCGAACGGGTCGGGGCTCGTGTGCAGCATGGTCGTCATCCACCACGAGAAGTGCGTGCACCGCCAGACGCGGCGCAGTGCGCGGTCCGAGTACTCGTCGGCGAGTCGCGGGTCCTTCTCGGTCAGCAGCGCGACCAGTGCCGGGGCGAGCAGGGTGACGTCCGCGACCGCCAGGTTCAGGCCCTTCGCGCCGGTCGGCGGGACGATGTGCGCGGCGTCGCCTGCGAGGAAGACGTTGCCGCGCCGCATCGGGGCCTGCACGAAGCTCCGCATGGGCAGCACGCTCTTCTCCATGATCGGGCCGCGGGTCAGCTCCCACCCGTCCTGGCCGTGGCCGAGCCGGATGGACAGGGCGTCCCAGATCCGCTCGTCCGACCACTCCGCGATGTCCGTGTCCGCCGGGACCTGCAGGTACAGCCGGGTGACCGTCGGGGAGCGCATCGAGTTCAACGCGAACCCGTCCGGGTGCCAGGCATAGATCAGCTCGTCGGTGGACGGCGCCACGTCGGCGAGCACGCCGAGCCACGAGTACGGGTAGGTCCGCTGCCACGTCGTGCCAGGCACCACCGCGCGGGTCGGGCCGAACGAGCCGTCGCAGCCCACGACCACGTCGGCGTCGAGCCGATGGGCGACGCCGTCGACCGTGAACGTCACGTGCGGCTCGGTGGAGTCGAACACCGCCGTGTCCCGCACGTCGTAGATCACCTGCTGGCCGGCGGCCTCGCGGGCGCGGCCGAGGTCCTTCTGCACCTCGGTCTGCCCGTACACCCAGACGCTGCGCCCGACGAGGTCGAGGAAGTCGAGGTGGTGCCGCTCCGACGGCCACTGCAGGTAGATCCCGCGGTGCTCGTGGCCCTCCCGCATCAGCCGGTCGCCCAGCCCGACGGACTTCAGCAACTCGACCGTCGAGTGCTCGAGGATGCCGGCCCGGATCCGGGACTCGACGTAGTCCCGCGTGCGGGTCTCGACGACGACCGACTCGACGCCACCCTCCGCGAGCAGATGCGAGAGCAACAAACCGGCGGGGCCGGCGCCGATGATGGCCACCTGGGTACGCATGGGACAAGTGAAGACCGGCGGTGCGGTTCGCACCAATCAGCGGCTTTCACCCAGTGGAAGGCTGCGACCGATCCCCTGTGCCGCCACCTGCAACGCGGCCACGAGCCGTGGCCGGTCCCGGCCGATGCTGGGCACGACGATGCCCAGTGCCGCGACCACCGGACCTCCCGGCACCGCGATCGGCACGGCCACCGAGGACGCGCCGAGGCTCATCTCCTCGCTGGTCTGCGCGAAGCCGTCGCGCCGCACGCGCCGCAGCTCGGAGCGCAGCCGTCCCGGTTGGGTCACGGTGTACGGGGTGATGCGGGTCAGGTTGGTGAACACCCACGCCCGCACGTCCTCCGGCGCGTGCGCGAGCAACACCTTGCCGACGCCGGTCGCGTGCATCGGCAGCCGCGTGCCGACGTCGCTGACGACGGGCACCGACACGTGCCCGGCCAGCCGGTCGACGTACAGCACCGACGTGCCGTCACGGACCGCGAGATGCACGGTCGCGAGCGTCGCGGCGTAGAGGTCGTGCAGGAAGGGCGACGCGATCTGCCGCAGTCCTGACTGGACCGGCGCGAGCAGCCCGAGGTCCCAGAGCTTCCTGCCGACCACGTACTCGCCGGACGCCCGCCGCACCAGGGCACCCCAGTCGACCAGCTCGCCGACCAGCCGGTACGCGGTGGCCAACGGCAGCCCGGCCCGGTTGGCCAACTCGGTGAGCGTCATGGCCCGGTGGTCGGTGTCGAACGCGCCGAGCAGCGCGAGCACGCGTGAGGCGACGCTCACACCAGGCCGGCCGCTGTTCCCCGCCACCAGGTCAATCCTTCCACTCAGTGGAAGCCAAGTCTCGCACCCGCGGGACCGTCCGGCCTAGTTTGCAAGGTGTGACCGAAGCACCCCCACGGGTCGCGGCGTCCTCCGACGCCGCGGCCGCCACCCAGGACGAGATCAGCGCCGAGATCGCCGCCGTGGCCGCCACGCTCACCGGCGACGAGCCCCAGCCGCGGCTGGACTACGCGCCGTACCGGAGCAGCATCCTGCGGCACCCGACCAAGGCGCTCCACCAGGCCGACCCCGAACTGGTCGAGCTGTACGCGCCGGTGTTCGGCAACCAGGACGTCGACCCCCTGGAGGCGGACCTCACGATCCAGCACCTCGGGCAGCCGGTCGGCGAACGGATGATCGTGACCGGCCGGGTCGTCGACGGCGACGGGCGTCCGGTCGCGGGTCAGCTGGTCGAGATCTGGCAGGCCAACTCGTCCGGCCGCTACGCCCACCAGCGTGACCAGCACCCCGCGTCGCTGGACCCGAACTTCACCGGTGTCGGCCGCTGCCTCACCGGCCCGGACGGCTCCTACCGGTTCACGACGGTCAAGCCCGGCCCGTACCCGTGGCGCAACCACCACAACGCCTGGCGGCCGGCACACATCCACTTCTCGTTGTTCGGCACCGAGTTCACCCAGCGCATGATCACGCAGATGTACTTCCCGGGTGACCCGCTGTTCCCGCTCGACCCGATCTATCAGTCCATCGTGGACCCGAAGGCACGGGAGCGGCTGATCGCGACCTACGACCACGACGTCACACAGCACGAGTACGCCACCGGCTACCGCTGGGACATCGTGCTGACCGGCAGCCACCGCACCTGGACGGAGGCCGCCGAATGAGCGCGACTCCGGGACAGACGGTCGGGCCGTTCTTCGGCTACGCGCTCCCTTACGCCGGCGGCCCGGATCTCGTCCCGCCCGGTCACCCGAACGCGATCCGCCTGCACGGCTATGTGCGTGACGGCGCTGGCGCGCCGGTGCCGGACGCGCTGCTGGAGATCTGGCAGGCCGACGGCAGCGGCAACGTGCCACGGGTGGGTGGCTCGTTGCGCCGCGACGGTCACACGTTCACCGGCTGGGGCCGCGCCGCGACCGACAACACCGGCCACTACACGTTCACCACCGTCGAGCCGGCTGCCCCGTTCATCGCGCTGACGGTGTTCGCGCGTGGGCTGATGAACCGGCTGTTCACCCGGATCTACCTCCCGGAGGCGGTCGACCCCTTCCTGCTGTCCGTGCCGGCGGACCGGCGCGGCACGCTGGTCGCATCGCGGGAGGCGAACGGGCTTCGCTTCGACGTGGTGCTTCAGGGGGATGGGGAGACCGTGTTCCTTGCTTACCCTGGACAGTCATGAGCGGAGCTTGCGGAGCGAACCATCGACGTCCAGGACGGCGCCTTGACCGCGGAGGGCGCCGGAGTAGCGGAGCCTGCGGAGCGTTCCGGCGCCACGGAGCGGGCAAGGTGGCGTCATGAGCAGCGCTTTCTTGTACGACGCGGTCCGCACGCCCTTCGGCAGGTTCGACGGTGGGCTGGCCAAGGAACGACCGGACGACCTCGCGGCCACGGTCGTGGGGGCCATCGCCGAGCGCACCCCCGGGCTGGACACCAGCGCGGTCGACGAGGTGGTCCTGGGGCTCGCGAACGGCGCGGGTGAGGACAACCGCAACGTCGGCCGGATGGCGGTGCTGCTCGCCGGCTACCCGGTGACCGTGCCGGGTTCCACGATCAACCGGCTGTGCGGGTCCGGTCTGGACGCGGTGATGTCGGCGTCCAGGCAGATCGAGACCGGCGACGCGTCGATCGTCGTGGCCGGTGGTGTCGAGTCGATGACACGGGCGCCGTGGGTGCTGCCGAAGCCGGACCGCGCGTTCCCTGCCCGGGACGTGACGGCGGTGTCGACCACGCTCGGCTGGCGGCTGGTGAACTCGAAGATGCCGCGTGAGTGGACCGTGTCGCTCGGCGAGGCGAACGAGCAGTTGCAGCAGGAGTTCGGCATCTCGCGCGAACGGCAGGACGAGTTCGCCGAGCGGTCGCACAAGCTGGCGCACGCCGCGTGGGAAGCCGGCTTCTACGACGACCTCACGGTGCCGGTCGGGGACCTCGTGCGCGACGAGGGCATCCGCGCGGACACGTCGCTCGAGAAGCTCGCTCGCCTCAAGCCGTCGTTCCGTCCGGACGGGACGATCACCGCGGGGAACGCGTCGCCGCTGTCGGACGGGGCGTCCGCGGTGCTGGTGGCGTCCTCCGACGTGGACCTGGGGCGCGACCCGCTGGCACGCATCGCCGGCCGGGCCGCCTTCGCGCTGGAGCCGCAGCGGTTCGGGTACGCCCCGGTGGAGGCGGCGAACCGCGCACTGGCCCGTGCCGGCATCGACTGGTCGGACGTCGGCGCGGTCGAGCTGAACGAGGCGTTCGCGGTGCAGTCGCTCGCGTGCGTCGACGCGTGGAAGGTCGACCCGGCGATCGTGAACACCCGCGGCGGCGCGATCGCGATCGGGCACCCGCTCGGCGCGTCCGGCGGCAGGATCCTCGGCACGCTCACGAAAGTGCTCCGCGAGGACGGTCACCGGTGGGGCGTGGCCGCGATCTGTATCGGGGTCGGTCAGGGGCTAGCGGTGGTGTTGGAGAACGTGTCGTGACGCTAGTTGTGGAGTCCGCCGACGAGGCAGTCGCCGGCGTATCCGATGGCGCGACGGTGCTCGTCGGCGGGTTCGGCACGGCCGGTCAGCCGATGGAGCTGATCGACGCGCTGCGCCGGTTGGGTGCCAAGGACCTGACCGTGGTGTCGAACAACGCGGGCAACGGCTCGCAGGGGCTGGCCGCGTTGCTGGCGGCGGGTCAGGTACGCAGGATCGTGTGCTCGTTCCCCCGGCAGAAGGACTCGTACGTGTTCGACGAGCTGTACCGGTCGAAACGTATCGAGCTGGAGGTCGTGCCGCAGGGCAACCTGGCGGAGCGGCTGCGGGCGGCCGGCGCGGGGATCGGGGCGTTCTACTGCCCGACCGGCGTGGGCACACCGCTGGCCGAGGGCAAGGAGACGCGGACCATCGACGGCCGTGAGTACGTGCTGGAGTTCCCGATCCACGGTGACGTCGCGTTGATCAAGGCGCACCAGGCCGACACGCTCGGCAACCTCGTGTACCGCAAGACCGCGCGGAACTTCGGCCCGGTCATGGCGACGGCCGCGAAGCTGACCGTCGCGCAGGTGACGTCGGTGTCGTCGCCGGGCTCGATCGACCCGGAGGCGGTGGTGACGCCGGGGATCTTCGTGGACCGGGTGGTCGCCTGTCCGTCGCCGGCTGTACTGGCGGAAGAAGGGGCGGCGGGATGAGCCGGTTGGATCGCGCTGGCATCGCTCGCCGGGTGGCGGCTGACATCCCGCCCGGCTCGTACGTGAACCTGGGCATCGGCCAGCCGACGCTGGTGGCGGACTACCTCGCGCCGGACTCGGGCGTCATCCTGCACACCGAGAACGGGATGCTCGGCATGGGCCGGGCCGCCGTCGGTGACGAGGTGGACCCGGACCTGATCAACGCGGGCAAGGTACCCGTGACGGAGCCGCCCGGTGCGTCGTACTTCCACCACGCGGACTCGTTCGCCATGATGCGCGGCGGCCATCTGGACGTGTGCGTGCTCGGCGCGTTCCAGGTGTCGTTCGCCGGCGACCTCGCGAACTGGCACACGGGCGAGCCGGACGCCATCCCCGCGGTCGGCGGCGCCATGGATCTCGCGATCGGCGCGAAGTCGGTGTACGTGATGATGACGCTCTTCACCGACGCGGGAGCGCCGAAGCTGGTGCCGTCGTGCACCTACCCGCTGACCGGGCTGCGGTGCGTGAGCCGGGTCTACACCGACTACGGCGTGTTTCTGATTGAACCGGATGGCGTGACGATCCGTGAGACATATGGGATCGAGGAACCGGATCTGCGAGGAAAGTTAGGCCTCTAACAAGTTTATTGGCCCGAGATTGAACCGTGATCGTCACGGTTCCGTATTGAGCTGTGTAAGACGGCGTGTCCCTTTCCCCATAAGAGGTGTCGTAATGTCGCCTGCCCACACACAGCCAAAACGAAAGAAACGCGTCGCGATTCTGGTCGCCGGACTGGTCACCGCGGGAGGCGTGGCATGGGCCACGTCCGCCTTCGCGGCGACCAACAACACGGCGGCCACCGCGCAGCAGATCGTCTGTCCCACCCCACAGATCGGCGCCGTGCCCGCCGCGGCACAGGCCGAGGTCAACCGCGAGTTGGCCAACCTGACCAAGCAGATCAACGAGGCCAACACCCGACTCCGCAACACTGTCGGGCAAGGCGGCCCCAACTTCGTACAGAACGCCATCCTCGGTCCACTCGCGAGCAAACGCACCGCCGCGCTCGACCGGATCGCCATCGCCATCGGCCGGGTAGCCGCCCGCCCGCAGGGCCTGGAACGGTTCGCCACCTGCAGTTTGGGCAACGGAACCGCCCCGCCCGCGACCGCGGCACCGGTCATCACCACGCCGCCCGCGACCACCACCGCGCCCGCGGCGAACGTTGGTCAGATCGTCTGCCCGACCCCGCAGATCGGCGCCGTGCCGGCCGCCGCGCAGGCGGAGGTCAACCGTGAGCTCGCCAACCTGAACACCCAGATCAACGAAGCCAACACCCGTCTGCGCAACACTGTCGGCCAGGGCGGCCCCAACTTCGTACAGAACGCCATCCTCGGCCCGCTCGCGAGCAAACGAGCTGCCGCACTTGACCGGATCGCCATCGCCATCGGCCGGGTAGCCGCCCGCCCGCAGGGCCTGGAACGATTCGCCACCTGCTCACTGCAACGCTGAGAATTGGTCAGACCTGAACCCGCGTGTCCAACAATCTGGACGGGTGAGTTCGACAATTAGTGCACGTGACTGAATTGTCGAACTCACCGGTCTGGAGCGTTGGACACGCGGGTCTTGGGCGTTGGACACGCGGGGGGTGTGGACAGCCGCGGGCTGCGTCGGCGGAAATGTCGGTGGTCTGCCGTAGGCTGGTGACCGGGGGCCGGAGGCCAGGCCTGGTTCAGGACGCTCGGCCTTGTCGGCTCAGGTAGCGGTCCAGTGCGTTCGCCGACTTTCGGACGTGCCGGCGGGCGAGGCGTTCCGCCTGTTGCGGCTGTCCGGCGGCGATGGCGGCGACGATCTCCTCGTGCTCGGCCAGCGCCGCGGCCGGTCGGCCAGGGACGCGGGCGGACGTGGCCCGCCCCAGGCGCAGCTGGCCGATCATGTTCTCCGCCACCTGCTGCAGCCGGCCGTTCCCCGACGCGACCAGGATCTCCTGGTGGAAGCGCACATCCAGGTCGCCGTAGCCGGACAGGTCGTTCGCGGCGACCGCCGCCTGCTGGTCCGTCACCAACGAGGTCAGCCGGCCGACCAGCGCCTCCCTCGTCGGCAGCGCCGCGACCCGCCGCGCCGCGATCCCGTCAAGGACCTCCCGCAGCTCATACAGCTCCCGCATGTCCTCGCGGTCGACCTCCGGCACGAAGAACCCCCGGTGCGGGTGCTGCACCAGAAAACCCTCGCGCTCCAACGCGGTCAGCGCCGCCTTCACCGGTGTCGCCGACAGGCCGAACTCCTCGCTCAGCGGCCGCACGGTCACGTGCGCGCCCGGCGCCAGCCGCCCACTCAGGATCGCCTGGCGCAACTGGCTGTACGCCAGGCCACTCAGGGTGCTTCTCGGCAGCGACACTGCGGTCCTTCCCACTGTCCGGTGACCGGGGACACATTACCCACCGCCGCTCAGAAAGACGTGAAGTGATCGACTTCTACGGCATATTGGATCTAAAATCGTAGTGTCGACGAAGGGAGAACCGGGTGGAGTCGTGGAACAGCGCACTATCGCACCTGGAGTGCGGGCGATGCGGCACCTGGCACGAAGCGGACGAGCCGCAGAACCTGTGTGAGTGCGGCACGCCCCTGCTCGCCAGGTACGACCTGACGGCGGTCCAGGTGTCCACATCGGACATCGCGAGCCGGCCGGCGAACCTCTGGCGGTACCGCGAACTCCTGCCCGTGCGCGACCCGGCGAACGTGGTCACCCTCGGCGAGGGCATGACACCGATCCTGCCGCTCCACACCTACGGCGCCCGCATCGGCGTGCCGAACCTGCTCGTCAAGGACGAGGGCGCCCTGCCGACGGGCAGTTTCAAGGCACGCGGTGCCGCGGTCGGCGTGTCCCGGGCGCGCGAGCTCGGCATCGAGCGGATCACCATGCCCACCAACGGGAACGCCGGCGCGGCGTGGGCGACGTACGCGGCCCGCGCCGACATGGGCTCGCTGATCGTGCTGCCGAAGGACGCGCCGCCGATCACCCGCATGGAGTGCACGATGGCGGGCGCCCGTCTGTACATCGTGGACGGACTGATCGGCGACGCAGGACGCCTCGCCGCGCAGGCCGTCGGGGACGGCTGGTTCAACACCGCGACGCTCAAGGAGCCCTACCGCATCGAGGGCAAGAAGACGATGGGGCTGGAGATCGTCGAGCAGCTCGGCTGGCGGGTGCCGGACGTGATCGTGTACCCGACGGGCGGCGGCGTCGGCCTGATCGGCATCCGCAAGGCACTCGACGAGCTGGTCACGCTCGGCTGGCTCACCGGCCGGCTACCCCGACTCGTGGCCGTGCAGGCGAGTGGCTGCGCACCGATCGTGCGTGCCTTCGAACAAGGCACCGACACGGCCGCGCCATGGGAAGACGCGGCCACGGTGGCGTTCGGCATCAACGTCGCCAGCGCGATCGGCGACTTCCTGATCCTGTCGGCGATCCGCGACACCGGCGGCACGGCGATCGCGGTCGACGACGAGGCAATCCTGGCCGAGCAGGCAACATGCGCGGCGACCGAAGGCATGCTGATGTGCCCGGAGGGCGCGGCGACACTGGCCGCCGTGTCACAACTACGCAGGAGCAACTGGCTGGACGGCTCCGAAGAGGTAGTCGTCCTCAACACAGGAACCAACCTGAAGTACCCACACACAGCGCGGTACGAAGAGCCACCACTACTGGCCAAAGACGCAACCCTCCCGCTCTGAACGTCGCGAGTCTCGCTCGGTTCAGGCAGTGCGGGTTTCGCGGCGTTCGGCCAGTTCGTCGCTCCAGTTCGGTTGCAGGAAGTCGTCCAGACCTTCCATGAGGCGGGCCACGTCCTGTTGCGGCCGGACGACGAGGCGCAGGAACTGGCTGCTCATCCCGAGTTTGTTGCCGCACTCGCGGATGAACACCTGGTGCCGGCCGAGGAGATGGTCACGCAGCTGCGTGCCCTCCACACCCTGACCGAGCTTCACGAGCAGGAAGTTGCCCTGCGAGGAGTACACCGACAGCTCCGGCACACGGGCGAGCTGCATACCCATGCTGTACCGGTCGCGGGCCAGGAGCCGCAGGCTCTCCCGGTACTCCGCGCCGTGCGAGGCGAGCATGAAGATGATCGTCTCGGCCAGAGAGTTGAGGTTCCACTTCGGCAGGGTCTTGCGCATCTTGCCCGCGAGGCCAGGGTTCGCCACCAGGTAGCCGAACCGGATGCCGTGCAGGCCGAAGTTCTTGCCGAGGCTCTTCAGCACCACCACGTTGGGCCGGATCGCCGCCTCCATCGCCACCGATGGCGCGGGCTCCGCCTCCACGAAGTCGATGAACGACTCGTCGATCACCACGAGGTCGAGGTCGGCCAGCTCGTCCATCAGCCGGATGACCTCGCGCCGGGGCAGGTAGCCGCCGTCCGGGTTGTTCGGGTTGCACACCACGGCGACGCGCGAGCCGCGCTGGCGGATGAAACGCACGTACTCGTCGACGTTCAGCTGGAAGAAGTCGACCTCCCGCAACGGGAACATGTCCACGCGCTTGCCGGTCTCCATCGGCTGGTCGGTCCACCGGCCGAACGTGGGGATCGGGATCGCCAGGCTTTCCTTCACCCACATGTGGTCCATCCAGGTGATCAGCTCGGTCGAGCCGTTGGCCATGGCGACCGTGGCCGGGTTGAGCCCCAGTACCCGACAGAGCTGGTGGGTGATCGTGTCCGAGCTGCTCGGGTAGAACTTGAGCATCTTGGTCAGGTTCGCGGCCAGCTCGTCGAACATCTCCGGCGTGGGGAAGTACGGGTTGCACGGGATGCAGAAGTCGACCAGATGACGGCCGTGCTCCCCCATCTGCCTGGAGAGCTCGAAGAACGACGGGCTGTGCGCGGTGTTCTGGAACATCGACGCCGCGTCCGCGCTATGACGCACTGGATCACGTCCGTTCAACTCGTACTGGTGGGACACCAGCAGATACGTACGGCGATGCCTCTCAGTTCACGGCCGGGTCTCGCCGACATCTCACCCGGATAACGTCAGATCCTCCTGACCACGTGCAACAGGTATTCCTTGCGGTTGAGCGGGTTGTGGTCTGACCGGGCCCGCGTCGGAAAGGCCCCGGTCACAGCCCGGTAACGATCGAATGTGTTCTCCAACACACCCTCGCCCCGGGTGAGCGTCGGGACCCTTTGGGACAACGTGTGGACATGTCCAGCTGGGATGTCACCCTCCACAGTGCACGGGTTGCCCATCGTCGAGTTCAACGGCACCGCGCCGTGCCGGGCCAGCACCGGTAGCACCGTGCCGTAGACGTCCTCCGGCAGCTCCAGCCGGAAGCGGTGCACGGGCTCGTACACACGCGTACCCGCCTGTGCGAGGGCCGTCATCAGCACGAGCGGGGTCAGGTTGCGGAAGTCACCCGCGGTGCTCGACATGCTCTTGTCGAACGTGCCGTGGGAGTGGCTCTGCCGTGCCCAGTACCCGGAATGGGTCATCGTCACGACCACATCGGTCACCGCCCAGCCGAACAGTCCCTGTGCCAGTGTCGCGTGCACGGTCTCCTCGACGGCCACGAAGAACGCGTACGGCATCGAGCCCAGCTCCACCTCACGCCGGAACTCCACCCCGGAACCGACCGGCCCCGGCTCGACGCGCAGCCCGATGGTCGCCAGGAACGGACCCGTGCCGATGAACTCGACGGCCGCGCCCGTGCCGACCGGACGTTCGATGTGGATGGTCGTGGTCTCCCGGAAGGACACCGCGATCCCGTACTCGTCGAGCAGCGTGGCCTCGATGACCTCCTTCTGCACCTCGCCGTACAGGGACACGGAGATCTCCTCACCGTCCTGCCGGAGGTTGATCAGCGGGTCCTGCTCGGCGAGCTGCGTCAGGGCGGCGTGCAACGCCCCCTTGTCGGACCGCCGCACCGGCGTCACCACGGTCTCCAGCGTCGGCGGCGCGAAGTGCTGCCGGGTAGCGGACCGCGGTGTGCCGATGGCGTCGCCGACCCGGATCCCGGTGAGTCCCCACAGCTTCGCGATGCGCCCGGCGCCGACCTGGTCGGTGGCGTCCTCGCCGAACACGCGGATCGCGGTGACCTTCCCGGCCGGCAGCCGGTCCCGCACGCGGAGCAGTCCGGAGAACATCCGCACGTACGCGATCTTCTCCCCCGCCGGGCCACGCTCGACCTTGAACACCGTGCCGGCGGCCGGGCCGTCCTCTTCGGACACCGCGGGCAGCAGAGCGGTCAGACCAGTCATCAGGTCCGCGACGCCGTCCCCGGTGATCGCGGAGCCGAAGAACACCGGGTGCACGTCGGCGGACGTCCGCGCGAGCACGTCCCGCAGCCGCCGCGCCGGCACCGGCGTGCCGTCGACGTACGCGGCGAGCAGCGTGTCGTCGTGTTCGGCAAGGGTTTCGAGCCCGTCGGACAGGTCGGCTCTGACGGCAGGCGCGAGCCGCGCGACGATCTCGCGGTACACCCGCTCGGGATCGGCGCCCCGCCGGTCGGTCTTGTTGACGAAGATCAGTGTGGGAATGCGCAGGCGGCGCAGGGTCCGCATGAGCACACGGGTCTGGGCCTGCACACCCTCCACGGCCGACACCACGAGCACGGCGCCGTCGAGCACGGACAGCACCCGCTCCACCTCGGCGATGAAGTCCGGGTGGCCGGGTGTGTCGATGAGGTTGACGGCGACCCCGTCGAGGACGAACGACACCACGGCCGAGCGGATGGTGATGCCACGCTGGCGTTCCAGCGCCATGGAGTCGGTCTGGGTCGAGCCGGCGTCGACGCTGCCGAGCTCGTCGATGACGCCGGCGGTGTGGAGCAGCCGTTCGGTCAGGCTGGTCTTACCGGCGTCGACATGCGCGAGAATCCCGAGGTTCAAACAAGGCAAGGAGGTTCATGTCCTCTGCGTAGGCGGCAGTTGGCTGGATGGACATGAACGCTGGCCGCATGACGGAACCCCCTCGGGTCTGTTGCCTACCCATTCACCAAAACAGACCCGTCAACCGGATTACCGGCGTCACCCGCCGACCGCGGCCTCCTGGTAACGCCTCAGCTCAACGGGATCGTGGGCGCTGATCGTCTCCACCTCGTCCCCGTGCTCGGCGACGAGCGTGCGCAGTCGATCCTGATTGGACAGTCGGGCGGCGCGGTCGGTCTCCACGATCCCTTGGAACAGGCGCAAACCAGTCGGACAGTCCGCGGCGGAACGGGTCTCGCCGTGGAAGAAGTAGGCGTCACCGCAGTGCAACAACCATGTGTCGTCGGTGCGGACGGCGACGCCGGCGTGTCCGAGGGTGTGCCCACCGAGCGGTACGAGCAGGATGTCCGCCGGCAGCCCGTCCAGTTGCCGGACGGCGTCGAACCCGAACCAGGACTCGCCCGCGGTGTCGTAGGTCTGCCAGTTCGGGCCGTGTGACCACTGCGCGGCCCGGTACCGGGCCCGGTCGCGCCCGTTCACCCGAGCCGTGGCGTTGCGCAGTTCCTCGCCGTAGACGTGGACCGTGGCGTGCGGGAAGTCGCGTAGCCCGCCGGCGTGGTCGAGGTCGAGGTGCGTGACCACGATGTGCCGCACGTCCTCGGGCCGATAGCCGAGCTTGACCACCTGCCGGCTCGCGGTTTCCTCGATGTCGAACAGCGGGTGCGTCACGAACTGGAACTGTTTGGGCAGCGAGCCGTCGGGGTTGGTGACGTCGTCGACCCCGAGTCCGGTGTCGACGAGCACCAGTCCGTCATCGGTCTCCACGAGCAGGCAGTGACACACCATGGTGGCCCGCCGCAGGAACCCGCCCCGGCCGTCGACCAGACGGCCGCCGAACGGCCGCATGGTGCCACAGTTCAGGTGGTGCACGCGCATTTACTTGGCCCCTTCGATGAGAACACGCAGATCAGCGGCGACCTGGCGCAGCGGCGCCACGTCACGCTGGGTTTTGGCGAGCAGCAGGGCGCCTTCGACCGCGGCCAGGACCGTGGTGGCGAGCCCGGGTGCCCGTTCCGTGCTGACTCCTTGCCGCAGAAGGAAATCAACCACGACGTCCCGCCAGGAGCCGTACGCGTCCGCACACGCGACCCGGATCGGCTCACTGTCCCCGGCCGCGTCGAGCGCGACCGTCGCGATAGGACACCCATCACGGAAGCCGGACGCCACGAGCCGGGTGGCGAACACCTCGAGCGCGGCGTCCAGATCGCGCGCGCCGCTCAGCCGACGCCGGACATCGTTGGCGGACAAGACAAGCGACTCCGCGGCGAGTTGCTCCTTCCCGCCGGGGAAGTGAAAGTAGAGAGACCCCTTGGGCGCCCGCCCTTCGGCGACCACCTGGTTGAGCCCGGTCGCGTGATACCCCTGCGACTGGAACAGGGTGGCCGCGGTCTTCAGCAGCCGCTCTCGAGTCTCCCCACGCTTAGCCATGCCCAAACTATATAGACCGGTCTAGTCCAAAGCAACCGCGAGACTCGCGAGGCGGCTGCGCCACCCGGACGATTTCGTCGCGAGCCGGCGACGGGGAGGATTGACCCATGGTCGTGCGCTCGTACCCGTTCGGGCCGGTGAACCGTCTGCGGATCGATCCGATGTACGGCTGGCTGCGGGACAACGAGCCGCTACCGCGGGTGAAGCTGCCCTACGGTGACGAGGCGTTCCTGCTGGTGCGGTACGACGACGTGCGCACGGCGCTGGGTGACGCGCGGTTCAGCCGCGCCGAGGCCGTGACGCGCGACGTGCCCCGGCTGCACCCGGACAAGGTCGGCGTGCTCCTGACCGACCTCGACCCGCCGGAGCACACGAGGTTGCGGCGGCTGATCGCGAAGGCGTTCACCGTGCAGCGCGTCGAACAGCTGCGGGCCAGGGCGGAGCAGGTCGCCGCGAGCCTGCTGGACGCGATGGTGCAGGCCGGGCCACCGGTCGACCTGACGGAGTCGTTCGCCGTCCCGCTGCCCAGTCTGATGATCTGCGAGCTGATGGGCGTGCCGTACGAGGACCAGGACAGGTTCCGGGACTGGGTCGCGGCGTTCATGTCGGTCACCGCGCTCACCAACGAGGAGCGGCAGGCGAAGGTCGGCCGGCTCGCCGCCTACCTCGGGGAGCTGGCCGCACAGCGCCGGGAAACGCCGGCGGACGACCTGCTCGGCGCGCTGGTCGTCGCCCAGGAGGAACAGGACCGGCTCACCGAGGACGAGCTGGTCCAGCTGACGCTGCTGATCCTCGCCGCGGGCTACGAGTCGACCGCGAGCCAGATCGTCAACTTCACCTACACGCTGCTGGGCCACCCCGACCAGCTCGCGTTGCTGCGGGCACAGCCTGAGCTGATGCCGGGCGCGGTGGAGGAGCTGATGCGGTGGGTGCCGCTGCTCGCCACCGCGGACACGCTTCCCCGCTACGCGCTGGCGGACGTCGAACTGAGCGGCGGCACCGTGCCGGCGGGCGATCCCGTGCTGCTGGCGAAGCACGCCGCCAACCGCGATCCACGCAGGTATCCCGACCCGGACCGGCTCGACGTCACCCGGGATGCCAAGGGCCACCTGGGTTTCGGGCACGGCGCACACCACTGCCTCGGTGCGCCGCTGGCACGGATGGACCTACGGGTGGCGCTGGACGCACTGCTGATCCGCCTGCCCGCACTGCGCCTCGCGATCCCGGGGGACGAGATCGAGTGGAAGACCGGCATGGCCGTACGCGGGCCGGTCACCTTGCCTATCGCCTGGTAGGACGCCGGACCTTGATCAGGTCCCTGTCCGTGGCCGAGGCACGCAGGTCGCGGAAGTCGACGCCGAACGCCTCCACCGCGCGGGCCGCGAGCGCGAGGCCGCGGTCGCACACCGCGCGGTCCGTCTTCTCGACCTCGGCACGTAGCTCGACACGAAAGCTGAAGAAGGCCAACGCACGGTCGTAGGACAGCACTCCCTCCTCGGAGAAGCCGCTGTCGAGCATGTCGTGCTCGTCGGCGGCGGCCAGCAGCCGGGCACGGCCGGCCGTGTCGAGGTCGGTGAACCGGCCGCGCACGAGTACGCGGTAGGTGTGCTGATCGGGCATGTCGTCCCCTCAACGATCGTGGTCGGGCGACAGGGTGGCGGAACGAGCCCGTCCAGGCAAACGATTTCCCCCAATGTCCACATAGGACACTGAGCCGTTCGGCCTATTGCCAGCACATCCGAGCGATGGATACGTTGCGTACACACGCGGACGCTGGGGGTGGCCGCCGTCTGGGGCACCCTGCCGCACCGGAAACGGAAGGGCTCAGGGTGCGAAAGATCGGCTTACGAAGAATCGGCACCGGCGTGGCCGTCATGGGGTTGGTGCTCGCCACCGCCCCCGCGGTGCACGCCCAAGCACGCACCACGGCAGAGCTGGGCCGGACGGTCACGCTCGTCACCGGCGACCAGGTCGTCCTCCACGGCGGCGTGGCACGCGAGGTGCGTCCCGGCCCCGGCCGTGAGGGCATGCGGTTCTCGGTCCACAAGGCCGCCGGCCACCTGTACGTCATCCCCGCGGACGCACTGCGCGCGGTCGCGTCCGGCCGGGTCGACCGGCGCGTCTTCGACCTCACCACGCTGACCGAGTTCGGCTACGACCGCCGTGACACGGTCCCGCTCATCGTCACCGGGCCGAGCGCGACGAGGGTCGCCAACACGGGCCGGGCGCTACCCAGCATCGACGGCTACGCGTTCGACGCCGCCAAGGGCTCGGCCTGGCGCACGGTCACGGCCTCGCGCGGGATCAGCAGGATCTGGCTCGACGGCAAGCGCAAGGCCGTCCTGGACCACAGCGTGCCGCAGATCGGCGCGCCGGCCGCGTGGCAGGCCGGCTACACCGGCGCGGGCGTCACGGTCGCGGTCATCGACACGGGCGTCGACCAGACCCACCCTGACCTCGCCGACCGGGAGATCGCCGAGGAGAACTTCAGCGGCGCCGACGACAACGTCGACCACTTCGGGCACGGCACCCACGTCGCCTCGATCGTCGCCGGCACCGGCGCGAAGTCCGGCGGCAAGTACCGCGGCGTCGCGGCCGGCGCGTCGATCCTGGACGCGAAGGTGCTGGACGACTCCGGCTTCGGCCTGGACTCGTGGATCATCGCCGGCATGGAGTGGGCGGCCAAGGAAGGCGCCGACATCGCGAACCTGAGCCTCGGCGGCACGGACACGCCCGGGATCGACCCGCTCGAAGCGGCCGTCAACTCGCTGTCGGCCGAGTACGGCACGCTGTTCGTGATCGCGGCCGGCAACTCCTTCCGAGACGGCACGATCGGCTCGCCGGGCAGCGCGGACGCCGCGCTCACCGTCGGCGCCGTCGACCGTGACGACAACCTGGCGGTCTTCTCCAGCCGAGGACCGCGCGTCGGCGACGGCGCGATCAAGCCGGACGTCACCGCGCCGGGCGTGGACATCGTGGCCGCGCTGCACTCCGACGGCACCATCGGCGAGGAGGTCGAACCCGGCTACACGGCCCTGTCCGGCACCTCGATGGCCACTCCGCACGTCGCGGGCGCGGCCGCGTTGCTGGCCCAGCAGCACCCGGACTACACGGGCGCACAGCTCAAGGCCGTGCTGTCCGCGTCCACGAAGCCGCATCCCGACCTGACCGCGTTCCAGCAGGGCTCCGGCCGGATCGACGTGGCACGGGCGATCACCCAGACCGTGGTGAGCGAGCCGACGAGCGTCAGCATCGGCACGGTGCGGTGGCCGCACGACGACGACGCGGCGGTCACCAAGCCCATCACCTACCGCAACCTCGGCGACGCGGACGTCACCCTGTCGCTGGCGCTCGACACGAAGGCGCCGGCGGGCATGTTCTCGTTGAGCGCCAACGAGGTCACGGTCCCGGCCGGCGGCACGGCCGAGGTGACCGTCACCGCCGACGCGCGTACCGGGAGCGTGGACGGGTTCTTCTCGGCGGCGGTCGTGGCGACGTCGGGGACGTCCGTGACCCGCACGCCGGTCGCGCTGGACCGCGAGGTGGAGAGCTACAACCTGACCCTCGAGGTGGTCGACAGGAACGGTGCGGCCACCAGCGAGTACAGCGCGCTGCTCATCGGCATGACCAACAACGCCTTCGCGCTCCCGTACGACGAGGACGGCAGCGTCGAGGTGCGGCTGCCGAAGGGCCAGTACCTGCTCGACAGCACGATCGTGACGCCGGCCGGCGAGCGACCGGACTTCTCCCTGCTCATCCAGCCGAACCTGGTGCTGGACAAGGACACCACGGTCCAACTGGACGCGCGGGTGGCCAAACCGCTCAACATCAAGCCACCCGCCGAGGCGAAGCTGGCGATCGGTGACATCGGCTACACGATGAGCAGCGAGACCAGCAGCATGGGTTCGGCGTTCCTGACCGACGACGTGAGCAAGGTGTACACGGCCCACCTCGGCGCGCCGGTGCCGGGCACCGCGTTCACCAGCAAGATCAACACTCAGTGGTTCGGCGAGGACGATTCGTTCTACGGCCTGTCCTGGTTCTCGCACGGCACCATGCCGACCGGGTTCACGAAGGTGGTCCAGCAGCGGGAGCTCGCGACCGTGCGGTCCGACCTCGGCACACCGACCCCGGACCGCGCCGGCGGCGCGATCACGTTCCCGTTCCCGGTCGAGGGCGACGGTTTCGTGTTCGGCATCGTGCAGGACGTGAAGCTGCCCAGCACGCGGGTCGCGCACCTCACGACGGACGCCGTGCAGTGGCAGTCGATGCTGCTGCAGGTGAACGAAGAGGGGATCGAGGAAGCGCAGTTCACCTCGCCGTTCCAGCGGTACCGAGCCGGCCGGACGTACGGGTTGCGGTTCAACCACGGCATGTTCGGCCCGTCGATGACCGACGACGGGTTCGTTGGCGACGCGGTGTACCGGTTCGGCGACGAGCTGTACGTCGCGCCTGCGCTGTACGGCGACGGCGCGGGCAACGTCGGCTATTCCGTCCTGTCCTCGGCCACGTTCGAGCTTTACCGCAACGGTGAGCTGATCAGCTCGTCCAACGAGCCGGGCGGGATGGCGGTGGTGCCGCCGGACGACGCGGAGTACCGGGCAGTGGTCAAGACCACGCGGGCACGCGACGTGTTCGACGTGAGCACGGCCGTTGACGTGTCCTGGACGTTCCGGTCCGCACACGTTGACGACGAGACGCTGGTGCCGCAACCGGTGTCGGCGGTCCGGTTCACTCCCCGACTGGACGACGACAACTCGGCCAGGGCGGGCAGGCCGTTCGTGGTGCCGGTCTCGTTGCAGCACAACGAGACGGGCGCACTCGACCGGCCGCGCACGCTGAAGGTCGACGTCTCCTACGACGAGGGCAAGACGTGGCGGAAGGCCGATGTCCTGCTGAACCTGGCGGTGCTGCTGCACCACCCGGCAGGCGCCGAGTCCGTGTCACTGCGGGCGACCGCCACCGATCGGGACGGGAACTCCGTGACGCAGACGGTGATCCGGGCCTACAAGCTGCGGAAGTGAGTGACCAGCCCGCGATCGTCGACCACGTGGAAGGCGATCGCGGGCGGTAGGCCGAAGTCGACGATGTGGTCGCCCTCGGCCGGGAGAACCAACGTCGACACCACGCCGGGCGCCACGACCAGTGGCCGCCCGGCGAAGGTCGTCGTGGCCGCGGTGTGCGCGTGTCCACAGAGGACCGCGAGCACCTTGTCGTTCAACACTTCCGCGAGCTGTACGTCGTTCCCGAGCCGGATGTCGTCGACGTACGGGACGTGCAGTGCGACCGGCGGATGGTGGAAGCAGACCAGCGCGGGATCCTCGGTGTCGGAGAGGACCTTGTCCAGCCAGGTCAACGTGGTGTCGTCGAGGAGCCCGTCGGCCCGGCCGGGAATCGACGAGTCACACATGGCGATCGTGAACCCCGCGAGGTGGTGCACCTGGTTGACGGGCTCGCCACTGCTGTCCTCACCGAGCAACGTGGCGCGGTACGCCTCGCGCACGTCGTGGTTGCCGGGACACGGGAGCACCGGAAACCGCAGAGAGCCAAGGAGTTCACGCACGACCCGGTACTCCTCGGGAGCACCGTGGTCGGCGAGGTCACCGGTCGCGAGCACCCCGTCGACATCGCCGGGCAGGGCGTTGACGTAGTCGATCACCTGCTGGGCACGGCGAAGCGCGCGGGCGCCGCCGTCACCCTGGTAGTCCTGGCCGATGTGTAAGTCGCTGATGTGGGCGAGCGTCAGGGGCACGGGTTCACCACCAGGTGGCCGGGTCGCGGCCGGGTTGGCGCGGGCCGGCCAGGGCGACCGACGCGCACGGGACGCGGATGTGGGTGAGGCGACCGAAGTCGCTGTCGGTCTCGGTGAGCCAGGGCGTCGGGTCCACTTCGGACACAGGACCCTCCTGCCGGCCGAGATCGTGCAGCCATTCCGCCGTTCTGGCAAGGGAAAGCCGCACGTGCCACGAGCCGCCCTCGGTGGCCCGACGACGCAGTGCCGTCATCGCCCCGTACGCGGCGAGCCAGCCAGTGGCATGGTCGAGTGCCTGCGCGGGCAGCGGGCGCGGCTTGTCCGTGCCGGCGTGCGCGGCGATGCCGCAGGCCATCTGCACGAGGCTGTCGAAGCCGCGTCGGTCCCGCCATGGCCCGGTGTGTCCGTAGGCGGCGAGGCTGACGACCACGATGCCGGGGCGCGTCGCGGCGAGGTCGGCGGGACCGAAACCCTTGCGTGCCAGGGAACTCGGTCGGTACGACTGGACGAACACGTCCGCGCCGGCCACCAGCGCCCGCAGCTCGTCGCCGAGGCCCACAGTGCACTGCCGCTTGCCGAAGTCGGTGTCCCGCACCAGGTCGAGGAGCACCGGCCAGCCCGGCGGGGTGACGTGGAGGACGTCCGCGCCGTGCGCCGCGAGCACGCGACCGCACACGGGCCCGGCGATGACGTGGGTGAGGTCGAGCACCCGCGCGCCGTCGAGCGTGAACGCCTCCGGTGCCGCCTCGCCGATCTTCTCGATGGCCACCAACGGTTCTTCCCGGACCGCTCCGCCGGGACCGGTCTCGAGCCATTCCTCGCGGGTGCGCATCGCGGCGGCCGCGCCACCCGCCGCCAGCACCCGCTCCTCCACCTCGACCGCCGAGTGGCGGGCCACCTCGGGGGCGGGGTCGGCACCGAGGGCGTCACGGATCGCCGCCGCGTGGTGCGGGTAGTTGGCGTGCAGGCGTACCCAGCCGTCAGCGGCGCGGTAGTCGCCGGACAGCGGCGCCCACAACGGTTTCGCCGCCTCGCCGACCACCCTGGTGTGACGCTCGCTGCGGAACGCCTCCGCCGCGTGCCCGACGTCCACGGTGAACCCCGTGTCACCGCGTGCGGCCTCGGTGGCCATCCGCACACAGGTGGCGGCCAGCTCCGCCACCCGATAGGGGCCGGGGAGAGGATTCATCTACGGCAGGTTGGCGACCAGCTCGGCGGGGGCGATCTTCGTGCCGGTGTAGAACGGGATCTCCTCGCGCACGTGCCGCCGCGCCGTGCTGCCACGCAGGTGGCGCATGAGGTCGACGATCCGGTGCAGCTCGTCCGCCTCGAACGCCAGGATCCACTCGTAGTCACCGAGGGCGAAGGACGCGACCGTGTTGGCGCGCACGTCCGGGTAGTCGCGGGCCATCTTGCCGTGCTCGGCGAGCATGCCGCGCCGCTCCTCGTCCGGCAGCAGGTACCACTCGTAGGACCGCACGAACGGGTACACGCACACGTACTTGCGTGCCGGCTCGCCGGCCAGGAACGCCGGGATGTGGCTCTTGTTGAACTCCGCGGGCCGGTGCAGCGCGACCTGGCTCCACACGGGCGTCGACGCGCGGCCGAGCGCGGTGCGGCGGAAGCCGGCGTACGCGGCCTGCACCTGCTCGATCTCCTCGGCGTGCCACCAGATGAGGTAGTCGGCGTCGGCACGCAGACCCGCCACGTCGTACACGCCCCGGACCACGACGCCCTTGCTCTCCAGACCGTCGAGGTACTCCTGCGCCTCGGTGGCCGCGGGGCCCCGGTCGTCGCCAAGGCGACCCGGTTCGGCGCGGAACACCGACCACATGGTGTAGCGGATCGTGTCGTTGAGCTCGGCGTAGTTCAGGCGGGCCATGACTTCATAGTGCCAGGTGCGCGGCCACGCGTTCCGCGGCGGCGGTCGCGGTGCGCACGCACGCGGGGATGCCCACCCCGCGGAACGTGGCCCCCGCCACGGCCAGCCCCGGCACGGCCGCGACGGCCCGCTCGATCACGCCGACCTCGGCCGCGTGTCCCACCCCGTACTGCGGCAGGCCGCCACCCCACCTGGTGACCGCCCACGCCACCGGTTTCGCGTCCACACCGGACAGCTCGGCGAGGTCGGCCAACACGTCGGTCAGCAACGCGTCGTCGTCGCGGCGCAGTGACTGCTCCTCGCCGACCCGGCCCACCGACGCACGCAGGCGCACCCGCTCACCACCCCACTTGCGGCTGGTGAAGGTGAACGCCTTCGCGGTGAACGGGGTGCCGTCGCGGTACCGCTCCCCCACGGCGAGCAGCACACCGCTCGCGTCGGGGAGCCTGACGTCCTCGGGCAGGACCATGGACACCACGGCCATGGACCCGACCTCGATCCGGGCGTAGGCGGCGGACGCCTCGGGAGCGGCCTCGTCCAGCAGCCGCCGGGCGGCCGGCGGCGGCACGGCCAGCACCACTGCGTCGGCCTCGATGAACCGCGGCCGGGGCACCGGTCCCACCTCGACCCGCCACCCCTCGGCGCGCTCCTGGAGAGAGCCTTCCGGACGTGCCAGCCGGCGAACCGTCGTGCTCAGGCTGATCTCGGCGCCGGACTGCCGGGCCAGCTCGTCCACCAGCGCCGTCATACCGCCACGCAGCGCACCGAAGATCGGTTTCGGGGTGCCCTGGGCACTCGGCAGAAGACGACTCGCCGCCGCCGTCAGCGAGCCCGTCTCGTCGAGCGCGGCGACCAGTGCCGGCATGGTCGCCCGCAGGCCAAGCCGGTCCGCACGGCCCGCATACACGCCGCCCAGCAGCGGCTCCACCAGGTGGTCCACCACCTCGCGGCCCATCCGCTCCGCCAGGACCGCGCCGACGGCGACGTCCTCGTCCTGCTCCAGCCGCAGCGGCGGCAGCGACGCCTCCCCGGCCACCCGCTCGACGGCCTCCGCCGACAGCACGTCCCGCACCGCGTCCGGACCCGCCGGCACACCGAGGAACGTCCGCTTCGGCAGGGAGACCGTCGCGCCGCCCGCGTGGATCGTCGCCGCGGCCTTCTCGGGGTGCACGAGCGCCGCACCCAACCCCAGCTCGGCCACCAGGTCGGCGGCGGCCGGGTCACGCATGACAAACGCCTCGGCACCGACGTCGGTCGGCGTGCCGTCCAGGTCGACCGTGCACAGCTTGCCGCCCAGCCGGTCGGACTGCTCCAGGACCGTCAGCCGCGCGGCCGGCCCGAGCAGTTTCCGGAGTCGGTACGCGGCGACCAGCCCCGAGACACCGCCACCGATCACGACGACGTGGCTCATGTCGGTGTCCCAAGGGTGCCCTTCAGGGCACTCAACCCAGGTCCACCGATGGTCTTGGTGGCTTGCGTGCGGTTCGGTGGTCCCGCGGTCACGCCACGGGCGATGTCCTGAAAGACGCGCTCGTGTCGTTGAACGTCCCCATAGCGTCTTTCAGGACACCAGCCATGTCCCCACCGCGTCCTTCGCGGCGCCATCAGGGCTCCAGGCTGTGCACCAGTTCGACCACCCGAGTGAGCACGTCCGGGTCGGTCTCCGGCAGCACGCCGTGCCCGAGGTTGAAGATGTGCCCCGCGGCGGCGCGGCCCTCCGCGTGGATGCGCCGCACCTCGGCCTCCACCACGGAGAAGTCCGCCAGCAGCAGCGCCGGGTCCAGGTTGCCCTGCACCACCGGCCGTTCCGCACCGGCTACGGACAGCCGGCGCACGGCCTCGTCGAGCGGCACCCGCCAGTCCACGCCGACGACGTCCGCGCCCGCCTCCCACATGGCCGGCAGCAGCTCGCTCGTGCCGACCCCGAAGTGGATGCGGGGCACGCCGGCGTCCCCGAGCGAGCCGAGCACGGCCGTGGAGTGCGGCAGCACCAGCTCGCGGTAGTCCCGCTCGGACAAGGCACCCGCCCACGAGTCGAACAGCTGCACCGCGTGCACCCCGGACGCCACCTGCATCCGGAGGAACTCCCGTGTGATGCCGGCCAGCTTGTCGAGCAGCGCGTGCCAGGTCGGCTTGTCCGAGTGCATGAGCGCCTTGGTGCGCTCGTGGTGCCGGCTCGGCCCGCCCTCGATGAGGTACGACGCCAGCGTGAACGGCGCGCCCGCGAACCCGATCAGCGGCGTCGCGCCCAGCTCGTTGCGCAGCAGGCCGATGGCACGGGCGATCGGGCGCAGCTGCTCCGCGGTCACCGTCGGCAGCGCGGCCACCTGCTCAGCCGTGCGGATCGGCTCGGCCACCACAGGACCGGTGCCTGGCACGATCTCCACCCCGACGCCGGCCGCGACCAGCGGCACCACGATGTCGCTGAACAGGATCGCCGCGTCGACGTCGTGCCGTCGGACCGGCTGCAGCGTGATCTCGCAGACCATCTCCGGGTTGAAGCAGGCCTCGAGCATCGGCATGCCCTCGCGCAGCTTGCGGTACTCGGGGAGCGAGCGGCCAGCCTGCCGCATGAACCAGACCGGCGGGCGGCTCGGCGCCTCACCGGCGGCAGCCGCCAGGAGCGGCGCGGTCTGCACCTGCTCCGTTGGCTGGTTCTCGTGGCTGGCGGGCCGGTCGGCCGCCGCTCCGGTGGCCATGTCAGCGCTCATGTAGCCAGCCTGCCACGCGCTCGTCCGATGATCGCCAGGTGGCCCGTGAACGACTGTCGGTGTGCATAAGTCGGTGACCACACCGGCGCGCCGTCCCCACTCACTGACTCGGGTGGTCCTACAGTTACGAGTCGTGACCAGTACGTCGGGAGCGCCCGAACTGTTCACTCAGGCCGTCGCCGCCCTTCAGGGACTGCGGCCCCGGCCCGAGTTGCAGCTCGGCGTCGTTCGCGCTCCGCAACGCCTCGCGCCGTGGGCGTACGCGTTCACGGCGGAGATCACCGGTCCGGAAGACGAGCTCGCCACCGGCCGGCTCATCCTGCTGCACGACCCGGAGGGCCAGGAGGCCTGGGACGGCGTGCTGCGGGTGGTGGCCTACGTGCGGGCCGAGCTGGACGCGGAGCTGGCGGCCGACCCCCTGCTGCCGGCCGTGGGCTGGTCGTGGCTCACCGACGCGCTGGAGGCCACGGGCGCCGAGTTCCGGGCGCTCGGCGGCACGGTGACCGACACGTCCTCGGCGCGTTTCGGCGACATCGCCGGCCCGGCCAGGACCGACGACCTCGAGCTGCGTGCGTCGTGGACCCCGGTCGACGCGAACCTGGCGCCGCACGGCGAGGCCTTCTTCGACCTGATGGCCAGCGTGGTCGGGCTACCGCCGGTCGGCGTCACGTTGTTTAGTCAACGACAAGGATTCTGAGGGTCGCGCTTATTAGCCTGCTCTGGTTCTACGTGGAGCAAGCGATTGGGAGGACCCGTGTTCCGCTGGCGCAAATCAAGCTATAGCGGTAGCGACGGTGATTGTGTCGAGCTGAGCCGCGACGGGGCGGTTCGGGACAGCAAGAACCCTGCCGGGCGGCTCATCCGTGCCGACCTCAGGGTTCTTGTGAGCGCGATCAAGTCCGGTCGATTCGACCGCTGAAACAGACCGACCTGGCCAGGCGGGGGCCTGGCCAGGCCAATTCCATCACTGCTTTGCCGCGTAGGCCTCCGCGTCGGCCAGCACACGCAGCACGTTCTCGCCCGCGAGCTTCGCGCACTCCTCCTCGGTCCACCCTCGGTCCAGCAACGCGGCGAACAGCGCCGGGTAGCGGCTCACGTCCTCCAGGCCCACCGGCAACTCGCTGACCCCGTCGTAGTCACCGCCGAGCCCGATGTGGTCGATCCCAGCCACCTCCCGCGCGTGCTCGAGGTGCGTGAGAACCGTGTCCAGGCCGACCTTCGGCTGCGGCGGACCGCTCCAGGCGGCCAGGAACTCGTCGCGTTCCTGGAGGTCCGAGTGTTTGGCGCCGGCGGCGGCCATCGCCGCCGCCACCTCGCGGTCCCACTCCACCAGTTCCGGCGACACGAATCGCGGCACGAACGTCACCATGCAGACGCCGCCGTTCTCCCTGAGCCTGCGCAGCACGTCGTCCGGGACGTTGCGCGGATGGTCGGCGACGGCCCGGCACGACGAATGGCTGAAGATGACCGGAACTTCCGCACAGTCCAGCGCGTCCCGCATGGTCGTGGCGGCCACGTGCGACAGGTCGACGAGCATGCCGATCCGGTTCATTTCCCGGACCACGTCCCGGCCGAAGTCGGTCAGACCACCAGCCACCGGTTCGTCGGTGGCGGAGTCCGCCCACGACACATTGTCGTTGTGCGTGAGTGTCATGTACCGCACACCAAGGCGATAGAGCGCCCGCAGCACGCCGAGCGACTCGTTGATGGCGTGCCCACCCTCGGCTCCGAGGAACGATGCGATTCTGCCGTCCGCGAACGCCGCCCGAGCCTCTGCCGCGGTCCCGACCACACGAAGGTGCGACGGATACCGAGCGGCTAGGGTGTGGACAAGTTCAGACTGTTGGATGACAGCCGTTACGGCGGCGTCTCCGGTGAACCGGCACGGAACGTAAACAGACCAGAACTGCATTCCGACCCCGCCGGCCCGCAGTCGTGGGATGTCCGTCTGGAGCCGTGGTTGCGGCTCCGTCAAATCCACCTCAGCGGCCTCGGACCGGGTCTCGTCGACCTCGGGAAGTTGACGTAACGCCCATGGCAGGTCGTTGTGCCCATCAACCAGCGGGGTGGACTTCAACAGCGCCTGAGCGCGTTCGAAGGAAGGGCTGTGCACTACCGCGACCTCGTTTCATCGAGTTCCAGGCCATCGACGTTACGTCACTGAGCAGAAGTCACCCGATCGTGTTACACCTGCCCACAAGTGTGATGTCTCGATTGGATAGATAACGAATTGATCATCCCGCTAACCCGCTTGGGGGGCTAGGCTGCGGACGTCGACACCACTTTCGGTCCAATGGCGGCGCGGCTGTTTGGCCGAAGGTCCCGGTGTAGGTCGGGGGGCACGACCGACTCCAGGGAGGTAGTGACGTGGCTGCCGTCGGCTTAGGTCAGGCCGCTCGAACCACGCCAGCCGGCGTCTTGCCGGCGAACATGGTCCCGCACCCGCGGGAGGAACTGTTCTCGGTGCTGGTGGTCGATGACCATCCGTTACTAAGGGAGGCGATAGCCGCCCGCTTGACCCAGATGGGTGCGGGCACCGTCCACGAAGCCGCCACGGTGGCTGAGGCAAGGGCGCGAGCGTTGGCCACAGGGCCGTGCGATCTCGCGATTCTCGACCTCGGACTACCGGATGGCTCTGGGATTGAGCTGGTTACCGAGCTGCGTGGCCATGGTTGGCCCCGCATCGTGGTGCTGGCTTCGTCCGATGACCCGTACGCCGTGCGTTCGGCCTTCCAAGCAGGGGCTCAGGCCTACCTGCTGAAGTCGGCCTCGCCGGTGGTCGTGACCGACGGGGTTCGTCGGGTGCTCGAAGGCGGCGTCTACGCCGACCCGAGCGTCGCGCCGATCCTCGCAACGGGAACGCGGGTCCCCGGCACCGACAACACACCGCGTGAGCTTTCGGCGCGCGAGGTGGAGGTGCTGCAGCTCGTCGCGGACGGGCAGTCCAACAAGGAGATCGGCGAGGGACTCAACCTGTCAGCCTTGACGGTGAAGTCCCATCTCTCGCGGATCGGCAGGAAGTTGGGCACCGGTGACCGGGCACAGATGGTCGCTCTGGCCATGCGTGCTGGCGTGATTCGCTGAGCAGTTGAACCGTTCGGCCGGGCTTGCGAGGGCATTCGCGAGCCCGGCCGAATGGCCACAAAGCGTAACGAAAGGGTCGCTGCCTGCGGAACTGTCCCGCGCGTGACGTATGGTCATCCGCCGTGGGTGAGACGGGGACGGGAGCTGGGACGACTCAGCCGGCACAGCCTGAGCCGGTGCTGCTGACACAACCAGCGGAAGGCACACCGGACGTCGTTGAGACGTTCGAAGCACTGCGTACGGCCTCGGCGGCGTTGGCCGCCGGACGTGGGCCGGTCGCGGTGGACACCGAGAGAGCCTCTGGCTACCGGTATTCCCAGCGTGCGTACCTCGTACAGATACGCAGGGAGGGTTCCGGCACGTTCCTGGTCGACCCCGTGGCGCTGGACGATCGCATCGACCCGTTGATCAAGGCACTGGACGGCACCGAGTGGGTGCTGCACGCGGCGTCACAGGACCTGCCGTGCCTGGACGAGCTGGGCCTCAAACCGGCGAAGCTGTTCGACACCGAGCTGGCCGGCCGGCTCGCCGGCTTCGAGCGGGTCGCACTGGGCACGCTCGTGGAGCTGATGCTCGGCTACCGCCTGGAGAAGGGCCACGGCGCCGCGGACTGGTCGCGCCGCCCCCTGCCGCAGGACTGGCTGGACTACGCGGCACTGGACGTCGAGCTGCTGATCCCGCTGCGCGACGCGCTGGAGGAGGAGCTGGCGACCCAGGGCAAGCTCGAGTGGGCGCTGGAGGAGTTCGAGGCGCTGCGTACGGCACCGCCGGCACCGCCACGGGCCGAGCCGTGGCGCCGCACGTCCGGGATCCACCGGGTTCGCTCCCCACGCGGCCTCGCCGCGGTCCGGGCGCTGTGGGAGGCCCGCGACACGCTCGCCCGGCAGCGGGACATCGCACCGGGGCGCGTGCTGCCCGACGCGTCGATCGTGCAGGCCGCGACCACCGCGCCGACCAGCGAGGAGGCGTTGCTGCAGCTGCCGGTGTTCAAGGGCCGCGCACAGCGCCGGATAGCGGATGTCTGGCTGCGTGCGTTACGCACCGCCGCCGGCCTCCCGAAGAGCGAGCTACCGGACCCCTCACCGCCACACGACGGCCCGCCGCCGCCGAACCGCTGGGGCGACCGCGACCCGGCGGCCGCCGCCCGGCTGTCGGCGGTGCGGGCCGAGCTGGTCAAGATCGCGGAGGCCAACCGGCTGCCGGTCGAGAACCTCCTCCAACCGGACCTGGTCCGCCGCACCTGCTGGCGGCCGCCCGCCGAGCTGTCGGTGGAAAGGGTGGCGGAGGCGTTGCGTGGTGGCGGCGCCCGCGAGTGGCAGGTCACGCTGACCGCGGAGGCGCTGTCCTCCGCGCTGAACGGCGCCAAGCCGTAGTCAGCGACGCCCGGCTGCTCCTGCGACCATGGAGAGATGCCCGGCAAGGCGTGGATCGGCACGTCAGGGTGGCGCTACCCACCCTGGCGAGGTGTGTTCTACCCGCCCGGATTGCCGCAGCGTCGTGAGCTGGAGTTCCTGTCGAGCCAGCTGACGTCCGCGGAGATCAACGGGTCCTTCTACTCGTTGCAACGACCCGAGTTCTACCGCCGCTGGTACGCCGAGACCCCGCCGGAGTTCCTGTTCGCGGTCAAGGGCGGCCGGTTCATCACCCACATGAAGCGGCTGCGGGGCGTGGAGACGCCGCTGGCGAACTTCTTCGCGAGCGGTGTGCTCGCGCTCAAGGACAAGCTGGGCCCGGTCCTGTGGCAGCTCCCGCCCAACCTGCGGTACGACCCCGAACTGCTCGCCGACTTCTTCGACCTCCTGCCCCGCGACACCACCGCGGCGGCCATCCTCGCCGGCAAACACGACGAGCGGCTCGAGGACCGGGCACTCACCGAGGCCGACGAACACCGCCCGCTGCGACACGCGCTGGAGGTCCGGCACGGCAGCTTCACCGACCCCACACTCCCCGACCTGCTGCGACACCACGACATCGGGCTCGTGACCGCCGACGCGGCCGCCGACTGGCCCTACCTGGAAGACGTGACCGCCGACTTCGCGTACGTCCGCCTCCACGGCGCCACCGAGCTGTACGCCAGCGGCTACGACGACGAGGCGCTCGACACGTGGGCCGACCGGGTCCGTGGTTGGACGGCAGCCGGTTTCGACGTCTACGCCTACTTCGACAACGACATGAAGGTGCGGGCGCCGGTCGACGCGATCGGGCTGCTCACGCGGCTGGCAGGTGGACCGTCACGGTCAGACCACCGCCGTTGACCGCCTCGGCCGTGGCCGTGCCGCCGTGCGCGCGCACCACCGCCCGCACGATCGAAAGGCCAAGACCCGTGCCCGTGTGGGCTGTTCGAGTCGCGCCACCGCGGCGAAAGGACTCGAACAGCTCGTCCACCCGCTCGGGATCGACCTGCGCACCGGAGGACGACACCCGCAGCATCGCCCAGCCGGGCTTGGAAATCCCCGTGCGCACGTCCAGCCAGCCGCCGTCCACGTTGTGCCGCACCCCGTTCTCCAGCAGGTTGCCGGCCACCCGCTCCAGCAGCGCGGGATCACCGGCGACCGGCGCCGGGGAGCACGCGAAGGAGGCCCGCACACGGCGCCGCTCGGCCTCGACACGCACGGCCTGCCACGCGCTGCCCACCACGGTCGCCAGGTCGACCCGCTCGACCACGCCGATGCCCATGCCGTCGGTGCGGGCCAGCAGCAACAGGGCGTCCACGAGCTGGTTCGCCCGCAGCGCGGCCGAACGCACCACGTCGGCCATGCGGCGCAGCTCGTCGGTGTCGGCCTTCGGGTCGGCCAGCGTGACGTCCAACTCGGTGCGGATCACCGACAGCGGGGTCCGCAGCTCGTGGGAGGCGTTGGCGACGAACTGGCGCTGCGCGGAGAACGTGGCCTGCAGCCGGTCGAGCATGGCGTCGAACGTGTCGGCCAGCTCGGCGACCTCGTCCCTCGGACCGTGCAGTGCGATCCGCTCGCCAAGCGACTCGGCGGACAGCCGGCGCGCGGTGCCCGTGACGTCCCGCAGCGGTTTGAGGACCCGGCCGGTGAACGTCCACGCGAGCAACGCGGTCGCGACGACCACGCACACGAACGCGACAGAGCCGGCCACGAGCACGCGGCTGCGGGCATTGTCGCGCAGCACCTCGTTGAGCTGGTCGGCCTTCACGAGCACGCCACCGACCCGGACCGTCGTGCCGGCCGGCAGGGACGGGTTCACGACCGACTCGCCGGCGAGCATCCAGCCAAGCCACAGGAGCAGCGCCGCGGCGATCGCCACCAGAACGGTGGCCAGAAGCGTGATCCTGGCGCGAAGTCCTGGCCCGCGCCGCGTCTTCGTCGAGCTGGACGCCTCGCTCATCGACTCAGCCTTCGCCGCGCTCGGGTGTCACTCCACCCGGCTCGCTGCCGGCACCCGGTAGCCGGAGCCGACCACGGTGTCGATGATGCCGGGTTCGCCCAGCTTCTTGCGCAGTGTCATGACGGTCACGCGCACGGTCGTGGTGAACGGGTCGGCGTGCTCGTCCCACACGCGTTCCAGCAGCTCCTCACTGCTGACCACCGAGCCGCTCGCCGCCAGCAGCACCTCGAGGACCCCGAACTCCTTGCGGGTCAGGTCGACCTGCTGGCCGGCGCGGGTGACGGTACGGCGAGCCGGGTCCAGCTCGACGTCGCCGGCCCGCAGCACCGGCGGGGTGACCGGCGTGGCGCGCCTGGCGAGCGCCCGCACCCTGGCGACGAGCTCGTCGAACGCGAAGGGCTTGGCGAGGTAGTCGTCGGCGCCGAGGGACAGCCCCTCGACGCGGTCGGCGACCGAACCGCTGGCGGTCAGCATGATGACCCTGGTCAGCTGGCCGGAAGCGACGATCTCGCGGCACAGCTCGTCCCCGGACATGCCAGGCAGGTCCCGGTCGAGCACCACCACGTCGTAACGCGTGACACTCGCCTTCTCGTGGCCCTCGTCGCCGTCCAGGGCGACGTCCACGGCCATGCCCTCACGACGCAGCCCTCTTGCGATGGCGTCGGCCAGGGGTTCTTCGTCCTCGACGATCAGAATCCGCACCCTACAACGGTGCCACAACCCGGGACGGCCGTGCGGTCAACCCCATGTCACTCTGAGCGGGCCGCCGGCGTCTGGACTGACGAGCACGCAGGCACCCGCGCGACGAAGGAGCCCGGGGGCCTGCGCGCGCAGGAGGGAAGACGCCGGGTAAAGGCCCGCGAACGCCGAGCGGAGCGAGGCAGTCCTACTCCGTCAAGCCTGGGTCGCCCAGTGCGATCTTGCCCGCGTAGGTGAGCGTGCTCTCCGGGGTGAACGGGTGGAAGGTGCCGGCGCGAACGTCGCGGTAGGCGCGTTCCATGCCCGACTTCCGGAAGAACGACCGGCCGCCCATGAGGTCCATGGCCAGGTCGACCACCTCGATCGCGGACAGCACCGCCTGCCGCTTGGCCAGCATGACCGTCGAGACCGTGTGCGGGTCGGCGACGTAGTCCTCACCAAGATCGGTGACGGCGCCCGTCAGCGACCACCAGGAGGTGCGGAGCTTCGCGTCCATGAGCCCGACCTGACGGTGCACCCGGTCAAGCGCCGCCAACGGCCGCGGCCCCCGGCTGCCAGCCATCGCCGCGGCGACGGCCCGTTCCGCGGCACCGGCGGCGATGCCGTGATAGGTGGCGCCGACGACCGGCGCGAAGTGCAGCACCGCGGCCATGAGCGGCGCGCCGAACTCGCCGTAGGGCCGTCTTCCGGTGATCTTGTCGGCGGGCACGAACACGTCCTCCAGCACCACGTCGTGGCTGGCGGTGCCGCGCATGCCCAGGGTGTCCCAGGTTTCCTCCAGGCGGACGCCCGGGGCGGCGAGGGGCACGCTGAAGTGCAGGACCTCAGCGTCGCCAAGCACCGCACTCGTGGCGACGACGGTCGCGCCGGGCGACTGGCTGCAGAACACCTTGCGGCCGCTGACAAAGAAGCCGTTGTCCGTGGGCACGGCCGTCGTGGTGGGCCAGAGCCAGTCGGAGCCGCCGCTGGTCGCGATCACCATGCCCTCGGCGGCCACGCGGCGAAGCACGGCCTCGGCGTCGGGCGCGCCCTTGCGGTGCCGGTAGACCTGCATGAGCGTCAGGTACAGGTGCATGGCGACGGCGAGCGCGGTGGCGCCGTCGTGACGGGCGAGCGCGGCCTGCGCGTGGCAGACCTGCCGCATGGTCGCGCCGAGCCCACCCATCTCGATGGGCACGGCCAGTGCGAGGTAGCCGTGCTCACGCATGGCGGCGTAGGCCTCGGTGACGAACGTGGCGTCCCGGTCGTGCTCGGCGGCGTGCGCGGCGGCCACCGCGCCGATCCGCTCGGCAAGCTCGACGAAGCGGGTGTCTGTGGCATCAAGTGTGCTGGTCATGGAGCTGACGCTAGAAACGCGCGGCATGCCCGAGTAGTGCAGAAACTGAACTGCCCGTAACGGCTCTCGCATGGAGGCGAGTACAGGACATGAGGACGTATGGCCAGTACTGCCCCATCGTGCGGGCCGTCGAGGTACTCGGCGACCGGTGGACACTGCTGATCGTGCGGGACATGCTGGTCGGCGCCACCCGGTTCAACGAGCTGTCCCGCGGCCTGCCCGGCCTCTCCAGGGCACTGCTGTCGCGCCGCCTCCGGCAACTGGTCCACGCGGGCCTGATCGTCCGCACCGACGACGGCTACGCACTGACCCGCGCCGGCGAGGACCTGCGCCCACTGGTGTTCGGCCTGGCCGACTGGGGCGCCAGACACGCGTTCGGCGACCCGAAACCCGAGGAGCTGGACCCGGAAGTGCTGATGTGGTGGATGCACGGCCGGATCGACACCAGCGCACTGGACAAGCGCACGGTGATCCAGGTCGAGATCGCGGACCGCATCCGCAAGTACTGGCTGGTCCTGGAACCGGGCGACGCGTCCGTCTGCTACACCGACCCAGGCTTCGACATCGACGCCGTACTGGCCGCCGACCTGGCCACCCTGTACCGAATGTGGGTAGGCGAGATCGAACTACTGGACGCGGTACGCGCGGGCCTCATCGACCTCACCGGTGTGCGCTGGGTCGTCCGCGGCCTACCGAACTGGCTACGCCTGAGCCCGGTGGCCCCATCCGTCCGCGCGGCCCAAGAACCCGCGAGACACTGAGCCCCCGACCTGCGGAAGGTGCTCCTTGGGGCGATGCCCCGAAAGACGCTTTCCTGTCGTTGAACGTCATCAGCGCGGCTTTCGAGACATCGACGATGCTCCGAACGCGCCCTTCGAGACTCGCACCCAGCGGGTGCGATGGGCCGATGGGCCGCGGTGTCGGACGTCTCCTGGTTCTGAGCCGTCAGGGCAGTTCGGCCGGGGTCGGGGTCACGTCCGTGCGGGTGGCGATCCACTCCGTGATGCGGCGGGACACGTTCTGCGCGGTGATGCCCAGCTGGACGAGCACCTCCGGGCGTGTGCCCTGCACGTGGAACTCCTGTGGCAGACCGACGTCCCGCAGTGGCACGTCCACGTCCGCGTCTCGGAGTGCGGCGGCCAGTGCCCAGCCGAAGCCGCCGTGGCGGCCGTTGTCCTCGACCGTGACGACCAGGCGGTGCTCGGCCGCGAGTGTGACCAGTTCGGCGGGGACCGGGGTCACCCAGCGCGGGTCGACGACCGTCACGCCGATGCCCTGGTCGGACAGCCGGTCGGCGGCCGCCATGCCCAGTTCGGCCAGTGCGCCGACGGTCACCAGCAGCACGTCGCTCTGCTCGTGGGGGGCCGGGCGGCGGAGCACGTCCACGCCACCGAGCCGTTCCAGGGCCGCGACCTCGCCGCCGACCGAGGCCTTCGGGAAGCGCAGCACGGTCGGGCCGTCCTTCACGGCGACCGCCTCGTTCAGCTCCTCGCGCAACGTCACCGCGTCGCGGGGTGCCGCGACGCGGATGCCCGGCACGACACCGAGAAGTGAGAGGTCCCACATGCCGTGGTGGCTCGCGCCGTCGGGACCGGTGATGCCGGCGCGGTCCAGGACGACGGTGACCGGCAGGTTGTGCAGCGCGACGTCCATCAGCAGCTGGTCGAACGCCCGGTTGAGGAACGTCGAGTAGATCGCCACCACCGGGTGCAGGCCGGCCATCGCCATGCCGGCCGCCGACGTGACCGCGTGCTGTTCGGCGATGCCGACGTCGAACCAGCGGTCCGGGTGGGTCTCGGCGAACTTCGCGAGCCCGGTCGACCGCAGCATGGCCGCGGTGATCGCCACGATGTCCGGCCGCTCGTCGCCGATGCGGGCCAGCTCGTCGGCGAACACGGAGGTCCACGACGCGGCGCCCTTTGCCGTGGTGAGCTTGCCGGTGACCGGGTCGATCGGGTCGGTCTGGTGCATCTGGTCGACCTCGTCGTTCTCGGCGAGGGGGTAGCCACGACCCTTGCACGTGGCGACGTGCACGATCACCGGCCCGCCGAACTCCTTCGCCCGGCGCAGGGCGGCGTCCAGCGCGGCGTGGTCGTGCCCGTCGACCGGCCCGAAGTACTTGAGGCCCAGGTCCTCGAACATCATCTGCGGGGACAGCGCGTCCTTGATGCCGCGCTTGGCCGCGTGCAGGGCCGCGTACAGCGGCTTTCCGACGACCGGGGTGCCCTGCAGCATGCGCTTGCCGGCCTCGAGCGAACGTTCGTAGCCGGGCGAGAGCCGCAGCGACGCGAGATGGTCGGCCAGCCCACCGATGGTCGGCGAGTAGGACCGGCCGTTGTCGTTCACGACGACCACCATCGGCCGGTTCCGGCCAGCGGCGATGTTGTTGAGCGCCTCCCAGCACATACCGCCGGTCAACGCGCCGTCACCGACCACCACGACCACGTGCCGCCGCTCGCCACGCAGCTCGAACGCCTTCGCGAGCCCGTCGGCGTAGGAGAGGCCGGAGGAGGCGTGGCTGCTCTCGACGAAGTCGTGCTCGCTCTCGGCACGGCTCGGGTAGCCGGACAGCCCGCCGCGCTTCCGCAGCCGGTCGAAGCCCTCCTGCCGCCCGGTGAGGATCTTGTGCACGTAGGCCTGGTGGCCGACGTCGAAGATCACCGGGTCGTCCGGTGAGTCGAAGACCCGGTGGATCGCCATGGTCAACTCGACCACCCCGAGGTTCGGCCCCAGGTGACCGCCCGTGGTCGTGACCTTGTCGACGAGGAACTCACGGATCTCGGCCGCCAGCCGCGGTAGTTGTTCCACGGGAAGCCTTTTCAGGTCCGCCGGGCCGTGCACAGAGCCGAGCAGGGAGTCCTGGTCGGTCACCGCTGGTCACCTCAGTTCTCAGTCGCGGGACGTCGTGCCGGTTCCCGCCAGTCTACGACCGGCTCAGATCACTCCTCGCGGGCTCCGAGCGACCTTCACGCTGTCGCCTCGCTCCGCGGTTGCTCCGGTCAGACCAGGGCGGCCCTACACTCAGGCGGGTGCCAGTCGCATTCGACACCACCGGCATGGAACGACACGACGAGCGAACCTGGTTCGATCCGCGAACCGGGGACCAAGTCAGTCTGACCTACATCGGTCTGGTGCCCGACATCCCCGCGCCCTTGGACGACCTGCCGCTGCTGCGCAGAAGACTGGCGGAGGAGACGGCCGAGACGGGCTCGATCATCGAGGCACACGTGGTGTCCCTCGACGGCGAACCGACCCTCTTCCAGCTGATCAAGCTGCCGATCCCCGGCCAGGACACCGGCCTGGCGTTCATCGCCGCGTTCACCGTGCCGCGCGACCGGTGCAGCGCCGTGCTGCGCGTCCAGTGTGCCGAGGTGCACATGACCGGCCAGCGTGAGTCGACCGTCGCCGCCCAGGTCGGCTTCGAGAACTGCTTCCCACCGCACCCGTACGCCCCGGACGTGCACGGCCAGCTCCCGTACAACGTCGCGGACGAGGCCATGTGGGACCCGCAGTTCCCCGACCACCCGCTGACCAGAGCACGCGTGTGGGCCCAACGGACCCTCGCCACCGCCCGCCTGGACCCCCGGTTCAAGGCGCTGCCCGCGTTCCAGGTTCCCGCGATGCCAGAACCCGAGGCCAGGCACGCCTCTCCGGCCGAGCCACTCCCCACGCCTGCCCCGGAAGCGTCGCCGCACGAGCCAGCGGCGACCGACATCGAGCCACCGCTTCCCCACGCCGCGACCTTCGAGCCAGCCGCGCCCACGTACGAGCCACCATCCGACGTCGAGCTGGCCACACCCGCGCACGAGACGCGGCCGCCGGCCCACGCGGCACCACCCCGGCCCACCTCACACGAGACACCCGCCCACGACGCGCCAAACGACTTCGAGCTGGCCACACCCGCGCACCAGGCGCAGCCGCCAGCCCACACCGCGCCGCCAAGCGACCTCTCCGCATCGCGCGAGGCACCTGCCCACGCCGGGCCGTCCCAACCCTCGCCGTACTTCGAGCCAGCCGCGCCCGCATACGAGCCGCCAGCGGACTTCGAGCTGGCCACACCCGCATACGACATGCGGCCGCCGGTACCCGCCACCGACTTCGCCGCACCACACGAACCCCCGGACCCGATCGAACCAACCGCACCGGCGCCCCAACCCCTGCCGGCACGGCCCTCGCCCAGATCAAGAGCTGACTTCGCCGAACCGTACGAATCGCGATTCGCTCACCACGAACCAACAGCACCCCCGCTTCCCGAGCCAGCGCACAGCACACCGAGCGACTTCGAGCTAGCGGCCCCCGCACTCCCAGCGCCGCCGCCACGTCTCGCCGAGCCACCCCGGCCCACACCCAACCTCGCCGAGCCACCGCCGGGAGCACACGCCGCACCAAGCGACGTCGAACCGCCCGCCCCCCAAGCACCGCGGCCACACCTCGCTCAACCCTCGACCAACCTGGCCGAGCCACCACCAGGAACACACGCCGCACCAGCGACGCCCCCGGGCACCTACGAACCACCGCCACCGGCACCAACCGAACCAACGACCGCCCACACACCACCAACCGACTTCGAACTGCCCGCCCCCGCCTCCCAAGCACTGCCACCATTCGTCGTGCCCCCACCGGGAACACACGCCGCACCAGCAACACCCCCAGGCACCTACGAATCGTCGACATCGGCGCGAGCTGAGCCAACGACCACTCACACCACACCGAGTGACCTGGAACGTCCAGCACCGCAGCCACACCTCGCAGCACAACCCCAACCCACGCCCAACCTGACCGAGCCACCACCAGCAGCCCACGCCGCACCGGCGACACCTCCGAGCATCTTCGAACCACCGGCCACGGCACCAGCCGAACCAACGACCGCCCACACACCACCAACCGACTTCGAACTGCCCGCCCCCCAAGGACCGCAGCCACAACTCGCTCAACCCTCGACCAACCTCGCCGCGCCACCACCGGGAGCACACGCCGCACCAGCGTCGCCCCCGCACACCTTCGAACCATCGACATCAGCGCCAACCGAGCCAAACACCGTCGAGCCGGCGAACACCGCGCCAGCCGTTGCCGAGCCAGCGGCAGCCGAGCCAACGGCAGCCGAGCCAGCAGTCGCTCAGCCAACAACCGCCCAGCCAACAACCGCCCAGCCAGCAGTCGCCGAGTCCCCGGTCCCGTTCACCTCGTCAGCCGATCCAGCCTCCGCGCCCCCAGCCGAACCTGAGCCAGCCAGCCGTGCCGAGGAGCAGCCGCCGGTCGAGGTGGGGGACATGCTGCAAACCGTGCTGGTCGGGTTGCCGCTCGCCGGGTACCTGCCGCTGTGGCTGGAGAGCGGTGTCACCTTCTGGCGGATGAAGGACCCGGACGCGGTGCGAGCGCGGCTCGGCGCCGGTTTGGAGACGCGGTCGGAGATCGACACGCATCGTTACCGTGAAGCGGCGATGTTCAGCCCGTCGAGGGGGACGTTGTTCCTCATGGACCGGTTCCGTGACGAGTCCGGGCACCTCGGCGGCACCAGCACGCAGCTGGAACCGGCCACGGAAGACGAGGCGTACGCGGCCGTCGACGACAAGGCGATCTCGGAGCTGTACGTCTGGCTCGGCGAGGTGGTGCTGGAGTCGGTGCGGCGTGGCGAGTTCGTCGCGGTGGAGACGGGTGGCTGGGAGGTGCCGATGCGTCCCGTGGTGCTGATGATGCTGCGGACCGACGGACGGGAGTGGCACTCGGTGGTGGAGACGTCGCCGGTGCCGGTCGGCGCGCCCGTGTGGCGGGACCAGCAACCGGTCGACGGGACCACCCAGGTGCTCGCCTCGCCGGCCACGGACCAGACGGTCCGGGCGTCGGGGTTGCTGACCAGGTTCGCCGTGGCCACCTGGGGGATGCACCCGTTCCAGCTTGGACTGTCGTTCGGGCCAAACCCAACTCTGTGATTCGGTAGGGTCAAAGCTCACTATCGGCACATAGAGGGTGGGGACCAGCAGTGACCGAGCCGCAGCCGGTGATGGCGCAGGCGGAGCAGGACCAGCTGACGAGGCAGGTGGGCCGCGCGTTGCTGACCGTGGCGGGGGCTGATTGGCAGCAGGTCAGAGCCGAGTACCGGTCCGCGGGGCGGCACATCGAGGTGGACGTGTTCGTCAAGGGCGCCGACGGTGTCGAGCGCCAGGCACGGCCACCGCAGGAGGTCGTCGACGGGTTCGGCCGGCTGCGGCAGGGCATGTACCGGCCGGGGCGCGGCACGTGGCTGTCGGCGCTGTACGTGCTGGACCCGCCGAGCTCGTTCAGCGCGGAGTTCGAGCCGGACGTCGAGCCCCGCTGGCGCCGCGTCCCACCGCCGATCGGCTTCGCGGACGAGCTGCGGTTCTTCCCCCGGGAGGACGACCACATCCCGGACTGGCTGCGCCAGCGTGCCGGCCTGCCCCCGCTGCAGGAGGCGGAAGCACCGGCGCGACCGGGCATGCCGGGCGGACAGCGGCCGCCCCGACCGCAGGGTCCACCGACCCCGCCGCCGGGCATGCCGACACCGCACGGCGGCGTGCCCGCGAGCCCGCCGCGCGGCTTCACCGCCCCGGGCCGACAGGGCGAACCCACGCCGCAGTACGGCATCCCAGCCGGTCCCCACACCGACCGAGGCGCCCCACCGCCGCAGCACGGCATGCCGACGCCCCCGCCGGGCCCGTACACGAGCCAGGCCACGCCACCGCGAGGCGAACGCGTCCCTCACCAGGGGGCACCCAGCGACCACCGCCCACCACCGCCACGTGGTGAGCAGGCGCCGGGGCCGTTCAACCCGACGCCGCCTGGCATCAGCATCCCGGCAGGCCCCTTCACCGGTCCCGCTCAACCGCCCGCCGGCGGTACGGAACCGGCGCACACCCCACCCCGCGGCGCCGAGGAGCCGGCCAACCACGACAACAACTGGGGACCCCGTTAGCGCGCAGCCGCTCCCGCACTGCGCCGGCCGGAAGGGGCGTCAGCGGGTCAGCAGTGCCACGCACTCGATGTGGTGCGTCATCGGGAACGCGTCGAACGCCCGTAGCGCCGCCAGCGAGTACCCGTGGCCGGCGAACGTGGCGACGTCTCTCGCCAGGGCCGCCGGGTCGCAGGCGATGTACACCACGCGTCGCGGGTCGCGGGCGGCGATGATGTCCACCACCTCGCGGCCCGCGCCCTTGCGGGGCGGGTCCAGGACCACCACGTCCGGATCCGGGCCTTCGCCGGCGCGCAGCACCGACTCCGTCCGGCCCGCGAACACCCGCACCTGGGGCAGGTCGGCCAGGTTGTCGGCGGCCTCCACCGCCGCCGGGTGGAACGACTCCACCGCCATCACCTGGCCGGACGGGCCCACCTGCGCCGCCAGCACCGACGCGAACAGGCCAGCGCCCGCGTACAGGTCCCACGCCGACTCGCCCGGCCGCAGATCCGACCAGGTCGCCACCACCTCGGCGTACAGGTCCGCCGCGTCCGGGTGGGCCTGCCAGAAACCGTCGGCGGACACGCGCCACTCGCGTCGCGCCGCGCGTTCGACCGCGGTGGGAGCGTCGGCGCCGTCGACCGTCACGTGTGTGTCGGCGTTCGCGTCGACCGTCACCGCCAGCGTCGCGCCCGGCGGCCAGGACCGGCCCACCACCTCGTCGACCGTGCCGTAGGCGGAGATCGGGCAGTCCGCGATCGGCACGACCCGGTGGCTGCGGTGTGCGCGGAAGCCGGCGCGGCCGTCGTCGTCGACCGTGAGCCGCACCCTCGTCCGCCACCGCAGAGGGCCGCCCGGCAACTCCTCCACCTCCACCGGCATCGAGACGCCCGCGAGGCGGCGCAGCTGCTCGGAGACCACCTCGGCCTTCAGCGCGCGCTGCGACTCCCATGTCGCGTGCTGCCAGTCGCAGCCGCCGCAGCCGCCGGGCACCGCCACCGGGCAGGGCGGCGTCACGCGGTCCGGGGACGCCGACAGCACCTCCACGGCGTCGGCGCGGCAGAACGAGCCGCTGCGGTCCTCGGTCACCTCGGCGATCACCCGTTCGCCCGGCAGCGTGTGCCGGACGAACACCACGCGGCCCTCGTGGCGGGCGACGCAGTGGCCGCCGTGTGCGACCGGGCCGATGGTCACCTCGAAGCGGCGGCCGTACCAGGACGCGGTCACTTCTTGTCCGACAGACCGCGCCGGACCGCGCCAGGAGACGCCTCCGGACCGTCGCCGTACCGGTAGCGGCGCCTCTCCGAGGACGCCAGCTGCCACGGCACGCTCGTGACCATCACGCCCGGCTGGAACAGCAGCCGGCCCTTGAGCCGCAGCGCGCTCTGGTTGTGCAACAGCTGCTCCCACCACCGGCCGACCACGTACTCCGGGATGTACACCGTCACCACGTCACGCGGGTTGGCGGTCCTGACCCGCTTCACGTACTCCAGCACCGGCTTGGTGATCTCCCGGTACGGCGACTCGACGACCTTCAGCGGCACGGAGAAGTCCTCCTTCTCCCACTGCGCCACCAGTTCCCTGGTGTCGGTGTCGTCGACGTTCACGGTGACCGCCTCCAACACGTCCGGGCGGGTGGCCCGAGCGTAGGCCAGTGCCCGGCGAGTCGGCAGGTGCAGCTTCGACACGAGCACGATCGCGTGGTTGCGGGACGGCAGGGTGACCGTGTCCTGCGCCAGCTCCGCCTCCCGCAGCTCGGCGGCGACCCGGTCGTAGTGCCGGCGGATCGCGGTCATCATCAGGTAGAACACCGCCATCGCGGCGATCGCGATCCACGCGCCCCTGGTGAACTTCGTGATCAGCACGATCACCAGCACGGTGGCGGTCATGGTGAGGCCGAACGCGTTGACCGTGCGCGAACGTTTCATCCGCGCGGCCGCGGCCGGTTCCGGCCCGGCGCGCAGCAGCCGGTTCCAGTGTCGGATCATGCCGCTCTGGCTCAGCACGAACGACACGAACACACCCACGATGTACAGCTGGATGAGTCTGGTCACCTCGGCGTCGAACGCCACCACCAGCACGATCGCGAACGCGGCCAGTCCCACGATGCCGTTGGAGAACGCGAGCCGGTCACCCCGGGTGTGCAGCTGCCGTGGCAGGTAGCGGTCCTGCGCGAGGATCGAGCCGAGTACCGGGAAGCCGTTGAACGCGGTGTTCGCGGCCAGCACCAGGATCAGGCCGGTGAAGAACACGACGTACCAGATGGCCGGGTCGAAACCGCCGAACACGGCGTTCGCGAGCTGAGCGATCAGTGTCTTCTGCTCGTAGCCGGCCGGCGCGTCGACCAGCTGGTGGGCGGGGTCCTCGGCGATCTTCGCGCGGGTCACCGAGGCCAGCATGACAAGGCCGAGGAACATGATGATCGCGAACACGCCCATCAGCAGCAGCGTGGTCGCCGCGTTCTTCGACTTGGGCTTGCGGAACGCCGGCACACCGTTGCTGATCGCCTCGACACCGGTCAGCGCCGCGCTGCCGGAGGAGAACGCCCGCAGCACCAGGAACACCAGCGCGAAGCCGGTGAGGTGGTCGCCCTCCTCGACCAACCCGAAGTTCGCGCTCTCCGCCGGGATGTCCTGGCCGAGCACGTACGCCCTGGTGACACCCCAGATGACCATGGCGAGAATGCCGACCACGAACGCGTAGGTCGGGATCGCGAACACCGTGCCCGACTCGCGGATGCCGCGCAGGTTCAGCGCGGTGAGCACGATGATCGCGCCGACCGCGAACTCCACCTTGTGGGTGGCGACGTAGGGCACCACCGAGCCGATGTTGGCCGCCGCCGACGCGATCGACACCGACACCGTCAGCACGTAGTCGACGAGCAGCGCGCTCGCCACCACCAGTCCCCATCTCGGCCCGTGGTTGACGGTCGCGACCTCGTAGTCACCGCCGCCGGACGGGTAGGCGTGCACGTTCTGGCGGTAGGAGGCGACCACGGCGAGCATCAGCGCGACGACCGTGAGCGCGATCCACGGGCTGTAGGCGTAGCCCGCGACACCGGCGACGGACAGCGTGAGCAGGATCTCCTCCGGCGCGTACGCCACGCTGGACATCGCGTCGGAGGCGAACACCGGCAGCGCGATGCGTTTCGGCAGGAGAGTATGTGCGAGGCGGTCGGTGCGGAACGGACGTCCGACGACCAGCCGCTTCAGCACGGTGGCGAGCTTGGGCACGATTCGAGAGCCTAGGCGGTCCCGTCACCGGGATGGAGCAACCACCGGTAGGTTTGGCCCAACATCGGACTGACCAATCGTCGACCGTGAGTTCAACACCTAGGAGGGCCAGGTCGTGCACGTGGTGATCATGGGCTGCGGCCGTGTCGGCTCGTCACTCGCGGCCGCGGTGGAACGCCTCAGCCACACGGTAGCTGTGATCGACAAGGACGCCCACGCGTTCCGTCGGCTCGGCAGCGACTTCCACGGCCAGCAGGTCGTCGGCGGCGGTTTCGACCGCAAGGTGCTCATCGAGGCGGGTATCGAGCGGGCCGGTGCGTTCGCGGCGGTGTCCAGCGGCGACAACTCCAACATCATCTCCGCCCGGGTGGCGCGCGAGACGTTCGGCGTCGAGCACGTCGTCGCGCGGATCTACGACGCGAAGCGGGCCGAGGTGTACGAGCGGCTCGGCATCCCGACCGTGGCGACCGTGCCGTGGACCACCGACCGGTTGATGCGGACCCTGCTCCCGGACGGGGTCGCCTCGGCGTGGCGCGACCCGACCGGCAAGGTCGCGATCGTGCAGCTGCCCCTCCAGGACGGCTGGGTGGGGCACACGGTCGCCGAGCTCGAATCGGCGACCGGCGCACGGGTCGCGTTCGTCATGCGGTTCGGCTCCGGAGTGCTGCCGGGACCGAAATCCGTTGTGCAGCACGGCGACCAGGTCTACGTGGCGGCACTGTCAGGCACGGTCAGCGACGTCACCAACGCCGCCGCCCAGCCGCCCGAGGAGGGGTCGTAATGCGCGTGGCCATCGCGGGCGCGGGTGCGGTGGGCCGGTCCATCGCAGCCGAGCTGATCGCCGCCGAGCATCAGGTGATGCTCATCGAGCGGCAGGAGAGCCAGTACGAGCCGCAGACCGTCGAGCAGGCCGAGTGGGTGCTCGCGGACGCGTGTGAGCTGGCCTCGCTGGAGGACGCCGGCATGCAGCTGTGCGACGTGGTCATCGCGGCCACCGGCGACGACAAGGTCAACCTGGTCGTCGCCCTGCTCGCGAAGACCGTGTTCGCCGTGCGTCGCGTGGTGGCGCGGGTGAACGATCCCGCGAACGAGTGGCTGTTCAACGACGCGTGGGGCGTCGACGTCGCGGTGTCCACGCCACGCATGCTGGCCGCCATGGTCGAGGAGGCCGTGTCGGTCGGCGACCTCGTGCGGTTACTCACGCTGCGGCAGGGGCAGGCCAACCTGGTCGAACTGACCCTGCCGGAGGACACCCCGCTCGCGGGCCGCCCGGTGCGCGAGGTCCACCTGCCGAGGGACGCCGCACTGGTCGTGATCCTCCGCGGCGGCCGGGTGATCGTCCCGCAGCCGGACGACCCCCTGGAAGCGGGCGACGAGCTGCTGTTCGTGGCATCGGCCAACGTGGAGGACGAGATCAGGAAGGCGCTCGGGTACTGAGCCCGGCGTCGGTCAGCGTGCGCATCAGCTTGGTCGCTCCCCGCTCGGTGAGGAACAGGCTGGCGTCCGAGTCGCTACCGATCCGAAGCTCGACGTCGCCGTGCTCGCCGACCACACAGGTCATGGCGGTGTCGCCGTGGATGCTGATCGTGGCCGTGACCTGAACCGACCCAACGCCTATGTACATCTGTAGCCTCCTTTGCCTGGCCAGGAGGCTACAGATATATATCCCGCGTCGCCGACCTCGATCGGGTGAATCTAGATGCCCGAGGAGTGGTCGCGTGAGCACAATGTCGTCATGCCAACCTCTGCCGTGGTCGCCGCCTGGGAACTCGGACTGCGGCTGCGGGAGCGCCGCGAGCACCTCTCCCTGTCCGTGGGCGGCGCGGCCAAGGCCGTGAAGATGCAGCAGCCGAACCTGTCCGCCGTCGAGGCCGGCAAGAAGAAGCTCACCGCGGCCAACCTGACCAAGCTCGCCAAGCTGTACGAGATCGAGCCGGACGAGCGCGAGGCCCTGGAGGCCCTACGCATCGGCGCCGACCAACGCGACTGGTACCACCAGTACTCCTGGCTGTTCGGCGAGGACTTCCTGCGCTACCTCGGCCTGGAACACGGTGCCGACCACCTGCACACGTACCAGAGCGCAATCGTGCCGGGACCGCTCCAAACCGCTGACTACGCTGCCGAGATCATCAGGGGCGGCTCGCCGTATGTGCGGTTGACCGAATTCGAACCGCGGATGGAGGTTCGGCAGGTGCGGCAACATCGCCTCATCGGCCAAGAGCCGATGAGGATCACCGCGCTCCTCGCGGAAGCCGCCCTCCGGCAACGGGTCGGTGGCACCGAGGTCATGCGCATCCAACTCGATCATCTGGCAACCATCGCCACTGAGCACCAGCACATCGAGATCAGGGTGATCCCGTTCAGTGCTGGCGCGCATGCCGCACTCGGCGCGCCATTCGATGTCCTGTCCTTCGCATCGCCACGACTACCGGACTTGGTGTGGCAGGAGACGCTTGCCACCTTTGCGATCATCGACAAGCCGGTGCATGCGCGGGAGTATGCTGTGGTGCTGGCCGAGGCCACGCAGAAAGCATTGGACGCCAAGGCTTCCATCGCTTTAATCCGGCAGATCAGCAAGGACTTCTAATGATCAACCGGCTCCCCACCTGGCGTAAGAGCAGCTACAGCCACAACGCCGCAGGCTGCGTCGAGCTGGCGATTCTCGATCACGCGAGTTGGCGCAAGGCAAGCCACAGCGACAACGCCGCCGGGTGCGTCGAGCTGGCGGTTGTCGATGAGGCGGCGGCGGTGCGGGATTCGAAGCACCCGGGCGGTCCGGTGCTTGCCTTCAGTGCGCCATCACTCCGCGCGTTCCTCAGCGCCGCCGGCACCGAGCGGTTCCGGATGCCCTGAAGGGCACCGAACCGCTCAGGCAGGGAGTTCGAAGCCCGGCGGGAAGGTCATCGGGCGGCCGGTGCTCATGCCGCCGTCCACGAGGATCTCGGTGCCGGTGAGGTAGCCGAAGTCCGGGGTGGCCAGGGCGACGACGGCGGACGCGATCTCCGGCGCCTCGGCCATTCGGGACAGGCCGTGCACGTTCAGCGGTCCCCACGCCTTCTTGAACTGTGCCCAGGCGTCGTCGGGGATGCCCGGTGGGCGCACGAGTCTCGTGTCGGTGGTGCCGGGGTCGACGGCGAGCACACGGATGCCACGGGCGCCGTAGTCGAGGGCCGCGGCGCGGACGATGCCCTCCACGGCGCGCTTGCTGGCGGTGTAGGCGCTGTGGCCCGGGCGGGTGTGGCCGGCCTGCGAGGACGCCGTGCAGACGATGACGCCGCCTGCGGTCATGTGCGGCACCTCGTGCTTGATCGCGAGGAACACGCCGCGGGCGTTGGTGAGGTGCACGTCGTCCCACTCGGCGACGGTGATCTCGTGCAGCGGCTTGCCGAGGTGGATGCCGGCGTTGTTGAACGCGACGTCCAGCCGGCCGTACTTGCGGGCCACTCCGTCGACGAACGACTGGACCTGCGCGGGGTCGCGGACGTCGGCCCGGACGTAAATCGCCTCGCCGCCCGCGCGGCGGATCTCGCGTTCCACCTGCCGGCCTAGCTCCTCGCGGCGGCCGCAGAACCCGACCTTGGCGCCCTGGGCAGCGAACTGGACGGCCGCCTCCTTGCCGATGCCCGAGGTGGCACCGGTGACGATCACGACCTTGCCCGCGAACCTGCCCCTGCCCCGCTCGGCGTCGGGTGCCGCGCCGGCCGTTCCCGGCACGGCCAGTGCCGCCAGCCCCGCGGCCGCCACGCCGCCAAGAACCGCGCGCCTACTGGGTCGCTCGCTCATAATCAACTCCTCGAATGGATAGTCCCGCTTTCCACTTATGGATAGTGGCACTATCCACCTGAGAGGAGTCTCATGAAGATCGCCGAGCTCAGCCGGCGCACCGGGGTCCCCGTGCCGACCATCAAGTACTACCTGCGTGAAGGCCTGGTCCCCCACGGCGAACGCACCGGGCCCAACCAGGCGAGCTACGACGAGTCGCACGTCCACCGGGTCCGGCTCGTGCGCGCACTGGTCGAGGTCGGCGGCCTGCCGATCGCGTCCGCCCGCGAGGTGCTGACGCTCATGCACGAGCCAGGCCGCAGCCGCCTGGAGTCGGTCGGCAAGGTCCACTTCGCCGTGCACCGGGCCCGGCAGCCGCAGAGCGAGACACCGAGCACGGCGTCGACGACCCGCGTCGCGGAACTGATCGCCCGGCGAGGCTGGCAGGCACGCGAGACGAACCCCGCCCGCGCGACGCTGGCCGGCGTCCTCGACCACTTCACGCGACTCGGCGAGCCGGACGCGCTCGGCCTGCTCGACGTCTACGCCGACGCGGCGGAAGGACTCGCCACAGCCGAGATCGCCGCCCTCTCCGGTCCGGAGGTGGACCACATGGCCGAGCGGGTCGTGCTCATGACCGTGCTGGGCGGCGCACTGCTCGACGCGTTGCGCGGCCTCGCACAGGAGTCCTCGGCTACGTCATCGTTTTGATGACTTCATACTTGTCATCTAAACGATGACATGCTACAAAAGTGATGCGCGTTGACGTCCCCGAGGCGGAGACAGGAGGTAAGACGATGTTGATGCGCACCGATCCGTTCCGTGAGTTCGACCGCCTGACCAGGCGGCTGTTCGAACCGGGCACCTGGTCGCGGCCCGCGCCGATGCCGATGGACGCCTACCGCACCGGCGACGAGTTCGTCGTCGCGTTCGACCTGCCGGGCGTCTCGCCGGACACCATCGACCTGGACGTGGACCGCAACGTGCTGACCGTCAAGGCGGAGCGCAGGCCGGCCGTCACCGGCGAGAACGTGGAGACGGAGGTCAGCGAGCGGCCGCTCGGCGTGTTCTCCCGCCAGCTGTTCCTCGCGGACTCCCTGGACACCGAGCACATCAAGGCCGACTACGAGTCCGGCGTGCTGACCCTGCACATCCCGGTCCGGGAGCAGGCGAAGCCCCGCAAGATCGAGATCAACGCGGGCGAGAACTCCCGCAAGGAGATCAACGCCTGAGGCCGGGGCCGGCGCGATGACGGGAACGCTGACCGAACAGGACGAGTTCCTCGAGCTACTGCTCGCGGACAATGAGTTTGTGCTGGCCGAGTTCGCGGCGATTGTGGATGGCTTCGATGACGAGTTCCATGACGAGCCATCGCGACCCGCACGTCCCGATCGGCCCAGCCCGCCGTCTCGCCGTCCTGGCAGGCCCCCGCGGGTCTGTCGGCCGGCGGCGCACCGGCCCCTCCTGCCCGAGCGGGCGCGACAGCGTTCTCCTCCCCTGGCGCACCGCACCCGTTCAGCGACGGACAACCAAAGCCGGGCGCTCGCCGCAGAGTCATGGCCAGCGAGCCATCTGCCCACCGGGGCGAGGGAAAGGCAAGGCGCCCGGCATTCCGAAACGGGGTGGCCCTGGAGCTTGCGAACCGGGGCCGCCTCGTTGTCCTTCCCCGGAGCCATCATGACGGACCCGCACCGCGTGCTGGGCGTGGCGGAGGACGCCACCCAGGAGGAGATCACCAGCGCCTACCACCGGCTGGTCCGGCGGTACCACCCCGACACGGCGACCAGCACGGAGCCGGACCGGTTCCATGAGGTGGTCGCCGCCTACGACGTCCTGCGCGGGCAGGTCCCGAGGGCGCGCGACCAATCGACGCCACCGAAACCGCCACCGGAACCGGCGATCCGGGTCGGCCCGGTCCGCTACCACGGTCCGCCCCACGTGCTCTAGCTCGTCGGTTGGTGAGGTCGTGGCGACGTGGTGCTGGCACCCGCGAGGCGAGTGCCAGCACCAGACCATGGTGATCATCCAGCTCGGTCTAACGAACCGGCGCTGGTTCCGGCCGTGTCACCGGCGCCGCGGCCTCGCGGGTCAGCGCCTCGCCCTCCACGTCGACGCGGGGCAGCGCCCGGTCCAGCCAGCGCGGTAGCCACCACGCGCGGTGGCCGAGCAGGGCGAGCACGGCTGGCACGATCGCCATGCGGACCACGAACGCGTCGAACAGGACCGCGATGGCCAGGCCGAAGCCGATCATCTTGATCATCGACTCGCCGGCGCCGACGAAACCGGAGAAGACCGCCATCATGATCAGTGCGGCGGCGACCACGACCCGGGCGCTGTGCCGGAACCCGGTGACGATCGCTTGCCGGGCGGGCTCGCCGTGCACGTGGGCCTCTCGCACGCGGCTCACCAGGAACACCTCGTAGTCCATGGCCAGGCCGAAGACGATGCCCACCAGGAAGATCGGCATCATGCTCATGATCGGACCGGTCTGTTCCACGCCGAGGAGGCCGGCGCCGTGGCCGAGCTGGAACACCAGGACGACCGCGCCCAGTGCGGCCAGCACCGACAGCAGGAAGCCGAACGCGGCCTTGATCGGCACGAGCAGGGACCGGAACACCACCAGCAGGAGCAGGAACGCGAGGCCCACGACCACGACGAGATACGGGATCAACGCGTCCTGGACCTTCTGCGCGACGTCGATGTTCACCGCGGTCATGCCCGTGACCTCGAAGGTCGCGCCCGTGGTCCGCTCAAGCGCCCCTCGTTCGGCGCGGATGAGGTTCACCAGGCTCTTGGTCTGTTCGTCCGTGGGGCTCGTCGTTGGGACCGCGGAGAAGACCGCCGTGTCCCCCGCCCGGTTGAACTGGGCCGGCGAGACGGAGACGACACCGTGGGTGGCGCCGATCTGCTCGGTGATCGTGCGCACGGCGGCCTGCGCGTCCCCGGCGCCGCGGGCGTCCACGACGATCGTCAGGGGTCCGTTGAAGCCCGGCCCGAAGCCCTCGGCGAGCGCGTCGTAGGCGCGGCGCTCGGTCGTGGACGTGGGCTTGGCCTCGTCACCTGGCATGCCCAGCTGCAGGTTCATGGCCGGCACGGCGATGGCGCCCAACCCGGCGACACCAATGAGGAGCACGGGCAGCGGATACCGCAGGACGAACCGGGCCCAGCGACCGGTGCTCTCCTTGGCGTGCTTGCCTTTGCGCGCCTTGCGGGACAGCACGGCGTTCGGCCAGAAACCCAGCAGAGCCGGGACGAGGGTCAGCGAGACGAGGACGGCGATGGCGACCGCGCCGGCCGCGGACAGTCCCATCTTGGTGAGCAGCGGGATGCCGACCACCGACAGTCCGCCCAGCGCGATGATCACCGTGAGCCCCGCGAAGACGACCGCGGATCCTGCGGTGCCGGCCGCGAGTCCGGCCGCTTCCCTCGGCGCGTGCCCCTTCGCCCGCTCCTCGCGGTAGCGGGACACGACAAACAGGGCGTAGTCGATGCCGCACGCGAGGCCGAGCATCGTGGCCAGCGTGCCGGTCGTCTCGGACAGCCCGAACGTGGCACCCAGCGCGAGGATCGAGGCCATGCTGATGCCGACGCCGAGGATCGCGATCAGCAGCGGCAACCCGGCCGCGGCCAGTGACCCGAAGGTGATCAGCAGCACGACCGCGGCGATGGCGATGCCGATCCCCTCGGCCGCCCCACCCGCGGCGGGTTGGGTCGCGAGCGCGTCCCCGCCGACCTCGACGGTCAGCCCTGCCTGTCTGGCCTGGTCGACGGCGTCCTCGAGGGCTTTCTTGCTGGCGTCGCTGAGGGCGTCGGCCTTCACCCGGTAGGAGACGGTCGCGTACGCGGTCCGTCCGTCCGTGCTCACCGCCCGCGCCTGGAACGGGTCGACGGCCCGGGCGACCTCGTTGCCGCCGGCAACGTCGGCCACGCCCTGCTCGATCGCCGACCGCAGCCGGACCGCGGTGACCGTCTGCCCGTCCGGTGCCACGAAGACCAGCCGGGCCGTCGCCCCGTCGGCTCCGGCGCCGGGAAAGCGCTGGTCCAGGAGGTCGAAGGCGCCTTGGGACTCGATGCCCGGCATCGTGAACCCGTCGTCGGGTGCCGAAGGTGCCTTGGCGGCGCCGAAGCCGACGGCGGCCATGACGGCCACCCACATGAACGCGACGTACCAGCGGCGCCGGAAGGCCAGCCGGCCCAGTCGGTAGAGGAAGTTCGCCATGGTCTTTTCGGCCTCCTGATCAGCGGTTTCGTGCCATGAGCAACGATTCCGCCGGCAGGCCGCGGTCACGAGGGAGCGCCCTCCCGAACCAGGGGTGTACCCAGCTACACCGCGGCTGGGGAGACAGCTCCCCCGCGTGGCCGATCTGGCACGTTTAGCCTGGTCACCATGCGTAAGGCGGCACGGGCCACAGTCCACCTGGGACTGGCCGCTGGGCTGACGTTCGGCTCCTACCTGTTCATCACGATGATCCTGTTGGCCGTCGCCGGTGCGGTCGTGGTGGTCGGGTTGGGTGTGCTGCCCGAGACCGTGCTGCTGATGCGACGGATGGCCAGCGCCAAACGACGTCAGGTGGCCGCCTGGACCGGCCACGAGATCCCCGAGGCGTACCTGCCGATCAGGGGCCGGCTGCGCGAGAGCCTGCGCGTCGCGACCCACGACCCGTGCACGTACGCGGACCTGCGCTGGATGGTCGCCCACTACGTGTACGGCTGGATGGTCCTGCTGGCGCTGCCGCTGTGGCCGGCGGCCCTGCTGGTCGACGGCGTGCGGCACCTGCTGGGCCGTGCACCGGCCGTCCTCCCGCTGATCACCCGCCTCGCGGACACGGAGGCGCGCTGGTCGACGGCACTGCTGAAGCCACCCCCGAAAGCGCGTCTGGCCGAACGCGTCCAGCGGCTGACGACGACGAGGGCGGACGCGATCGCCGCACACGGCGCCGAACTACGCCGGATCGAACGGGACCTGCACGACGGCACGCAGGCACGGCTGGTGGCGCTGTCCATCCGGCTGGGGCTGGCGAAACGCGCCTACGACCGGGACCCGGAAACCACGCGCAGGCTCCTCGACGACGCGCAGGACCAGGTCGACCAGGCACTGACCGAGCTGCGGCACGTGGTGCGCGGCATCCACCCGCCGATCCTCACCGACCGGGGCCTGGCCGGCGCGGTGCGGGCCCTCGCCGCCAGCAGCGGCCTGGACGTGACCGTGGACGTCGCGGCGCTGGAGGACGGCACTCGTCCTCCGGCCGCCGTGGAGTCGGCCGCCTACTTCATCGTGGCCGAGGCGCTGACGAACGCGGCCAAGCACAGCGACGCCGACCGGGCCGAGGTCCGCCTCGTCAAGGAGGCCAAAGCTTTGCGCGTGGTCGTGCGTGACGACGGCCGGGGCGGCGCGGAGTCGCCGACCACCGGGTCCGGCCTGGTCGGCATGCGCCGCCGGGCCGCGGCCCTCGACGGCGAGTTCACCATGACCAGCCCCGAGGGGGGCCCGACCCTGATCGAGGTGGTTCTACCGTGCGGCTGGTGATCGCCGAGGACAACGCCCTGCTGCGAGAGGGGCTGGTCATGCTGCTCACGTCGGCAGGGCACGAGGTCGTGGCCGTGGCCGGCAGCGGCCCGGAGATCCTGCCGGCGCTGCTCACCCACCGCCCCGACGCCGCCGTGCTGGACGTCCGGCTCCCCCCGGGCTTCCGCGACGAGGGACTGCGGGCGGCGCTCGCGGCCCGTGAGCAGCTACCCGGGCTGCCGGTGCTCGTGCTGTCGCAGTACGTGGAGCAGTCGTACGCCGGCGAGCTGCTGGGCGGCGGGGCGAGCGGGGTGGGATACCTGCTCAAGGACCGCGTAGGCCGGGTCGACGAGTTCCTCGACGCACTGGACCGCGTCGCGACGGGCGGCACGGCCCTCGACCCCGAGGTGGTGACCGAACTACTCACCAACCGCCGCGACTCGCCACTGGACTCACTGACACCACGCGAACGCGAGGTCCTCAAGCTGATGGCCGAGGGCCACGACAACACCACCATCGCCAGCACGCTCGTCGTCACCGAACGCTCGGTCAGCAAGCACATCGGCAACGTCTTCCTGAAACTGGGCCTACCCCCCAGCGACAGCGGCCACCGCCGCGTACTGGCGGTACTGGCCTACCTCAACAACGCCTAGTTTCTCGTCGGCAGGTCGTCGATGAACTGGTCCAGCAGGGCGGCCAGTTCTTCCGGGGTCTCCTCGTGTGGTGCGTGTCCGGCGGGGGCGATGACCTGGACGGCGCCGCGCCACAGGGTGGGGGCGTGGAGCTTGGTGAGGTAGTCGAGGTTGACGAACTGTTCATGCTCGCCGTGCAGGATTGCCAGTGGTCGGTCGAGGGTGGCGACGACCTCGACCTCGTCGGCGTAGGGGCCGGTGGCGAGGCTGGCGGCTAGTTCGCTGCGAGCCGCTCCGTCCGTGGCGAGGATGTCGGCGACCAGGTCGGCGGTCGACAGTGGCGAGTCGGGCGCGAGGAACGCGGTGGCGTAGGCGAGCGCGGCGTCGGGGTCGACGTCGGCCGTGAAGCTGGTCTGCATCGTGGGCGCGGGCAGGAACGCCTCTGGCATGTCGGCGAGACTGCTGACGGGCGGGGCGCCGTAGATGACGAAGCCGGCCGCGTCCGGCAGCGCGGAGACCGCCTCCAGTGCGATGTGACCGCCCAGGCTCCAGCCGACGATCACCGCGTCCCGGGAGTCCAGCTCCTTGACGAAGCCGGCCAGGACGGCGGCGTAGCCGGGCAGCGAGTACACGCCCGACCCGGCCGCGGGTGGCGGGGACGCGCCGTGGCCCGGCAGGTCGAGGGCCAGGCACTGGTGGCGCTGCCCGAAGGGGCCCTCCAGGAGGCTCCGCCAGGTCCTGGACGAGGACGAGTTCCCGTGGACCAGCACGACCGGCCGCCCCTGCCCAGGGCTGCGCCGGTATGCGATCTCCTGCCCCGACACGCTGACGAACATGCTGCCTCCCGGCGGACTACGGTCAGGCGCTTTCGGGTTCCGGCTTGCCGGAGTACTTGGCGCGCAGCCTTTCCTCGATCTCGCGGTCCTCGGCGTCCGTGTCCGCCGCCAGCTTCTTGACCCGGTGGCCTGCGCGGGTGACCGCCCACACCGTGACCGCCAGCGCGATGATGGTCAGCGGGTAGCCCATCGCGAGGCGGGCGAACGCCAGCCAGCCCGTCTGGTCCTCGTCGTACAGCCAGCGCTGCACGATGAACCGGGCGGCGAACACCGCGACCCAGGTGAGCGTCGCGATCTGGTAGGCGAACATGGCCTTGCGGTCGCTCCGCCAGCTCATGCCGTGGCCGTTGAGGAACGACCAGATCACGCCGACCAGCGGGTACCGCACCAGCATCGACGCGAGGAACACGCTGCCGTAGACCAGGCTCGCCCAGATGCCGAACAGGAAGAAGCCCTTGGCCGACCCGGTCCGGTAGGCGATGAACGCCGCGATCCCGACCCCGAAGAAGCCGGAGATCGCGGGCTGCAGCGGCTCCTTGCGCACCACGCGGACGAGAGTGATGAGCGCCGCGCTCCCCAGTGCGCCCCAGATGGCGGGCGACAGGCCGAACAGCGTGTTGAGCAGCACGAACACGAGAACGGGAACGGTCGAGTAGACCAGCCCGCTGATACCACCCATCTGCTCGAGGAGGGTCGGCTCCTCGGCCTTGTCGTCGGCGTCGTCGGGGGCGGATGTCTTGGGGGGTTCAGTCATGTAGCCGTCTGCAGCTCGTAGTAGGGGTTGTAGAGCACCTTCCGGCCGTCCCGCATCGCGATCCGGCCCTGGGCCTTGATCGTCCGGCCCGGTTCGATCCCCGGGATCCTGCGACGACCGAGCCAGACTAGTGTCACACCCTCTGTCCCGTCGAACAGCTCGGCCTCCAGAGTGGCGACTGCGTCCCTGGGACTGAGTTCGACACTGCGGAGGCGGCCGAGCACAGTGACCTGCTCACCCGACTGGCAGTCGCACGCCTTGCGTGCCCCGACCGCCTCGACGTGTTCCGACAGATCGTCGGCGTCGAGCTGGTCCACGTCGCTGGTCAGTCGTTTGACCAGCCGACGGAAGGGGCCCTTCCCGGTGCCCATCTATGTTGCTCCTGTTGGTGAGGGGCCAGCCCCGACTCCGGCCCGGACGAATCCAGCGTAACCACCCGAACAGTGGCCTGGTGGAGGATCTCCTACGTGAATGTTGTCGAACCGGGACCTGCGCGTTCAGCCGTCCTCCTGCCCGGGACCGGGTCGGACGACGTGTTCGTCCGGTCCGTGTTCGAGGTGCCGTTTGGCGCGCTCTGTGTCCGCGCGGTCACGCCGAGGCCCGTACCAGGGCCGATGCTGGCGCAGGCGTACCTCGCGGCGCTCGACGAGGCCGCTGGCGACGGTCCGGTGGTGGCCGGCGGGGTGTCGTTCGGCGCACACGTCGCAGCCGAGTGGGCACTGGCGAACCCCGACCGCTGCACGGGGCTCGTGCTGGCCCTGCCGGGCTGGCACGGCACGCCTGGAGACGCGCCGGGAGCGGTCTCGGCCCGCGCGGCGGCCGAGCTGGTGCGCTCCCGAGGGGTCGACGAAGCGCTCGCGATCGCCACCGATGGTGTGCCTGCCTGGCTCGCCACCGAACTGACCCGCGCGTGGCGCGGCTACGGCGACGGGCTCGCCGACTCACTGGCCGCCGCCGCGGAGCGACCCGCACCCACCCTGGACGAACTGTCGACGCTTGACATCCCGGTTGGCGTGGCGACGTGCGTCGACGACCCCGTACACCCCACGACCGTGGCCGAGGAGTGGCTCAAGGCCCTTCCCCGGGCCACGATGTGCTCGACCCGCCTCGACGTCGTGGGCGTCGACCCGGAGGCACTCGGCCGCGCAGCCGTGCTCGCCTGGCTGCGCGCGGGCGGGCCGGGCTGATCAGGCCGTGGCCTGCTGGCCTCGGACTCGGCGGAAGGTGTGGCGCAGCACGGCGAGCAGTGCGTCGCGGACGGAGAGCCTGTCGCGGGCGTCGAAGGTGACCACCGGGACCTCGTCGCCGACGGCGAGGGCCCAGCGGATGTCGTCGAGGTCGTGGGCGAGCACGCCGTCGAAGAGGTTGACGCCGACGACGAACGGCAGCCCGGCCTTCTCGAAGTAGTCGACGGCCGGGTAGCAGTCGTCCATTCTCCTGGTGTCCACGAGGACCAGCGCACCGAGCGCGCCGTGCACGATGTCGTGCCACATGAAGCCGAACCGGTCCTGTCCCGGCGTGCCGAACAGGTACAGCTTGACGTCGTCGTCGATGGTGATGCAGCCGAAGTCGAGTGCGACGGTGGTCGTCGTCTTCGACGGCACGTGGCCGGTGCGGTCGATCTCCGCCCCGGCCGACGTCATCAGTGCTTCGGTGCGTAGCGGCTGGATCTCCGAGATGGCACCGACGGTAGTAGTCTTGCCGACCCCGAACCCGCCGGCGACGACGATCTTGACCGGGGTGGGTGGCCGCTGGCGCGCCTGCTGCTCAGCGAATGGCTTCGAGTCCACGAATGACCCTTTCGATCATGCCGAGGTCCTGGTTGAGCGCGGCCCCAGGCCTGCGCAGTACGACATGCCCGGACGCCGCGAGGTCGGCAACCAGCACCCTTGCCACCCCGATGTGCAGGCCCAACTTCGCGGCTATCTCGGCTACCGACATCGTGGCGCGGCAGAGCTCCACGATGTCGCGGTGTTCGAACGTCAGGCGCTGCCGGGCGACAGCACCCTGATCACTGGTCACGACCTGCGTCTCGATCTCCAGCGTGTGGTCCACCGGCTGCGCACGCCCCGACGTGAGCAGGTATGGCCGCAGGAGGGAGACGTCCGGATCTTGTTCGGACACTCGCCCTCCCCTATAGACCCACGGTGTTCTTGAGTTCCTCGATGAGCTGCGGGTTGAGCACCGTGCTGGCGCGGTTCGCGAACATCGCCATCTCGTAGGCGATCGTGCCGAGGCTCGCGTCCTTGGTGGCGAGCACGCCGAGCGAGCAGCCGATGCTGATCGTGCAGACGAGCAGGTAGCCGTGCTGCAGCTCGATGATGATCTTGTCGGGATCACCGAGCGGGTGGCTGTCCGAGATGCCGTTGGCGAGCCCGAGCATCGCCGAGGTGATGGCCGCGAGACGGTCGGCGTTCTGCCGCTCCATCTCGGACGACATGGCGATCAGCAGGCCGTCCGCGGACACCGCGATCGCGGCGGTGGCCCCCGCCGTGTTCTGTGCGAACCGGGTGACGAGCCAGTTGAAGTTCTGCGCTTCGGCGCTGACTGCGGGTGCGGGCTTGGTCATCATTGGGTCCCTTTTGGTTTCTCGGTGGGGGGCTCTGCCGGCCAGATGCTGGCGGGGGGCGGCGCCGCGGCGTGCGCAAGGCCGGAGGTGAAGCTGTCGAACTTGGCCCGGTCCGCGTCCGGGTCGCGCTGTCGCCAGTTCTTCGCCACGTTCGCCGGCACCTGTCCGGTGACCGGCTTGCGCAGCCCGGGCGCCATGTTCGAGCCGGGCACGCGCCTGGTCAGCCCGCCCCGGCGGGCGTCCTGGGACGTCTCAGCGGCCGGTGGTGGGGACGCCTGGGTCTCCTCGGCCGCCTTGGCGAAGGCGGCCTGGAAGCCGTCGAGGGCACCCCGCAGAGCGGCGGGGTCCTGCCGTGGCTCGGGAACCGATGGTGTGGCGGGTTCCGCGGGCTTGGCGGCCGGCACCTTGGTGCTCCCCGGCAACTGCGCCCCGGCAACGCGGCGCCGAAGCCCACCGCGGTTCGGTGTGCCGGTCGTGCCGGGTGTCGCGCTGGCCGGTGCGCGTCCGGCGTCACCCGCCGGCGCACGACCGGCGTCGCCCGCTGACGGGGCCTGCACGGCCTTCACCCGTACCGTGTCCGGATCGAGCTGTTGTTTCTCGCCGTCGACCTCGCCCGAGTCCGGGAACCACGAGAAGCCGGGCGATGGCTGCGCCGGCGGGATCTCGATCGACCCGCCGGACGCGAACCGCCGTGCCGGTGGCTCTACCGGCACGGCCGGCAACGGCGCGGTGGGCCGCCCGAACCGGTCGGGTGGGATGACCACGTACACGGTGACCCCGCCGCCGTCGGTGGGGACCATGCGCACGTTGAGGCGGTGGCGGCGGGCGAGCCGGCCGACCACGAACAGACCCAGCATGCTCGTCGGCGCGATGTCCAGCCGCTCACGGGCGACCAGGCGCTGGTTCTCCTCGGCGAACTGTTCCGCGCTCATGCCCATGCCGCGGTCGACCACGCTCACCGTGCACGAGCCGTCGGTCAGGAACGCGGTGCGCACCTCGACCATCGACTCCGGCGGCGAGAACGACGTCGCGTTCTCGAGCAGTTCGGCGAACACCAGCACGAGGTCAGAACCGAACGTGGCCGGCACGATGATGTCGACGATCTCGCCGAGCTGAACCCGCTGGTAGTCCTCGATCTCGGCGAGCGCGGACCGCAGCGCGGTGGACAGCTCGGTCGGACCGCCCAGCTTCTCGTCACGGCTGCCGGCGACCACGAGCAGGTTGTCCGCCGTGCGGCGAAGCCTCGTGGACAGGTGGTCGAGGCGGTAGAGCCGTTCCAGGAGCCGGGTGTCCTGCTCGTTGCGTTCCAGCTCGTCGACGAGGGCGAGCTGGCGGCCCACCAGGTTCTGCGTGCGCTGCGCGACGTTGGCGAACATGAGGCCGACGTTGCGGCGCATGAGTGCCTGCCGTTCCACCAGCTGCCCGGCGGTCGACTGCACCCGGTTGAACGCCGCGGCCAGCGCACCCAGCTCGTCCTGCGAGGCCACCTCGATCGCGGCGAGGCGCGGCACCTGTTGCTCGGGCACCTCGGTGTCGCCGACGCGGACCAGTTCCTTCTCGGCCAGCTCGGCGACCTGCGCGGCACCGACGGTCAGCCGCCGCAGCGGATGGGAGATCGACCGGCTGACCACGGTCGCGAGGGCCGCGACGAGGACGAACAGCAGGACCGCGCCGAGACCGACCGTCCAGGCCAGCGTGCGCGCGGAGGCGGCACGGTCGGCGGCGGCCTCGGCGATCTCGTTCGTCACCCGGTCCTGGACGATGCCGCGCAGCTTCGACTGCGCGTCCACGCTCGTGTAGGCGTCGACGACGTAGGCCGCGTGGTCGCCAGGGTCGGCGGCCTGGCTGGCGAGCTCCTCGACCTTGCGGCCCTCGTCGCCACGTTCCACCGCGACGACGAGCCCCGCCTGTTCGGCGCCGGCCTGCTGCACGAACCGCGTGATCTGGCTCTGTGCCTGCGCGGTCGCGTCGTCGAGCAGCACCGCGCCGGTCTCCGGGCTCATCGACGTGACGATCAACGACATGCCGCGCAGCGTGTTCTCCTCGTTCGCGCGCAGCAGCGCCTCGAGCGCGGTGAGCTGCCGGGTGCCCTCCGCGTCACTGCCCTGCCTGGGCACGAGTCGCAGCGCGTCGATCAACGCGTCGATGACCGCGTGGTAGGTGCGGGCGACGCTGTCCGGCGACACGCCGAGATCGAACGCGTTCCGGCGGATGTCGGTGAGCGAGCCGAGTCGCACCAGCGCGGCGGAGAGCTCGTCCGACGCCTCCTCGAGCGTGCCACGCACCGCGTCGGCGGCCTGGTCGACGGTGCCCTGCGCGCGCTCCAGCTCCGAGCGGTCGGCGGCGTCGGCCAGGAAGGCCACGGTGACCAGGCGTTCGCGTTGCAGTTCGGTGACGAGCCCACCGAGCTCCCGCGCGTACTGCGCGGTGTCGGCGGTGTCGCCCGCTGATCCGGCGTCGTCGACCTGCTGGATCACGAACGGCACCGACACGAGCAGCACCGCCACCAGTGGCAGCAGGAGCAGCAGGTTCAGCTTGCCGCCGATGCTCAGCCGGCTGAGCGTGAACCGGCTGCCGAGGCGGATGGCACGCATCTTGTGGCGGCCGCTCACGACTTGCCCCCTGTGTTCGATGGGACGGAACGCTCGTCCGCCGCCAGTCCGCCGTAGTGCTGGGCTCGCACCTGATCCTCCAACTCAGCCCTCAGCCGCAGGAACGCCGGCGTGCGCTTGATCGCGAGGTCACGCTCGGCCGGCAGCGGCACCGCCAGCTCACTGGCGACACGGCCCGGGTCGCAGGCGAGCACCACGACCCGCTGCGCCAGGAACACGGCCTCGTCCACGTCGTGGGTGACCATGAGGACCGTGGTGCCGGTGTCCTGCCAGATCTGGCGGATCAGCAGCTGCATGTCTTCCTTGGTCTGCACGTCCAGCGCGCCGAACGGCTCGTCGAGCAGCAGCACCTCCGGCTCGCAGACGAGCGCCCTGGCGATGGCGGCCCGCTGACGCTGGCCACCGGAGAGCTGGCCTGGCAGCGAGCGGCGCAGCCCGGAGAGCCCGGTCTCCGCCAGGTACCAGTCGACCCGGCGGGTCCGCTCGGCCTTGCTGAGCTTCAACAACTCCAGCCCGAACGCGACGTTGCGCTCAACCGTCCGCCACGGGTACAGCGACGCGCTCTGGAACACCAGGCCCCGGTCGGGACTGGGGCCGGTGACCGGCGTGCCGTCGAGGACGATCTCCCCTCGGCTCGGCTTGTCCAGACCGGCGACGAGCGAGAGCAGGGTCGACTTGCCCGACCCGCTCGCCCCGACGACGCAGACGAACTCGCCGCGGGACACCTTCATGTCGACGCCGTCCAGCGCGGTGGCCGTCCGCCCGCGGACCTGGAAGTCCTTGCCGACGCCACGCAGCTCCAGCACCCGCTCCTCGAGCTCGGCCCGCTCGGCGGCGGCCCACTTCTCGTTTACCGGGTTCACTGTGCCCACCGCCCGACTCTGGCTCTGAGCAGCCGCAACGTGACGTCCATGACCACGCCGATGACGCCGATCACGAGGAGCAGCGCGAACATCTCGTCGATCCGCTGGAACCGTTGCGCCTGCATGATGCTGCGGCCGAGCCCGGTGGTCGACGAGACCACCTCGGCGATCACCAGCAGCGCCCAGGCCACCGCGATGTTGACCCGGATCGTGTCGATGATGCCCGGCAGCGAGTGCGGCACGATCACCTTGCGCAGCACCTCGCCGCGCCGTGCGCCGAGCGTGTACGACACGTTGATCAGCTCCCTCGGCACGGCACGGACGACATCCGCGGTCATCAGCGTGTTGAAGAAGACCGTGCCGACGAACACCAGCGCGATCTTCGGCGCCTCGTCGATGCCGAACCAGACCAGGAACACCGGGATGAACGCGGGCGCCGGCAGGTACCGGAGCATCGCGAACACCGGCTCGAACAGCGCCTCACCGGCGCGGAAGGCACCCATCAGGATGCCGAGCGGCACCGCGACGACCAGGCCGAGCCCGAAGCCGTACAGCACCCGCTCGGTGGAGGCCCACAGGTCGGTGAACAGCTCGCCGGAGACAGCCATGTCCCAGCCGGCGGCCAACGTGGCGGGAAGCGGCGGCAGCACCCTCGGTGTCACCACCTCGGCCGCGGTGAGCACACCCCAGACGACGAACGGCAGCAGCAGCGACAGGACCATCAGCGCCCAGCGGGTCCCGCGCGACAGCGGCGTGCGGATGCTCGTGAGCGCCGAGTGCGGGCGAGCCACGCCCCTTCTCGGCAGCTCCGGCCAGCTCTGGCGTTCGGACCGCGCCGCCGAGGCCGAGCCCGGGTCGGCCGCCAGCCGACCCGGGTGGCTCTTCGAACCGGCCACGCCGCTCACGACGTCCCCTCACAGGCTTCGTGACGTCGCTCGTCGGCGTGGTGCTCGTGGTTCGCTCCGCAAGCTCCGCTCACGGCACTCACTCCGTGGCCGCTTTGACGAACTTGTCGACGAAGAGGCCGTCAATCTCGGGCCGCTCCTTCGCCAAGCCCGTGCCGAGGATGAAGTCGGCGATCTTGTCCGCCTGGAAGTTGAGCTGCTTCGGCGTCGTGCCAGGGGTGAACGCGTCGAGGTTCTGCTGCCTCGTGAAGATCGTCGTGCCAGCGTCGTAGGACTCGTAGTCCTCGACGCTCACGCCGCCGCGCTCGGCCATGATCTTGTTGGCCGCGTCCCGGTTGTCCTTGATCCAGGCGATCGTGTCGAACCAGGTGTTCACGAGCTTCTGCACGTCGTCGGGCCGGTCGTTGACGAGCTTGTCGGACGTCACGAGGTGGTCCGGGATCGCACCGGGGAACTCGGCCGAGGTCGCGATCGCCTGGCTGCCCGGCCGCTCCAGCGCTGTCGTGGTGAACGGGGCGAAGACGCCGACCGCGTCAACGTCACCGCCGACGAACGCGGCCGCGGCGGCGTCGGTGAGCATCGGCACGAGCTGGATGTCGTCCTCGGTGAGGTTGGCCTCCTCCAGGGCGAGCAGCAGCAGGTAGTGGTCGACGGTGCCCTGTTCGACCGCGACCTTCTTGCCCTTCAGGTCCGCGACGCTGGTGATGCCCTCACGCGCGATGATCTGGTCGTTGCCGGTGGAGTTGTCGTTGGTCAGCACGACCCGCAGCTGCGCCCCGCCGCTCACCGCGGAAAGCGTGTCGTTCAACGTCTGGCTGTTGGCGTCGATCGCGCCGCTGGACAGCGCCGCGATGCTGTCGGTGTAGCTGTCGAACCACTTCAGCTCGACGTCGACGCCGTTCTGCGCGAACAGGCCCTGCTGCTCCGCGACCGCCCAGGGGAACCAACCGGGCCACGCGCTGTACCCGAGCGTGATCTTGGTGCCGGACTCGGCGTCCGAACTGGTGCACCCCGACAGGGCGGTGACGCCGAACAACGCGGCAACGGAGAGCAACCCGACGATGGCACGTCGGGATCTGCGGAAATACACAACAACTCCATGGGAAGGGGGAACGGGGAAAGGAGTTAATCGTGAAAATTATTTGTGTCTGATGTGGACTATCGCCGCTTGGGTAAGTGGCCGGCGCGCACGAGGCAGCCGAGGGTGTCGCAGATGACCCGTGTCGCGATCAGCGAGGTGATCTCCGCGTTGTCGTACGGCGGTGAGCACTCGACGACCTCGATGCCGGCGAGTGGCCGCTCCGCGATGAGCTGGATGAACTTCAGCACCTCGCGGGGAAGGAAACCACCGGGCTCCGGCCAACCGGTGCCCGGCACGAACGCCGCGTCGAGACAGTCCACGTCGAAGCTCAACCAGACGGCGTCGGCGCCGTCCCACGCGACCTCGAGTGCACGCTCGGCCGCGGCCTCGATGCCCATCTCGACGCAGTCGGTGACCGTCATGATCGTCGTACCGCGTTCCCGCCCTACCGCAACGCCCGGCCGAGGAGCCTGCCAGCCCCCGATTCCGATCTGAACCAGATTCTTCGGCGGAACGTTAGGTATGTCAGTGGCGTGGAACCAAGGAGTGGTGTGCATGCGTTCGTCCAGGTCGGTCTCCTGGGTGTCCACATGACGATCGAAGTGGATGATGCCCAGGTTCCCACCGTTCAGGTGCTCGGCCACCGCGCGGGTGGTCGGGAACCCGATGGAGTGGTCGCCACCGAGGACGACCGGGAACGCACCCGAGGCGAACACGTGTCCGACACCCTTGGAAATCTGGTCGAACGTCTTCTCGATGTTGCCCGGAATTGTGAATATGTCACCGACGTCGGCGATCGTGATCGACTCACGCAGGTCGACGCCGAGCTCGAAGTTGTACGGCCCGTAGAGCGCGGAGATCTTCCGAATGCCCTGCGGCCCGAACCGAGTACCGGAACGGTAGGTGGTACCACCGTCGAACGGAGCACCGAGCACCACCACGTCGTACTCACCACAGGTGCGTACGTCCTCGACGTAGGGCGCCTTGAGGAACGTGTTGATACCGGCGAAGTGTGGCAGTTCCCCACGAGAGAACGTGGGGATCCGTTTGTCCACGATGGACTCCGCGCCCGGTAACCCGAGCTCGAGTCCTCTTGCGACTTCACGCTCCCACGCGGTCGTGGGCAGCTCGGCCTCACGCTCGACCGCGTATTTGGCCTCCGGCCCGTAGTTGTCGTGCCGAGCCCGGCCGGATTCCGTCATGGGTGCGCCTCCAACAGACACAGAAGTGCGACAGGACCGTGTGCACCGCCCCGCCGCGCGCGTCAGAGTAGCGAACACCACAAGTGGTGGGATAGTGACTGTCCGCCGGGTCACGCTCGATGCGCTCAGCGAATTCCTGCGTTAACCCTGCTGTTGTGCCTGGATGTGCTGCGCGATGGCCGGCGGGAGCTCCAACGGCAGGGGTGTCCGCACCGGCATGGGCTGCGTGCCACGAGCCACCACAGTGCCCCGGACCAGGTCATACAGCGCGTGCGCGCTCTTGTCCGCGATCTCCGGCGGACCGGCGACCACACCCCGCAACATCCATCTAGGACCATCGACTCCGACGAACCGAAGGTGCGCGTCCCCAAGCGCCACAAGCAACTCCAGGCCCCACTCGCCCTTCGTCGTGCGGACCGTCGCGCCGTCGTTGCGCAACTGCTCCGCCAACTCGGTGGACACCTCCCGCCACAACCCGCCGGACTTCGGCGCCGCGTAGGCGTTGACCGTCAACTGCCCGACCGGGGTGACCACGTGCACGGCGACCACGGACTTGCTCTGGTCCATCTCGACCTGGAGCTGCGCGCCATCCGGCACCGGGAGCCGGATCGAACCGAGATCGAGGCGGTTGAGGCCGTCGTCGGGCGCGTCCGCCACGTCGTGGGGACCCGCGTACTCGAACAGGTCGCCCTCGAACTCGGGCACGACGTCGTCGACGCCCTCCCGCTCGTCGTACTCGGGCTCGGCCTCGTACGCCTCTTGCTCGGCACGCTTGCGCCGTCCGAACAGTCCCACTCTCAGTCTTCCTCCGTGCTCACTGAAGTTCAGAGGCCGGCGGCCCGCTCAGGTTATGAGTGTGGCGTGCCCGCCGGTCGATCCATAGCCACCCGCGCCACGCGGTGTCCGGTCCAGCTCGTCCACCTCACGGAACACCGCGTGCTCGACGCGCTGTACCACCAGCTGGGCGATCCGGTCGCCGCGGCGCAGCTCGATCGGCTCCGTCAGGTCGTGGTTGATCAGGCAGATCCTGATCTCGCCCCGGTAGCCGGAGTCAATCGTGCCCGGTGTGTTCACCACGCTCAGCCCGACACGCGCGGCGAGCCCGGAACGCGGGTGCACGAACGCCGCGAACCCATCGGGCAGCGCGATCGCCACACCCGTGCCGACGGTCACCCGCTCACCAGGAGCGATCACCTCGTCAGTGGTGGTGACCAGGTCAGCGCCAGCGTCACCGGGCGTCGCGTACGACGGCACGGGGACTCCGGGGTCGAGTCTGGTGAGCAGGACCTCCACGCTGGACACGAGCGGCGAGACTACCCTGGAACCGTGACAGACGGTGCGGCAGGGAAAGCCCCGACGACGAAGCACGACGAGCGGCTCTACGTCACCTGGTACCTGTGGCTGCTGCCGATGCTGGCGGCCGGCCTGCTCGCGGCCGAGGTGCATCTCGGCTACCCGGGGGTGCGCGCGTGGCTACCGTACGTGGTGCTGCTGCCGCTGACGGCCGTGCTGATCTGGCGCGCCGGCCGGGCGCCGGTACGCGTCGAGAACGGCCAGCTGTACGTCGGCAACGCACACCTGCCACTCGCACACGTCGGCACGGTCGAGGTGTTCGGCCCCAAGGACAAGCGCGCCGTGCTCGGGCGAGGACTGGACCCGACCGCGTTCGTACTGCACCGCGGCTGGGTACGCCCGCTGGTCCGGATCGAGGTCACCGACCCGGACGACCCGACGCCCTACTGGGTGTTCTCGACCCGCCACCCGGACAAGCTCGCCGCCTTGCTGAAGAACCACGAAACAAGCTCACCAACAAACAACTGAGCGACGCCGGGAACAGGCCCGCGAACGCCCAGCGGAGCGAGGCCATGTCCCTGAGCGGGCCGCCGGCGTCTGGACTGACGAGCACGGAGACCCCCTGCGCGACGAAGGAGCCCAGGGGATCTCCGCGCGCAGGAGGGAAGACGCCGGGTCAAGGCCCGCGAACGCCGAGCGGCAGCGAGGCCATGTCACAGCACGGCGGAGGGCCCGTCCCCCGCCTAGGTGACAGGCCCCACAGTCCGTGTTGACTCCGCTCAGTGTGTGAGCGGCTTGGTTACGCGCAGTCGCGGCAGATCGGCTGGCCGTTCTGTTCCTCGGCAAGCCTGCTGCGGTGATGCACCAGGAAGCACTTGGAACAGGTGAACTCGTCGGCCTGCTTCGGCACGACGCGGACGGTCAGGTCCTCGCCGGAGAGGCTGGACAGGTCGGCACCGGGCAGTTCGAAGCTCTCCGCGGTGTCCGACTCGTCGACATCGACGACTCCGGACTGGTTCTCGTTTCGACGGGCCTTGAGCTCCTCGAGCGAGTCCTCAGCGAGGTCGTCCGCCTCACTGCGACGTGGCGCATCGTAATCGGTGGCCATGGTGTGCACCCCCACTTCAGGATGTGTTCGCGCGCTGGTCAACGTTCGGGCGCCCCGGTTTGTGCCCGCCATCTCAAGTGACGGACATCTCGCACGTCACGCCGCATGTCCCCGCCGGATTCGGCGCCCGTCGGAATCGATTCGCGTCTCATGTTCGACGACCGGAGCGGGCAGAGCGTAGACCATGCCACCGGACCAATCCAGCTGGTCACCCGTTCGGGTGTGTCTGCCCACATGATCAACCACCGCGGACCGCTCCGCGCGCGCAGCGCCGAGTAGTCAAACCGCACCCTGACGCAACCCGGCGCGACACGATACGTCTACAGTTGCGGTCCTCAAGCCGCCGAACGGAGCTGAAACGCCTAGGCTGATCAGCAGCGAACAAAGGGGTGGGGACTCACGTTCGGCGAGGCGTAGGAGGGCGGGGACTGTGGCGGTGGGGAACGTCATGCAACAGGGTGGTCAGCGCTATCGAAAGCGCCGGCCGCTGCCCGCGGTCCTGCTGATCGTGGTGCTCGGCATCGCGGCGACGATCGTGTGGTTCCGGGTGATGAACCAGGACAGCGAGGTGACGGGCGCCGCGCACTGCGAGGCTCCCACGTCCACCCCGCCGCCGGTCGAGGGCCAGCCCGCACCCACCCTGGGCAAGGCGCTGGAACACGACGCGCTGAACGGCACCGAACCGTCGCCGCCGGCGACCGCGCTGGTGCGGGTGGTCAACGCCAGCGGCCAACGCGGTGCCGCCAGGCTGGTCACCGAGAACCTGCGCGCACTCGGCTTCACCCAGATCGGCGACCCTGGCAACGACACGCTGTACGGCGAGTCGATGGCCTGCCGCGCCCAGATCCGCTTCGGCGCACAGGGCGAGGCCGCGGCCAGGACGGTCAGCCTGGTGGAACCGTGCGCCGAGCTCATCCGCGACGAGCGCCAGGACGCCACCGTCGACATCGCCATCGGCGAGAAGTTCGACGACCTCCATCCCAACCGCGCGGCCCGCACCCTGATGGAACAGCTGAACGACTTCGCGAAGCAGAACCCGCCCGCTCAAGGGGGCCTGCAGGCGGACGTGCCGCAACCGAACCTTGACACGGGGTTGTTGGCCGCTGCCCGCAACGTGCAGTGCTGAGCCCGCGTCAGGGCATTTCTTCTGTCAGTCCCGCTTCTTTGATGGCCACGCTCAGTTGGTCGGCGATGCCTGGGGTGGCGCAGAAGGTCAGGTCCGGGCCCAGTGCGTCGGGGCCGGTGGACAGGTGAACCTCCGCGCCCGCCTCCTCCGCTATCAGTGCGCCGCCCGCCCAGTCCCAGCGGGAGAGGCCGTGTTCCACGTAGCCGTCCACCCAGCCCGCGGCTACCGAGCACAGGTCCAGTGACGCTGAGCCCGGGCGGCGGATGTCCCGGACCTTCGGCAGCAGCCTGGCCACCGCAGCGGCCTGCCGCTCTCTCCGCTCGGCTCGGTAGCCGAAGCCCGTCGAGATCAACGCCATGTCCAGCCGGGTCGCGTCCGAGACGCGCAGCGAGACCCCGTCGCGCCAGGAGCCCTCGCCTCGGATGGCGGTCCACTCTCGGCCTGTCTCCGGCTCCAGCACTGCCGCTGCCACGGAGATGCCGTCGATCTGCGCTGCTAGTGACACCGCGTACCAGGGTAGGCCGTACAGGTAGTTGACTGTGCCGTCTATCGGGTCGATCACCCAACAGACCTGGCCCGGTTCGGCCATGGCGCCGCCTGTTTCCTCGCCGAACACCGGCTCACCTGGTCGGAGTTCTTCCAGGCGGGAGCGGACCAGCTGTTCCACCGCCACGTCGGCGGCGGTTACCACGTCGGTCTTCGACGTCTTGGTGTCCACGTCGCGGATCGCGGACGGGCGGGAGCTCAACGCGAGGGCGGCGGCCTCGCGAGCTACCGATACGGCAACGTCCAACAGTACTTCTGTAGCTCCCACGAGACCTATCCGACCACATACGGATAACCTCCGGGGAAAGCGTCACTGAATCGAGTACGAAGGGAACCGTGGGGATGGCTGCAACCCTCGGCTTCGGTGTGGACATCGGTGGGTCGGGCATCAAGGGAGGCGTGGTCGATCTCGATGTCGGCAAGCTGGTGGGGGACCGCGTCCGGATCCCGACGCCGGACCCGTCGAAACCGGATGCGGTGGCCGACGTCGTGAAGAAGATCGTCGACGAGTTCGGCTGGACCGGACCACTGGGCGTGACCCTGCCCGCGGTCATCAAGCACGGGGTGGCGCACACCGCCGCGAACATCGACAAGTCCTGGGTCGGCACCGACGCGGCCGCGTTGTTCGCTGAGCGGCTGGGGCGGGCGCAGGGCGAGGTCGTCGTGCTCAACGACGCGGACGCGGCCGGCGTGGCCGAGATCTCCTACGGCTGGCCCGACGACCAGAAGGGCGTCGTCGTGCTGCTGACGTTCGGCACGGGCATCGGCAGCGCGCTGTTCCTCGACGGCAAGCTCATCCCCAACACCGAGTTCGGCCACCTCGAGGTCGACGGGCACGACGCGGAGACCCGCGCCGCGGCCTCGGTCAAGGAGGACAAGGACCTGACCTGGGAGGAGTGGTCCCACCGGGTCACGCGCTACATCCGCAGCCTCGAGGACCTCATCTGGCCGGACCTGATCATCGCGGGCGGCGGGGTCAGCAAGAAGGCCGACAAGTGGCTGCCGCTACTGAACGTGCGCACCCGGGTCGTCGCGGCCGAACTGCGCAACGACGCGGGCATCGTGGGTGCCGCGCGGGCGGCCAAGCTCGGGCACCATGGCTGACCACGTCAAATTGAAAGTTGAACCATTCTGACGTCGTATTCGGTACACGGGTCTCCCGCCCGCGATGCTGTCTTCGTAGTTACAATGGAACAGTGCCCCGCGGCCCCGGTCGCCGGGCTTCATCCCGAACTCCGGCAGGCCAGACTTCTCCGAGATGTCCGGTGCTGCCCGTGATCAGCAGCGAAAGGGCGTACGTGGCAGCCGCACGAACCGCAACCCGACGCTCCACCGCTTCGGCGGGCGCGGCCAAGACGGCCACTCCGCCGGACACCGACGAGTCGACCGAGAAGCCGAGCTTGAGTACCGCGACGAAGAAGACGACGGCGGGCGCGACCAAGCCCCGTGCCCCCCGCAAGACGGCGACCAAGTCCGCTGGCCCGAAGAAGACCAAGGCCGACGCCACGAAGAAGCCTGGTTCCGCGTCCGGCGAGGAGCCGGGCGACGACGAGCCAGACCTCGACTCGCCGGACCTCGAGGACCTCGAGGACGTCGACCTGGAGGCCGAGGTCGTCGAGGAGCCCGTCGAGGAGCCGGACGAGAAGGAAACCAAGGACACCAAGGACGGCGACTTCGTCTGGGACGAGGAGGAGTCCGAGGCCCTGCGGCAGGCCCGCAAGGACGCCGAGCTCACCGCCTCCGCCGACTCGGTGCGTGCCTATCTCAAGCAGATCGGCAAGGTGGCGCTGCTCAACGCCGAGGAGGAGGTCGAGCTCGCCAAGCGGATCGAGGCCGGCCTGTACGCGGCGGAGCGGGTACGCAAGGCCGAGGAGGAGTCCTCGGAGAAGCTGAACCCGCAGCTGCGCCGTGACCTGCGGTGGATCGTGCGGGACGGCGAGAAGGCCAAGAACCACCTGCTGGAGGCCAACCTCCGCCTCGTGGTGTCGCTGGCCAAGCGCTACACCGGCCGTGGCATGGCGTTCCTCGACCTGATCCAGGAAGGCAACCTCGGCCTGATCCGTGCGGTCGAGAAGTTCGACTACACCAAGGGCTACAAGTTCTCCACGTACGCCACCTGGTGGATCCGGCAGGCGATCACCCGCGCGATGGCCGACCAGGCCCGCACCATCCGTATCCCGGTGCACATGGTCGAGGTCATCAACAAGCTCGGTCGCATCCAGCGCGAGCTGCTCCAGGACCTCGGCCGCGAGCCGACGCCGGAGGAGCTGGCCAAGGAGATGGACATCACCCCGGAGAAGGTGCTGGAGATCCAGCAGTACGCCCGGGAGCCCATCTCGCTGGACCAGACGATCGGCGACGAGGGCGACAGCCAGCTCGGCGACTTCATCGAGGACTCAGAGGCGGTCGTCGCGGTCGACGCGGTGTCGTTCACGCTCCTGCAGGACCAGCTGCAGTCGGTGCTGGCGACGCTGTCCGAGCGCGAGGCCGGCGTCGTCCGGCTGCGTTTCGGCCTCACCGACGGCCAGCCGCGCACCCTCGACGAGATCGGCCAGGTCTACGGCGTCACGCGTGAGCGCATCCGCCAGATCGAGTCGAAGACCATGTCGAAGCTGCGTCACCCGTCCCGCTCGCAGGTTCTGCGGGACTACCTCGAATGAGCTGACAGTGCTTGAATGCACCCCGCCGGTCGATCCTGACCGGCGGGGTTTTTCTTTACCCGAGGGGGTTTTCACATGGACGCCAACGTCCCACCCGTCCCCGACGAACGGACCGGGCTGCTCGCTTACCTCGCCCAGCAGCGACGGGTGCTCAAGCACGCCGCGTACGGCCTGACCGAGGAACAACTGCGAGCGACACCAAGCGCCAGCGCACTGTCGGTCGGCGGTCTGCTCAAGCACGTCACGTTCACCGAACGCGGCTGGATCGCCCGCGTCACCGGCGGCCCGGACCCGACCTCGTCGACGGACTACGGCCAGGAGTTCCAGCTCACCGACGACGACACCCTCGAAAGCCTGATCGCGGACCTGGACGCCGCCGGCGCGGAAACCGAAGCCGCGATCGCCGCGATCGCCGACCTCGGCCAAGCCGTCCCGGTGCCCAAGGACCAGCCGTGGTTCCCGAAGGACATCGAGGCCTGGTCGGTGCGCTGGGTCCTGCTCCACCTCATCGAGGAACAAGCGCGGCACGCAGGCCACGCGGACATCATCCGAGAGTCCATCGACGGCGCCACCTGGTACGGCCTACTGGCGGCAGCAGAGAACTGGCCCGAGACGCCTTGGCTGAAGCCGTGGCGCCCCAAGGAAAAGGTCTAGGGAACGGCCCCGCGGACCGCCTTTCACCAACCGCCGGTACGCCCCGGCCACCTCCGCGAGCGGGAGCGTGTCCGCCACACGCAGGCTCAACGCGCCCTGCTCCACGAGCGCGGACAGCTCCCGCCTCGGCGAGACCCTGCTTCCCGTCATGGGAGCGGTCAAGAATTGGGCGGAAACCGACATCGAACCGGTCGAGAAGGCACGGGCTGATGACGATCGCTCGACGCCGGCCAGGGCGTGACTAGAGCGGATCTTGCCTTGGCCCGGCCTCCCGTGTCCGAATCGTGAGACCAGCGACCACCGCGAGAATCCCGGTCGCCTCCAGCAGGGTCGGCACCTGGCGCAGGACGACCAAACCGATCACGGTCGCCGTCACGGGGAGTAGTGCCAGCAGCAGCGCGAAACGTGCCGGTCCCATCCGCCGCAGGACGACCTGGTCGAGCGCGTACGGGATCACCGTGCCCAGGATGCCGACCCCGATGCCGAGCACGAGCAATCGAGGCGAGTTCCACGCCGGACCGGTGCCCAGCGCCAGTGGCGACAGCACCACGGTCGCGACACCGAACCCGACCGCGAGCCCGTCGACGCCGAGCCCGGCCGTCGCCACGCGCTTCCCCAGAACGATGTATCCGGCCCACAGTGCCGCTGCGCTGAGAGCGAACAAGACGCCGAGCGTGCTGCCGGCCCAGCGGACGTCGGCGATCAGCACGACGCCGCTGACCACCATCACCAGTGCCCCGATGTCGCGCACGGAGCGTGATCCGAACGCGGCGACGAGCACCGGCCCGACGAACTCCAACGCGACCGCGGTGCCGAGCGGAAGCCGGTGGATCGACTCGTAGAAGGCGAGGTTCATGGCGGCCGTCATCATCCCGAAGATCGCCGCCAGCCAGAAGATCCGCCCACGCCAAGCGGCACGTCCAGGCCGTCGCCAGGCGAGCAGTACGGCCGCGGCGCCGAGTTGACGCAGCCACACGACGGCGGACGGGGGCAGCTCGGCGAACAGCCAGACAGCGACCGCGGCGCCGAGATACATCGACACGCCGCCGAACACGAAGAGTAACGGCGCTGGGAAACGCGTGGCGCGGATCACTGAACCGAACGAGCCCACGTCACGATCCTGCAATGTGAGAGGCCGAATACGACAACCGGGTTAAATCGTGAGTCCAGTGATCTCACATTCGGGTCGGGAACACTGACGGGGACGCAAACGTCTGGAAGAGTAGAACCTGCGACACCGCACCTGCAGTGGCCGCAGCCGAACGGCACCGGGTCTACCGGATGCCGGGACGGAGGGAGATTAGCCATGAACACGACGCTCACCCGCCCCGAACTGACAGCTGCAGACCGCTGCGACCGCTGCGGAGCCGCCGCACAGGTACGGGCCATCCTTCCCTCCGGCGGCGAGCTCCTTTTCTGCGGGCACCACGCGCGCAAGCACCAGGAGCGCCTGCGCGAGCTGGAAGCCGACCTGCAGGCACAGCGGCAGGCCTGAGCAGCGAGCCAAACAACCGAAGAGTGACTTTGAGGGAGGCGGGATCCGGCGACGGGTCCCGCCTCCGCTATACGCGGAAGCGACGCAAACCGGGCGTAACGACCGCGACCAGCACGACAGCGAGCACACACGCGATCCCACCACTCGCCAGCGCGACGGTCCCGGTGGTGGCCGCGGCGACGAGACCACCACGTAGGTTGCCCACCTCGGGCCCGCCCTGTCCGACGATCTGCTCGGCCGCGGCGACTCGGCCCATCAGCTCGTCAGGCGTGTTGAGCTGGACGACCGTACTCCGGGCGATCACCGACACGGTGTCGGCGGCACCGGCCAACACGAGGAACCCGAGCCCGAGCCACGGGTTCGGCGCGAACGCGAACAGCGTGAGCGCACCACCCCACGACACCGCGCCGACGATCATCACCACGCCCTGACGGGCCCGCCGCGTGAAGGTGCCGGACAGCACGGACGCGACGACCCCACCGACCGCGATGGCGGACAGGAACAACCCGAGCGTGCGGGGGTCGTTGCCGAAGCGCTCCGCGTTGACCAGCGGGAAAAGGCTGACCGGCATGGACAGCACCATCGCGGCGAGATCGGTGACCAGCGCCGCCCGGACTACCGGCTCCCGCACCAGAAACGCGAGCCCGTCGACCACACCACGCACGCCCGGACGCGACGCCCCGGCGTCGGGCCGCATGGCGGGGAGCCCGAAGGCGCCGTACAGGGCGGCGCAGAACGAGACCGCGTCCACGGCGTAGCAGGTGCCGGCACCCCACAAGGCCAGCACGAGCCCACCGACCGCCGGCCCCGCGAGCGTGGCCGCCTGGAACCCGACGCGGGTCAGCGCGAGCCCGGCGGCCAGTTGTTCCGGCGGCAGCAGCCGGGGCAGGAAAGTCCGCGAAGCCGGACCGGACACGGCGCCGAAACACCCTTGCAGCGCCACGATCGCGAGCAGCCCCACCACGGGCAGGTGGAGGAAGAAGGCCTGTACCGCAAGCATGACCGCGCAGAAGGCCTGCCCGGTCATGGCGAAGAGGTAGACGCGACGCCGGTCCCGCCGATCGATCATGGTTCCGGCGAACAGCCCGAACAGCATCAGCGGCAGCGCCTGCGCCATGCCGACCGCGCCGGTCCACAGCGGATTCCGGGTGGCGTCCCACACCTGGAACAACACGGCGACAACCGTCATCTGGCTGCCGAACCCGGACAGCACCCGCCCAACGAAGAGCCGCCGGTAGACCGGCACCGTACGCAGCGGCGTGAGGTCGAGAAACGCATGCTTGACCGCCACCCGACGCACCCCCCTCGCGGCGGTCAGGATAACGAGCGGCCTGGCCTCCGGCCCCCGGTTTTCACGCTACGGCAAGGCACCGACAGTTCCAGCAGCGTCGCGACGACCTGTCCACAACCGATGCGGTTGTCCACAACCAAGATCGAGATCACCGCTTCTGTCACCCCCCACCAGTAAACTGGCGTGGCGGGGTGCCCCCGGGATAGGGCGGGGGCAGCCCGGGCTACGTCTACCGGGGGTGCCGCGAGCGTTTCCGCTGGGAGACTCAGCTCTGCCAGGTAATTCGCGCTCGTCGTGACACTCGTTCAGACCTCAAGCACGTCAAAGGACGGGCTAAGCCCGGCTTCGCCGGCGGTTCGAGCCGGTGGCCGTGCGAAGAAGGCGGCCCTTCATCACGCCAAGCGTGAGGAAGGCTCCCTTCACCGCCCTCGCGCAAGGCCGGTTCCCGGATGTCCTGAAGGGCACCCTCGGCACATCAGGCACCAGCGGGCGGCGCGACCCAGGTCGCCGGGCCGGCGGGGGGCCGCTTTCTACGGGGTGCAGCGGGTGCCTTCCGATGGGAGTTTCAGGTCTGTCAGGTAGTTCGCGCCCGCGGTATCGACGCACTTGTTGCCCTGTAGGAAGACCGTGTGTTGGGTTGCCTCGTACGTGAGGAGCGTGCCGCTCAGGCCCTTGGCCAGGGCCACGCCTGCTTCGTACGGGGTGGCCGGGTCGCCGGTGGTGGAGATGACCAGGACCTTCGGCAGGCCGGCTACGTCGGGCACGTGGGGCTCGCTCGTGTTGGGGACCGGCCAGTAGGCGCAGGCGTCGAGCACGCCGACCGGGGGGTTGCCGTCGTCGAGGAACGGGGCCGCTGCCTTGTACTGGCGGGAGACCTCCAGTGCCACGTTCGGGTCGGTGACGCGGGGGTCGTCAACGCAGCGGACGGCCGTGAACACGTCCTGTGTGGTCGAGTACCTGCCGTCCTGGCTGCGTTCCAGGTACAGGTCCGCCATCTGCATGAGGGTGTCGCCCTCTTTCTGCTTCAGCTCGTTCAGTCCCGAGTTCAGGGGCTCCCAGTACTGCTCCGAGTACAGGGCCAGCACCACGCCCGTGGTGGCGTCCTCGTACGACAGGCGCCGGCCGTCGCTCACCTCTATCGGGTTCTGGCCCAGCGGGCGGACCAGGTTGTGGAACTGCTGCAGCGCCGCGTTCGGGTCCTTGCCCAGTGCGCAGTCGTCCTCCTTCACGCACCACGCGACGAAGTCGTTGAACGCCTTCTGGAAGCCCGCGCCCTGCGCGACGACCTCGTCGACCGCGGACTTGGACGGGTCGAGGGCGCCGTCCAGGACCAGTGCGCGCACGTTCTTCGGGAACGTCTCCGCGTACGTGTAGCCGATTCGGGTGCCGTACGAGTAACCCAGGTAGGTGAGTTTCTCGTCGCCGAGTGCCGAGCGCAGGACGTCCATGTCCTTCGCGACGTCCCTGGTGCCGAGGTTCGCGAGCATCTCGTCACCGTGGTCGGTGTTGGCCACGCACTCCTGCGCGTACTCCTTCGACTCGGCCTCCTGCTTCGCGACGCCGTCCGCGGAGATGTCCAGCTCGGCGTCGTCGGCGCGTTCCTCGTCCATCTCCTGGTCGGACAGGCATTCGACGGTCGGTTCGCTGGAGCCGACGCCGCGCGGGTCGAAGCCGACGAAGTCGAACCGGTCCGCGAGGGTGTCGTTGGCGTCGGCGAGTGACGCGGCGGTGGACAGGCCGGACGCGCCAGGGCCGCCGGGGTTGATGACCAGCGAGCCGATCCGCTGGGCCCGGTCCTTGGCCGGACGGCGCAGAATCCCCAGCTTGATCGTGTCGCCGTCAGGCTTGGCGTAGTCGAGCGGCACGGTCAGGTGCGTGCACTGGAGGTCGTCCTTGTCCAGCGTCTGCTGGTCGAGGTCGGTCTTGGCGTAGTCCGCGCACCCTTCCCAGGTCAGCTGCTGGGAGTAGAACTTCTCCAGACCGGCCGGCACGGGCCCTCTCGGGGCGTTGCTCTCGGTCAGCGGCAACCGCACCGAAGGGGCACCCTCGACAGATACGGTGCATGACCCCGCGGTGAAAGCGAGCAGGATGGAAGCTGTCACGATGGCGTGCCGGCGAGCTGTCACGTTCGTGATCCTGCCAGTCGGAACTCAGCGGGTGGGGTACACCGTTACCGTGCAGGGCAGAATTTTCTGAGAAACGAGCGAGGAGGTGAGCGTCGGTGGCGGCGTTCATGCGGCGCGTGAAGGCCGGGTTCTCCCGGTTCCTGGACCGGCCGGCCACCGTCGACATCTCCCGCTACGAGGAGCTGCTGACCTCGATCGAATGGCGGGAGAAGAAGGTCGGCGACCTCTCCGACGAGGAGCTCACCGAGGCCGCGGCGAAGCTGCGAAGAGGCGCTGACGAGCCCGGCTTCGACGACAAGGACCTCATCGAGCTGTGCTCGCTCGGCCGGGAGGCGGCGAAGCGGGCGCTCGACGAGCGGCCCTACGACGTGCAGCTGCTCGGCACCATGCAGCTGTTGCACGGCCACGTCGTGCAGATGGCCACCGGTGAGGGCAAGACGCTCGCCGGTGCGCTCGCTGCCGCCGGCTACGCGCTGCAGGGCCACGCCGTGCACGTCATGTCGGTCAACGACTACCTCGCCCAGCGCGACGCGGCGTGGATGGGGCCGGTGTACGAGCTGCTCGGCGTGACGGTCGGCTGGGTCTCCCAGACCTCGTCGCAGGAGGAGCGGCGCGCGGCGTACGCGGCGGACGTGACCTACGGGTCGGTCAGCGAGATCGGCTTCGACGTGCTCCGGGACCGGCTGTGCACCTCGGTGGACGACATGGTCGGCCGGGAGCCGGACGTGGTGATCGTCGACGAGGCCGACTCGGTGCTGATCGACGAGGCCAAGGTGCCGCTCGTGCTGGCCGGCTCGTCCGACGAGGGCAAGGCCGACCCCGAGGTCGCCCAGATCGTGCGGGCGCTCAAGCCCGGCCAGCACTACGAGAAGGACGAGGACGGCCGCAACGCGTGGCTCACCACCCGCGGCGCCAAGGCGGTCGAGAAGGCGCTCGGTGGCGTCGACCTGTACTCGGGCGAGCACAGCGACCGCCTGGCCGCGGTCAACGCGGCGCTGCACGCGCACGCGCTGCTGGAGCGGGATGTCGACTACATCGTCCGCGACGGCAAGGTGCACCTGATCAACAGCTCCCGTGGCCGGATCGCGTTGCGGCAGCGCTGGCCCGACGGGCTGCAGGCGGCGGTCGAGGCCAAGGAGCGGCTGCGGCCGACCGAGAGCGGCGAGGTGCTCGACTCGATCAGCGTGCAGGGCCTGATCGGCCGGTACCGGACGGTGTGCGGCATGACCGGCACCGCGGTGGCGGTCGCCGAGCAGCTGCGGGAGTTCTACGAGCTGCGGGTCGCGGTCATCCCACCGAACACGCCGTGTGTCCGGGAGGACGAGTCGGACCGCCTGTACGACACGGTCGAGCACAAGGAGGCCGCGATCGTCCGGGAGATCGCGGAGGTCCACAAGACCGGGCGGCCGATCCTGATCGGCACGCGTGACGTGGCCGAGTCAGAGCGGCTCGCGAAGCTGCTCGCCGACGCCGACGTGGAATGCGTGGTGCTGAACGCGAAGAACGACGCGCAGGAGGCGGCGATCGTGGCCGAGGCCGGCGCGTACGACGCGGTCACCGTGTCCACGCAGATGGCCGGCCGCGGCACCGACATCCGGCTGGGGGGCAAGAAGAAGAGCGACGACGCCAGCGAGCACGACAAGGTCGCCGACCTGGGCGGACTGCTCGTGATCGGCACCGGGCACTACCAGTCGAGCCGGCTGGACGACCAGCTGCGGGGCCGGGCCGGGCGGCAGGGCGACCCCGGCGGGTCGATCATGTTCGCGAGCCTCGGCGACGACCAGGTGATCCAGTACGCGCCGGACGCGACCGCGGGCGCCGAACCGGACGACGACGAGGACATGGGCCGGCTCGCCGACCCCACAACCAAGCGGTACGTCGACCACGCGCAGAAGGTGTCCGAGGGCGTCCAGCTGGAGATCCACCGCAACACCTGGCGGTACACGCGGTTGATCGAACACCAGCGCAAGGTGCTCCTGGAGTACCGCGACGAGCTGCTGACCACCGATCTCGCGGCCACGTCGCTGGCGTCGCAGTCGGAGAAGCGGTGGAAGAAGCTGTCCGACGAGCTCGACGAGAAGGTCATGGAGGAGTCGGCGCGGCAGATCATGCTCTACCACCTCGACCAGCGGTGGACCGAGCACCTGGCGTTCCTCGCGGACGTGCGGGAGACGATCCACCTGCGTGCGCTGGCCAAGGAGACGCCGATCGACGAGTTCCACCGGACCGCGATCCCCGAGTTCCGCAAGATCCAGGACGAGATCTCCGAGCGCTCGGTCGAGACGTTCGACTCGATGGAGATCGGGCCGGACGGCGTCGACCTCACGTCGGGCAAGCTGCGCAGGCCGTCGGCGACCTGGACGTACATGATCCACGACAACCCCTTCGACACCGACGCGGAGCAGGCGTTGCAGCAGGTCCGCGCGATGATCAAGAAGGTGCGAGGCGGGTCACGCCGGTGATTTTCGCCTGTTGGGCGAAAACTGTGTGAGGATGGGTGCATGCCACAGCTACGCATCGCACTCGCGCAGGTCAACGCGACGGTCGGCGATCTGGACGGCAACTCGGACCTGGTCGCGTCGTGGACTGCTCGTGCGGCTGAGGCCGGCGCGCACCTGGTCGTGTTCCCCGAGATGGTGCTGACCGGGTATCCGGTGGAGGACCTGGCGCTGCGGGAGTCGTTCGCGACGGCGTCGCGGGAGGCACTGTCCGCGCTCGCCGCGCGGCTCGACGCCGAGGGCAACGGTGCCGTGGCGGCGGTCGTGAGCTACCTGGACCGCGACGAGGTCGGGCCCAGGGACGCGGTGGCGGTGCTGTACGGCGGGCGGATCGTCGCCACGCAGTTCAAGCACCACCTGCCGAACTACGGCGTGTTCGACGAGCGGCGGCTGTTCAAGCCGGGGCAGACCCTCGACGTCGTGCGGTTGCACGGCCTCGAGGTCGGCATGGTCATCTGCGAGGACATCTGGCAGGACGGCGGGCCGATCTCGGCGCTGGGGGCGGCCGGGGTGGACCTGGTGGTGGCGCCGAACGCCTCGCCGTACGAGCGGAACAAGGACGACGTACGCGAGCCGCTCGTGGCGCGGCGGGCCCAGGAGGCCGGGGCGCCGCTGGTGTACGTGAACCTGGTCGGCGGGCAGGACGACCTGGTGTTCGACGGTGGCTCGTTCGCGATGTCCGCGTCCGGTGAGCTGCTGACGCGGCTGCCGCAGTTCGTCGAGCACCTCACCGTCATGGACCTGGACTTACCCGGGGGCGCGGCCACCGAGCCGGGTGCGTTCGAGGGCTTCGCGGTGCGGCGGGTGACATTGAACGACACTCCCCTGTCCTATCCGGCGATGGACACACCGGCCGCGGTCGAGCCGCTGACCGAGATGCCGGAGATCTGGGCCGCGCTGGAGCTGGGTCTGCGGGACTACGTGCTCAAGAACGGCTTCACGTCCGTGGTGCTCGGGCTGTCCGGCGGGATCGACTCCGCGGTGTGCGCCGCGCTGGCGGTGGACGCGCTGGGACCCGAGAACGTGCACGGCGTGTCGATGCCGTCGGCGTACTCGTCCGGGCACTCGAAGTCCGACGCCGCCGACCTCGCGGAGCGGACCGGGCTGCACTACCAGACCCAGCCGATCGAGGACATGGTCGCGGTCTTCGTCTCGCAGCTGGGGCTGACCGGCCTCGCCGAGGAGAACGTGCAGGCCAGGTGCCGTGGCATGACGCTGATGGGCCTGTCCAACCAGCACGGGCACCTGGTGCTGGCGACCGGCAACAAGACCGAGCTCGCGGTGGGTTACTCGACCATCTACGGCGACGCCGTCGGCGGGTTCGCACCGATCAAGGACGTCCCGAAGACCTGGGTGTGGCGGCTGGCTCGGTGGCGCAACGAGGTCGCTGCGGCGCGCGGTGAGTCCCCGCCGATCCCGGAGAGCTCGATCACCAAGGAGCCGAGCGCCGAGCTCCGGCCCGGCCAGCTGGACACCGACTCGCTGCCGCCGTACGAGCTGCTCGACGACATCCTCGACGACTACGTCGAGGGCGACAAGGGGCACGCCGAGATCGTCGAGATGGGGTTCGACGCCGCCCTGGTCGACCGGGTGGTCCGGATGGTCGACCGGGCGGAGTACAAGCGCCGGCAGTACCCGCCGGGCACCAAGATCTCGCTGAAGGCCTTCGGCCGTGACCGCCGGCTGCCGATCACGAACGGCTGGCGCGAGGGTCGCTCGCCGGTGCCGGCCCGGACGGTGGGTCGCAACGTCC
>NZ_DASUVO010000058.1:0-14007 GCF_036378875.1 Actinophytocola sp.
CAACATCGCCCCAACACTGCGCCGCATGGCCCGCGACATCACCCGAGACCGTTTTCATGATCAACGCCAACACAGATGGTTGCGCAGGCATCCCCCACCCATACCCGGGGGGCCACCCCGAGGCCATCGTACCAAGCCACAGAGACAAAACCCCTGGTCGCGGGGGCCTGTGGACAACTTTCGGTGGCGAGTCCGAGCGAATGGGACTTTCGTGCGCCCAACCGAGCTTGCCGGGTCCCATGTGGCACGAGGGGAGCCGCGACGCCGGGGGTTAGCGGGCTGCCAGGTAGTCCAGGAGCACGTCGCCGAGCATTTGGCGGTGTTGGGGGCGGTAGGCGGGGTCCAGCATGTCGCGTTTGAAGATCGCGCCCCATGTGTGGCGGTTCGCGATGCGGAACACGCAGAACGAGCTGATCAGCATGTGGATGTCCAGCGGGTCCACGTCGCCGCGGAAGGCGCCTGACTCGTGGCCTCTGGCCAGTATTCGGGTGAGTACGTCCAGTGCTGGGTTCGCCAGACCGCCGAGCACGGTCGACCTCGCGATGTGCTCCGCGTGGTGGATGTTCTCGATGCTGACCAGGCGGATGAAGTCCGGATGCGACTCGTGGTGGTCGAACGTCAGCTCGGCCAGCTGGCGCATCGCGTCCACCGGGTCCAGGTGTTCCACGTCCAGCTGCTGCTCGATCGCTCGGATGCCCGCGTACGCGTGCTCCAGCACCTCGATGTACAGCCGCTCCTTGTTGCCGAAGTAGTAGTAGATCATCCGCTTCGTGGAGCTCATCTTCGCGGCGATCTCGTCCACCCGGGCGCCCGCGTACCCCTTGTCCGCGAACTCGCGGGTCGCGACCTCGATGATCTCGGCGCGGGTGCGGTCCGCGTCCCGGACTCGGTCGGGCTGTGCCATCGGCCCAATGTATCGCGGACGTAACTAACTATCTGGTACGTTCATTAGCGTGGACAGCTACCTGGTGGGGCTGGTCGGTACCGGGATCGGGCCCTCGTTGAGTCCGGCGTTGCATGAGCGTGAGGCTGACCTGCTCGGCCTGCGGTACCTCTACCGGCGGCTCGACCTCGGGGACCTCGCGCTCGCCGCAGAGGCGGTCGGGGACGTCATCGCCGCCGCTCGGCTCGCCGGGTACGACGGGGTGAACGTCACGCATCCGTGCAAGCAGCTGGTTCTGGCGCATCTCGACCAACTTGATTCGACGGCCGCGGCGCTTGGTGCGGTGAACACCGTTGTTTTTCGCGACGGCGAAGCAATGGGCTACAACACCGACACCACCGGCTTCGCTCGTGCTGTTCGGACCGGCTTGCCGGGGGCGCGGTTGGCGCATGTCGTCCTGCTTGGTGCGGGTGGGGCTGGTGCCGCTTGCGCTCACGCGCTGCTGGGCCTCGGGGCCGGGCGTGTCGACGTGTTCGATCTCGAGCCCGCGCGTGCGGCCGCGCTCGCCGGCCAGCTGGGCGAGCGGGTCGTGGTCGGACGTGAACTCGAGGATGCCCTTGCCTCGGCGGACGGGTTGGTGCACGCCACACCCACGGGCATGCACGAACATCCCGGACTGCCATTGCCCGCCGACCTGCTCGACCCGCGGATCTGGGTGGCCGACGTGGTGTACCGGCCGCTCGACACCGCGCTCGTGCACGCCGCCCGCGCCAGGGGCTGCCGGGTTCTCGACGGCGGCCGGATGGCGGTCTACCAGGCCGCCGACGCGTTTCGCCTCTTCACCGGGCGTACCCCGGACGCCGACCGAATGCTGGGGCACTTCGCCACCCTCGAGGACATCCCCGAGCAACTCCTGGAGACGCCATGCCCAACCCCCTGAGCATCGCGACCGTCTGCCTCTCCGGCACGCTCGACGACAAGCTCGCCGCCGCGGCCTCCGCCGGGTTCGACGGCGTCGAAATCTTCGAGAACGACCTCGTCGGCTCGTCGTGGTCGCCGAAACAGATCCGCGAACGGTGTGCGGACCTCGGCCTTTCGATCGATCTCTACCAACCCTTCCGCGACTTCGAGGCCGTACCACCCGACATTCTCGAAGCAAACCTGCGCCGCGCCGAACGCAAGCTCGACCTCATGGCCGAACTCGGCACCGACACCATGCTCGTCTGCTCGTCGGTGTCCCCGGACGCGGTGGATGACGACGACCTCGCCGCGGAGCAACTACACCAACTCGCCGAGCGGGCGGCCGAACGCGGCATGCGCATCGCGTACGAGGCGCTGGCGTGGGGCCGGTTCGTCAACACCTACGACCACTCGTGGCGGATCGTGCGCCGGGCCGGGCATCCCGCGCTCGGGTTGTGCCTGGACAGCTTCCACGTGCTCTCCCGAGGCAGCGACCCGTCCGGCATCCGGGTGATTCCCGGCGACAAGCTGTTCTTCCTGCAGTTGGCGGACGCGCCCCGGTTGCGGATGGACGTGCTGCAGTGGAGCCGCCACCACCGGCTGTTCCCCGGACAGGGCGCGTTCGACCTCACCGGGTTCGTCCAGCGCGTCCTCGGCACCGGCTACGCCGGCCCGTTGTCGCTCGAGGTCTTCAACGACGTGTTCCGCCAGTCGGATCCGGGCGGCACCGCCGTCGACGCCATGCGCTCCCTGCTGGTGCTGAAGGAGAAGCTCGGGATCGGTGACCTGCCGGCCGCGCCGCCGCTGGCCGGCTACGCGCTGGCCGAGGTCGCGTCGAACGACACGGGGATCACGGACACCTTGGCAGCACTGGGCTTTCGCGCCACGCACCGGCATGGCGACGAGTCGGTGCAGCTGTGGCACCAGGGCGACGCCACGCTCGCCGTCCGTACGGGTGCCACGACCCGGATCACGACGGTCGGCGTCGCGAGCACCGCGCCGGAGGTCCTGCTTCAGCGAGCCGAACATCTGCTGGCTGTACCGGCGGAATCTGGAGTAGTTACTCCAGATGGCACAACACTTACTTTCACCGCCGAACTAACGGATGTCGATGGCGAAGACAACGAGACGGATCTGCTGACCGGCATCGACCATGTTTCGCTGACCGCACCTTTCGACGTCGTCGACCAGACCGCTTTGTTCTACCGGTCGGTGCTCGGCCTGGAATCCGAGCCCGAAGCCGAGTTCGCGGCGCCGTTCGGGTTGGTGCGCAGCCTCTCGGCCAGCGACGGCCGGGTCCGGATCGTCCACAACGTGGCGATGTTACGTCGCGGCGAGTGGGCGCCGGCCGTGCCCGACCCCCAGCACATCGCGTTCACGACCACGGACGCGATCGCGGCCGCCCGGGCAATGCGTGCACGAGGCGCACCGTTGCTGGACATCGGTGACAACTACTACGACGACCTCGACGCGCGCCTCGCCCCGCCCCGCCTGGCCGAGCTGCGGGAGTGCTCGGTGCTCTACGACCGCGACGAGCACGGCGAGTACCTGCACTTCTACACGCACATCCTGGGCGACCGGGTGTTCTTCGAGATCGTCCAGCGCATCGGCGGCTACGCGGGCTACGGGGCCGTGAACTCCCCGGTGCGGATGGCCGCGCACCGAAGGGAACGACTCAACGCGAATGACCACCGAAAATTTCGGTGACTATTCACCGGGTTGACCCGGAATTGCGTGGTGCTCTACTTTGCCGTCAGGACCGGATGATTTCCGAAACATTTCGGTACTTTCGGGAAAGGCGACGAAGCCATGCGCGGAAGACGGTTCGCGGTCAGTCTCGTCGGGGTGCTCGCCGTCGCGGTGGGCATCGCCGTGCAGCCGGCCGAGACGCCGGCCGCGGGTGCCCCTGTCGCGGCAGGACAATGGGTCAACACCTGGGCCTCGATGCCTCAGCTGACCGAGCCGGGCAACATGCCGCCGGCCCCGTTCACGCAGCCCAACCTGGTCATGGCCGACGCCACCTTGCGGCAAACCGTGCGGATCACTGTCGGCGGGCCGCACCTGCGACTCCGATTCTCGAACGCCTTCGGTGGCACGGCATTGCCCATCACCGCGGCGTCGGTCGCACTGCCGGCCGGTGGGCGCGCCGGCGTGTCCGCGATCGAGCCGGGTAGCACCAAGCCGTTGACCTTCAACGGGCGGCCGGGCACCGTCATCCCCGTTGGCGCGCAAATGGTGTCGGATCCGCTCGGGTTCCGGGTCGCCCCGAGAACGATCCTCACCGTCACGATCTACCTCGCCACGGGTCAGGCGTCGAACAACATCACCTCGCACCCCGGCTCCCGTACCACCTCACACCTGCTGGCCGGCAACCACGTCGCGGACGCCGACCTGCCCGGCGCCACGCCGACGGACCACTGGTACTTCCTCAGCGGCATCGAGGTGTTCTCCCCGCGCGGCACGTCCGGCGCGGTGATGCTCGGCGACTCGCTGACCGACGGCCGCGGCTCGACGACCAACGGGAACGACCGCTGGCCCGACCAGTTGCTCGACCGGCTGCAGACGAACCCACGCACCGCGGACGTCGCGATCCTCAACCAGGCCGCAGGCGGCAACCGCGTGCTGAACGACGGTCTCGGCCCGAACGCGCTCGCCCGTCTCGACCGCGATGTCCTCGCACAGAGCGGGGTCGAGTGGCTGCTCGTGTTCGAGGGTGTCAACGACATCGGCACGGCCGCCGCCACTCCCGAGGCGCAGCAACAGGTCGCGGCCGACCTCATCGCCGCGTACGAGCAGATCATCGTGCGCGCGCACGCCCAGGGCATCGACGTCTACGGCGCGACCCTGCTTCCCTTCGGTGGCAACACGGGTTACGACGACCCGGCCGGAACCCGGGACGTGGCAAGGCAAACCGTGAACGAGTGGATCCGATCGAGCGGCCGCTTCGACGCGGTGATCGACTTCGACAAGGCGGTTCGTGACCCCGCCACGCCACGGCAACTGCTGCCCGCCTACGACGTCGGCGACCACCTGCACCTCAACCCGACCGGCTACCGAGCACTCGCGGACGCCGTGCCAGCACGCCTGTTCAACTAGAGCGGAACGCCGCCCGAACCGTCGCGAGCACGGGAACGGCGAACAGCGCGCCGACGATGCCGGCGAGCTCGACGCCGACCGTGATCGCGACGAGGATCGCGACCGGGTGCAGCTTCACCGACTTGCTCATCAGCAACGGCTCCAGCACGTTGCCCTCCAGTTGCTGCACCGCGATCACCACGCCGGCCACGATCAACGCGACGATGAAGCCCTGGCTCACGAGCGCGACGAGCACCGCGACGATCCCGGTCACGAACGCGCCGACGATCGGCACGAACGCGCCGAAGAACACCAGCGCGGACAGCGGCAGCACGAGTGGCACCCCGGTCACCCACAGCCCGAGCCCGATGCCGACCGCGTCGATCAGGGCCACCAGCATGGTCGTGCGGATGTACGCGGTGAGGTCGTGAAAAGCACGCTCCCCGGCCTCGCGCACCCGGGTGCGGCCGGGTTCGGGTAGGAACTCAGTCGTACCGCGCCACATCCGCGAGCCCTCGTGCAGGAAGAAGATCAGCACGAACACGACCACCGCGAGCCCGGCCAGGATCGTGCCCGCCGTCGCCAGCACGCCGAGCGCACCGGAAGCGAGTTGCGACCGGTTGCGAGTGACCCAGTCCTTCGCCTCGTCGAGCATGCGGTCGAGCTGTTCGGCGCTGAGCCCGAGGGGCCCGTTCGTGAGCCAGTCACGCAGCTGCCGGTAGCTCTCGTCGAGCCGGTCGCCGAGATCGGGCAGGCCGTCGACCAGCGTGGACACCATGAAGTAGATCAACCCGCCGACCGCGGCGAGACCAGTCAGCAGCACGGCCGCGGCGGCGAGACCGCGCGGTACGCCGCGGCCGTGCAGCCAGGTGACGCCCGGCGCGAACAACGCGGCCAGCAGGAGCGCGACGGCCAGCGGCACGACGATCACGGTCAGCCGTGCGATCACCTGCCCGACAACCCACAGCGTGACGGCGATGATCAGCAGGTACAGGCACGTCAGTGCCACCTTCCGCAGCTTGGCCAGCTGGTCGGGCGGCTCGGGAGACTCTTCGGAGGACTCGCTCATCCGAGGTCGTTCGTGTTGAACGTGTCGCACTGACTCGGATCGCCGGTCTGGTAACCGACCGTGTACCACTTCTGTCGCTGCGCCGATGAGCCATGGCTGAACTGCGTGGTGTCGACCTCGCCGCCGCCCAGCTCGCGCTGGATGTAGTCGTCACCGATGCGGGCCGCGGCGTCGAGTGCTGCCGCCACGTCCTGGTCGGTCACCTGGGTGATCAGCGGTTCGCCCTGCGCGGTCGGGGTGGTCGTCGCGTGGTTGGCCCACGCGCCCGCGTAGCAGTCGGCCTGAAGCTCCAGCCGCACCGAACCCGATGTTGGTCCGGTGGCCTGACCGACTTGCGCCGAAGTTCCGAGCAAGTTCTGCACGTGGTGACCGTACTCGTGCGCGAGCACGTACCCCTCGACGAACGGTCCGCCGGCCGCGCCGAAGCGTTGCTGCAGTTCCTGGAAGAAGTTGAGGTCGATGTAGACCTCGGAGTCCGCGGGGCAGTAGAAGGGTCCGGTCGCCGAACTCGCGTTGCCGCATCCGGTCTGCACCCCGCCCGAGAAGAAGTTCGTCTCCGCGAGGCGGTAGCCGTCGAGCTGGGTCGACCAGTAACCCTGGATCGAGTTGATGAACGCAACCGCGCGGCAGTCGGCGTCACGGTTCGCGTCCGCGCCGGTGCGGCACCGTTCCTCCAGCGACGACGAGCCGACCTGTTCGTTCGGTCCGATGTCGCCGAACCCGGGTGCCGCACCGGTGCCGCCGCCGCCGAACTGCGAGATCACGAAGTAGATGATCACGCCGAGGATGCCCAGCCCGCCACCGCCGAGGGTGATCAGACCGCCCATGCCGCGCTGGTCGGTCACCTGTGACGTGTCGAGGTCGGCACCCTCGTTGAATCTCACCCCACGATGCTCGCACGAACGGGGTGCCCCGGCATGATCACACGTCCATCGGCGCACCGTTCTCGGTCACATCGTTCAGAACGAGGCCCGCGACGTTCTCCACGACCGACGGTTGGTCCGTCCGCTGGAAGTCGACGTTCGTGAGCTGGATCGCGCCGACCGGGTTGTCCGGGTAACCGCGCAGGTTGAGTGCTCGCTGCGCGTGCTCGACCGTGACGTTCTCGACGGTGATGCCGGTGACGTCGGGGTTGAAGCCGTGACCGGGGCCTTCCTCGTAGTAGAAGTCGATGGTGATCACGGCCTGGCCGACGGTGCCGATCGTGATGTCGCGGGCGTGGAAGTCGTGGATGAAGCCGCCACGGATGGAGTTCGTCTTGAAACGCAACGCCGTGTCGAGGTTCGGGCTGCTCAGCCGGAGGTTCCTTGCGTAGACGCCTCGGACGCCGCCGGACATCTCGCTGCCGACGGTCACCCCGCCGTGCCCGGCGGCGAAGTCGCAGTCCTCCACGAGAATCCGCTCACTGGGCACGTTCACCCGGCGACCATCGGCGTTGCGGCCGGACTTGATGGCGATGCAGTCGTCACCGGTGTCGAAGGTGCAGCCGCGGATCACGACGTCCTGGCTCGACTCGGGTTGCAACCGTCGTTGTTCGGCCCGTGCGTCACCACGGTCGCGTTTCGCACCAGCACGTTCCGGCTGAGCACCGGATGGATCTCCCACATGGGGGAGTTGATGATCGTGACGCCTTCGATGAGCACGTCACGGCACCGGTACGGCTGGACGAAGCTCGGCCGCAGGTAGTCGCCGTTCCCGAAGACCCGTTGCTCGACCGGCACACCCTGCTCGGCCATGGTCTGGAGGCGGGTGCGTGCGGCGGCCTGGTGCGGGTCGCCCGGTTGCCAGCCGTAGGCCGGATTTCCCTTCCACGGCCACCAGTGCGCGTTGTCGGCCTGGCCGTCGAGCGTGCCGGTGCCGGTGACCGCGATGTTGCGCTGCCCGAACGCATAGATCAGCGGTGAGTAGTTGTGGAGCTCGGTGCCTTCCCAGCGGGTGAAGACGGCGGGTAAGTACGCGTTGGGGTCCTGACTGAACGCGATGGTCGCGTTCTCGGTGACGTGGAGGTCGACGTTGCTCCTGAGGTGGATCGGGCCCGTCAGGTAACGGCCGGCCGGGACGACGACGTGGCCGCCGCCCGCCTTCGCGCAGGCACGCACCGCCTTCGCGAACGCCAGCGTGCAGTCGGTGATGCCGTCGCCTACCGCGCCGAACCGGGTCACGGGGAAGTGCCGCCGCGGGAATCGCGGTGGGCACACGGCATTCGCGATCGCGTCGGCCTGGTCCCATGGGCTCAGTGCCGGGCTCTGGCCTGCGAAAGCGCTTGCCTGGCCGAGAGCGGCGCTGCCGACCAGTGCTCCGGTCGTGGCCGCGGCCGCTCGGCCGAGAAAAGCTCGGCGGGACCAACGTGCTGACATCGCGTGCCTCCGGGATTCTTTCGTAACCGCCGGGAAACAGTCTGGGAAGTCAGCAGTACCGCAGCCGTGGTCGGCGACGCAATGGCTCCGAACAAACCGGGTCAAACGGAACGGCGGCCCGTCGAACGAGTCGAAGGCGGCGTCGAACACGCGGAATCGTTCGGCCCTTCGCAGTTGCGCTTAGCTTGAAGCAAGCGCTGTCCCGGGTCAGCCAGCCGCTGCCGCGGACGGTACCAGGCGCGGCCCACGCGCGCCAGAGGTTTGGAAGGTTGACTAACCAATCTGTCGCTAATGGTTCAACCAATCGTGTGTCCACTCTTGACCCGGCGCACAGTCGCGCGATTCACTTATCGTGATCGCGCGTACACCTTCTTCCCCCTGCTTTGGAAGGAACGCTCATGCTGTCTTCGAACCTGCACCGGCATCGTCGCCGGGTGCGGTGGGGCGCGGCCGGACTCGTCGCGACCACTCTCGCGACCGGGTTGGCGTTCGCCGGACCGGCGGCCGCGGCGGCGCTACCCAACGGTTTCCGGAGCGTCGGCTACATGCCGTCGTGGTCCGGCAGCGTCAACAGCATCCAGTACACCAAACTGACCCACATCAACTACGCCTTCGCGCTGCCGAACGCCAACGGCACGCTGAAGGCGATCGAGGCGCCGAGCAAGCTGTCCTCGCTGGTGAGCCGCGGACACAGCAACAACGTCAAGGTCTCGCTCGCCATCGGCGGGTGGAACGACGGCGACGACTCCGCGTTCGAGGCGCTCGCGAGGAACGCCAGCACGCGGACCACGTTCGTCAACAGCGTGGTCAACGTCGTGAACCAGTACAGCCTCGACGGCGTCGACATCGACTGGGAGTACCCGGACCCCGGTGCCTCGGGAAACAACTTCAGGGCGTTGATGCAGCAGCTGAGCACTGCGATGCACAGCCGGGGCAAGCTCCTCACGGCGGCCGTGGTTTCCAACGGCGGCACCGCGGAGGGCGTGCAGACAGCGGTGTTCGGCTACGTGGACTGGCTGAACATCATGGCCTACGACGGCGGCAGCCCGCACGCCAACTACGACTGGTCGATCGCGTCGGCGAACTACTGGAAGTCGCGCGGCCTGCCGGCGAGCAAGACCGTGCTGGGCGTGCCGTTCTACAGCCGGCCCGGCTACTACACGTACGCCCAGCTCGTCTCGATGAACTCGGCCAACGCCAACCGAGACTGCACAACCGCGGGCGGCGCGCAGCAGTGCTACAACGGCCTGCCGACGATCCGGCGCAAGACACAGTGGGCGATGGCGAACGCCGGCGGCATCATGAACTGGGAGCTGTCCCAGGACACGACCGGCAGCACGTCCCTGGTCAGCGCCATCTACGAGGTGGCGACCGCCAAGGTGCGGGTTCCGGCCTGACTGAGGGGGTGGGCAAGTGGACTAGTGGCTCAGTGGCTGAGCCACTAGTCCACTCAGCCACTACGCCACTAATTGGCTGAGTGGATGAGCCAGTGAGCCACTTAGCCAGTGAGTGGATGAATGGCTCACTGGCTGATCCAGTGATCCACAGGGTGGACGAGTGGATGAGCCACCAGCCCACTAGCCCACTGAGCCAGTGAGTGGTCTAGTGGATGAGCCACTGATCCAGCTGGCAGCTGACCGATGGAGGCCCGCGCGCGACCGCATGCGAGTGACCGGCGGCTGGCCCCGTTGAGGGCTCGCGTGGGTTGCGTGCGAAGGGTGCCGAAGGGTGTGGGCTGGTCGGTATGACTGACTTCCCCGTCGAGGAATGCGCGGTGGTGGTTCGGGTACGCCGTCGTCTGCGGGCTGGGCAAGTGCTGGCTGGTGGGACCTCGCGGGCCGCGCTCGACCGCCCTCGGGCGGCCCGCGGCCGGTCTCGTCGAGGGTCTCGCGCGGCTTGCCGGCGAAGGGTGCGGGCCGCTCGACGCAGCCGAACACCCCACCGAGGGACCCGCCGTGGTGGTGCGGAACCACCGTCGCCTGCTGGCTGGGCCGGCACTGGCCTGGCCGGTGGCCCTCGCCCCCATGCGTTCGGCGAACGCGCTGATCCTGGCCTGTGGATCAGTCGAGCAGTCTGCCGTTGCGCACGATGTTCAGATGATTGAGGTAGACGCTGCCCATGCCGCTCAGGTAATCCTGCCAGTACGGGCCCTTGCTGTACCTGACGGCGATCTCCGCCAGTTGTGCGTTGGTCAGCGCGGTCGGGTCGATCAGTCCGTAGCCGGCTGCCTGCTTGAGGTCGGCCACATGCTTGGTGGCGATGAAGATCTGCTCGCGGGCGTCCCTCATCGAGTTCATGATCTCCGTGCGTTGGGGCTCGGTAAGCGCCGCGGCGTCGTAGCCGAGTGTGTCGGCCGCGCGTCTGATCTGCATGTCGATCGCGCCCATGGAGGTGTAGTCCGGGGGCAGGGAGGCCGCGCGCCCGCCGTCATACGCGTCCAGCAGCCAACTCGGCCAGGTGTCCCTGCGTGAGAAGACCTTCTCGTCGTACGAGAGGGGTGAGCCGCCGATTTCCTCGTAGGCCACGGCACCCATCAGATCTGCCGGCACGCCGTACTTCTCCGCGGCGGCCTTGATGGCCTCCTTGTTGTGGGTGATCCACTGCTGCTTCAACTGGTCCAGTTCACCTGGCTGCTGTTCCCACCGCTTGGTGTCGTCCCAGTCCCAGGGCAGGTGGCCGCCCGGCACTCGGGCCGCGTCGGCGCGAATGTCCGCCAGCGCAGGGGAAACCGCGCCGGTCGCGGTGACGTCGGCTGGCGCTGTGCCGGTGCCGGGCAGGCGCACGTGGGGGTCGCCGGCCGCCTCCGCGACTTCGCCCGCCAGCTGTGGGTTGTTCGTTGTGACCGATGTGGATAGTGCGGAGTCCACACGGTAGTCCGGCAGCAGCTCGTAGGCCTTGCGCAGTGCCGGGGCGCACGCGACGCGTGCCTGTTTCTCCGTCTGTTTCGCCGTGTCGAACAGCTGCTTGGCCTTCTCGTAGAGCGGCGGGCACTGCTGTAGCACCGCGGTGGCCTTCGCGCGTGATGCCGGCGGACCTACCTGTGCGTCCGCCTCCACTACGGGGCGCAGGGTTTCCCAGTATCGCAACGGGTCTTCACCGCCGTCGGAGACGTCGCGGGGTAGCCAGCGGTATGGGCGCATCGCCTTGCGCAGCTCGTGCGACACGTTTCGGCCGTCCTGGACCGTGCGCTTGGCGTCCGCCAGCTTCGGCACGTATGCGTTCAGCGCGTTCGCGGCGGCCCTGACGCCACCGGCGAGGTGGCCGAGGAAGGTGTGTGCCTCGGTCACGCGCGAGTCGAACGCCTCGCGGCTCGCGCCCGCCCAGTCGATCTTCCCGTTGATCGCCGTGATCTCCGGGCGGACCGTGTTCTCGACGAGCCCGGCGAACCGCTCGTATTCCTTCGCGTTGACGTCGACCATGTTCGGTTCGGCGAGGAAGATGTGTTTGATGTCAGCGAAGTACGCCATCGTGATCACCGACGGTCGGGCATGACCATCGTGCCCTCCCGCAGCAGTTGGTCGCTCGCCGCGCGGTACTGGGCCGCCTTGGCGTCGTCGAAGCCGGCGTGCGCGTTCGCCACGTCCCGGACCTTCGTGGCCAGCGCGGAAAGCAGCGCGACCACGTCCGCGCACTGGTCGGCGGCGAAGCGGGTGATCCGCACGATCTCGTCGCCGATCTCCTGTGGAGCACGCGGAGCGCGTGCCTGTGTGCCGAGTTCGCCGTCCAGTCGTCCGGCCCGCAGGTAGCCGGCGAGCTCGTTGAGGATGTGCGCGTTCCCGTTCAGCGAAGCCGGCCGGCTCCGTAAGCCCTGTGCCACGTCAGCTCACCGCGTCCCGGACCGCGTTGTAGACACCAAGCAGCGCCGCGGTGACCGGCAGCAGGCTGATCATCACGATGTACTCGAGGATGTCGAGCCACCGCGCGCGGAACGGCGAGTTCGCGCCCCGCACCACCCGGCTCGCGTACACAACGCAGAGCGCGCCCGCCAACGCCAACACCGCGGCCGTCGCGAACAGCCAGTCATCATCCACAGTGGACGAGAGGCGGAAACCGAGCCCGGTCAGCGCGACCAGCCCGACCGCGACGAGCGACACACGCTGTGCCGCGGCGGCGTAGGAGCGGGACCGCAGAAGCCACGCCGTGCCAACCAGTCCCACCAGTAGCGCCGCCCAGGGCGACGCCGAACCGAGTACCACGAAACAGCATCCGGTCGCGGCGACACCCAACGCGCTCACCAGTGCGCTCAGCAGCCGGGCCGCCGACGACGTCACGCCGAGCACCTCCGAGCCGAGCGCGGGCCGCTCGTCCGCGCGGAAGGCGTCCATGTCCTCCGGCACGTTCGGCAGCGGCAGGCCGGCCATCCGCAGCGAGATCATCGGCGCTAGCGTCGTGATCGCGGTCAGCAGGATCATCGCGACGGCGGCGGCGTTCACCGGCAGGACGTCGAAAAGCAGCACGCTCGCGGTGACCAGCGCACCGGCACCCGACGCGACCGCGACGGCGATGAACCACACCTCCCGGTGCACCAGCACGACCGCCAACACCGCGTGCAGGGCCACCGCGGCCAACCCGACCGCGAGCGACTCCGCGCCGGCCGGCCACACCGTGTGTGGCGGCAACGCCGTGAGGCCGGTGGCGAGCGCGGCGGCGGTGCCCGCGCCAGCACACGCGCAGGCGGCCGGCACGTCCCCGTACGCCCTGGCCAGCGCGGCACCGGAGAGCAGCAGCGCGACGGCGGCCACCCCGGCCGCGATCGGCGCCTGCGGCTGCCCGGACAGTGCGGCGAGCACGAACGCCGTCATGCCGGTGAACAACAACGCCGCCGACACCAGCCCGAGCCGCCGGCCGACCGTCGGCCGCCACGCACCGCGCCGGGTCTGGGCCGCGCTCGCGATCGCGTCGACGACGTCGTCGAACAGCAGCGGCGTGCTCGGCCCGACGCGTGTGGTCAGGTGCAACACCTCGCCGTCGCCCAGAGACGCCGCGGCGACGGTCAACCCCGGCGGCAGCGGCTGCCCGCCGACGCGGGACAGAGCCCACCCGCTGCCGTCCGGGCCCGGCCGTTCCGGCGCGCCGGCCAGCCGGACCAACTGGGGGACCAACTCGGCGAGCGTGCACTGCACCGGCAGCGCCACGTCCATCCGGGCGCGTGGCGACACCACGGTGACGCGGCGCAAACCGGAGGAAGGCACCGCCACGGGGACGGTCATGGACATTGGCGACACCTCGGGTAAGTGGCGGAAGGTGGGTTGGAGCCGGCGATGGACAGGGCCCAACAAGCCCCATCGGCCGCTTCTTGATCAACGCCAACACAGATGGTTGCGTAGGCATCCCCCACCCATACCCGGGGGGCCACCCCGAGGCCATCGTACCGGGCGGCGGGGACAAAATCCCTGGTCGCGGGGGCCTGTGGACAACTTTCGGTGGCGAGTTGGAGCGAATGGGACATTCGTGCGTCTCTGGCTGGCGACCAGGCTTGCCGGAGCCCTGTCTGCGGCTGGCTGGGAGTGGATTCGGCGAGCCCCTGAGTGGTTGGGGGGCGCGGCTGGATGAGGGTGGAGAGCGGTGAAGGTTGGTGGGGCCGGAGTTGGCGGGTTGTGGCGATTTCTTGGGGTGGTGGGGCCCTGTGGCCGGCTGGGGGTTGGGTGGTGGTGGGGGTCGCA
>NZ_DASUVO010000059.1:0-55979 GCF_036378875.1 Actinophytocola sp.
AGTTCACGTTTGATTATGTGCACTTGAGGGATGGTGTGGAGAGTCTGGTGGCTCGTGGGAAGCAGCGGATCGCGTGTATGCGTGGTCCGAACAACGCGACCGTGCCGACCAGGGTGCCCGTACAGCTCCGTGAAGCACTCGTCCCTTACACGGCCAACCGTGCCGCGGAAACGGCGGCCAGGCAGTCGGCGGGAGGCTGACGTGGCAAACGAACGTCACCTGTGGCCGGTCCAGCCTTCGGAGCAGGACCCCGAGTCGCCCTCGCCGCAGGACCTGCGGGAGGTCATGTCCAGCTTCGCGACCGGCATCACCGTGCTCACCGCGGCGGGGGAGCACTGCCACGGCATGACCGCGAACGCCTTCAGCTCGGTGTCGCTGGACCCGCCGATGGTGTTGTGCTGCATCGCGCGCACCGCACAGATGCACGAGGCCATCCTGCGCAGCCGCCACTTCGGGGTCAACGTGCTCAGCGCCGAACAGGAGGGCGTGGCCCGCTACTTCGCCAGCCGCGGCCGGCCAAGGGGCCTGGCCCAGTTCGACGAGGTCGAGTGGTCGCCCGGCCGCCGCAGCGGCGCACCACTGCTGGCCGGTTCCCTTGCCTGGCTGGAATGTGAGCTCGCCGAGGTCTACCACGGCGGCGACCACTCGATCTTCCTGGGCAAGGTGCTGGAGGCGACCCGGCGCCCGGGCGACGCGCTGCTGTTCTTCGCAGGCGGTTTCCACCAGGGGATGCCCTCGCAACGCACCGCCTGATCCGAACTGGGAGGGGAGCCCGATGGAGCCGAACCACGTGGCATACCGCAAGGCCATCCACAGCGTGACGACACTGGTGGCGGAGTATCCAGCACCCGAGGACCTGCCGGTCCCGTCGTGTCCGGAATGGACGGTCCGCGACCTGGTCTCGCACCTGGTGGGCATCAGCGCGTTCGCGATCGGCCGGATGTCCGGCTGGGCCGAGGTGGAGCGTTCGTCCGCGGGGCTGCCTGTCGACGGCCTCCTGGAGGAGTGGGCCAAGATGGGGGAGCGGCTGGAGCAGCTGCTCGAGACGCACGGTGGCCGTCGCGGCAGCATCATGGTGATGGACGCGTTCACCCACGAGCTCGACCTCCGCTACGCCCTCGGCGCGCCGCTGCCGGTCGACCACCCGGCGTACGACCGGGCCTTCGAGATCGTGCTGAACGGTTTCTCCGCCGAGGTCGCCGCCCACAACCTGCCCGCGGTGCTCATCTCCGTCGACGGGCAGGAATGGCGGGCCGGTGTCGGCGAGCCGGTCGCGACCCTGTCCGGCGACCGTTACGACATCTACCGCTCGCTCGCCGGCAGGCGCACGCACGAGCAGATCACCCGGCTGGGCTGGAGCCGCGACTCGCACCGCTGGCTGCCGGCGTTCACGTGGGGCCCGTTCACACCGCCGACCCAGCCGGTGGAGAACCTGGTCACGGTTGCGTAGGAAGTGCGCTGAAGGACGCCATCGTCGCGCAGGAGGTCGCGACGATGGCGTCCTTCAGCGCGTGGCGCTCGTCAGTCCTGGCGCGTTCGTGCGCGGACCGATGTAGACGAGGCCGAAACTGTCGTAGCCGTTGACGCGCATCTTGATCACGACGTCACCCTCGAGCAGGACGAAGAACTCGTTCAGTCGGTACTCGTCGTCGAGGACGTCGTGGGTTCTGAACAGTGAGCGGTCGGTGGTCGCGAACAGGGCCGCGTACACCACATCCTTGTCCCGCGGGGTCGCGTCGTCCGCCCATTTCTCCAGCACCTCGATCCCGGTCTCCATGCGCAGAAGAGGACGGTTCGCGTTGTCGACTGGCTCGAGGGGGCGGTTCACTGACACCTGCTCTCACTGTTCCATAACACTGTTGTACTAGTCATAAGCTAGCGCTGTTATGTAACAATGTCAAGGTGCCGAGAAAAGCAGACCCGAACGTCCGGACCACACTGATCGACGTCGCCGCCAAGCTCCTTGCCGACGAGGGGCCACGCGCGCTGTCCACCAGGCGGATCGCGGCGGAGGCGGACACCTCGACGATGGCCGTCTACACCCATTTCGGCGGGATGAGCGGCCTGGTCCGCGAGATCGTCTACGAGGGCTTCGCCCGCCTGCAGACGTACTTCAGCCAGGTGCAGCAGACCGACGACCCCGTGGCCGACCTGTGTGTGCTCGGGCGGGCCTACCGCCGCAACGCACTGGAGAACTCCCACCTGTACGCGACCATGTTCGGCGGCGAGTCGCTGTCCGGGTTCGAGCTGACCGAGGACGATCGCCAGCACGGCAGGTACGTACTGATCAACATCGTCGACTGCGTGAGCCGGTGCATCGACGCGGAACGCTTCCGCCACGCGGACCCGGCGATGGTCGCGCACCACATGTGGTTCGCCATGCACGGCCTCGTCAACCTCGAACTGGGTGACTACCTCATCGAACCGTGGACAGCCGACGAGTGCTTCGAGAGCCAGCTCGTCTCACTGGTCGTTGGCGCGGGGGACGACCTCCCCCTTGCCACCGACGCGGTGGCCACATCCGCCAAGCGCGCCGAGGTCGAGCTGGGCCATGACCGCGCCACCCTGCCATAGGCGGCGTCAGACCTGAGCTTGTTGTTCAAGGATCCGGCTGGTGGCACCCGGTTAATCATGAACGCAGTCCTTGGTTGACCATTTCCTCTTGCGACAGAAGGAAGACCGACCAAGGCTGCGTGATCAGTGCCACAAGAAGGGCACCAAACCAAGAAGGACGGCTGTCTGCCAGGTCAGAGCTCCGATGACTGAACAGCAACGGCATCGATCCCAGACGCCCGCAGCTTGCGCGCCAGAAACTCCATTTCGGGCATGGTGCCAGAGTAAGCACCGGTCACGACCTCGTTCAGTACGGCCCTGACGCCGACCAGATCAAGGCCGAACTCGGCCCGCAGAACGCGCATGATCACGACATTGCGCGCGGAGGGACCTACCTGGAGCAGCGCTGGGCCACGCTCGGAGAGCAGCCGATTCCGAAGCTCAGCAGGCAGATCGCCACCGCAGGCAGCCACCGCATGCCCGCAGGCCGGGCACCTGGACTCCGTATCCCAGCGCAGTGAGCCGTTCACCAGGGACTGAACACCCCAGCATGCCAACTCCGCACCACAGTCCTGACAGCTGGCCGAGTACCTGATGGACGCAAAGACCGTCTGCTCCATCCCCCAAGGTTAAACAAGCTGAGGCGCTGTCCCGAACGACGCTTTCGGATCGTTGAACGTCATCGGCGCGTCTTTCGAGACATCGGCGATGCTAGCCGGCGATGGCCTGGCGTGCCCAGGTGTTGATCAGGAACCGGGGGTCGTCGATGGTCGTGTCGCCGGTGAGGATGGCGCGGTGCATCTCGCGGAGCCGTTGGGACGGGTCGACGCCGAGGTGTTCGCGGATCGTGGTCACCATCTCGTGGTAGACCTCCAGCGCTTGGCCGGGGCGCCCGGAGCGGTACAGGGCGAGCATGAACTGCGCGCGGAAGTTCTCCATGTACGGGTGGCGGGCGCACAGCGCGGCGAGCTCGCCGAGCACCTGGTGGTGCCGGCCCAGGTAGAGGTCCGAGTCGATGCGCAGTGTGAGGTCGGTCAGCCGGCGCTCGGTGAGCTGCATCGACTCGATCTCCAGGTGCGGGCCGGTGGCGACGTCGACCAGCACCGGCCCCCGCCACAGCCCGAGCGCCTCGGACAGCAACCCCTCGGCCTTCACGTGGTCGCCTGCCAGACCCGCCGCCCGGCCGGCCGCCGCGAGCCGGGCGTAACGGATCGAGTCCACCGCCTCCGGCTCGACCTGCAGCACGTACCCGGTGTGCTTGGTCACCAGTAGCTTCCTCGACCAGGCCGCCGCCTGGTCAGCGGGCAGCGCGTCGCGGATCAGCTTGCGCACGTGCATCACGTAGGTGTGCAGCGTGGTGGTGGCGCTGCGCGGCGCGTTGGTGGCCCACAGCTCCTCCTTGAGCGTCGAGCTCGTCACGAGTTGGCCGACGTTCATGGCCAGCATGGCCAGGAGCTGCCGCGGCTTGCTCGCCGTTGGCACCACCGACGTTCCGTCGACCGAGACCTCCAGTGCGCCGAGTACCTTGATTTCAGCTCGCATTTGGTCAGCTCATTTCGCCGGGCGTGGTACCTGTCTCTTCACGAAGCGTACGACCATATGGTGCGAGCGAAAATCTCCTGAAATGCGACCGCTCGGAAATACGCGAATATTGGGCAACGTGGGAGACGCCGACACGCGGTTGTGGTTGGCACGCTGGAGAGTCCGCGCGCTCAGGTGCTCTGGAGAACTGTCGAGTCGCGGATTACCAGGCGGCACGGCAGGGTGTGTGTGCCGGGTGCGGGTTCTCCGTTGATGGCGGCGAGAAGTAGGTCCGCGGCGGTGCGGCCGAGTTTCTCGAGTTCCATGTCCACACTCGTGAGTGGTGGTTGGCAGGCGAGTGCCATCACGTCCCAGTTGTCGAAGCCGACCAGTGCCACGTCGTCGGGGACGCGGCGGCCGGCCGCACGCAGTGTGTCGGCGGCGCCTCGGGCGATCTGGTCGCTGCCGCAGAAGACCGCGTCGAACTCACGGGACGTGCCGAGCAGGATCTGCACCGCCTGCCGGCCCCACGCCTCGCTCCACTCGCCGAACAGGGGCGGGCTCACCAGGTCGAGGCCGGTCTCGGCGAGACGGGCCTCGGTCGCCGCGGCGCGGATCGCGGCGGAGTGGTGGTGTTCCGGACCCGTGATGTGGGCGATCCGGCGCCTGCCGACGCCGACCAGGTGGTCGACGGCCTTGTGCGCGCCGCCCGCCTCGTCCGGCACGACCGAGCAGTCCCCGGGGTCGGCGGAGCTGATGAACGCGTACACCACCGGGATGGGCAGGCCGGTGCCGATCGGCGGGCGGGCCTGGGTGCGGCGGCCGGTGACGATGATGCCGTCGACCCGGCGGCTCAACAGGGTCCGCAGGTAGTACTGCTCCCGGATCGGATCGTCGCGGGCGTCGCACAGGAACACCGACATCTCGCCTGCGCCGAGCGCGTCCTCGGCGCCCATGAGCAGCGGGATGCTGAAGCGGCCGATGGTGTCGGTCGTGATCATGCCGACCGTGTAGGTACGGCCGGAGTTCAGCGCCACGGCCGCCTTGTTCGGCTGGAACCCCAACTGTTCCGCCGCGGACAGCACCCGGCGCCGGGTCTCCACGCGCAGTGAGCCGCGGCCGTTGAGCGCCTTGGACGCGGTGCCGACCGAGACCCCGGCCAGGTTGGCCACGTCGCTGATCGTGGCCGGCCGGCTGAGGTTTCCGGGGCTTTCCGCGACTTTCCTGGGTGGCATCATCGCATGCTACCTCCCGAAACCGCTTGATCAGGCCAAACCGAGTCTTGACACCGCCGCGCGGGCGCGCCTAGCGTGAGGAAACCGGTTTCCGAAGTTTCCTCGTCACTCCTCGAAGTTCCGCTCTGTTCGGGAGGCACGATGGGTTTACGAACGCCGACCGCTCTACTGGCGGGGTTACTGGTCCTCGCCGCGTGTCAGACGGGTCCGTCCACAGCGTCCGGTGACGACACCGGGTCGGTGGACGACGGCACGACGATCACCATGTGGACGCGGGCGCCAACCGCCACCTTCAGCCAGACCCTGATCGACGCGTACAACGCCAGCCACAAGAACAAGGTGGAGCTGACGGTCTTCCCCGCCGACTCCTACCAGCAGAAGGTCGGCACGGCCGCGGGCGCGAAGCAGCTGCCCGACGTGCTCGCCGCCGACGTGGTCTACGCACCGAACTACGCCTCGAAAGGCGTGTACCTCGACCTCACCGCCCGGGTGAACACGTTGCCGTTCAAGGACACGCTCGCGCCCGCGCACATGAAGACGGCCACCCACGATGGAAAGAACTACGGGGTGCCGCACGACATCGACCTCTCCGCGGTCTTCTACAACAAGGTGCTGTTCACCCGCGCCGGCCTGGACCCGGAGAAACCACCGACCACCATGGCCGAGATGGTCGACTACGCGGAGAAGATCTCCGCGCTCGGCGACGTCAGCGGCTACTTCTTCGGCGGCGCCTGTCCTGGCTGCCAGCTGTTCACGAGCTGGCCGATGATCTGGGCCTCCGGCGGCGAGGTGCTCAACGAGGAAGGCACCGCGTCCACAATAGACAACTCGACCGCCGCGCAGGTGTACGGGCTGCTGCGCAAGATGTACGCCGACGGTGTTGTCCCGCCTGCGGCGAAGAACGAGTCCGGGCCGACGTGGACGGAGCTGTTCGGCCAAGGCAAGATCGGCATCCAGCCGATGGGCGCCACCGGGCTGCAGGGCATCGAGGAAGGACCGAACCTGCAGGTCGGGGTCGCGCCGATCCCCGGGCTGAACGGCGGCAGCTCATCGTTCGTCGGCGGTGACGTGCTCGGCATCAGCTCCAACAGCCAGCACGCGGCCGCGGCGTGGGACTTCATCTCATGGACCCTGTCGGAGGACGCGCAGGTCGAGGTCATCGCGAAGAGCAAGAACATCACCGTTCGTTCCGACCTCGCCGACAACACCTACGCGAAGCAGGATCCGCGGCTCGGCGTGTTCAACAAGCTCGCGAGCGAGGGACAGACCCCGATCTCGGTCAACTTCGGCAAGACGTACAACGACCCGAACGGACCGTGGACGGCGACGGTGATCGACGCCGTGTTCGGCACAGCGGACCCGGCCACCGCGTTGCGCGAACACAACTCGGCCATCACCGAGTCACTGTCGAGCGGCGGCTGACCGTGGTGCAGCTTTCGCCGCCGAAGGCGTCGGTGCGGACCCCGACCGCACCGGCGCCGCGTCACCGGTGGGCGGCGGTCAACCGGAGCAGGCGGCGCCTTGGGCTGCTGTACTCGGCCCCGATGGCGGCGCTGGTGGTGGTGCTGTTCGTCGTGCCGCTCGTGTTGCTGCTGTGGATGTCGGTCAACCACTGGCCGCTGATCGGCGCGTCGAGCCCGAACGGCGTGGCCAACTTCGAGGCACTGCGGGATCCGTTGTTCCTGAGGGCGGTCTGGTTCACGCTCAAGTACACGGTGGTCACCACGGTCGTGCTCGGTCTGGTCGCGTTCGGACTGGCGTTGCTGGTCCAGCGGGACCGGCCGGGCGTCGGCGCGTTCCGCACCATCTTCTTCCTGCCCAGCGCGGTCGGCCTCGCGTCGACCAGCCTGCTGTTCTACGGCCTGTTCAACACCGAGGCCTCGCCGCTCAACGAGCTGGTGGGCTGGCTCGGCCTCGGCCAACCCGACTGGCTTGGCTCGAACGGCAGCACGCTCGGCTCGACCGTCGGCATGATCACGTGGCGGTTCGCCGGCTTCTACATGCTGATCCTCATGACCGGGCTCCAGAGCATCGACCCGGAGCTGTACGAGGCCGCGCGGATCGACGGCGCGAGTCGCCTGCAGATCCTGTGGCGGGTGACGCTGCCGCTGCTGCGGCCCACGCTCGCGCTCACCATGGTGCTGTCGGTGACGGGTTCCCTGCTGGCGTTCGACCAGTTCTTCATCCTCACCGGCGGCCGGCACGACACCGCGACCGTCGTCATCGACATCTACCGCGAGGCGTTCCTGTCACAGGACCTCGGCCGGGCGGCCGCGGTCTCGGTGGCGACCCTCGTCGTCCTGATCGTGCTCAACATCGCCCAGATGCGGCTGATCCGTCGGGAAGGGCGGTGATGGCCTTGCGCAGAACGGGTTTCTACGTCACCTGTGCCGCCCTTGCCGTGCTGTTCCTGCTGCCGATGCTGTGGACGGCGTACTCGTCGGTCAGCGGTGACGGCGTCGACAACTACCGCCGGCTCGCCGTCTACGGCGGTGGCCTGGGCCTCTACCTGTTCAACACGACGGTCGTCGCGGTGGTCGCGGTGGTCGTCACCGTCGTGACCACGACGCTGGGCGGCTACGCCATGGCGCGGCTCGCGTTTCCCGGACGGAACCTGCTTTTCCTGGTCACGCTGTCGATCCTCATGGTGCCGTACACGACGATCCTCGTTCCGCTGTACATCCTGCTCGGCTGGCTCGGCCTGCAGAACTCGCTCATCGGTCTCGGGCTCGTGATGGCCGTGCTCCAGCTGCCGTTCGGCCTGTTCATGATGCGCAACTCGTTCGAGGCGCTGCCGGTCGAGCTGGAGGAGGCGGCGCTCATCGACGGCTGCACGGTGAGCGGCGCGTTGCGGCGGGTGCTGCTGCGTGGCGCACTGCCCGGCATCGTCACCATCGCGTTGTTCTCGTTCCTCGCGTCGTGGAACGAGTTCGTCGCGCCGCTGATCTTCCTCACCGACGGGGAGAAGTTCACGCTCCCGGTCGCGTTGTTCAACCTCCAGTCCGGCAACCTCGGCTCGGTCGACTTCGGTGCACTGCAGGCGGGTGTCGTTACCTCCGCATTGCCGTGCGTGGCGGTTTTCCTGATCCTGCAACGGTACTACGTACGCGGTTTCACCTCGGGCGCCCTGAAGGGCTGAAGGAGCCACGATGACCGGACCCGTCCACCCCACGCCCGACGCGATCTCGACGCTCCGGCCACTTCCGCTGACCGACCTCACGTTCGCCTCCGACGGCTTCCTCGGCGCCTGGCAGCGGCGCAACGCCACCCGGTCGCTGCCGTACTGCATCGGCCAACTCGACGCCGCGGGCGCGCTGGACAACCTGCGCCGCGTCACCGGCGAGGCAGACGGCGAGTTCCAGAACATGTGGTTCGCGGACTCCGACGTCTACAAGACCCTCGAGGCCGCGGCATGGCAGCTGGGCCGGTCGCCGGACGACGCCGAACTACGGGCCTTTGTGGACACCACGGCGGCACTGCTGGCCAAGGCGCAGGGCGAGGACGGCTACCTCAACTCGTACCTGACGCTGGTCGAACCGGACCAGCGGTGGCGGAAGATGCACTGGAGCCACGAGCTGTACTGCGCCGGACATCTCGTCCAGGCCGCTGTGGCCGCGGCCCGTGCCGGCGTCGGCGCGGAGGTCGTCACGGTCGCCCGCCGCTTCGCCGACCTGATCGTCGAGCGGTTCAGCAAGGTCGACGACGTCGACGGGCACCCGGAGATCGAGACCGCGCTGGTGGAGCTGTACCGGGTGACGGGTCACCGGCCGTACCTGGACCAGGCCAAGCGGTTCGTGGACCTGCGTGGGCACGGGTTGCTCAACGACGAACACTTCGGTGCGGCCTACCTCCAGGACCACGTGCCGGTGCGGGAGGCGGACGGGGTGGCCGGGCATGTGGTGCGGCAGCTGTACCTGCTCGCCGGCGTCGTGGACGTCGCCGTGGAGACACACGACGAGGAGCTGCTGGCCGCCGCGCGCCGGCTGTGGGACGACGCGTACGGCGCCAAGACCTACCTCACGGGCGCGCAGGGATCGCGGCACCGCGACGAGGCGTTCGGCGACCCCTACGAGCTGCCGCCCGACCGCGCGTACGGCGAGACGTGTGCCGCGATCGCGGGTTTCCACTGGAACTGGCGGATGCTGCTGGCCAGCGGGGAGGCGAGGTACGGCGACGAGATGGAACAGGCGCTGTACAACGTGATCGCCGGCTCGACCGCCCTGGACGGCACGCACTTCTTCTACTCCAACACCCTGCACCTGCGCACCGGACATGACGGTTCGCACGAGGACGCGCCGTCGGGCCGCCTGCCGTGGTACTCGTGCTCGTGCTGCCCGCCCAACCTGGCCCGGCTGCTGGCTTCCCTGTCCGGCTACGCCGTCACCGCCGACCACAGTGGACTCCAGGTTCACCTGTACGCCGCCGGCGAGCTGCGCACCACCGTGGACGGGGTGGACGTCCACGTCGCCGTACGCACCGAGTACCCGTGGGACGGCCGGGTCGAGCTGACCGTGACCACGCCCGCGCTGATCACGCTGGCGCTGCGGATTCCCAGCTGGGCCACCGAAGCCCGGATCGACGGCCAGCCGGTCGCCGCCGGCGACGGCTACGCCGAGGTGCGCCGGGACTGGTCCGCCGGCGCCACCGTCATTCTCGACCTGCCCATGCCGCCCCGCGTCGTCCGCCCGCACCCGAGGATCGACGCCGTCCGTGGCTGTGTCGCGCTGGCCAGAGGGCCGCTCGTCTACGCGCTGGAGCAGGCCGACCTGCCGGACGGCGTCACGCTGGAGGACGTGCGGATCGACCCGACCGCGCCGATCATGACCGGTCGGTTGCCGGACGTCCCGCGCACGCTCATCGCGGGCGGCACGGTCTCCCCACCCGCGTCGGACGAGCTGTACTCGTCCGGTGTCGACACCGAGGAGCGCGGCGGCCCGCTCGCCTTCACCGCCATCCCGTATTTCCTGTGGGGCAACCGGAAACCAGGCCCGATGCGGGTCTGGCTCCCGGTCGCCGCCACGAGGTAGCCCCTGCAACCCTGCATGTAGGTGAGGTACCCGATGTCACGACGAGCCCTCGGGATCGCCGTCGCGGTCGCCATGTCGGCCGCACTCCTGTCCGCACTACCGGCCCAGGCAGCGGGCCATACGCTGGTGGTCAACGTGGCTGCCCCGTTCCGGCCGGTCACGCACGCCGCGTCCGGCGGGCTGTACGCGCTGGCCGAGAACAACCGGCCGGCCGACAGCACGCTGCTGCCCATCAAGATGCACACACTGACCCAGCCACCGCCCGGTGTCGGGCAGCGGCCCAACGGGCAACCCCCCGGGGGCGACGCCCTGCTGGTCGCCCCGCAGGCTGACCGGGTCGGCGCCGCCCAGGTGATCCGCATGCCGGACATCTACCCGAACTTCCCGTACCAGTGGGTCAGCTGGGACGACTGGCTGTCCAAGGTGGACACGATGGTGTCGCGGCGGCTGGCCGCCACCTCGGTCAGCAACGTGGTGGCGTGGGAGATCTGGAACGAGCCGGACTGGACCTGGAACACCGCGGCCGCCGGTGACTTCAACGCGGGCTGGACGAGGACCGTCCAACGCATCCGGACCCGCGACACCACCACCCCCGTCGCCGGCCCCGGGTACGCGGGCTGGGACGCCAACCGGATGCGCGCGTTCCTGACGAACGCACGCAACACCAACACCGTGCCGGACCTCGTGATCTGGCACGAGCTGAACCACTCCAGCGCGTCGATCGCCGGGAACGTCGCCGCCTACCGCTCGCTGGAGTCGTCGCTCGGCATCAGCCCGCGACCGATCTTCATCAACGAGTACGCCTGGACCGACGAGGTCGACGTGCCCGGCCGGGTCGCCAACTACATCGCGAAGCTCGAGCGTGCCAACGTGTGGGCCGCGGACCGCGCGTTCTGGTTCGAGTACGGGACGGTCAACGGCCTGACGGTCAACAACCAGCCGACCGGCACATGGTGGCTCTACAAGTGGTACGGAGACATGGCCGGCCGGATGGTGACCACGACCCCGCCCGCGCAGACCGGGATCGACGGGTTCGCCTCCTACGACGCCACGAGGCGGCGCGTGGACGTCGTGTTCGGCGACGAGTCGGGCACCAACTCCGTCCAACTCACCGGCCTCGGCGCGCTGGGGTCGAGTGTCCGGGTCACCCTGGAGTCGACGCCGTCGTCGGGTCGCTTCACCGCGGTGACCGCGCCGACCACGATCTCCAACACCACCGTCACGGTCGCCAACGGCCAGATCACGGTGCCGGTGCCGAACATGTCCGCGACGAGCGCATACCACCTCGTGGTCCAGCCCACCAGCGGTGTGCCCGCCTTCCAGCAGCGGTACGAGGCGGAGAACGCCTCAGTGTTCCGCGCGCAGCGGTTGACGAACTCGACCGCCTCCAACGGCGGCTACGTCGGGCGCATCGACAACGCCGGTGACCCACGCAGTGACAGCTACGTGGACTTCATCGTGAACGTGCCCACCGCACGCGCCTACACGATGGCGATCGGCTACGCGAACGGGACCGGCGCGACAGCGACCCACGGCCTGGCCTCCAACGGCGGCGGCTGGTCGACGGTGAGCTATCCGCCGACCGCCGGCTGGGCCCAGTTCGGCACGGTCTCCACGACGGTCAACCTCCGTGCCGGCTACAACGTGATCCGGCTGGCCAAGGGCGCGCCCTTCTTCAACGGTGCCACCGGTTTCGCCGAGCTGGACTACATCCAACTGACCTGATCCGCCACGCGAGAGCGCCGGCCCGTGTCCCGGGACGGCTTCTATCCACTAAATGTTAGCGCTAACATTTCGAGAGGACTCGATGATGCGTCCACTCCTTATCGTGCTGTGCCTCGTGGCCGGCATGCTCTCGGTGTTGTCCGCGGGGACCGCGGCCGCGGCGACCACGTTCACCAGCACGGTGGCCAACCAGGGCAACGGCAACTGCGCCACCGTCCCCGGCGGTGCCGGCACCAGCGCACTGCGGCTGACCCAGACGTCCTGCGACTCCAGTGCCAGCCAGTCGTTCACGTTCACCCCGCTGGCCGGCAGCGACGACACCTACAACGTCCGCACGCTGACCTCGGGCAGCTGCGTGGACATCAACGGAGCGTCCGGTTCGGACGGTGCGGCGGTGATCCAGTACGCGTGCCACACCGGCACGAACCAGCAGTTCCGGCTGCGGTCCGTGAGCGCCACCACCTTCCAGCTGGTGGCGGTCGGCTCCGGGAAGTGCGTCGCGCCATCGGGCGACAACCCGGCGAGCAACACCCAGCTGGTCCAACTGCCGTGTTCCACCGCGGGCAGCCGGGTCTGGCGGCTCGCCGGCTACCCGAGCGGCGGCGGGACACAGGACCCGCCGACCAGGACTGTTCGGGTATGGCTGCTGCGCCCGTCCGACGTGCCCTACGACCAGCGCTACCCGGACGGCATCGCCGCCGTGATGCGTGAGGCGCAGCGGTACTACCAGCAGGAGCTGGGCAGGACGTTCCGACTCAACGAACCCGTGGTGCAGGTCGTGACCGGCGAGCACGTCAAGAGCTGGTACGAGAACACGCCGAACGGCCCGGACCGCTACTGGTGGTCCGTGTTCAACATGCAGCAGGAGCTGCTGCGCAGGTTCAACATCGGGGCGCCGGACAACCGGTGGATCAACGTCGGGGAGGTCATCGCCGAAGGCCCTGGCGCGGGCGGCGGTGGCGGGAACGGCTGGGTCATCCTCTGCCAGCACGACGCGGACGGGGCCGCGGGTATCAACGGGCCGATGAACCGGTGGTACGGCGGCATGGTCCACGAGCTGGGCCACGCGTTCGGCCTGCCGGACTCCACGTCCACCGACGGCACACCGATGTCCGCGTCCTTCTACAACTACCCGAACACCCACTTCAACCAGAGTCAGAAGAACGCGATCCTGAACGGCCTCTACGGCAGTTTCCTGTTCTGAAAGGCGCGACGATGCGCGAGTCATTCTTCGACAGACGTACCCTGCTCAAGGCCGCCGGCACCATCACGGCCGGCGCGGCCCTGACACCGGCACTGGCCGGCACGGCCACCGCGGACCGCACCGACGTCGGCGTGTCCGTGTTCCCGTTCCCGCTGAGCGCGGTGCGCCTGTCCCCAGGCCCGTTCCTGGACAACATGAACCGTCAGCTGGCGTACTTCCGGTTCGTCGACGCCGACCGCCTGCTGCACACCTTCCGCACGAACGCCGGACTGTCCAGCTCCGCGCAACCGTGTGGTGGCTGGGAAAGCCCGACCACCGAGCTACGTGGACACTCGACCGGTCACCTGCTTTCCGGGCTGGCGATGGCCTACGCGAACACCGGCGATGTGCAGTACAAGACCAAGGGCGACTACCTGGTCAACGCGCTGGCCGCCTGCCAGGCCAGGTCGCCGGCGCAGGGCTTCCGCACCGGCTACCTGTCCGCCTTCCCGGAGAACTTCTTCGACCGCCTGGAAAGCGGCGGCTCGGTATGGGCGCCGTACTACACGCTGCACAAGATCTACGCGGGCCTGCTCGACCAGTACCAGCTGACGGGCAACCAGCAGGCGATGGACGTGTTGCTGCGCAAGGCCGCGTGGGTCAAGGCACGGACGGATCCCTTGTCCACCAGTCAGATGCAGCAGGTCCTGCGTACCGAGTTCGGCGGCATGCCCGAGGTGCTGGCCAATCTGTACCAGGTCACGGGCACCGCGGACCACCTGACCGCGGCACAGCGGTTCGACCACGCGCAGATCCTCGACCCGTTGGCCGCCAACCAGGACCGGCTCGCCGGCTTCCACGCCAACACCCAGATCCCCAAGATCATCGGGGCGATCCGGGAGTACCACGCGACCGGGAACACCCGCTACCGGGACATCGCGGTCAACTTCTGGCGGATCGTCATCGACCACCACACGTACGTGATCGGCGGCAACTCCAACGGCGAGTACTTCCAGACCCCGGACGCGATCGCGAGCCAGCTGTCGGACAGCACGTGCGAGGTTTGCAACACCTACAACATGCTCAAGCTGACCAGGCAGCTGTTCTTCACGTTCCCGAACACCGCAGAGTACATGGACTACTACGAGCTGGGACTGTACAACCAGATCCTCGGTGAGCAGGATCCCAACTCCGCGCGCGGGTACGTCACGTACTACAACCCGTTGCGTGCCGGCGGCATCAAGACCTACTCCAACGACTACAACAACTTCACCTGCGACCACGGCTCCGCCATGGAGTCCCAGGTGAAGTTCGCCGACAGCATCTACTTCCACTCCGGCGAGACGTTGTACGTGAACCTGTTCATCCCGTCCGTGCTGACCTGGCCGGGACGCGGGATCACGGTGCGGCAGGAGACCACGTACCCGACGTCACCGAGTACACGCCTCACCATCACCGGTGCCGGGCACATCGCGCTCAAGGTCCGCATTCCGAAGTGGACATCCGGGGCGGTGGTCCGGGTCAACGGTGTCGCACAGGGCGCCACCACGCCAGGCACGTACGCGACGATCGACCGGGTGTGGGCGTCCGGCGACGTCGTGGACGTGTCGGTGCCGGCGACGCTGACCTTCCCGCGTGCCAACGACGACGGCAATGTCGGCGCGGCGAAGTACGGTGCGATCGTGCTGGCCGGGCAGTACGGCACGACGAACCTGAACGCGCTGCCCACGTTGCAGACGGGCACGCTCGTCCAGGACAGTGCGAACCCGTTGCGTTTCACCGGCACGGCCAGCACGGGCGCGGTCACGCTGCTGCCGTACTACGCCACCCACGGCCAGCGGTACACGGTGTACTGGCGGCTCAGCGGTGGTGGCTCGTCCGGCACCTCGTACGAGGCGGAGGCGAGCGGCAACACGCTCGGCGGGCAGGCGGCCGTGCGGACCGCGTCCGGTGCGTCCGGCGGCGCGGTGGTGGGCTACGTCGGCAACGGCACGGCGAACTACCTGCAGTTCAACAACGTCACCGCCACGGCGGGCGCCCACCAGGTCGCGATCCACTACGCGTCCGGCGAGAACCGCTCACTGACCGTGAGCGTCAACGGCGGCGCGGCGACAACGGTGAACACCCCGAGCACAGGCGGCTGGAACACAGTCGGCTCGGTAACAACAACCCTGACACTGACAGCCGGCACGAACACGATCCGCGTGGCCAACCCAACAGGATGGGCCCCCGACCTAGACCGCATCGTGGTCAGTTGACTCGCGAGTCTCGCGTTCAGCCCCCGCGAGTCTCGCGGTCAGCACCCCCGAGTTTCGTTTTCGTGTACGCGCGGGGCGTTCCCGAAAACGTAACTCGCAGGGGCCGAACGCGCGACTCGCGGGGGCCGGAAGCGAGACTCGCGGGGTTAGCTTGCTGGTTCGCCCGAGGGGACCGGGAGTCTGGTGCCCGCTGCTGCCGGGGTGCCGAAGTTCGGGGTGCCGTCGGCGTTCCAGGTGAACTTCTGCGCGCGGGTGCTGCGGTTCATGTCGCAGCCACCGTTCGCGGAACTGTTGGCGTGGTAGACGATCCAGTCCTCCGTGCCGTCAGGGGACTTGAAGAACCCGTTGTGTCCTGGGGCGAACACGCCGGCGGCGTTGTTGCGTTGGAAGACCGGCTGACTGGACTTGACCCACGACGACTGCTGCAACGGGTCGCCGCCGTTGTAGGTCAGGATGCCGAGCTTGTAGTCGGGAGTGGAGCAGTGACTGGCCGAGAACACGATGAAGGTCCTGCCGTTGCGCTGGATGACCTCCGCGCCCTCGTTGACCGCACCGCCAACGGTTTCCCAGCTGAAGGTCGGCGTGGACAGGATGCGCCGGGTGCCGCTCGCGGTCCACGGGTTGGACAGCGGCCGGATGAAGTTCGGCTGCGATCCGTTGTAGAACGTGCCGAGCAGGTAGAGCTGGCCGTTCAGCTGCAGGATGCTCGGGTCGAGCTCCCACGTGTTGTCCTGCTGCGGGTCCAGCATGTCGGCCTTGAACGTGTACGGCCCCATCGGGTCGAGCCCGGCGCTCTCCAGCACGTGGATACGCTGGCTGCCGAGGTCGAACGGCTCCCGGCCGGCCGTGTAGTAGAAGTACCAGCGCTGCCCGTTGGGTCCGTTGAGCAGGTGGAACTCCGGCGCCCACATGGTGCCCGCGCCGTTGGGCCTGGTGAGGTTGAAGATGACGGTCTCCGGCGCGCTCGTCAGCCCGGCCAGCGTGCGCGACTTGCGCATGGTGATCGTCCGGTTCCACGTGGTCGTCGCCAGGTAGTAGAAACCGTTGTAGTACTGGAGCCACGGGTCCGGTCCACGCGCGACCAACGGGTTCGCGAACGTGGCCCCGCCGCCGGGACCGCTGGTGTAGTTGGGAATCCGCCAGACGCGGCTGGTCGCGGTGGAACAGGGCAGCTGCACCAGCGTGATGTTGTTCGCGGAGCTGTCCCCGGACGGCGCGACGCACTTCCCGGAACTGACCGCCACGACGTTGAACGTGTTGCCACCACTGACCGGCGCCAGCCGGAACTGTTGGTTCGTCCCGGAATGGCACGCGTACTGTATTACGGCCGCGTTGTCACCGCTGGACGCGCCGGAGATGTCGATACAGCTTCCGGCCGTCAATGTCCCGATCGAATAGACGTCACCGGACACCTGAGTGAACGCGAACGACTGGCTCGTGCCACCGTTGCACGACGACTGGGTGAGTTGCAGGGCGCTGGTGGGGGCGCCGCCGGGCACAGTGGTGCAGTTGTTGTTCCCTTGGTTGACGATGGTGCTGGTGAAAGCGACGGCCGCCTGGGCCTGCTCCGCGGGCACCCACGTGACCAGCGCGGCCGCCATTCCCACGACGGTGAGCCAGCGCAATGGTCTTGACCGGACAGGACGCATCATCGAGTCCTCTCGTCTTCGCGCAGAAAGGAAGTAGTCTGAAAGACAGCTAGCAGGGTGTACCGGTTCAGAATTCTACGGTACCCCGCACATATTGTGAAACGCGTGAATGCTCAGTCGCACTGGTGAGCATTTTGGATGATTTCGTGGTTTACCCGGGAAGGAGAGCTTCGTGCGATCTTTACGCGTGACCGCCGCTCTGGCGGCTTTCCTGGTCGCCCCGCTGTTGGCGCCGACCGTAGAAGCGACACCCCGGCCGCTGGTCCATTCGGCCGGCCGCACGGTGTTGGCGGACGGGGCACAGCGGTACAGCTGGCCGGGCGTCTACTTCGAGGGCCGTTTCCGTGGTACGGCAGTGGGAATCGTCCTCAACGACGCGGCCGCCGACTACGACGTCCAGATCGACGGCACGACCGTGGTCACCCTCGTGATGCCCGGTCAGACCACGCACTGGGTCAGGAACCTCCCCGCCGGCGTGCACGACGTCCGACTCGTCAAGCGTTCCGAAAGCCCGTGGGCGGTCAGTGAGTTCGGTGGTTTCGTGGCCGGTCCCGGCGGTGCCCTCCTCGGCGGCCCGCGCGCCAGGAGCCGCCAGATCGAGTACATCGGCGACTCCTACACCGCCGGCTACGGCAACATGTCGAACACCCGCGAGTGCACGGGGGAGGAGGTGCACCGGACCACCAACGCCGACCTCAGCTTCGGCGCCCTCACCGCGGACCGGCTCGACGCCGACTACCAGCTCAACGCGTTCTCCGGCCGTGGCGTGGTACGTAACTACAACGGCGGCGAGCCGGGCACGAGCTACCGCACCTACTACGACCGCGCACTGTTGAGCGTGGACGGCGACGTGTGGCCGAAACCGAGGAGCTGGCGGCCGCAGGTCGTGGTGATCGGGCTGGGCATCAACGACTTCTCGACCGCGATCAACCCCGGCGAGGCGTGGACCCCGGAGAGCCTGGCCGCCGCGTACCGCACCGCCTACCACGGCTTCCTGGACAAGATCCGCGCCAGGTACGGGCCCCGCACGTACGTCGTGGTGACCGCGACGCACATGTCCAACACCACGGCACTGACCGACCTGACCCGCCAGATCGTCCAGGAACGCAACGCGGCAGGCGACAACCGGGTCCGCCACTGGCACTACGACGGTCTCGACTATCTCGGCTGCCACTGGCACCCGTCACTACGCGACCACCAACTCATCGCGGACAAGCTCACGGCGTTTCTGGCAACGCTGCCGCTTCGTTGGTAGCTGTGCCGAACACCTCGTTGTTGCGGCCCTTGCGTTCCATGTAGGTGCCGTCCGGTTCGGCGAACCCGAACTTCCGGTAGAGCTCGTGCGCGTCGAGCGTGTGCAGCATCCACCGGAAGTACGGGCCCGGTCCTTCCTCGATCATGGCGTGCACGAGCGCCTTGCCGATGCCCAGCCCGCGGGCCTGTTCGACCACGAACACGTCGGCCAGGTAGGCCTGTGCCTCCCCGTCGGAGACGGCGCGTGCGTACCCGATCATGGCGCCGTCGGAGGTGCGATAGGCGGCGACCACCCGCCACGCGCCATCGAGCTGCCGCTCCACCTTCGCGCGGTCGCGGAAGCGTCCCCAGTAGGCCTTGGTGGACAGGAACTCCCAGAGCACGTCCCGGTCCACCCTTGTCCGGTCCTCGTCGATCTCGAACTCAGCCATGCGGGTCAATCTAGGCGAGCGGAAAGTTGCTCCGGAACAGATTTTCCGGGTCGTTGCCGTGCTTGATGTCGCGCAGGCGCGTGATCACCTCGGGCGCGAAGGCGTCCGCGACCGTCTCGCCGGGGTTGAGGAACGTGAAGGGCTTGCGGCCGCTGGTCGGGAGTGCCTCGGCGAGTGCCTGCTGTTTGGCGGTGACGGCGGCCGGGTCGGTGGGAATGCCGAACAGGTAAAGCATGTACGGCTCGGTGAGCGGGCCGTGCGGGCTGTCGGACGGCTGGGTGAACGCGCCGCCGAGGTGGCGGACCTGAACGCTGAGCAGTGGCGCGATCGGGTCGGCCAGCAGCGCCTTGGCCGTGGTGTCGGTCAGCTCCGTGAGCAGTTCGCCGCGCGACAGGCCCGGGCTCGGATCCGTCGGTTCCGAGGTGATCGAGCCAAGTTCGGAGACCGGCATGATCCGTCGGCTGTCGGACAGTGGCTGGGGGAGCCGGTCCAGCGGGGCGAGCAGCTCGCGTGCGTCGCGCTCGGCGCCGAGGTAGGTGGCGTCGAGCGCGACCATCGGGTCGGCGCCAGGGAAGTGCAGCAGGTCCAGCCAGACGGTCAGCTCGTTCGGTGCGGTGGCGGTGATCTCCCGGAAGACGTCCATGACCGCCGGTGCGTGGTCGCCGGTCCACAGGACGCGGCCGCCGTACAGGTGTGGCGCGGGGTGGAGGGCGAGTTCGAGTGCGGTGACGATCGCGAAGTCGCCGCCCGCGCCGCGGAGGGCCCAGAACAGGTCGGGGTCGGTGTCGGCGGTGACGTGCCGCTGCCGCCCGTCGGCATCGACGACGTCGAAGGCGGTGACGCTGTCGGCGACCCAGCCGTGGGCGCGGCCGAACCAGCTCAGCCCGCCACCGAGGGCGACACCGGTGACGCTGACGACGGGGGAGCTGCCGGGCAGCGCGGTCAGACCGTGGGGCGCCACGGCCGCCTGGAGCCGGCCGGACGGCACCCCCGCACCGACACGAGCGCGCCGGGCACCGGGGTCGACGTGCAGAGAGTCGAGCTTGCGGGTGCGGAGCAGGATCGTGCCGTCCGCGCGGCCGGTGGCGCCGTGCCCGTTGGGCTGGGTGGCGATGCTCAGGTTCGCGTCGCGGGCAAAACGGACGAGCGCGGCGACGTCATCGGCGTCGGCCGCCTCGACCACCGCCATCACCGGCTGCTCGATCGCGAGGTTCCACGGCCGCCGCACCTCGTCGAACCCGGGCTGACCCGGCAGCCAGACCTGACCGCGAACACTATTCTGGATAGTTGACATCTAGAATATCTCCCTAAACAAAGCCCTTCCGTACGGGAAGGGCTGCTTCAGACTCCGAGTGCGGTGAACCGGTTCACGGTGTTGTTGGGGGTCGCCGGTAGGTCTTCTCGACCTGGGCCTTCAGGTCGGCCAGCGTCTGGCCCGCCAGCTCCCGCCGCCAGGCCAGGTCGGCGCGCCGCATGGCCTGCGAGACGAGGCACGCCTGCCGATAGTCGACGGCCGCGTCGGCACCCGGCCCCTGCTTGAGCAACTGCTCACAGCGAAAGGCCTCGTCGCCCCCCTCGATGGCGACGACCACGTCGAGCAGTGTGATCTTCTCCGGGCTCCGCGCGAGCCGGAAGCCCCCGCGCGGTCCCGGCGTCGAAGAGACGATGCCGGCACGAGCCAGGGCCTGCAGCTGCTTGTTGAGGTAGGCGGCGGGCAGCTCGTAGTAGGCGGCCAACTTCGCCGCCGGCACCGCCTGCCCGGCCGGCAGCCAGGTCAGGTTGAGGCAGCTGTGCAGCGCCCACTCGACACCCTCGCTCATCCGCATATCTGGACACTACATATCCAGGATTAGTCACGCAAGATCAGGTCCAAGACGTGTCCGCCGTGATGCGGGCCAGTGTGCGGCGTCCCAGTTCGCTCATGACCGGGTTGCTCTCGGCGTAGTACCAGACAAGTCCCATCGCCTGTTCGAAGGCCCACGCCCTGCCACGCTCCCACTCGAGGTCGCCGCAGCCGAGTGCGGTCCGGAAGGCCTGTCGCGGACCGTCCTCCAGGAGGTGCCAGGCGCCCACGAGGTCCAGCGCGGGGTCGGCCGGTCCCAGCCCGCCGACGTCGATCACCCCGGTCAGGCGGCCGCCGGACACCAGCACGTTGCCGGGGATCAGGTCGCCGTGGCACATCACGTCGTGCGGCGTGGCGCGGGGGAGGTCCCGCATGATGTCCCACAACCGGCGCAGGGGCGGCACGTCCAGGAAAGGCTCGCTGTTGCGCAAGCACGTCCGCATCCAGCTGTCGTGCGACCGTAGATCACCGCCCCGCCCGCCGCCGCCGAACGTCCGGCCCCGTGTGTCGATCGCCCGCACCCCGAGGACGAACTCCGCCAGGTCGTGCGCGAACGCGACGGATCCACCCGGATCCTCGACGGTGGCGGGAATCCCCGGCAGCCAGGTCTGCACCGACCAGGGGAGCGGGTAGCCGGCGCCCGGCTCACCCAGCGCGACCGGCTCCGGCGTGGCGAACCGCGTCCGCCCGACCAGTTCGCGCGCCGCGTCCACCTCGGACTGAAGGGACCGCCGCACGGACCCGATGTCCTTCGGCTCCAACGGAAACCGGGCCGCGTACCGCGCGCCGACGCGGAAGATCGCGTGGACCGTCCCCTCCGCGACGACCGGTTCGACGGGCAGGCCACGCCACTCGGGGAACTGTTCGTCCACCAACTCGCGCACCGTCGTCGGCGACACGGTCAGCTGGCCGGCATGCATCTTCATACCGACATCCTGCCCACCAGGCGTGTTCAGCTCACCGTGACCGTCGCCATCATGGCCATGTCCTCGTGTTCCAGGTTGTGGCAGTGCATGACGAAGGCGCCCCGGTAGTCGGTGAACCGCACCGCGACCTCGACGACCTCGGCCGGTCGCACGTCGACGGTGTCCTTCCATCCCGTGTCGTACGGGCGGGGTGCGCGGCCGCTGCGGCGGAGGACCTGGAACGGGTCGAGGTGGACGTGGACGGGGTGGTGCACGTCGGAGACGAAGCGCCAGGTCTCCACTTCCCCCAGCCGTGAGTCGGCGAGGGAGGTCGCCGGGTGGAACGGCCTGCCGTTGATCGTCCAGCCCGTGTGGTCGTTCGTCCGGCCACGGGTGAACCTGAAGGTGCGTACCGGTGCGCCGGGTGGCGGGGTGAGGCGTTCGAACTCGGCCAGGCGATCGGGAATCCGACTGTCGTCGGCCGCCTGACGCACCACTGTGAACCGCATCACGTTGGCCGTGCCGCCCGAGCCGAGGCCGTTGACCATCGTGACCTCGGTGCCGACCGGCAGTTCGGAGAAGTCCACGACCACGTCGAACCGCTCCGCAGGCGCCATCTCGATCGCCTGGTGCCGGACGGGTGCGGCGAGCAGGCCGCCGTCGGAACCGATCTGGGTCAGTGGCAGGTCGGGGCCGTTCGGCACGGTGAGCGCGATTCGGTAGCGCCTCGCGTTCGAGGCGTTCAGCAGTCGGAGGCGGTAGCGGGCCGCGTCGACCTCGTGGACCGGCCACGGTGCGCCGTTGACGAGCACGACATCGCCGAGAACGCCTTCCATCCACTCGTCCTCGACGCCCGGCACCGACCGCATCTCCTGGTCCAGGCTGGGATAGCGGAACGAACCGTCCTCGGCGAAGGCGCGGTCGCAGATCATCAGCGGCAGTTCGCGGTCGCCGCTGGGCAGGGGCAGCGCGTCCTCGATCTCGTCGCGGACCAGGTGGAAGCCGGCGAGTCCTCGGTAGACCGCCGGGCCGGTGAAGTCCATGCGGTGGTCGTGATACCAGAGCGTGGCCGCCCGCTGGTCCATCGGATAGCGGTAGTCGCGCTCGCCCTCGACGGTGTCGCCGGTCAGCCCGTGGCCGGAGCGCCAGTCGCGGGTGTTCCCGACCGGCAGCACGAGGTCCAGTGGCCAGCCGTCGTGCTCGTGCGGGGTGTGTCCGCCGTGCAGGTGCACGACCGTGGGCACGTGTAACTCGTTGCGGTGCCGGACGATCACGGGCCGGCCCCGCCGGGTCTCGATCGTCGGGCCGGGGAAGATGCCGTCGTAGCCCAGGATCGGCGTGCGGACGCCGGGCAGGATCTCGGCCTGGGCCATCCGCTGGGTGATCTGGTAGAGGTCCTTGCCCATCGGCTTCGCCACCGGCGGGACCGGCAGCGGCACGCGGAACGGTTTCGGCAGCGGGAGTGCGCTGGTGAGCTGTTCCCCGGTCTGGCCTGACGCGCTGCCCAGCCCGCAGCCGGCGACGGCCGCGCCGGCGACGCCGAGCAACCCGAGGAACGACCGGCGTGACAGGCGGCTCATCGCGCACCTCCCCTGGGACGAGCGGCTGACGGTGACCACACCCAGATGGCCAGCAGCACCACCGACGTCACGATCGCGACCCCCAGCGGGATGTGGATCTGCAGCGTGCGGGCGTACCCCATGCCGACCTGCAGGCCGACCGAGAGGAACAGCACGACCATCGCCGGCAGCACCCACAGCCGGCCGCGCCGCAGGACGTAGACCAGCGACGCGGCGATGAGCACCATCCCGAACGCGGCCAGCGCGGAGCCGACGGCGGCGTGCACCGAGATCGCGTCGACGTCCCCGGTGAGGAACAACCCAGCCAGCACGGGTTGGCCGAGCACGGCCACGAGGTAGGCGGTGACCAGGATCCGGAGGACCAACAGCGAGAGCCGGGGCCGGCGCTCGGCTTCCGCCGGTCGAACGAGTGTGTCCATGTCCCGGGACGTTATATGTAGTCTTCCTACCGGTACATCAGGGCTTCCCCTGATTCTGTCCCCGACGCTTCCCCGCCACGCTTCGGTAGAATCCCTACCTATGAAACCCGCTGCCGTCCACGGCCACCTGGACGGGCTGATCCTCGCCGTGATCGAGGACGGTCCGCTGCACGGCTACGCGATCATCGAGGCGCTGCAGAACCGCAGCGGCGGCGCGCTGGACCTGCCGACCGGCACCGTCTATCCGGCGCTGCGCAGACTGGAACGGGCGGCGCTGCTGTCCGGCTCGTGGAGCACCGTCGGCGGCCGCGAACGACGCACCTACACCCTCACTCGTGCCGGACGGCACGCGCTGGCCACGCAGCGGGCGGAATGGAGCGAGTTCACGGCGGTGGTAGAGGCCGTGCTGCGCCCCGCGACGGGCACGGCATGAGGACGGCGGACCCGATCACCAGCCACGTGGCGGCGCTCGAACGCGCACTGCGGGGTCCACAGCGGACACGCCGAGGCATGATCGCCGAGGCACGTGCTGGGCTGATGGACGCCGCCGACGCCTACCGGGCAGACGGCCTGCCACCCGAGCAGGCGGCCGCCAGGGCCGTGCGTGACTTCGGCGCCGTCGGCGAGGTCGCACCGTCCTTTCAGGACGAGTTGACCGCCCGCCAGGGCCGGCACTCGGCGTTGCTGTTCACGTTGGTGTTCCCCGCGATGCTCTTCGGCTGGGACCTGCTGTGGTCGAGCGGCCTGGTGCGCCGTGGTTTCGACCCCGCGGCCCCGGGTCTCGTCGTGGCGCTGGCCAGACTGCAGGACGTGGTGACCGCACTCGTCGGTCTGGCGGCGATCGTGCTGCTCGTCGCCACCTTCCTGCGCAGCGTGCCCCCACGCCGCGTCACACGGGCGATCGGCCTGACCGGCACGGCAGGCGCGGTCGTCTGCGGCGGCCTCGCGGTGGCGATGAACGTGGCAGGCGGACACTCCACCGCCGTGTTGCTTGGCACGAACATGGCCGCGGTGGTCGCGTTCGCCGGCAGCGCGGCCGTGCTGGCCCTGATCATCTGGCAGTCGATCCGGACCCTCAGGGTCTGCTCAGACGCTGCGTAGTACCGACACGACGATGCCCAGCACGACCGCGTGGTCGCCGTCGATGACGTCGTAGTTCGGGTTGCGTGGTTCGAGGTAGACGTGGCCGCCGGTGCGCCGGTACACCTTGACCGTGGCCTCGCCGTCGATCATGGCGGCGACGATCTGGCCGGTGTGGGCCTCGTGTTGCTGGCGGATCACGACGATGTCGCCGTCGCAGATGGCGGCGTCGATCATCGAGTCGCCGCGGACTCGGAGGCCGAAGACGTTGCCCCGGCCGGTGAGTTCGCGGGGGAGCGTCATGATGTCGTCGACGTGTTCCTCGGCCGCGATGGGAACGCCGGCGGCGATGTCGCCGACCACCGGGACCGGCACCGAGTCCTCGGCTGTCTCCCGATCGACCGGCTGCTGCAGGAACGCGCGCACGTCGATCGGCCGGGACACCGTCTCGCTTCGCCGCAGGAAGCCCTTCTCCTCCAGGCTTGCCAGGTGCTTCGACACCGACGAGGTCGAGCGCAGTCCGACCGTGTCGCCGATCTGGCGGGTGCTCGGCGAGTACCCGTACCGGACCACCCAGTCCCGGATCGCGACCAGGATCCGCTGCTGCCGCGCCGGCAGCGTCGAGGTGTCCAGGTGCTCGAAAAGATCGTCGTAGGCGGTCACCGGCCGAATATAGCGGTGTGTCACCGGTGGGGCGCTGCCGACTTGTCCGTGTCGCTCTTCGGTCCGTAGGCGTCGAGGAACCGGTCGCGGAAGGTGTCCATCTTCCACTCCGGTGCGTCCGGGGCCGGGTTGATGCCGTTCTGCCAGCCCCAGCCGTCGATCCGGTTCATGACGGCCTGGTCCCGGGTGACGATGCTGATCGGCACGTCCCGGCTGCCTTCCTGGCTGGCGACGATGGGCGCCGGCTGGTGGTCGCCGAGGAAGACCAGCACGAGATCGTCGTCGCCGTAGGTCTCCACATAGGACAGGAGCGACTTCAGCGAGTAGGCGATCGAGTCGGTGTAGACGCCGCGGACCTTGGTGGGGTCGGGCCACACGTCGCCGGGTTGCGTGCCGGCTGCGGCCATCGGGTCGTAGATCGAGCCGTCGCCCACCTCGTCCCAGCCCACGATCTCGGGGATCGGCGTGAACGGGGTGTGGCTGGAGATGAGGTTGATCTGGGCCATGATCGGCTCGGGGTTGGGCGCCCGCTCGGTGCGCTCGAACTGTTCGAGGGTGTACTGGTCGGGCACGGTGGCGTAGGAGAACCGGGGACCGCGGTAGCCGACGTTGCGGGAGTCGTAGACCTTGTCGAAGTGGTACATGTTGCCGTCGGGCCAGTCCTCGGTGTTGGCCGGCACGACGCCGACGGTCCGCCAGCCTGCCCGGTTGAACGCGATGGACAGGGTCGTCCGGTCACGGCGGTTGAGGCTGTCGCGGCGCTGCTGGTTGTCGACCCACAACCCGGTCTGGAACGTGGCGTGCGCGAGCCAGCTGCCGCCGCCGAAAGTCGGGGACGTCAGAAACGCGCTGCGGGAGTCGAACCCGGCCGCGCGAAGCCGTTCCGTGCCGTCGTCCAGGATCTTGTCGATCTGCGCCGCGCCCTCGGAGCGCTCGATGGCGACCCGGCCGTAGCTCTCGACGAACACGAACATGACGTCCTTGCCGCGCAGCGCGGTCAGCAGGTCCTTGCCGGGGGTGTAGCGGTAGTCGTCCTTGGCGACCTCCGCGGAGAAGGTCTCGTCGTCCACCAGGCCCTGGCGCACCTGCCGCACGTCGTCGTACACGTGGTCGGCCGCGCTGCGGGCGGCGACCGGTTGTTCCGGCGCGAACCGCACCCCGGCCAGAGCGCAGACCAGCCAGAGCACGCCGAGCGTGGCCAGGATCCGCGTGGCGGCGGTGCGGTGCCCGACCGCGACGCGGGTCAGGCGCCGCACCGCCAGCGTCATGCCGACCAGCAGCGCGAGGACCAGCAGCGCGACGCCGACCACCGCGAGCACGGCGCCGACGTGACCGTACGAGGTCTCGACGAAGTCGACGGCGGGGACGAGGAAGGGCCAGTCGAACACCGGATGGAATGGCCGGTCGAACACCTCGTAGAAGCCCATGTCCAGGAACTTCACGATGGTGAGTAGGCCGAGCCCGGTGCCGATCAGCACGATCGCGACCCGCCGCGCCCGGACCGGCAGGACCAGCACGAGCGCGGCGCCCATGAGCCCTTCCACCGGGATGCGGGTGAACGCCCAGAGCGACAGCTGGCCCAGCTGGTTCGGGCCGACGAGCGCGACCAGCACCAGCAGTCCGGCCAGACCGGTGAACACCCACCCGGCCACGCGCCGTCGGTTGAGTTCGCCGGCCTTCTCCGCTGCCGGCTCCGCCGTCCGGTTCTGGGCCAGCCACCGGACGTCCTGCGCGAACGACCCGATCAGCGCCAACAGCGCCAACCCGGCGAGGACGACCGCGACCGAGGTGGGCAGCACCCCGGTGGCCACTGCCGTCAGGACGACCCCCTGCGCCGTCCCGACGACACTCCGTACCCGGCTCGGCGGCAACGGCGCACGCAGCCACGGCAGCACGCGCCCGACGCCGGCGAACACGTACCGCAGCAGTCCGATCGCCATGACCCACACGCCGACGAAGGTCGACGCGAACGCGCTGAGAACCAGGACGAAGACGGCGCCGACCTCCATGGCGAACCGGGTGTCGAACGCCTCGGTGGGCGGGGCGACGCTGCCGCCGAGCGCGGTCAGCGCCAGCACCGCCACGGAGAGCACGACGATCGCCATGACCGGGTCAGGTCGAGGGTCGGTGGTCTCCACGACCAGCGCGGCCACCCCGCCGACCAGCACGGCTCGTCCCAGCGTGAGCCTGCCGGCCGGCGTGAACGACCGCGCCTCGAACCGACGCAACCCGTCCGTGAGCGCGGCCCAGCCGAGCACCGCGAACGCGAGTCCGGCCAGCCAACCCGCCGGGCCGAGCCCGGTCGCCACGGTCAGCCCGACCAGCAGGATCAGAACCGCTTCCACTGCCGTGAGCATTGCCCGCACCGGAGATTGCGGTCGTCCTGGCACGCGTCCTCCCATGATCTGGTCTCGTACTCGATACGAGCCGACGCGTGACCGGGTTCTATTCAGGAATGAACCAAAGTAGTTGAATGTTGAACGTCTCGTGATCAGCAACTACCAGATGGCGGAGGCACTGTTCGAGTTCAGGGACTACGCGGGCGCCGCGAAGCTCCTGGTGGAGGTGGTCGAGGAGGCGCCGAACCTGGTCGCTCCCCGGTTGCTGCTGGCCCGCGCGTACTACCACTCGGCGCAGCTCGGACGTGCGGAGGAACAGTTGCGCGAGATCATCACCCGCGACCCGGTCGAGCCATACGCGCACCTCATGCTGGGCCGCACCCTGGAACGCCAGGGCCGCCACGACGAGGCCGCGCCGCTGCTGCGCTTGGCCGCCGCGTTCACTGGCGACTGAGCCGCGTCTTCTGTCAGCCGGCCACCGGACGGTGGCCGGCTGACGCTCCCCCTCATCCCCCAGCTTCGATCAACACACACGTCGTACCGGACAACACACGTCGTACCTGACCACTCACGGCGGTGTAGTGGAAGGTGTACTGCGCCGACGCGTTCGCCTCGGGATCAGCCGGATCCCGCCAGCCTGCCACCACCAGCGTCATGCCCTCGACGTCCGCCGGCCACAGGGTGAAGCTGCTGTTGCTGTCGGCGACCCCCATCACCACCGACCGCACCTGGGGCTGTTCCTCGTAGCGAGGAGGTGAGATCCGGCACTGCTTACCCGGCGGGCTGAAGTCGACCTCGGCCGTGATGCCGTGCGCCGCCAGCTCACGTTCCAGTCCTTCGGGATCTTCGAGGCGGTTGAGCATGACCGTGACCGTGCCGTCGTCGTTGTTCGTGACCGCGTAGGCCGGGGAGGTCCGGTCGCCGTACATGGCCGGGACACCGATCAGGAGTCCGGCCGCGAGCAGGCCGACGCCGGCGGTGGTGAGCGCGAGCCGCCCGCGTAGCAGGGCGCGCCGAGGGGGTGGCACGCTGGCCTGCTCGGCCACGACCTCGCGAAGCTCGGTCAGCAGGTTCTGTTCGAACTGTCCCAGCTGGTTCATGACGCGACCTCCGACGCGATGGCGATCTCGGTGATGGTTGGTGGAGTGAGGTGCTCGCGCAGGGCGCGTTTGGCCCGGTGCAGGCGCACGCGCGCGGTGACCGGCTGGATGTGCGGTGCGTGTGCGGCGTCGGTGACGGTGAGGCCGTCGAGCACGACCAACTCGAGCACCGCGCGCTCGCCCCCGCTGAGCTGGTCCATCGCGGCACCGAGCTTCCTGGCGTGTGCCTCGGCGTCGATCCGGTCCTCGATGCGGGCCACGTCCTCGCCGGTCAGCTCCCGCCGCCCGGCGGCCTGCTCGTGCGCCCGGTGCTCCCGTGCCCGGCGCCGCCGCTCGGCGGAGACGACGTTGTGCGCGACCCCGTACAGCCATCCGACGACGCTGCCGCGATCCGCCCGGTAGGTGTGCGCCGACCTGATCACCGCGAGGAACACCTCCGCGGTCAGGTCCGCGACAAGGTGCGGGTCCGCCGCTCGGCGTGCCACGAAGCGCTGCACCGCCTCGACGTGATCGCGGTAGAACGCCTCGAACCGGTCCGGATCTCGGCCTATGCCCGCCAGATCCTGGTTTTCCTCGGCCACCTGTGCCCTCCGTTCCCCTTTGCCCGTACTTGGGGCGGGGCGAACGGGAGCGTTACACGGGGTGGTCAGGTGAGGTCGTCGCGTGTGACCTGCTCGGGGCGCACATCGTGACGTAGCCCGCGCCACGCGGTGTGGCGGAGGCGGTGGTCGGTGGTGAACTGCCGGTAGACGACCTGGCCCACGAGCGTCGGCGCCACCCAGAGCGCGCCGCGGCGGTGGTCGGCGGGCACCTCGTCGTGGAAGGGGCTCGCCGGCCGTGCCAGCGGGGTCAGCAGGTCGAGCAGCTCGTCCAGCGCCCGCTCGGTGAAGCCGGTGCCCACGTCGCCGATGTAGTGAAGGTGGCCGTCGTGGTCGTGGGCGCCGAGCAGCAGCCCGCCGACACGGCCCGAGCGGTTGCCCCTGCCCGGCCGCCAGCCGCCGACCACCACGTCCTGCGTCTTGGTGATCGGTCGCTTGATCCAGTCGCGGCTGCGCCGGCCAGGGTGGTAGCGCGAGGCGAGCCGCTTCGCGACGAGCCCTTCCAGCCGCTGCTCCTCGACGAAGGCGAGCAACTCGGTGGGGTCGATGTCCTCCGCCGTGAAGTGGCGGGGGACCGCGACCCGCGGGTTCGTGAGGGGCAGGTCGGTCAGCAGCTCGCGGCGGCGGGCGTAGTGGGCGTCCAGCAGCACCTCGTCGCCCAGCTGGAGCAGGTCGAACGCGATGTAGGTGACCGGCGCGGCACGCAGCAGCTCGGTCGTGGGGCCGCGTTGGTGGCGGAACTGCATGAGGTGGAAGTCGGGCCTGCCGTCCGGGGCCAGCGCCACCAGCTCCCCGTCCAGCACCGCGGCCTGGCCGTCGAGGGCGTCGGTCATGACGCCCTGCATGTCCGGGTACACCATGGTGATCTCGTTGCCGAGCCGGCTGGTCAGCCGTGTCGTGCCGTTCGGGCCGACGCGCATGCAGCAGCGGAAGCCGTCCCACTTGGTCTCGTAGGCCCACCCGCTGCCGACCGGCAGCGGGCCTTCAGCGGCCAGCATGGGCGCGACCGGCGCGGGCACACCATCCACAGTGGACTCCTCTCGGAGCGAGGGTAACCCCGTAAGTCCAGGTCAGCGAGTGCCCGGCATAGTGGACGCGTGGCGAATGGTGTCGAGCTGGTCTCCGTGGCCGCGCCGGGGCGGCGATGTGAGGACTACGCGGCGGCGGTGGACGGGCTCGTGGTGGTGCTCGACGGGGTGACCCCGCCGCACGACGGTGATTCCGGATGCGTGCACGACGTGCCGTGGTTCGTCGACCTCCTCGGGCGCACGCTCCTCGAGGTCGGACAGCGGCACGGGTCGCTCGCGGACTGCCTCGCCGAGGCCATCGAGCGCACGGCCGCCGCGCACCGGACGACCTGCGACCTGTCCCACCCACGCACCCCGCAGGCCACCGTCGCGATGCTGCGCTGGGACGACGTTCGCGTGGAGCACCTGGTGCTCTCCGACGCCGCCGTGCTGCTCGGCGGCCAGGACGGCACGGTGACGGCGGTGCTCGACTCCCGCCTCGACGAGCTACGCGCCCGCCCCTACCTCGCCGCGCTACGGGCCGGGCCGGAGGTCGGCGCCTACCGCACCGCACTCGAGGCCCTGCGCAACGTCCCGGACGGCTTCCACACCGCGGCCGCCGACCCGGCAGTCGTCGCCCACGCTGTCACCGGGGCGACCCCGCGTGCCGCCGTGCGCGCCGCGGCCGCACTGACCGACGGCGCCACCCGCTGGCGGGACAAGTTCGACCTTGGTGACTGGGCCGACCTGCTCGAGGTGCTGCGCAGCGCCGGACCGGCGGCGCTCGTCGAGCAGGTGCGGACCGCCGAGACCGCGGACGCGGACCGCCGAAACTTCCGCCGCGGCAAGGTCTTCGACGACGCGTCCGCCGCGTACGTCGACCTCGGTGACGGGGTTTAGCTCGGACCGACAACTCGCTCGTCGCCATCCACACCGGCGAGGCCCCGCGGTTTCGCATGCCCCAATTCCGCACGGCCTACGTCGTCTCCGGGCTATCGCTCGCACCCGTCGTGATCAGGACACGTCGCGTCGTACCGCGATCCAGGTGCCCGCGGTCGCGAAGACCAGGCCGTAGGCGACCAGGAGCAGGCCGCCCTGCCAGGGTTCGAGGAGTGTGACGCCCGGTTGTTGCGCGCCGACGAGTGCGCTGTTCGCGCCGCCCGGGAAGTACTTGTAGTAGTCCCGGATCGTCGGTAGCGCGGACACGAAGCCCTCGACGATGAACAGGTACACGAGTGCCCCGACGATCGCGGCGATCTGGTTGCGGATCAGGGCGCCGAGGCCGACGCCGAGCAGCGCGTACACCGCGACGCCGGCGACCACCCCGGCGAGGGTGCCGGGGATCCCGTTCTCGGTCAGCGACAGGTCGATGTCCCGCGCCGACACCCACGGCAGCGCGATCGCGATGGCCAGCAGGACGACGGCGACGCCGTACCCGATGCCGGCCAGCGCGTACGTGACGAGCTTGCTGATCACCACCCGGCCGCGGTGGGGCGTGGCGAGGAAGGTCGGCGTGACGGTCTGGTGCCGGAACTCGCCGGTGATCCCGATGATGCCGAGGATGAGCACGAAGACCCCGGCGGACCCGGCCACCGCGAACAGGTTGCGCTGACCCGTCTCGGTGGACAACGACGGGTTCGGGTTTCCCTCCGTGCCGTCGAAGCCGATCGTGAAGCTCATGAAGATGGCCGTGATGGCGAACGCGCCCAGCAGCAGCCACAGCCACAGCTTGGTCGTGAACAGCTTGCGGATCTCGCCGCGGACCAGGCGGGTCATGGCGTGCCTCCGAAGTGGTCGACGGGTCCAGCATCGGCGGTCAGTGCGAAGAAGATGTCCTCGAGGTCGCCTCGTTCGGTGGTGAGCTCGTGCAGCTCGATCCGCTCGACGAACGCCAGATGGCCGACCTCCTCGGTGGTCAGGCCGGAGACCCGCAACGCCCCGTCCCGCCGCTCGACCTCGATCTCCGCCGGCAGCACGCCCGCGAGCCGGTCCAGTTCCGGGCCACGCACGATGACGCTGTGCCCGTGGTGATCGGCCAGTTCACTGATCGTGCCCTGGCGCACCAGCGAACCGCGGTTGATGATCACCACGTTGTCGACGGTCTGCTCGACCTCGCTGAGCACGTGGCTGGAGACGAGGACCGTGCGGCCCTGTTCGGCCATTGTTCGCAGAAAGCGCCGCAGCCAGGCGATGCCCTCCGGGTCGAGCCCGTTGGCCGGCTCGTCGAGGATGAGCACCCTGGGGTCGCCGAGAAGCGCGGCGGCCAGCCCGAGCCGCTGTCGCATGCCCATCGAGTAGCCACGGACCCTCTGGTTGGCCGCCTTGCCCAACCCGACGAGGTCCAGCACGTCGTCGGCACGCCGATCCGGGAACCCGTTGACCGTGCAGTACACCCGCAGGTGGTTGCGTCCGGTGCGGGCCGGGTGAAAGGACGACGCCTCGAGCATCGCGCCGACCGTCTCCGCGGGCCGCGCCAGGTCGCGGTACGCGCGCCCGCCGATGGTCGCCGTGCCGCCGTTCGGCCCGACCAGTCCAAGCAGGCAGCGCAGTGTGGTGGTCTTGCCGGCGCCGTTCGGCCCGAGAAAGCCGGTGATCGTGCCGGTGGGGACCGAGAAACTCAGGTTGTCGACGGCCTTGACCGTGCCGAACGTCTTGGTCAGCCCGGACACCTCGATCCGGCCTTCTTCAGTAGTCACCGAACCTCCCCAGTTTGGCGATACGTCATCCTGCACCCGTAACCGAGTTGGTGCCAGCGGAAACCACACACTTACCCGCGGCACACCTCGCGATTGGTTGACTTGTCGCCTACTCGAACCGGAGCGACCCTGGGGGTGCGATGAGTCTGAGCGGGTTCAGTGCTCCGTGGTGGTTGCTGCTGTTCGCCGTGGTCGCCGCCCTGGCCGTCGGGTACGTGGCGGTGACGCGGGGTCGCAAGCGGCGGATGATGCGGTTCGCGAACCTCGAACTGCTCGAACAGGTGGCGCCGAAGGAGCCGGGGTGGAGCCGGCACCTGCCCGCGGCGTTGCTGATCGCGGCGCTGAGCCTGTTCGTCCTCGGGATGGCCGGGCCGACGGCCGAGCAGAAGGTCCCGCGCAACCGCGCCACGGTGATGCTGGTGATCGACGTGTCGTTGTCGATGGAGGCCGTCGACGTGCGACCGAGCCGGCTCGCCGCGGCCCAGGCAGCCGCCACGTCGTTCGTGGAGGGGATGACGCCGGGCGTGAACCTCGGGTTGGTCTCGTTCGCCGGGACCGCGACGGTACGGGTGTCGCCGACGACAGAACGCGCCGGTGTGGTGAAGGCGATCCAGGACCTGGAGCTGGCCGAGTCCACCGCCACCGGTGAGGCGCTTTTCGCCGCCCTGCAAGCGATCGACGGTTTCTCCTCGGTGGTCGGCGGGGCGCAGGGCCCACCACCGGCCCGGATCGTGCTGATGACCGACGGCAAGCAGACCGTGCCGAACGGCGACCCGAACGACCCGCGCGGCGCCTACACCGCGGCACGCAAGGCCAAGGAGCGTGCCATCCCGATCTCCACGATCTCCTTCGGCACCGAGGCCGGCGTGGTCACGATCAACGGCAAGGACCTGGAGGTCCCGGTCGACGACGTCGCGATGGCGGAGATCGCGCGGCTGTCCGAAGGCGAGTTCCACAAGGCGGCGACCGCGGACGAGCTGAAACGGGTCTACGCCACCCTCGGCGAACAGATCGGTTACGAGATCAAACACGCCGATGCGAGCCGCCCGTGGCTGATGCTGGGCACAATGGTGCTCATCGGCGCGGCGAGCAGCTCGTTGCTGATCAGCCAGCGCATGCCATGACCCCGGGAGTCGAGGGGGTTCGGTGCGATTCAGAGTGCTCGGACCGGTCGAGGTGCGGCACGAGGACCGACTGATCTCTCTTGGCAGCGGCCGGCGGCGGTTCGTCCTCGCGCTGTTGCTCCTCAACGCGGACCGGCTGACCCCGTTGAGCCAGCTGGTCGACGCGCTGTGGGAGATCCCGCCGCCGACGGCCAAAGCCCAGCTGCACAACGTGATCAGCGATCTGCGCCGCCGGTTGGGGGAGCCCGACCTGATCGTCACGCACGCGGCGGGCTACGAGCTGCGTCTCGGCTCGCACGACCTGGACCTGTCCACGTTTCGCCGGCTGGTCGAGCAGGCGCAGCGGGTGGCGTCGGACGGCGATCACCCGCGTGCCGCCATATTGCTCGCGCGGGCAAGGGACCTGTGGCGTGGCCCGGCGCTGGCGGACGCGGCGGGTGACTCCGTGCCGGCCGTCCGCCAGGCGCTGCACGAGGAGCGACTCGCCGCCACCGAGGCCGGGTTCGACGCGACGATGATGTCCGGCCGCTACGACGACGTGCTGCGTGAGGTCGACGAGCTGATCGCCGAGTACCCGTACCGGGAACGGCTGCACGAGATCAAGATGATGGCGCTGGCCTGCGCCGGTCGGCGCGCCGACGCACTGGCCGTCTACCGGGAGGTCTACCAGCGGCTCACCGAGGACCTCGGCGTCGAACCGGGGCGCTCGCTGCGGCAGCTCCACGAGCGGATCCTCCGCGGCGAGAGCACGGCACCGACCCGCGTCACGGTTCTGCCCAAGCCACAACAACTTCCGGCCGGACCGATCGTCTTCGCTGGCCGGGACAAGCTCCTCACGGACATCTGCGCGGCCCTCCAGGTCACTGCCCTGGCCGTCCTCGTCGGGCCGGGCGGCGTCGGGAAGACGACCCTGGCGCTGGCCGCCGCCCATCGGTTCGCCGAGTCGTTCCCCGACGGGCAGCTCTACGCCGATCTGCGTGGCAGCCATTCCGCCGCCGTCGACCCGCACACCGCGATCGGGCGGCTCCTGCGCACGTTGGGGGTGACCAGCGTTCCCGACGACCGGGAGGAACGGATCGCCCTCTACCGCAGCCATCTCGCGGAACGCCGCATGCTGCTCGTGCTCGACGACGCCGCCGGTGAGGAGCAGGTACGCCCGCTGTTGCCAGGAACGGCCACCTGCGCCGTGCTGGTCACGTCCCGTCGGCAGCTCGCCGGCCTGGTCGGCGCCACGCGGTGGACCGTGCCGGTGCTGTCCGGGGACGACGCCGTGCGGCTGCTGGCAGCCCTGGTGGGCACCGAACGTGCCGGACACGAACCGGAAGCCGCCGTGGCGATCACGGACCTGTGCGGGCGGCTGCCGCTCGCGGTGTGCGTGGCCGCGGGACGGTTGTCGGCGCGGACCGAGTGGACGCTCGAGGAGTTCCGGCAGCGCCTCGCCGAGGAGCGTGGCCGCCTCGACGAGCTGACCGTCGGCGACCTGGACGTGCGCGCGAGCATCGCGCTCAGCTACCAGGCGCTCGAGCCGCCGCTGCGTGGCCTGTTCCGGTTGCTGGGCCTCGTGTCGGCGCCGGACTGGCCGATCTGGGTGGCCGAGCGGCTCTTCGGGGGCGAACCGGTCGCCAGGATGCTCGACCAGCTCGTCGACACGCACCTGATCGAGCCGCTCGGCCTCGACGTGGCCGGGCAACCACGGTTCCGGCTGCACGACCTCATCGCGGACTTCGCCAGGGAACGCGCGCTCGCCGAGGACGAGCCGGCGGCACGCGACGCCGCGCTCACCGGTCTCCTGACCGACTGGCTGTCGTTGGCCGGCATGGCCGACGAGCGGCTCGGCCACGGCATGCTGTACGCCGACGGCCTCGACGGCCCGCCCGCACCGCCGCGAACTCCCGCCGCCGTAAGGGAAAACCCGGCCGCGTGGTTCGACGCCGAACGGGTGAGCCTCGCCCATGCCGTGGACGAGGCCCGCCGGTTGGGCGAGGCCGGGCTCGCCGGAAGGCTGGCGTTGCGGCTGTCCGGGTACCTCAGCATGCGTTCCTACGACGACGACCGGGAGCACACGCTGCGCGGCGCGCTGGCCTCCGTTCGCGGGCACGACCTCGACGACGTCCTGATGCGCCTGCTCGGCGCGCTGTTCGCGGCGCGTGCTCAACGGGACCAGTACGCCGAGCTGCCCGCGCTCGCCGAGGAGGAACTGGCCGTGGCGAGACGGCTGGGGGACAGGCGCGGCGAGTTCCAGGCACTCACACACGCGGGCAGGGCGGCCCGCATGCTCGGCCGTTACGACGAGGCGGCGAACTGGCTGGCACAGGCCCTCGCCGCGGCGCGTGGCTCGGGAGCGCCGCCACAACTGGTTTCCCGTGCCCTGTATGCCTTTGCCACCCTGCAGGCCGACCGTGGCCGGTCCTCGGCGGCCCTTCCTCTGCTGGAGGAGGCCGTTGCCATCGCCCGCGAGGAGGGAAGTGCCCGCCTGACGGCCATGCAGCTGCACAGCCACGGGCTCAGGCTGATGGAGGTGGGCCGGCTCGCCGAGGCCGAACAGGCACTCGCCGAGGCACTGGCGACGACCCGCGACATCGGCGACGACCGAGGAACCGCGTGGCTCCAGCAGGCTCTGGCCGACGTGGACCTGAGGTCGGCGCGGTGGCCTGCCGCCGCGGACCGGCTCGACCGCTCCCTGGCGGCGATGCGCCGGGTGGCTGACCAGGAAGGCATCGCCGAGGTCCTGCGCTCGCTCGGTGACCTGGCCGTCGGGCAGGGCCGGCCCGCGGACGCCATCGAGGCACTGCGGGAGTCGCTGGCCATCTGGCGTCAGCTCGGCGCCCGCCTCGAGCAGGCACGCACCCTGCTGCGCCTCGACCTGGTCCTGCACGCGGTGGGAGACGCCGACGAGGCGGCCGCCTGCCGACGCGAGGGCAGGCGCGTCCTCACCGAGCTCGACCTCGACGAGAGCAGCCTGCGGTTCCCGCCGTTCCTCACGCAACGTAGTTAGCGACCGGTTAGTGCTGACGGGCAGTATTGGGTGAGTAGGGGAAACACATACCACAGGGGGATCACATGGGTATGAAACGTGGGCCGAAAGGGGTGGTGGTGGCGGCCGTGCTGGCTGCCGCCGCGTTACTTGGCGGCGCCAGCACGGCTATCGCCGAGCCGACCAACGGACGGGAGTGGGTCACGCGGGAGGTGCCTCCGCCGGGCTGGTGCCACTGCGACAACCCGAACGACCCGCCGTCAGAGCCATCACGGCGCGGCGACGGCGGTGTCCTCGACTGCGCTGGATGCGGTGGCGCGGTGACGGCCTGACCCGCTGCGGCCCGGCCTGGGGGCGGGCCGCAGCCCCGGCCGGCTACTCGGTGACCACCCGGTTCGTGAGAGTGCCAAGGCCCTCGACCGCCACGGTGATCGTGTTTCCAGGCTCGACCGGACGGACACCCTCCGGGGTGCCGGTGAGGATCACGTCGCCGGGGCGGAGCGTGGTGAACCGGGTGATGTACTCGATCAGGTAAGGGATCGGGAAGATCAGGTCCTTGGTGCGGCCGTCCTGCCGGCGTTCGCCGTCGACCGTGCACGAGACGGCGACGTCGGTGGGGTCGAAGTCGGTCTCCACCCACGGGCCGACCGGGCAGAAGGTGTCGAAGCCCTTGCCGCGGGTCCACTGGCCGTCGGACTTCTGGATGTCGCGGGCGGTGACGTCGTTGCCGCAGGTGTAGCCGCCGATGACGTCCCACGCGTCGGCGGCGGCCACGTTCCGCGCGGTACGGCCGATCACCAGCACCAGCTCGGCCTCCGGGTCGACCCGCCCCGACAGCGCCGGGTACACCACGTCCGCGCCGGGGCCGACCACCGCGGACGGCGGCTTGAGGAACAGCAGCGGCTCGTCGGGCACCTTGTTGCCGAACTCCTCTGCGTGCGACCGGTAGTTGCGCCCGACACACAGCACCGTGCTCGGCGTGACGGGGGCGAGCAGCCGCAGCTCCGCCGCTGGGCCGACGGCGTCCGATGTGGACAGCAGGTCGACGAACGGGGTGCCCCGCGCGGCGTTCACGACGCCATGCTCGAGGTCTCCTTCGAGAACTCCCCAGGCGGCGCCGTCTGCGGTCTCGTAGCGAACGATCTTCACGCGAAGTCCCTTTCGTCAGCAGCCGTTGTACTCGTTCGTCCACAGTGCACCCTCGGCCGCGTCGCCCGACGCCGGGGTGATTCCCACGTCGTGCATCGTGGTGAGCGTGGTCCGGATGGCCGCCATGTCGAAACAGCCGTCCGTGGACAGCGCGGGCAGCAACGCCTCCAGCGTGCGCCGGAGGATCGACACGTCGTCCTCCGACATGCGTTCGGCGATCTGCTCCGCCGTGGTGGCGGGGTCCCCCTTCACCTTCGCCATCGCGGTGTTCAGCGCCCTGGTGAACGCGCGGACCGTGTCCGGGTTCGCGCTCGCCCACTCACGGTTGGCGGCGAAACCGGTGTAGGCGAAGTCCGACAGCGCCGGCACGTCGCCGGCCGCGCCGTCGATGAGGATCGTGCCGAAGCCTTCGGCCTCCGCGACGTACGGCGTCGGCGGCGAGAGTTGGTAGGCGTCGATCTGGTCGGTCTCCAGCGCGGCCAGCAGCGACGAGCCGTCGCCGATGGCGATGATCTCCGCGTCCTTCTCGGGATCGAGCCCGGCCTCACGCAGGTAGTAACGCAGGTACCGGTCCGACGCGGCGCCCGGCGAGGTCACCCCGAGCCGCAGTCCGCGCAGCGCGGCGTACCGCTCCTCGAGCGGTGATTCCCGTGTCACCCCCCGTTCTTTCGCGTCGTCCGGGTCCATCACCAGCGCGAGCGTCACCCGCCTCACCAGGTTGTGCACCATGACCAGGCCGTCCTCGCCCTCTTCCGCGAGCGTGACCAGGTCGTCGAACCCGATGTCCGCGATCTGCGCGCTCCCCGACACGGCGGCCGCGACACCGTCCGCGCCGCTCTGCAGCTCGACGATGTTGACGGAAAGGCCTTCCCGCTCAAAGGTTCCGTCCCGCTCGGCGACGTACATCGCGGCGAGGAACGCGCTCGGTAGCGACGCCACGGTGATCTCGGTCTGGCCCGAGCCGGCACAGCCGGCGAGGGTCAGCGCGACAACGCCGGCGACCGCGAGTCCTCTCATGACGATCCCTCCTTGACGTCGATCTCCTGCTGCCAGCGAAGTGCGTGCCGCAGTGGGCGGAGCATGAGGTTCATCAACAGCACGATCGCGCTGAGCGAGAGCACTCCGGCGAGCACGCCGGCGGTCGAGTAGCTCGCCGCCGACGCGCGGGTGAGGTAACCGAGGCCGCGGTTGGCCGAGATGAACTCGCCGGTGACCGCGCCGATCATGGCCGCCGGCAGGGTGATCCGCAGCGCGGCCAGGATGAACGGCAGGGCGCTCGGCAGCATGATGGTGCGGAGCTGGGCGCGGCGGGACGCGCCCAGCACGCGGGTCGTGTCGAGCAGTCCCCGTGGCACCTGGTGGAAGCCGGCCACGGTGTTGATGAACACGATGAAGAACACGAAGTACGCCGCGATCAGGATCTTCGGGGTCATCCCGAGGCCGAACCAGAGGATGAACACCGGTCCCATGGCGACGGCGGGCACCGAGTAGGCGACGAGGAAGTACGGCTCCACGATCCGGTAGGCCAGGCGCAGCAGGCCGAGCGGCCAGGCGACGAGCACGCCCGCCGCCGCGCCGAGCAGGTAACCAGCGACCGCGGCGGTGACCGTGAACTGGCCGTGGTACCACAGCTCTCCGGTGGTCACCCATTCGGCGAGGGTCTCGGCGATCTCGGTAGGGGAGCTGAGAAAGAACGGTCGGATCAGGGGACCCGAGGCGAGTTCCCAGGCGGCGAGCACGGCCGCGAGAATGCCGAACCGGGTCAGCAGCAGGAACCTGCGGTGCGCGTGCTGGGCGGCGCGGTGCTCACGTCGCGTGTTCTCCAGAACCGTGGCGCCGTTCATCCGTGGACCTGTCCTTCGTGCCATGGCAGGAGACGGGACTCGACGAGCCGGAGCAACCCGTTGGCGGTCATCACGACCGCGGCGATGACCACGATGCCGGCGAACACGGTGGCGATGTCGAACGCCCGCGAGGCACGGGCGACCAGGTAGCCGAGCCCCTGCGTCGAGGCGACGAACTCGGACAGCACCGCGCCCTCGATGGCCCGGGTGAACGTGATCCGGACGCTGGCCACGATGGCCGGGGCCGCGGCGGGCAGCGTCACCTTCACCAGCAGGTCCCGCCGGCTCGCCCCGAGCACCCGGCACACCCGCAGCAGATCCGGCCGCACCCCGCGGATCCCGGTCGCCGTGTTGACGAAGACGATGAAATAGACCAGAAGCGCGGCCATGATGACCTTCGGTGTGGTGCCGAGGCCGAACCACAGGATGAACAGCGGCGCCAGTGCGATCTTCGGGATCGAGTAGAACCCCACGAGGAACGGCTCGAACACCTCGTACCCGCGCCGGCTTCCGGCCAGCGCGAACGCGCTCACCAGTCCCGCGCAGGCGCCGATGACGAAGCCGGCGCCAGCCTCGGCGATCGTGACCGACAGGTGCTCGGCCAGCTCACCACCGGCGAGTAACTCCCCGATCCGGCCAACGACGGTGACGGGATCGCTGACGTACCTCGGGTTCACCAGCAACCCCAACCCGAACTGCCAGAACAACAGCAGCGCGACACCGAGCGTGGCGGTGCCGGTCCACACGAACGCGCGCTGCCGGCGTCGGTGCCGGCGCTCGTCGGCAGCCACCCGGTCGAGTACGGCCCGGGCCTGTCCGGCATCCCGGACCGCGGGTTCCGCGAGGGTCACTGTTCCGCCTCCCCGGAATTCAATGTGTTGGTTGCGTTGGCGGAGGGAGGGTTCTGTTTGGTCACGTACTTGTGGCTGGCTTGCGTCACGTTCCCCTGAGGTGCGGCTGCGAAGCACTCGACCCGAGTTGACCTCGAGGCAGGCACAAGGAGCGTCACGAGCCGATCTCCGCGCGGATGTCCGCCCACAGCGCCTCGTGCAGCTCGGCGAAACCCGGCGCGTCATGGATGCGGAACGGATCCCGGGGTCGTGGGATGTCCACTGTGTACTCGCGCTTGATGCGGCCCGGGTTGGCTGTGAACACCAGGATCCGGTCGGACAGTGCGATGGCCTCGACGAGGTCGTGGGTCACGAACAGCACGGTCGGGCGGGAGCGGTGCCACAGCTTGAGCAGCTCGGCCTGCAGGATCACCCGTGTCTGCGCGTCCAGCGGACCGAACGGCTCGTCCATGAGCACGACGTCGTTGTCATAGACCAGGGTGCGGACGATGCTGGCACGTTTGCGCATGCCACCGGACAGTTCGTGCGGGTAGTGGTTCTCGAAACCGTTCAGCCCCACGAGGTCGATGAACTCGCTGGTTCGCTCGCACCGCTCGCCACGGGGCACCCCGCGCAGTTCCAGGCTGAGCTCCACGTTGCGGCGTAGCGACCGCCATGGCAGCAGGTTGTCGTCCTGCGTGATGTAGCCGACCTTGGTGTTGACCCCGTGTACAGGCGTGCCGTGGTGCGACACCGTGCCGTCGGACGGGGTGTCGAGCCCGGCGATCAGGTTGAGGCAGGTCGACTTGCCGCAGCCGGACGGGCCGACCAGGCTCACGAACTCCCCGGCACGTGCCTCGAACGCGACGTCCTCCAACGCCAGCACGGGCTCACCGCGCCGGCTCCGGGAGACGAACGCCTTGAAGACGTGGTCGAAGCTCACCGCGCTGGTCCGCGTGGTCTGGTACATGGTGGCTCCCAACGGTCAAGCGGTAGCGCCACTGTCCTTTTCAGACTCTTCGACGAGCGTGCTCACGGTGTTGCCCACCGAGAGCTTGTGCCAGAGGGCGAGCTTCGCCGCCCGCTCGGCGTCGCGGGCACGCAGTGCGGCCATGATTTCTTCGTGTTCGGCCTGTGACGCGGCCAGCCGGCCGGGCACCATCCGGAAGACCCGCTGGAAACCGGAGTGGCGCTGCCAGATGTCCATGGTCAGCTCGCGCAGCATCTCGTTGCCGCACGCGGCGATGATCGTCCCGTGGAACTCCTGGTTCAGCTCGGAGAACCGGGGACCGTCCTGCGCCGCGACGGCTTCCCGCATGCGGACCATCAGCTCGTCGAGCACGGCCAGTTCGGTGTCGGTGATGCGGCCGGCGGCGAGACCGGTGGCGATGCTCTCCAGGTGTCCGCGGATGAAGTAGGTCTCCTCGATCTCCCGCGCGGTCAACGTGGTCACCCGCGCGCCGCGGTAGGGGAGCATCTCGACCAGCCCGTCACGCTCGAGCATCCGCAGCGCCTCGCGGACGGGAATGTCGCTGGCGTCGAACTGGTTCGCGAGCTGTCGCAGGACCAGACGAGTGCCGGAGAGCAGCTCGTTGCTGAGGATTCGCTCCCGCAGCGTGCGGTAGATCGCCTGCGACTTCAGGTCCGACATGACCCGCTCCCAGTGTGACGCCCGTCACGAGAAATCGTATCATATATGAATTCCCGCCGAACAGGTCTGAGCGGATCGGTACCGTGCGGGCATGAAGGAGAGGTTGGCGGCGGGCGAGGTGGTCGACCTCGATGGCGACCGGATCTCCGCCTCTCTGATCCGGGAACTCCTGGTCCGCGCCGACGACCTGGATCCCCGGGGCGTCCGGGTCCACAACGCGCGGATCGACGGGCAGCTCGACCTGTGTGACGTGACGGCGAAGCGGCCGCTGGTGCTGCGTGACTGCCATGCCGACGCGCCGCTCCTGCTTGACCGCGCGCAGCTGTCCGCGCTCGATCTGACGGGCCTCGTCGCACCCGCGGTCAGCGCGCCCTGGCTCCGGCTCGACCACTACCTGTACCTGTCACGGGCCCGACTGGACGGCGGGACCGAGGACTGGGCGGTCGACCTGGCCGAGGCGAACATCGGCGGCCACATCAGCATGTCCGACTCGCATTTCCTCAGCGAGACCCAGTTCTCCTTGCACGCGCCCAAGTTGCGGACCGGCAGCCAGGTGTTCCTGTCGAACGTCCGCGCGGTCGGCACGGTTCGGCTCGACGGCGCGCGGCTGGGCGGCAACCTGCGCTGTGACGGCGCGCATCTGACCTCGGACACGGACGCCGCGTTCCTCGGCGTCGATCTGCACGTCGACGAGAGTGTGTTTCTCGCACACGGGTTCCGCGCCAGCTCGATGTCGGCGGGCTACGCCGCGGTACGAATCCGAGGCGCACGCATCGGTGGTCAGTTGGTGCTGCGCGGCGGGCGGGCGACCGGTCCGATCGCACTGGATGTCAAGCACGTCCAGTGCGGCATGGAGGTGCTCTTCCCGGTGGACTTCGCCCATGGCGCCGTCGATCTCGACGGCCTCACCTACACCGGCCTGCCGCGCGACTCCTCGCTGGACGAGTGGCTCGACCTCCTCGCCAACCGAACACGGCAGTACGCGAGCCAGCCCTACCACCAGCTCGCCGCCGCGCATCAGGCCGCCGGCCACGAACGGGACGTGCGCCGGATCCGCATCTCCCAGCAGCGGGACCTGTCACGTCGGGGCCAGCTCACGCGCCGGGGCCGGATCTGGCACCGCGTCACCGGCCTGACCGTCGGCTACGGGTACCGGCCGTCGGCGGCGCTGCTGTGGCTGGCCGCCACGTTGGCGATCGCGATCCTCGTGATCGTCGGGGTGGCGGGCCCTGCGGGTCTCGTCCGTGGGGCGACCGGCCCGTGCTCGGTCGTGGAGCAGGTCGGCGTCGGGCTCAACGCGGCGACCCCGCTCATCAAACCGGACACGCAGCAGCGGTGTCAGATCGTCACGTCGACCGGGCTGGGACAGTTCGTGGTCGTCGCGACATGGATCCTGCAAGGATTCACCTGGGCATTCGCGACGCTGTTCATCGCGGGCTTCACGGGCCTGGTCCGGAAGTCGACCTGACACCGCGTCCTGTCGGCATGAAGTTGGCAATGATTTGTCCAGTTACCTGGTGGTTCACTCGTTCTAGTGAATGCGTTCGACCAGAAGTGTGGAATTTCTGGTGTAGACACCCAGAACGAGTGTCGCTTGGGGACGAAGGAGGTGTCGTTTGTGGTCCATTCTTTCCACGCTACGTGTACCGGGTGCGGCGGATATTCCCCCGCTGACCTGCGGGATCAGTGTGAAACTGACCCGATCGACGGATCCCGGGACTCCGCCAAACGGCGGCGCTGCACGTGCATATGATCTTGAAGCGCTCAGAATGAAGAGTTGTGGAACGGTCAGCCGGTACTCCACGCTCTCCGCCGTGACAAACCTAAGGCCCGGAGTCTCCGGGCACTGGATCCCCGCCGGGAAAAACGAAAAGCTGCCTTCTCCGATTGTCGAGGAGGGCGCGTTCCGGCCAGCGCCACTGCACGAGGACGTCAAGCTGAAGCACCGGACGTTTCAGGCCGCGTCCGACGCTCAGGAGGAACTCGGCAGGTTGGACGAGGCGGCGGCGCGTTTACCGAACCGCGACGTCCTGGTGCGGGTGACCCAACTGCGCGAGGCGAGCGCCTCGCTCGACCTCGCCGGTCTGTTCTTCTCCCTGTCGGAGATCATGGCGATGGACCTGCCCGATGCCGACGTCGAGACCCGGGTCGACCCCGGCGTTCTCCGTCTGCGCCGCGCCGACGAGGACGCCGTCGAGCGGATCCTCGCCGGCGAACCGATCGGGCGCACGCTTCTTGGCCGCACCGCACGCATTCTCGCCGATCTCCCGGTGCTCGAACCGGATGACGACGCCGGCCTGATGAACCGGATCCCGTGGCGGGCGGGAGACGGCTGGCTCGGTGGCCCTGGGCCGGAGGACGCCTATCTCCTGTGCGTCCCGCCGGGACCGGAGCTGCGGGCCGGCATCGCCGAGTCCGTGACGTGGCTGGACGCCGACAGTGACCTGCCGCTGGTCGCGCGGCTCGCGTTGGCGCACTACCAGCTGACCGTGCTGAACCCGGTGGCGCACAGCGCACACCTCGCCCGCCTGCTGATCTCGCTCGGCTGCATCCAGCAGAAGGCGTTGCGGAACCCGATCCTCGCGCCGTCGATGTGGTTCTCCCACGCGAACGAGGAGTACCGGCGACAGATCCGCAACGTCGTCAGCCACGGTGACTTCGACTCGTGGGTGGTCTTCTTCGCCGACGGGGTGCGCGAGCTGTGCACGAGCCAGGTCGAGCTCGTCTACATGCTGCAGGACATCGGGGACAAGCAGTTGAGCAAGCTCAACCGCCGCAACGACGGGATCACGCGGCTCGTCAACTCGCTCATCGGCAACCCGGTGTTCAACATCGGGCTCGCCATGAAGCTCAGCGGGCTGAGCGAACGTCACGTCCGGACCATCGTCACACGGCTGGAACAGGCGAAGGTCGTGCGCAGGCTGGACCGGAACCGGTGGGCGCGCAAGAAGAACCAGCAGGTGGTGCGCGAGGTTCCCGATGTCGTCAAGGCGATCGGCATGTTCGACCACCTTCCGTTCCGGCGCGACAAGAGCGTGTTCGACAAGCAGCCGTGAGGAAAGCGCCATGCCCAGGTACCAGCATCCCCACCGCTGCCATCGACTCGGGTGCCGCCGCTGCCGCAAACGTTCCAGAGGGATCGGTCCGGTGCAGATCGTGGTGGCGCTCATCCAGTTGCTGAGCGCCCTGTTGAACCATCTCCGCGAATAGCGGCTCGCGCGTTCGCCGCCGCGGCGAGCAGCTCACGCGCCTGTTCCGCGGCGCCGTCGTCCACGTCGATCAGCTCGGCGAGTGCCTGGCTGTAACACGGCATCGCCGACGCCGGCTCGCCAAGCCGATCCCAGCAGCGTCCGAGCGTCATCAATGCCCTGGCGTGACGCGGGCCGCGCGCGGGCGGCAACACCTCGCACGCGCGCTGCAGGAAATGCCCGGCGTCGGCGTGCCGGTCCGCCTGGATCATGGTGGTGGTGATCTCGGCGAGCGCCTCGGCGAGCCCCAACTGGTCACCCTGCTCCTCGCGCAGGCTGACCAGCTCGTGGAAGACGGTGAGCGCCCTGCCGAACGAACCGGTCGCCCGCCGCAGGTCGCCGACCGCCCGGAGCAGCTCGGCGGCACGTTCCTGGTCACCGAGCTGCTCGGCGATCGCGAACGCCCGCCGCCACTGGCGATCGGCGACATGGGAGTCGCCGGCCTTCGCGTACGCGGCGCCGCTCAGGCGAAGCAGCTCGACGAGTCCGTCCACGTCACCGCCGGCGATGGCGGCGTCCTCCCCGGCCTCGGCGAGCGAGCGCCACCAGCTCCGATCGCTCCCCGGCGGCCCGGACCGCCATGCGACGCCGGCGAGCCGGACCGCCACGTTAACGAGACCGTCCTGGCCGGCCGAGCGCACCGTGGCCACGATGTCCGCGCCACGGCACGGTTTGCCGGTGGTCAACAGGTCAGCCAGGCGGTTCGCACGTGCGTCGGTGCCAAGGCTCTCGTAGGACTGTGCCCACGCCTGCGCCACGCGACGCCCCTTTCACTGCTCGCATCGACTCACCAGCATGCTGGAAACCGGGGCATATCCGAAGCCGAACCACCCGGCCGGACGAATGCCGTCGATATGTCTCGTAACCTCCGGCACGCCGCCTACGATCCTGTTGCAAAGGCTGGTGGAGCGGAGGCGCGATGGCGGATTCGACCGTGCGGGTGGAGACCATGGAGATCACCGAGTCGGGTGGCCGGCAGATCGCGAACAAGACCAAGGCCGCCGAGCTGCTGTCGCAGCGACGAGGTGATATCCAGGCCGCTGTCGCGGAAGCCGCCGAGGTGGTGCAGGAATCCGTTGACAAGATTTCGACCAGGAAGGGATGGCGGGTTTCCCGGGTCGAGGCGAACTTCGGTGTCAAGCTGAAGGCCGACGCGGGTGTGATCCTGACCAGGGTCGGGGCGGAGGCGTCCTTCGACGTGCGGATCGTGGTCGAGAAAGCATAACCGGAATGGCGGACTTCCCCTGGGTTCGGATATATCACCACGGCGTCAACCGCGGTGGGGGAATTCTGCTCACCTCACAGCTCGTGGTGACGGCCGCCCACTGTGTCCCGGGAGCGTGCGTCGGTCATCCGGACGACGAGGTCACCGCGTCGATGGGCCACGGCGCGGCGCAGGTGCCGGCGAGGTTGGTGGAGCGCCTCGACGCCAAGGATCTCGCGTTGCTCAAGCTGTCCCAGCCGATGGCCGCGATGGTGCGGCTGCCGTGGGCGAGCCGTTGCCGGCGTGGCGACGGCTGGTTCGCGCCGTCCCGGCCCACGATGTCCGACCCGGAACTGGACGGCTCCGTGACCGGGACCATGACCTACGAGTGCGTATCCGGTGGGGTCGTCGAAGCGGTCCAGCTGACCACGCAGGCACATCTCGGGAACTACGAGGGCTATTCCGGCGGCCCGGTGTTCCTCGCGCCCGAGGAGGCGAACAAGGTCATCGGCATCCTGATCGAGCAGTATCCCGACCGCATCGACCTCGACCGTGCGTCCAACACGTTGTTCGCGGCCGCCATCGAAGGCGTCATCGAGCAGTTCGACACCCTGAGCACCGGGTACCTGCTGCGGTCGCTGTTCGAGCATTCGGTTCCGGAGAAACCCCGGGACGAGGTGCGGAAAACCGTGCCGCTCGACGAATCTGGCTGGGCCGCCGCGGAGCGTGCGGCGGCGACCGTGTTGGGCTGGCACGCCGGTTTCGACGTGGTCGATCCGGAGATCCGCTCGGTTCACCAGGCCCTGGTGAGCAAATGGGTGACCCGGCACGCGGACGAGGCTGGTGATCTCTGATGTCCGAGCCCTTCCGCGCGATGCTCGTCATGCTCCACCGGTCACTGGTCTCGACTTTCAGCGCGCCGAAGGAAGACCTGCCGCGACGCCAGGGTGACTGTTCGAGCCTCGCCCGGCGAATCGCCGAGTTCCGATTGGACGAGACGACTCCGACCTGGGACGAGCGACTCGTGGAGCATTGCCTGTCGGCGGCGGTGCTTCTCGAGCACCTGGGCGAGCGGGAGGCGGCATCCGTGCTGCTGGCCGCGTGCCGTCGGTCCGCCGAGCACGATCCGGTCACCCTTGCCAGGTTCACCAGTGCCGAGCTGCTGATCAACACGAGGCGAGGCGCGCAGGGGCAGCTGCTCGGGCCATGGGTCGCGTCGGGCGCGCCAGGGGAGGTCGCGGCGCGGCTGACGACGAACGTCACGCTGTCCGGCCGATACGACCATGCCCTTCCTGGCGGGGAGGAAACGACCTCACTGCTGGGGGAGGAGGCGTTTGCCGGCGGCTCGGTCGCGCACTTCGCGCTGACCTCGTTCGCCTTCGACAACGCGATCTTCGCCGCCCGGCTGACCGATGCCCGTGCCGCGCTCGGTCGCCTGGAACACCTCGCCGCCGCGATCATGACCGACCTGGGCGAGAGCCATCCCTATCTCGGACTGGTCTTGCTGGCTCTGTCCTCGGCGAAATGCGCCCTCGCCGCGGTCGAGGGGAACCTCCAGGACCTCCGCCGGTACGCGGACGTGCTGGCCGTCGCGGTCCAGCGCGCCTCCGCCCAGCTCGGTCCAGAGCACGCCCAGACCATCGGCGGACTGGCGAACCTCACCCACATCGAGTTCGAGATCGCGTTGGCGTCCGGCTCCCCTCACGAGGTGCGGTGGTGCGTCGAGAACCTCACCTGGCTGGAACGACATGCCGGAAGCGTGTTCGGGAGCGGCCACCCCACCACCGTCATCCTGGCGATGAACGCCGCGGTCGCCCAACTGGAGAGCGCGCGTCAGCAACGCTCGGTCGCGATGATCCAGGACGCCGAGTCGCAACTGCTGGCGGTGGCGCGACGGTCAGAGGACCGCTTCGGGTCTTTCCACCCGTGCACCGCGATCGCACGGTCCAACGCGGCGTCGGCAGGCTTCGACGTGGCCCGCGCGCGACGTTCCCGGCCACACCTGGAGCGCATGGTCACCGTGCTCGAGGACACGGTCAGCCAGGTCAGCAACTCGCTGGGGGCGGGCCATGCGACCGCCCGCGCCCTCACCCGTCAGCTGCGCGCCTGCCACCGCCTCCTCGCCAGCGACACCCCGTGGACCGAAGGAGCCGGCGGCGGCACGGGAACCATCGTCCGCACGGTCGAGGACGAGATGTGGGGCCTCGACGACGACTACGTCCCGGTCTACGAAACGTCCCCGCCGACGGGCCGGGGGAGGGCTGCCGACGAGTCCGAGGCGCCCATCGTGGTGATCGACGGAAAGGTCAAGCGCCTCGAGCCGGGTGATGTCGTCGAGTGCCTCGTCACCAGGGTCACGGCCGATGGGGTGCTGGTGGACATCAACGGCCTGACCGAAGGGCTGATCCCCGCGGGGGAGCTGTCGCTTCGGCAGAGCGTCCGACCCGAGGACGTGGTGAGCGTCGGCGACACGGTCGAGACCATGGTGCTGCGCGGCCGGGGCGCGTCGGGCCTGATGCGGCTGTCCCTGAGGATGGCGCGGCACGAGCGCGCCTGGAACATCATCGCGAAGTTGGAGGCGGCCGGCGAGCCTGTCAGGGGCAAGGTCGTCGCGGTGGTCGAGGACGGTCTGTTCCTTGATCTCGACATCGGCCTTAGGGCTTTCCTGCCCGCGTCGGCCGTGGAGCTGCACAGCGTGCCTGACCTCCGGTCGTACGCCGGTCGTGAACTCGAAGCGAAGATCGTTGAGCTGGACAGGAGCCTTGGCAACGTGGTCCTGTCCCGCGGTGTCTGGCTGGCACTGCGGTCGGTCAGGACGCGTGGCAAGCGCCTCACCGAGTTGCGGCAGGGCGATGTCCGCAGGGGTGTCGTCTCCCTGGTGGTCAACTTCGGCGCGTTCGTGGACCTGGGCGGCGTCGACGGTCTGGTGGACGTCTCGGAGCTGTCCTGGAGGCACATCGACCACCCGTCCGAGGTCGTCGAGGTCGGCCAGGAGGTCAGGGTCGAGGTGCTCGACGTGGACATGGACCGAGAGCCGGTGTCCCTGTCGCTGAAGGCACTTCAGGAAGATCCATGGCCCCGGTTCACCCGCGGGACACCTCAGTTCGTGTTGTGCGAGGTCACCAGGTTGGCGCCGTTCGGTGTGTTCGTTCGTGTGGGCGACGACGTCGACGGTCTGATCCACATCGCCGAGCTGGCCGAGCATCGCGTGGCGATCCCGCAAGAGGTCGTGCGTGTGGGGGAACAGGTCGCGGCCAAGATCATCGGCCTCGAGCCGGAACAGCGTCGGGTCCTGCTGTCCCTGAAGCAGGCCATGGATCCTGGCCGAAAGCCGCTCAGCCAGCGCGAGTGGGAGATACTGCGCCTGGTCGCCGAGGGACGGAGCCAGCGCGAAGTCGCCACTACTGTGCACATGCCTCAGAGCGCCGTCGCCCTGGCCGTGAGCCAAATAAACCGCAAGCTCGGGTTGCGTGACGAGGAGCCCTGAGTGGTGGGCTCGCGTCCCGTGCGGAGGCGAGCCCACCGTGTGTCTACAGGGTGTCGACGACCCAGCCGGCTGGGACGAGGTAGTGGTAGGAGTGGAAGTACGTGGTCGTGGCGCCACCGATGATGATGCCGACCACCTTCAGGCCTGCCGCGTCGAAGGCGATCACCGGGCCGCCGCTGTCGCCGGGGTTGGACAGGGCGGAACCGTTGGTGGACACGGCCTCGTCGAGGAAGCACGTGGTGATGCCGTCGCTGAAGGTGACACACACGTCGATCGCGTTGACCCGGCCAGCGCAGTTCTCGCCCGTGGTCGCGCCGTTGGTGCACACGCCGAGGCCGACGCCCGACAGGATCGTGCCCTTGATCGGCAGGCCGACGTCGCTGGTCGGGCCGCCGGTGTACATCCACGCCTCGTAGGCGCGGCCGCCGATGCGGGCGAAGTCGAGCCCGTTCTGGGCCAGCTGCTGCTCGACGACCGTGCCGACCAGGTCGCCGTTGTTGGTGACCGTCGCGCCGAGTGAGCCGCAGTGCCCTGCGCTGACCATCCGGCGCTGGATCGGCGCGCTGACCGTACGGATGATGAACCCGCTGGTGCAGCCGCCGCCGGGGCTGAAGATGATCCGGATGCCGGCGGTCCACGGCTCGAAGTCGTCGATGCGGGAGGCGCGTTCCTGCCGGGCGGCGACGTGCAGGGTCACCATGTCACCGAACAGCGCGGCGGCGGTGTTTCTGATTTCCGGGGTCAGTGCGGTGACGCCGACCGCGACCCGGTTGGTTCGGACGTCGGTGTACCACTTCGAGAGCACCTTCCCGGCGACCGCCTGCCAGGTCGGGTCGGTGGCGACCCGCTGCCGCACGGCGTCGAGCTCCGCGAGGCTGTGCCGCACCTGCCGGAGTTCCACGCGCCACCCGTTGGCGCGCTGGTCGGTCAGCGAGCCGAGCCGGGTGCGGGCGGCACGCTCACCGGCGGCGTCGTCGTAGCGGATGGTCGCCGTGCCGGTCTTCTCGTCGAAGCTGATCCCGCCGAACGTCCCACGGGCGTTGTCCACCAACGAGATCAGCTCGTTGGCGTGGCCCCGGTCCTGGCCGGTGACCTTCGGTTGGTCGGCAAGCTCGCGTTGGCCGGTGGCACCGGCGGGCAGGGCGCCCGCGAGGACGAGGGCCGCCGCCAGTACCGGCACCGCGAGCATCCGTCTGGTTTTCGATTTCATTCCGGAACTTCTCTCAATCTCCGCTGATTGGCTGGCGCAGCGTTTGCGCGCAGGAGACAGGTATAGTCGGTTCGCGGGTTGACCAGCTGCACCGTTGATTAGTGGACAACAATTCCGATCAATCGAAGGGCTGATCAAATGGGTAGGCCGGAGCGGCCCATCGACCCCGACGCCGGACCCCTCCAACGTTTCGCCTGGGAGCTGCGACAGTTGCGGCAGCGGGCCGGCGGCGTCAGCTACCGGCAGCTCGCCAGGCGCGCACACTACTCCGCCACCGCACTCTCGGGTGCCGCCTCCGGTGAGCAACTGCCCAGCAGGGCGGTCACGCTGGCCTACGTGGCGGCGTGCGGCGGCGACCGGGAAGAGTGGGCGGCCCGCTGGGCGGCGGTGGCCGGACAACTCGGCACGCGGACTCGCGGCGGCATGCGAAACGGTGTTGTCCAGTCGGCCCCGTACCTCGGACTCTCCGCTTTTCAACCGGAGGACGCGGATCTTTTCTTCGGCCGTGAAGAATTGATCGACGACATGCTGGCACGGTTGGCCGATGGGCCTTTCCTGGCATTGTTCGGCGCGTCGGGAACCGGCAAGACCTCGCTGCTGCGCGCGGGTTTGTTGGCCGCGGTGCGGGCCGGCCGGGGGCCGTGTGACTGGACGCCGGTCCTGCTCACGCCGGGGCGGCGGCCGCTTGAGGAACTGGCCGTCCAGATCGCGGCGCTGCACCGGATCTCGCCGGGGTCGCTGCACACCGACCTCGTGGCCAACCCGGACAACCTCGACCTGGCGATCCGGCAGGCGATGGCCAGCCGTTCCCCGCACGCCCGGGCGCTGTTGGTCGTCGACCAGTTCGAGGAGATCTTCACGCTGTGCCGCGACGAGCGCGAGCGGGCCGGTTTCGTCACCGCTCTCCTCCGCGCCGCCGGTGGGGCCCGTGGCAGGGCACGGGTCGTGCTCGGCGTGCGGGCCGATTTCTATGGCAGCTGCACGGACTTCCCCGACCTGCTCGCGACGCTCCCCGGCGCACAGATGTTGCTGGACCCGATGAACCGGGACGATCTGCGAGCGGCGATCCTCGGCCCGGCGAGGGCGGCGGGGCTGACCGTCGAGCCAGAGCTGGTGGCCACCGTCGTCGCCGACGTCGAGGGACGGCCGGGGGCGCTGCCGTTGATGTCCCACGCGTTGCTGGAGACGTGGCGCAGGCGGAGCCGCCGGACCCTCACACTGGCCGGCTACCAGGACGCCGGTGGTGTACCCGGGGCGGTCGCGAAGACCGCCGAGCAGGCGTACGCCGAGCTGGGTGCGGCCCAGCAACACATCGCCAAGAACGTGTTCCTCCGGTTGACCGCACTGGGCGAGGGCATGGAGGACACCGGCCGCCGCGTCGACCGTCACGAGCTGATGTCCGATGTGGACAACGAGCTGGTGCTCGACCGGTTGGCGCGGGCTCGTTTGGTGACCCTGGACTCGTGCCGCGTCGAGCTCGTGCACGACACGCTCATCCGCGAGTGGCCCCGCTTCCGCCAGTGGCTGTCCGAGGAACGCGAGACCGTGCGCGTGCACCGTCGGCTCACCGAGGCCGCGGCGGAATGGGCGGACAGCGGCCACGACGCCGGTTACCTCTACCGCGGCGCGCGGCTGGCGGTGTGGTTGGAGCGACCGAGCGCGGACCTCAACGAACAGGAACGTGCTTTCCTCACGACGAGCCGCCAACGCGAGGCGCGCGAGCTGACCGCACGGCGCCGCCGGGTGCGTGCCCTGGTTGTCGTGTTGTGCCTCGCCCTGGTCGTCATCAGCGTGCTCGCCGTCCTCGCCGTCATACAACGAGACGAGGCACGGGACCAACGAACCTTCCAATCGCGGCACTACCACCCAGTCGAGAAACACGCGCCCAACCTGCCGCAACACGAGAACCGCCAGAAACATCAAGACTCGTCTGTTCGGCCCATTGCCTTCCCATCGCACTAGTGGAACGTTCTGATCATGCGTGTCACTCCCTTGCTCGCGGCCGTCGTGCTCGGTCTGCTCGGCGTGCCAGCCGCGGCGACCGCCGACGATGTCGCTGCTGGCCCACATGGTCCGAACCCCTACCTGTCCTGGCTTCCCGACCCATCACAGGCTGACTACGCGGGTTGGCGGAAGTACCTGACCGAACAGACCGAGACCCGACGATCCACAGTGGACCGTTCAGCGCCGGTCGTGCACGAGGGAAGCGGGCCGAACGACACCCTGGCGGAGGCCCAGCCGTTGCCGAACTTCGGCACTGGCGCCGGCGCCGGGAACGTGGCACGCATCCTCGGAAGCCTGGCCCCCGACGCGGCCGATGTCGACGTCTACCGGTTCGATCTGCGTGCGGGAGACGTGTTCGCCGCCCAGGTCACCGGTGCCGGGCGGCAGTTGGCGATCTTCGACCCGGCCGGGGTCCAGATGCAGGGCTCGGCGCAGGACTTCTCCGCTCTCTACCCGGCATCGTCCCCGCTGCCGCGCGGCGGCAACGCCATCGCCGACCACGTGGCGAGCGTCGGCGGAACACATTATCTCGCGGTCTCGGACGGCGACGGCGACTACGAGGTGGCCGTCCAGGCGCATCGGCCGCCGCTCGAGCGGGAGCGGGTGCCGCAGGTCGTCTTCCTCGACTTCGACGGTGCCCAGGTGGACATGGGGATCTTCGACGTCGAGCCGAGTCCCGGGGTGCGCACGCTCAGCCCGTTCTCGACCTTCCTCAGTGGTTGGGGACTGTCCACAGCGGACGAACCGGCGCTGGTTCGGCAGATTGTCCGCACCGTGCGGGAGAATCTGGCCGAGGACGTCGCCGCCCACGGTAACAATCCCACCACCCGGCTTCTGGTGCTCAACTCCTTCGACCACCCCGACCTGTTCGGGCGGGAGAACGTGAGCCGCGTGGTTGTCGGTGGCGCGACGACGGAAGCGGGGTTCACCACCGTCGGCATCGCACAGTCCATCGACCCCGGCAACTTCGCCAACGAGGAGACCGCGCTGGTGATGCAGGACTTCCTCAGCCAGCCGGCCGGGCCCGCCGTCTCTCTCAACACCTACCTCGGGCCGCAGAGCGATCGGATCGCGTTCATCGGGCGGGCCATCGGCAACGTGGTCGCCCACGAGATCGGGCACTACATCGGCAGCTGGCACACCGACAACACCAACACCACGGTGAACCTCATGGACGCCGGTGGCGCCGGGATCCCCGGGTTCTTCGGCGTCGGCCCGGACGGTGTCGGTGGCACCGCCGACGACACCGACACCGACCTGACCACGGACGTCTTCCGGCCGCTCGAAGGGTTCACCGGTGTCGAGGACAGCCTCAACCGGTCCGCCTTCGGGTTGTCGGGATTCCGGCGGGGTGCCTGACCAGGCGGTACGGTCGGCTGATGACTGAGTCCGCACGAGACCTGCTGGCGGCGGTGCGTGCCGAGCTGGCACCGGGGGACAGCGAGAACCGCCTGGTGCCGTTGATCGAACGCGGTGACGCACCGCTGTCGGTGTTCGGCACGCTCGCCGCCGAGGAATCGCACATCGTGCGCAGTGACTGGCGCAGCCTGCACCTGCTGGCCTCACGGTCCGAGGAGCCGGCGGCACGGGAGTTCTTCGCCGGTCTCGCACAGGGCGAAGGGCTCGTGCTGGCGAAACTCCCGGCGCTCGCCGCGGCCGGTGGGCTCGACGAGGCGGCGTTGCGGGCCTACGAACCGAAGGCCGGGTGCCAGGCGTACCCGGCCTTCTTCGCATGGCTGGCGCTGAACGGGGAACCCGCCGACGTCATCGTGGGAATCGTCGCCAACTTCGCCGCATGGGGCGACTACTGTGCCCGGATCGCCGCCGCCATGCGAGACAGGTACGGCCTCGGCGACGACGCGTGCGGGTTCTTCGACTTCTTCGCCACCCCCGTGCCGGAACTCGTCGAGCTGGCCGAGCAGGCGGTCCAGGCGGGGATGGCCGCCGGCCGCTGCGACGAGCGGACCGCCCGCCGGTACGGCCGGCTCTTCCAGGCCTACGAACTGATGTTCTGGAACAGCATCGCGGAAATCTAGCGCCGTACAGCAGGGTTGCCCCGCCGGGAGGCCGACGACGAACTCGCCGACGCTGACCTCGGCCGGGTAGTCGAGTCCGAACGCCGCGGTCGCGACCTCGTCGTCGCCCGTCGCGACCGCGCACGGCGCGAGCCCGAGCACCGTGGCGACG
>NZ_DASUVO010000060.1:0-89566 GCF_036378875.1 Actinophytocola sp.
GGCGACCCACTCGAACTCACCGTGACCGACGGCTGGTGGCACCTCGTCATCGCCATCGTCGGGTTGCTACTCGCCATGAGCCCCGCCCACAAAGCGGTACACCTACACCGCCCCCGCGTCGCACCCACTCCCAGCCCGGACATGGCCACGTCCGCCCAAACGGGTCCGTCAAAGGAGCTCTTTTTACAGGCCCGGAGTCAGCGGAGCACGACGAAACCGTCCACTTCTAGCGGGCCGTAACTGCTGGCGGTTCGGACGATGCGCACGGTATGAGTGCCCGGCGCGATGCTGAAGGCAGCGAGGATGCGGCGATCGACCCGCAGAATGGACCAGTTGTGGACGGTTTCTCGCAGAGTCCCGTCGATGTAGACATCGAACGTCGCGGGCAGCAGCCTCGCGCTTCCCACGATCGCGAACTCGCTACCAGTGAACATCACGGTCGCCGACGCGGATGGCTGGTTGGTCGAGCGGAGGCTGCCGCCCCAGGCCGACGACACCGAGCGGGTCGTCCAGCCCGGCGAGTAGCCGGCCGCCGTCTCCTGGAAGGCATCCACCGTGAAGGGGTTGCCGCTGCTCCAGTCACCGGGTCGGCCCTGGGCGTCCACCCCACGGGCCCGGAACCGGTAGCTCGCGGTCGGTACCACCGTCGACTCGGTTCTCGATGTCGTGGCGTTGGGCAAGGGAACCGGCGCGAAACCACCATCGTTGACCGACACCTGCAGCTGAACAGCGCTGATCGCGCCGTGCACCGAGGTCGACGTCCACGAGGTCACCACCGGGATCACCGCCGGTGTCTGCGCGGACAGTTGCCGACCCCGAGGAAGGACCGAAACCGGTGGGGTCGACCGTGCCGGAACGAAGAACCGCGCGTGCACCGTCGCCGGCGCGAGCAGCCGCAGAGCACAGACGCCGCTTCCGGCACAGGCGCCGCTCCATTTCTCCAACCGCCACCCCGGGTCCGGAGCGGCGGTCAACGTGACCTCGGCACCGGCCGCGTACCGGAGCGTGCAAGAGGTGCGGCACGTCTGTCCATACGGGTCGACCGTCACCGCGCCCTGCCCCTCGATCTCGACGGTAAACACCAACGGAGGCGCCTGGGTCAGGGCATACAGTGTCCCCGCGATCACCAGATGTCCTCGCGCGTCGAGCGATTTCACGAAGTTGAACTGCGGCGATCCGTAGCGCGAGGTCCAGCCACCCCATCCCGAGGCGAGCAGAACGGGCGGCTGCCCAACCGCGGAGAGATAAAGACTCACCGGACCGCCAACCTCGTCCGGTTCGGCCGAGTAGAGAACCGTCCCGTCCTCCCCGAGAGACACGATGGACAGGGGCCGCGCAAACAAACCCACATGTGGGCTCTCGACGAGCTTGTCGAGCGCACCGTCCGGGCTCCGGCGCCACACCTGCATTCGGAAACCTTCACCGTCGACCTGGTAAGCCGTGTAAGCCGCCCAACGACCGGCGACGTCATAGTCGCTACCCGGGTTGGGGATCATCCAGGTGTCCGCACGCGCCGTCAGTCCGAACTCCCGCGTGCCGTCATGCAGGGCCACCATGTGATTCCCGCACGCTGGGCAAGTCTGGATCCTCTCGGTCTTCCGGTACACGACAGTAGTGCCATCTGATACCGGTGACCATTTGTCCCAACGAGGATCGTCGCCGACGAGCACGTCCGTCACGCCGTCGCGATAACGGCTTATCCAGTTTTCGGCGATAAAGGGATGGAATGCGATATTGGTGACCACATCGCTGTAGACAACATCACCGTTGTCGGCCAGGTCGCCGAGCACGAAGGTCTCCTCGAGGTACTCGCCCAAGTCTCTCGCGCGCGCCACCTCCACTGTCTGGCCCGTGGCGAAGTCCCGACGGGAAATGGATGTCGGCCTACTCCATTCCGTGTTCTCCCAAGCCGCGTAGGGACCCCTTACCAGCACCGTCCCACCGGCACCCAGGTCGGTGAGACCTTCTCCGCCCGTCCATTCATACAGACGGTTGTCCGACGTGCGGAGGAACACGCCGCGCGGCGTCAGCCACCCTCGTGCGATCTGCCGTCCCGCCACCAAGGGAAGGGGCATGTCCATGCCGGTGCCACGGTCCCGGACCTTCAGCCTCGGCGCACCCGAGGAGGAGTCCAGATAAAGCACACGAGCATCCGAAAAGTCCTGAATTCTTCCCGGAACCTGGGCGACCTGCACGAGGTTCGGATTGAGAAACGGCGAGTCCTCACGAGCCGGCTGCTCGCGAGGCGTCGCCACCGCTGGCACGGATACCGTGGTAAGGAAAAAGCAGACCAACACCAGAGCAAGACGACGCACGTTCACCTCCGGATCCGCGAAAGAACGGCCGCTGACCATCATGTCCGCTGACGACGGTCAGGACCTGGTGTTGCACGCTCCCGATCGAGTGAACTCCCACATCGCCCCGTCTGGATGACACCACACCTCAGCTAGAGCCATCCCCGAACGCCGACGCCTTCCACACCTCATAACCAGCGACACAGCGCCGTCCAGCTCGCGCCACGTAACCGCGACGGCCAACCAGGTCCGCGAGACCAAGGGCTCCCACCTGCTCCTCGCCGAACTGTCAGGGCGCACGTGCATTGCTCCTCCGGAACCCCACGTCGAACACTCAAGCCAACCCCAGCGTCCGGGATGCCTCCGCAGTCTCCGTCCGCGCCGAGTACTGCATCGGCGCCGTCAAGGCCGAGCTGGAGCGTTAGGGTTCTGTCTGGCGGTGTGTGGAGGATGGGTTCGATACCAGGTTGCGGACCACGCGGGCCAGTTCCGCACACAGGCCGAGGACAACCGACGCTGTCGGCGCGTCAGCCAGCACCGCACGTGTTTCAGGTCGCCTCCGGCGCCTTCCTTGACATAGAGCGTTCCTGGACCCCGCGCCTGGGGTCGTGGTAGACGTGAAGGTGAACGCGCCGCCGGACTCCATGGGGGCGTTCGCCCTGCTCGCTGGGCAGGGTTCCCGGCCGCTGCACGCCGAACTGGACGCCTTGTCGCAGGAACCGAGTCGTCATACATCCTGGGACTGATCACCGTGTGGCGACAATGAGAGCTCAACGTTAACGTCTCGGTGTGATTGTCCGGCAGGCTAGAGGATCGGCCGGGCACAGGCAGGGAGGTCTGCAACCGATGAGCTCGTCGGAGCGGGCGACGGCGACTTCACCCTTTCTTGGTGTTGTCCCACTCCGGACTATCCATTGATGATGGATGGCACTGCGGAGGTGTTGTCCAGTTGACCGCGGGGAGACCTGCGGGTCCGAGGGTCAGGACCTGCCTCGCTGGCTAACCTCCCACGACGCGTGATAAGTCTGGAGGGCGCGAGTCACCGTCCAATGTAGAGCGTTGTTGCGCGTAGGCTCGACGCGGCCGCAGGTCTGCCCGGGCACACCAGGAGATCGCCGCTGATGCTTTCGCCCTGCTCCCGACCGCACTACTGATCACACAGAACAACCCGCAGGTTCTCGGAAGGGCTCACTGACGTGCGAGGAACAACAAAGCTTGGCCCACTTCTCGCGGCCAGCGTGATGACCGCCGTGTTCGTCGTCTCATTCATTTCTCCGGCAGCTGCCGACGCCGCGTCGCGCACCGCGACGGATCGTTTCTGCGCTAGGGCGCACGTGCAGAACATCGGTTGGATGTTCACGGTCTGCTCCGATGGCGCAAACATCTTTGTTGGCACGACCGGAGCGAGCCTACGTATGGAGGCCTTGTCACTGTCGATGAGCGGAAGCCGTTTCTGTGCCCAGGCGCACGTGCAGAACATCGGTTGGCAGGACGAGCGGTGCGCCGAAGCCGGCGGACAGATCACGGTCGGCACGACCGGGCAGAGCCTGCGCATGGAGGCGCTGGTCCTCAGGGCGGACGACAGAACGATATGTGCGATTGCGTACGTTCAGAATATCGGCTGGCAGAACCAACAGTGCGCCGTGCCCGGGGGGCATGCTGCTGAAGTGGGCACCGTTGGGCAGAGTCTCCGAATGGAAGCGCTGAACCTTTGGAGTTACTAGCTGAGTCCAGGGCATGCCGACTCTCCATGTCCGCCCGGTGCTGGCGGTTGGTCACGGCGTTCTCTGTCGACGGCGAAGTCAACCCCAACACACCGGGCGTGCTACTGCGTCTACTCCGTAGCAGGGCCCTGCCCTCCCCCGTACTGGCCTGAATACACAGCGCGGGCCGGTCATGTTCGAGACCGAGCAAGCCGTGGCGTGCTGCTGGTTCGGAGGCCGCATTTTGATGGAGGTTGGCGGCGATCGAGCGGTGCTCATGGCGGCGTCACGGTCCGCACGGCTTGTCACCCCTATCCCGATCACGGCCGGAGGCCTACCTCGACCGACCGTCGCGCGTCCCGCGATCCCGTGCCAGGCCGGCTCGCAACACGTCACCGGATGATGCCGGAGCACACTGGGCAGCGCGGGCGCCGTGAGGTTGCTGGGCCTCGTCCTCGGCGACCAGCGGCCTGTGTCACGAAGAGCTCCTTCCTCACGTCCAGCGTGAGGAAGGAGCCCTTCGTGACCCTTGTATTGGGCAGCCGTGATTACCGGGTGCAGGGCGTGCCGCTTGGGTGGGCGCTCGTGCCGTGCACGTCGGCCTGGGATTTCGCCAGCACGATGCGTGTCAGCGGGGTCTCCAGTGCGACGGCCTCCTGCGTCACCACGCCGTTCGCGACGGTGGTGCTGTTCAGCTTCAGCGAACCGATCACCAGCGGGACGGTCAGCGGAGCCGACCCGACGGTCACCGGCACTCCGTTGATCTTCAGCGACGCGACGTTCGAGCTGCCCGCGAACCCTGGCGTCAACCCGCCCGGCCCGGCGACACATGATGCCGTCGCCTGCGACTGGATGACACCCAGCTCGATGTTCAGCCCCAGGGTGCTGATCGTCGTCTTGTCGATCCTCGCGGACGACTCGGCGCGGTCACCCGCGGCGGGGGGCAGCGCTTGGTTGTCCGGGGTGAGGTTCGTGTGCGCGGTCAGCGCGGTCGTGTTCACGTTGATCAGACCCGCGTTGAGCGACGCCGACGCGACGGTCTTGCTGTCGTCGACACACGGCAGGTTGGCGGGATTCGCCACCGCCGCGGTGATCCCGGCGACGTCCGCGGCGGTCGCGGTGCACGACCAAACACCGTCACGGTCGTCGTCGACGATCGTGCCGACACCCTGGCCGTCCACGATGCCCACGCCCGTGCTTGGCGACGACAGGTTCAGCGTGAACGTCTCGTTCGGCTCGTCCACCGCGTCCGGGACGACCGGGACGGTGACCGGTTTGCTCGTCTCCCCAGGGGCGAACGTGACGGTGCCACCGGTGACCGCGTAGTCCGCCGGGGCGGCCGCGGTCCCGTTGGCCGTCGCGTAGTTCACCGTGACCGGCGTCGGGCTCGGTCCGCCAAGCAGCGACACCGTGAACGTCGCGGGGGTCGGCGCGCCGCCGGTGCCCTCGGTGACCATGACGTCGTTGACCGAGAGGCCGCGGACGTGCACCGTCGTGTTCTCGACGAAGCCCCGCGAGACGCCGTCGACCAGGTAGTCCACCGTGCAGTGGTACTCGCCGGGCGCCGCGCCGTTCGCGACCGTGATCGTCTCGTCGAAGGTGGCCGTGTCACCGCTGGCCACCGTCGCGTTCGGCGGTGCGTTGGTCACGGTCAGCTGCGGGTCACAGCTGGTCACCGTTGGGGTGACCATGGACTCGATGGCCTGGATGCCCTGGAGGATCGCCTCCGCCACATCGTCGTCCGCCGCGTTCAGCAGGATCCCGCCCGTCGCTTCGGCGATCGCAGTCGCCTGACCGGACTCGTCCTCCGGGGTGTCGACGGCGTCGCCGTCGAGGCCGGGCTGGAGGACGGGGTCGTCACCGACGTTGACCGCGACGACGCGGATGTTCGCGGCCACCAGCGCGTCGATCGTCGCCTGCAGGGCGCGGCCGTTGGTCGGGTCGTGCGATGGCGCGTCACCGAACCACGCGACGATCCTCGTGCCATCCGGCCGGTAGTTCATCGCGCCGTTGGCCAGCTCGAACAGCGCGTTGATCGCAGACTCCGGGGTGTCCCCACCCTCGTCGGCCGCCCACTGGTCGATACCGTCCTGCACCGCCACGGTATTGGCCGTGATGTCCTCCTCCACCCGGAACAGGTAGCTGTCCCCTTCGTCTCGGTAGGAGGCGACGCCGAACTGGGCGGTCGGCTGAGCGTCGAGCACGGTGCCGGTCACCGCGCTCGCGTTGGCTTGCACGTCGTCGATCGCCTCCGCCATGCTGCCGGTGGTGTCGGCGAGCAGGACGAGGTCCGGGTTCGGCGGGATCTCCGCGGTCGTGACGTTCTTGGTGATCACAGCGCTCTGCCCCGGCAACAGCGTGATGTCCACACTGGACGGATCCACGCCCGGCGCGGCCAGCGCGGGCGTACCGGACACGAGCAGGGCACCCGTGGTCGCGCACGCGACAAGAGTGAATCTTCGGATCATTTATCTCCCCTTCAGGTGAACTGAACACCTGAAAGAGGGGAGCGAGCCGGACGGAATACCGGCGTCACCCGAACGCCGGGATATCACTGCCCCAAAGGGCGGAAATCCCCGCCAATATGGTCAGGATCCCGAATAGCTCTCTGGCTGTGGCGATCACCGCCTTGCAATGCCGCCGGGCCACCGACGGCATGTAGTCACGCCCCGACATCGTCAGCGTCGAGGTCCGCACCTTCGCCTATGTCCCCCGGCAAGTACCTCGAAGTCTCACCTTCGAGGTCAACGCCGCCAATGCCATCAACGTCCAAGCCGTCTATGAAGCGCTCGCCCACCGTCGGGCCAGGCGAGGCGTTGGCGCCACGCTCTGCGCAATAACCACTTGTCAATAACTCGCCGGGAGCGTCACGTTGACGGCAACGACAGGCCAGGCACTTCACAATCCAGTAGTTCAGCGGGCGATCGGACGGCCCCAAGGGGTTGACGAATAGGAGGTAGCCCAGGCCATTGCAATTCCGCCTGATCGGGGCGGTGACCTTCAGCTCGGAGGGTAGGACACTCGTGACCGCGAGCAGACGGGCTCGTACACGGGGTTGTCCCTGAACGCGCCGTCGGTCTACCAGTTCCTCCCGGCGAGCGCCGACGTGGCGGTGATCCGGCCCATCGGCGTCGCCGTGGCCGGGCTCGTGGTCCTCGGGCTGTGCCTCGGCGTCCTGCTCAGCCGGGAGCCGCTGACGGCGACGAGGATCGTGCTGGTGGGAGCGGCGTCGGCCGCCCTGATGCCGTTTCTCCTGCCGTCGATGCACGAGCGCTACTTCTACCTGGCCGAGGTACTCGCCGTGATCGCCGCGTGCTACCTGGCCGTCGACATCATGGACACGCTGGGCGGGCCGGGCGCGGCGCTGCTCGTCGGCATCGACAACATCTTCCCGCCCGTGCCGAGCGAGCTGGTGCTGCCCCTGGCCGCGTCAACGAGGCGCAGGACGCGGTCCTGCTCGACGAGCTGCGGGCGCTCGCGCACGGCAAGGGCGCGGTGCTGCACGTGGTGACGGGCCCGGCGGTGCCCGACCGGCTGGCGCCGGAGGTGCTCGCCCAGCTCGTGCCGGACCTGCGGGACCGGGACGTGTTCGTGTGCGGGCCGCCCGGAATGACCGGTGCGGTGATGCGGAGCCTGCGTGCACTGCGGGTGCCGAAGCCACAGATCCACGCCGAACGCTTCAGCCTAGCCGCGTGAGGAGAGGAACGTCGTGAAGCGAGCACTCCCCGTCCTGGCGCTGACCGCTGCCGCCCTGGTCCCGCTCCTGCGGTTCCAACCATCGGCGTCGACCACCACGTCCACGGTCGCCGAGGCGCCGGCCACCACCGGTTCGACCGGCTACACCGGCTCGACCAGCGAGGTCGTCGCGGGCCCGAACGTCAGCACCCGCCATGGTGACGTGCAGGTCGAGAGGTGGGCTCGCGGTGCACGTGTAGGTGGGTGCGGTGTCCGGGCCGCCGGTTCGTTGGCACGATTGGGTGCGGCCGTCGCCGTCTACCCAGGTCCAGCCGGCCGGTGGCGGGCCGGGGATGACCGGGTCTGGGTCGTCCGGATCCGGGTCGTCGATCTCCGGGTCTTGGACCTCCGGGTCGTCGACCTCTGGGTCTTGGGTCTCGGACTCCTGCACTTCCGGGTCCTGGATCTCGGACTCCTGGCGCTCGGGGTCGTCGATCTCCGGGTCCTCAGGGTCCGGGTCGTTCACGGCTGGCGGCTGGACACGTGGCGTGCCACCGAGGTCGCGTACCTGGTCACCCAGTTCCTGGGCGATGCGGGCGTTGTCGTCGGCGGCCCCCTGGAGATGGTTGATCCGCAGCAGCGCGTACACCGAGCCGAACACCAGGGACACGGCGAGTACGACTCCGGCGACGATCACGACGATCCGGAAGTGGCGTGGGGCTGGGTCGTGTCGCTCGACTGCTTGGTGGGCCGCGGCTTCCGCGATGGCCTGGACCTTGTCGTTACCGGTCATGCCGTCCCGCCTCGGTGGTGCCGGCCGCCTTGGTCGCCGGGGTTGAATGCGCGGCGGATGGTGTCGACTTCGTCCGGTGTGAGTTCGCCGTCTGCCAGTGCTTCGGCGATGGCTGCGGCGGTGGACTCTGCGGCGGAGCGGGCCACGTCGTCCGGCTTGGTGGAGCGCTTGACGGTGGTCCACACGAGCACGAACGCCGACGCGAGTGCGGGGACGAGAGCCGCGAGAGCGACGAGCAGGTCAGACAGCTCACTCACCTACACCCCCGGTCGGGGTGGTGTGCGGAGTGGTTGACATGACGCGCTCCGTTCGCTTCTCGCACAACACCTCAATCAATTCAGAAACGATTGGTGGCTCACGACGTGGCAGACAGCCAGGTAGGTTGAACCGCTCCCCCGAACGCACAGGAGGATCGTTCGCATGAGCGGCGACAGCTTCGAGTACCTGCGCCAGTACCTGCTCGGCAAAGGCCGACGAGAGGCCATTGAGACCATAGCCAACCGGCTCGACCATGTGGGCAGCGGCACGTGGGCTGCGCTACAGACCCGCTACGTGCTCGCGCTACTCGACGACGCTAACCAGCGCATCGAGCAGCTGGACAAGGTGTGGAAGGCGGTGGAGCGGCACGACTCCGGCGACGGCGGCCCGGAACAGGTCGAACAGGCGATCGCGAAGCACGAGCCCCGCGACGAGCGGCCACCGTACTTCCTGTAGCGGCGTCACGGTCACCGATCCCGCACGTCTACTGGTCGACAACCGCCCGACCACCACATGACAGGACTGGGGAACGTGACCAACCTTGTGAAGCGCCCTTGCGCTCTTCCTGCGCCGCGCTCGCACTGACCGCCTGCGGCAACGACTCCAGCACGCAGCGGCGAGAACGCACCTGACCTACCCGCTACCGGGTCGAGCGGGAACGCCGCGGCCGACACCGACCAGGCCCGGCAGCAGACGAACGAGCGCGGGTTCATCGTCAAGCACCTCGGCGAGACCGCGTGCTTCGGCGGGGCCGGCAAGAACTGCGAGGTTGGAGTCTCGTTCGCCATCAACAAGGTGGAGGTGGACCCGCCGTGCAGCGAGTTCGGCTCCCACCCCGAGGGCGGGCACACGCTGCAGCTGCGCCTCCGTATCGCCACCGGCAACGACGCGAAGGTCGTCGACCGCGTCGACGGGATCAGCAACCCGTTCAGCTTCGTGGAGATCGACAAGGACAGCGTCACGCGTGACACCAACTTCGGGATGTGCGCGGACCCCTCTGTCAACAAGTTGCCGGACACCCACGGCCCAACCAGCAGCATCAGGGCGTCATGGACCTTGAAGTCACCGAGGCGTCCGGGATCATCGCGTTGCAGCTGATGGGCGGCGAGGAGGACGGACAGCGCGGCTGGAAGTGGAACTACCCTCCACAGTCATGAGCGGACGCAGCAAGGACCCATACACCGCTACCAGCGCGATGACATCGAGAACATGGTCAACCGGCTGGACGCGCTCGGCTTCACCCACACCTCGGCCGGCGAACAGGCCCGCTACGTGCGCGCTGATCGACGACGCCAACCAGCGCCTCGCCCAACTGGAGAAGGTGTGGCAGGCCGTGTAGCGGCACGACTCAGGCGAGTTCGACCCCGACAAGGTGGACCAGGCCATCAAGACGAGCGACCCCGGCGATCTGCGGCCACCACCGGTGTAAAGGGCTGCCACCTGCCACGACACGGACGTATGGTGGCCGCGTAACCACCACTCCCGACACCACACCGGCCGGTCTGGACGACGCCGAGGTCTACGTGCGCGCCGACGCCCCCGACAGCTATGGCCGCTGGTACGTGCGCACTGACGACACCGTGGTCTACCAGTGGCCCAACGGGAAGTGGAACGAGAACCCGATCGTGTCCGCGGCGACGCTGCGCACGTCGCCTGTATGGGCGAGAGTAGGCGATTAGCGCACCACCCTGGACTCGCTAACGTCCCTCACCTGGACAACCCCGGTAACCCTGCTGTCCACACCCGACGGTGGCAGTGCGGAATTCACGCACCAGCAGACAGGAAAGTGGGGCGGACCGGTCGGGTAGACCGGCCCGCCCCACTTCGCGGTATTGATGGGTCAGCACGCACCGCGCACGTTGGGCAGCAGGCACCCTGTGGTGAACGTGCCGGCGATCGGTTCTGTGACGTTGTTGGTCGTGTCCGTGATCGCCACGTTCGTGTAGCTCGCGGACGCGAGTTGCCGACTCTGTCCCGACGGGCAGGTGAAACTGCCCGGTCCCGGCGGGCTGATCGTGAGCGATGCGGTGATCGAGCCGTTCTTCCCCGACGTGAACGTACCGGTCTCCGACACCGGTGCGGTCACGGTGGTCTTGTTGGCGGCGCTCGGGTTGGATCCGCCTCTGTTCACGCAGACGTAGGTGGCCGTCGCGTCCGCGCTGGCCACGTAGTCGATCTGTGCGTTGTTGCCCAGCCCCGCTTCCTTGAACGAAACCGTCAGCTCCGTGCCGCTCAGGCTGGCCGACGCCCGCAGGAAGTGTGGACTGTCGGCGCTGGCCGGCAGTGCGAACGCCACCAGCAGAAGCAGCGGCGTACACAAAAGTACCAATACTCGTTTCATGGATGTTCGCCAATCTTTCCGGCATCAGTGTGTTGACTGTCGAGCGCTGGAATCCAGAATTCCGGCAGGCGTCACACAGCACGGACCTCCGCCGCGTGTGCCGCGACGCCCTGCGGGCGTCGTCATCCTGACGTTACGACTGTTCGAACCACGACCTGCCGGATTTGTTCCAATCGCCGGACGTTGTATTGGATATTTCCTCAGTACCCACCTCGAATTCCGCACTCAAGGTGAACCGAAGAAGTTTATACCCAGAACCGGACCCTGCCTAGGAATCGCCGATTCTGTCACCGAGATGGCGCGATCGTTTCCATGCAGTGAACTCGATCGTCCACTCCAGACTCGGCCACGCTATCTACCCGACCGCGCAAGCACTTCGGAGAGAACTGCTTACTGACTGAACAGAAGGCTCGGCAGATACTATCTCACGTGGAGCGGTCACGATACCTTTCAGATCAAACGTAAATTTTGCCTTGCAATGATCACATCGCCAATAATGCTCGGACATTTGCGGGGCGTGAGCCACTCCGCGAACACAAATCGCTCCGCCCTGAAACCGACGTGCTCGCGATGCCACCACCGAGAGATCACAGGCCGTTATCGCGCGCACCAGGAGGCGTAGGTTCCCGTCGCGCCGCTCGTCGACCCGGACAACCGGCGCCAACTCGCCCAGGTGATCGCGCACCTCGCCCAGCGGGACCGGGTCGTGGTCACGCTCAGAGGCGCAGGAGGCACCGCGTAGACCGGCCCGGCTGGCCTGGCGGGCGGTGGCGAGTTGGTTCTTGAGCACTCGGATGTCGGATTGCATCGCGGTGTGTTCGCCCTGTGGTCGACCGCAGAGCAGATCAGAATGATCTCGTCATTCGGGAGGTGGACCGGCCCCACATGCAATTTTGTACCGGCCCACCTCACCCCGTATTGGAGCATGGTGAGGGCAGACACGCCCGTCGACGCAACGAGTTTGCCTCGTCGCGTTCCGTACGGGTCCGTCGTGCTGTCGGCTACACGTATGGGGGAAACGGCCACGAGCCGTTGACCGCATGACCAGAGCGGGCGTTCACTCGATCGTTGCGATGGAAACCGCCAGGCCCGTGGGCATGGCCTGATCTCGGCCTCGCCGTGGAGGCCGCATGGTTCCTGGCCGGAACATCACGGAAACGCTGTGGCTCGTCATCCGCGAGCGGGAAGCGAGCCGGCTCTCGGGGCAAACGCTTCGATTGTCGTCCTCACCGGACAGGGCGACATCTGGCATCACTGGTCGCTGTACGCCGAAATCGTCCATCGCGCTCGCACGGCCAGGCTGGTCGAGGCGACCGTGATACGCGAGATCGACAGATCCGACAGCATCGCCCGTATCCATCTCCAGCACCGGTTCCAACCCGGCAGACTGCCGCAACTGATCGTCATCATCGCCGAGAACCGCGTCCATGGTTTCCTGCCACGACTGGACAAACTGGAGATCAATGGGTTCTTAGACGCTGGACACGATCGACGTCATCCGCTGTTTCACCGAACAGCCGACCGAACAGCGGCCTCAACGTCGGGGCAGCGGCACCGCTGGGCCCAGCGGTGAAGAAGACCCTCGTTCATGGTTCGCATTAGTCCGCAGGTGATCCGATCTCGTTGATCGCCGCCGACTGGGGCGACACACACCCGCCGAGCTCCGCCTCGACCGCAGCACACAGTTTCTCCAAGCTGTCCGCTTTGGTCAGCACATGCCGCACGCCATAGGCGCGGGCGAGCGGCATAACCTCCAGCTCCACAAAGTTGGCAGTCGCGAAGATGACCGGCAACCTCGTTGTCTCCGGTTTCGAACACAGCTCCCGCACCAGCTGGTAACCGTTCATCCCGGGCATCACGATATCGGTCACCACCAGGTCAGGCATCTCCTCACCGACCGTGACCAAGGCTTCCGCCCCGTCATGAGCCTCCAACACCCGATGACCCCGACTGCTGAGGATCGTGCGCAGCACCTCACGGTTGACCAGGAGGTCATCGACGATCAAGATCATGGCCATCGACTTACCCACACTTCATCGAGCACGCCAGCACCTAGCTGACGGACCCGATCGCCGCCTCGGCCCCACCGATAACCGCGGAGTCGAACATCATCTCCGTTGCCTGCGTTGTCACAGACACCCCTCGGCGAGCCCCTACATCCAGAGGTTTGTTGCGAACTCTCAGACAACCACAAACCAGAATCATCGTGGCACCGAAAAGGCAAGGTCGGCGCAGAATGCCACCCGTTCGCGAAGAAGCGGGTCTCCATGACTGGAGCACAAGCACAAGCCGTTACGGATGACACACGCGCTCGTGCAAATCGCGGCCGCCCTCATGGAGAAGCCGAACGAACGACACTGGGGCTACGACCTCGCCAGCTCGTCCTCGGCCAGCGCGGCCTTGCGGGCCTTGTCCCACACCCGGGCGATGGTGCACTCGGCAGATGGCCCCCGGTCAGGTTGCGGACAGCCGGCCGTCTGCAGCTGTGCCGAACTCCTTCAGGTGCTCGTGCAGGATCTTGGTGAGCTACGGCGGGGCCGGGACGTGCCGGACCTCCTCCGCCTCCGCTCGCTGTTTCAGTTGTCGTCGATCGCGTCGTTCCCCCGAGTCGGTCCACGCGGCGCCTGCGGTGGGGGCCGTCTGCGACAGCAGCAGTTCGCCCCAGCCTTCCTCTGGCAATTGGAGGTCCGGCTTGCTCAGCATCGCGGCCTCCTCAGGTCGCAATGCCGAGTAGTACATGACCGCGAAGAAGGCCTTCAGACGCGGGCCGGATGACCGTCGCGGCTGGCCCTCCACCAGTTGTGCTGCCACCTCGTCCAGCAGCCGTTTCGCCTGCTTCTTGTTGATGACTACCCTCTTGTCGATGGCCCGTACAGTCTTCGGAGCGGTCCATTTCACGTCGTGCAGATTGTTTGCCGATAGGGCTTTCAACTCGACCGCGTAGTCGAGCGCGTTATACAGGACGGCACGCTTCCGCGTGACCGTTTTGGCGGCTCCCTGCTTGCCATCAAGTTTTGTGGACAGCATCTCGAGCGCGGTCCGGGAGCATCGCGACATCGTCCAACCGCGACACGGGTAGCGTGTTCGAGGCCATCCATTTCAGCGCCCGCTCAATCTCCTCTGGTTTGGCGCTGTCACGCTTCTTGATGTTGAACGCCCACCCAGTCAGCGCCCGCCGGAGTATCCGCGCATCCGGCGCTCGACTGCGTTGTGACCTGCCGTGCCGGTCGTGCTCGACGAGGACGGGCCGTGGCTCAACCCGGTGCTGGCCGGGTTATGGCTCGGGGTGTTGGGGCTCGTGCCCGCGTGGTCCGGACTCTCGCCGTGGTGGTGGCTGCCGGTCGGCAGTCCTGGCCTGGCTGCCTAACCTGATCAGAGGTTGACGCCGTGTCCTGGTCCGACCAGCTCACGTCCACCGCGCCAACCGGCACCGACCCGATCACTTACAGCGCCGCGACCTGGCTCACGTGGACGCACTGGTACACCCCAGCTGATTCCAGCGCTCATGGCGACGTCCTCACAGATCCTCGCTGCGGTCACCAGCGACGAAGAGATCGCCCCCGATCTGGAGATCGTGCGGGCCGCCAAAGGGTCTCACTCGCCACGCTCGTCGGCAACGCCGTCCGCGCTGTCCGCCCGGACCGACGAGGATCCCGGCCTGGCCGCCGTGCTAACCACCGTGGTCGCCGCACCGTGCTCGACAGCGTGCGTGGCGCCGACAAGAAGCGTCAGTGAGCGCGCCTATCGCCTCGGCGCAGCCACCTCGACCCGGATGTCGGCGGAGTCGCGTAGCACCAGCACGGATGACCGGTAGCCGGTCGCGTATCGGCCGCTGATCAGGAACCATATGCCGTTCGAATGCGTGAGCAGTGACATCCCGGAGTAGCGGTAGTACGTGTCGCCGTCGGCACCAGGTACCTGTGTCGCCTGCGTCTGGGAGCCGGGCAGATCCAGGTAGTTCTCGCTGAAGATCGTGACGAGCGGAAGTCCGGCGGGGTTCGTGTCGGTGACACGCGCGGCTCGACGGCCGAGGTCCTGTGCGTAGACGGTCGCCGCCCAGAACAACGCGATAACGAGCACGACGTGGAGGGTGACCGTCGTCGGCATGCCGAGCGAGGCGGCCTTGTCGGCGAACAGGGTCGACCCCAGCCGCAGGACGAGCCCGGTGCCGACGGCGAGGACGGTGGCCGCGACCAGCGGCGGAAGGCCCAACCCGCCGGCAACACCGAGCGCGGAGACCAGCCCGGTGATCGACAGCGCCGCTCCGACCGCGACCAAGGCTATGACGAGCCGATCGGTATCGGTGCCCCGCTTCCTGAGCAGACCCACGAACACCTGATCGAGCATGAGGAGCACGATCCAGGCCGCGACGAGACGCACGACGGCACCGAAGGTCACGTCGGCGCTGCGCAGCACGTAGTCCTGAACGGACGGTTGCAGCAGTTCCTGCCCGAGGCCGAAATAGCCGTAATAGGCCCGGTTCCGCGTCCAGCCCGTATAGACCAGCAACGCGGTCACAACGGTGATCGGCGCGGCCGCGCTCAGGATCAGGTCGACGAAGCCCTGGAGGGTGAACCTCCCTGAGGGCTTTGTCTCCCGCTCCTGCTCCAGCACGGCCGCGTCACCCCGGCGATTCGCTCGACTCGGAGGGTGGCTCAGGCGGCTCCCCGCTGGCGCAGTCGCCGCCGCTGTTCTCCTCGAACCGTATGCCGCATGCGTATGTGTAGTCCTCAGCGGATGATGACCGAGCGGGTGGAGATAATCCGGGAACCGACAATGTGGATGGCCCCGGTGCACCAGTGAAGTGGATGGTCGTTGGCGTCTCGCACGGCGCGCTCCGCGTGCCGCACACGTACGCGTCGTCCGCCGCGGCCGAAACCTCTGCCGTGGCCGAGATCTTTGCAGTGGCCGAGATCTCCGCCGTGGCCGATGATCGATCCGGTGGGGAGAAGCCGGGGTTGGGCAGGTCGGATTGCCCAGATGTGTCCGTGGAAACAGCCTCCGGTGTGGGCGGCCCGGGCTCAGGGACACCCGTGCAACCGGCGAGCATCAGGATTCCCATCGCCGCCATGCCGCAGCCGGCAATCGCGATTGCCATGCCTTTCCCCACCGTGATCCCTCCTTGAGTGTCGCCTCAGAGAGAGAGTCGTGGGCGCGAGCGATCCATGACGGGCAGGGGTCAAGATTCACCCGACATGGGTGACCGCGCCTTAGGATGGATTGGTGGTGGCTACCCGGTGCTGCGCCCGGCCGCGTCAGACGCCTACCTCGGATCCGCCAACCTCACCCGCCGGCCAACTCGGTCGCGCCGAGGCCGGCTTTCACCCGTACCCCCGCCGGGGGTACTAACCGCGTATCGAGCCGTATTCGCCTGTACCGAAACGTACTGAACCGCATGACCGAAAAGGTTCGTCCTGCGAAAACGCAGGTGCGACACGCCCACGTGACGGGTTCAAGTCCCGTCACTAGAGGTCAGTGAATCTATCTGGCCTGCCGATCGGGTAATCGTCCTTGACGACTACGACCTTGAGACGACCCGCCTCAGCTCACCCCTCGGAGATCTGAGATGACTGATCCAGCACCGACAATCCGTGCAGCCAAGCGAATCACCGATCATTGGCGGGATCGACCAGGCTGGAAGCCTGGAAGACGATTCGACAAATGGTACCTCGTATTCAACGATGTCAGCGAAGTGCGGGATATTGCGGCGCGATGCCGGGCAGAACTACGGGCGCTGCCGGGGCTAAATCCTGAGCCGGACAAATGGCTCCACATGACAATTCAGGGTGTCGGTTGGTCCGACGAACTTAAGCAATAGTCGATCAGTTCGCTCTCTACAGATCGAGGTCAGCAGGTAGCGCGATGTGCTGCAGCATGCAGGTTTCGGGTGTGGATAAACGTGCACGGCCTAGGGTGAGGTTCCGTCAGTTCCAATGATGGAGGCTCAGTCCACGTGATCGATCTTCATCCTGGGTGAAGTGGTCGGTGTTCACCCGTTAAGGGGACGTCGCGTCTGGTACGCGGTTGGCGAATCTCTGAACCGGCTTCTGGGGCTGCATTGACGACCTTGCGAACATTAAGAACAAAAGCATCTGGAGGCATATGAAACTTCGACCGCCGCGATAATCGGCATCACACGCCCACGCCCCATCGGCGGTGAATACGGCACGATTGCGCACGTGCGTCAAGGAATTTCTATAGCTGACCTGCTCCTGGAGAACTCCCGATGGCAACGGCGTGGTCCGCCTCTGTCGTTCTCGTCGTACAGAGGTAGCGCCGAAACGCCCAACAGCGTGAGCCATCACATCGTCACCTGCGCTTACCGTACCCCTCCCTGGTACATCCGAACGGGTACAGCAAGTAGCCCGTTCGGGGGAAGAGACGAGTTGGTCATCCAACTCGAGAGCGGGCCAGCACAGGACATGAAGTGCGCAGGCTCGCTGCTCGGGTTGGTTTGGCTAGGGAAGCAGGTGTTCGAGGATCCAAGCGGTGATCGCTCGGACGACGCCGGACACGGCGCCGGCGAGTGCGGCGATACCGATCTTGCGTTGTCGCGTCGGCCTCGCGGTTTCGGTGGTCTTCTCGCAGGTCAATGCTTCTCCTGAGGTTGTGGTGTACGACGGGAGCCGACCGGTCTCCTTGGACGCTGGTAGTGCAGCAAGAGCGAGGGGTGTCCGGTCAGGGGATCGGAGCGACTCGGCCACGCCGAGGCGACGAGCCCGGCCGTGACTAGGGGAGGAACGCCGAGATTTGATGCGCTGGTTACGGTGTCCGGTGCGGTCCGGTGTCGAACAGCCGGACAGAGCAGAAGGGCGCAAGCGGTGGATGGCGATCCGGAACAGGTCCTCGACCCAGCGGACATCCAGACACTGAAAGAGTTGGCCCGCAGGTTCACCGCGCTTGCCGGCACGCGTACGCGAGCCTCGCTGATAAAGAGCGCCGCTGCGCTGCCGGTGCGCGACGGTCGCCAGCCGACGCTCCCGAAAAGCACACTGAGCGACCTGCTCGGCGGCAAGTCGATGCCGTCGCGGGACACAGTCGTCACGTTCCTGACCGTGTGTGGCCTCAGCACCGCTCAAGATCAACAACCGTGGCTCGCGGCCTGGGAGCGGGTCAACACCGCCCACCTGCGTCGCCCGGCCGGCACGGTGCGGGTCCGGGAGGCCCGCGCCCGACTGCTGGGCGTGCACGCCGCTATCCAAGCCAACTTCAACCAGCCCAGCTGCGGCAACCCGAATCACCACGGCCCAGCCATCAAGAATGGCGTCGAGGACGAACTGCCGGTCTACGTGCCGCGCGATCTTGACGTCGACCTGCGTATCAAGCTGACCGCAGCGCGGGAACGCGGTGGCTTCGTGCTCCTGACCGGTGATTCGTCGGTGGGCAAGTCCCGGACCCTGTTCGAGGCGCTCCGGGAGGTGGTGCCGGAGTGGTGGCTACTACATCCCTCCGACGCCGTCCAGGTCCGCCAGGCCGCCGAAGGTGCCCAGACGGACCGGCTGGTGGTCTGGCTGGATGAGCTGCAGCGCTACCTTGACGGCGCTGGTGGGCTGAGCGCGGCGACAGTCCGCACTCTGTTGAATATGGGTGCGGTGCTGGTCGCGACGTTGTGGCCTGACCGGTATGCGGTTTATACGCGGCTGCCCATGCTCGGCCAGCCCGATCCTCACGCTGGCGAACGCGAGTTACTTGGCCTGAGCGAGGTGGTCCACCTCGACGCCGCCTTGAGCCCTGTCGAACTGGAACGAGCGCGGAAGGCGGCAGCGGCCGGCGACGCCCGGATCGCGTTGGGCCTGCAATCAACGGATTACGGCCTGTTCCAGGTCATCGCCGCCGCCCCGCAACTCGTCGCCCGCTGGAAAGGCGCTGACCCGTACGCCTCCGCGGTGCTGAACGCCGCGATCGACGCTGCCCGCCTCGGTGTTCAGTCCCCCGTCACCACGCAAATGCTGCGCGCTGAGGCTCCCGGCTACTGCAATGGCCGGCAACGCGCTGCCGCCCCGACCAGCTGGTTCGAGTCGGCCATGGCCTACGCCACCGAGCAACTCCACGGCGCGACCGCTGCGCTGGCGCCGACCGCCGCACCTGACGTAATGGGACCCCAAGCTATGGGCCAGCCCACCGGATACCTGCTCGCCGACTATCTGCACCAGCACGCCGGGCACGAACGCAGCAGGACCAAAGTCCCCGCCACCTTCTGGCAAGCCATCCTCGACCACCTCACCGACTCCGCCGACCAGACCCGGCCTGGCCAGGCCGTCGAGGACCGGATCCGTCCGTCGGCTGAGTCAACGACAGCCCTTGCCGAGGGGCCACCCGGTGTCGAAGACTGCGGGCGGCTGGCCGCCGCAGCGGTCAACCGGGGGTACTACCGGTTGGCGGCGCGGTTCGCCCTTCCCGCCGCCAATGCCGGTGACACGAATGCGATGCAACTGCTGGCGGCGTTGTGTGACTTCCGTGGAGCGGAGGAAGACGCGCGGGCGTGGCGGCGTCGAGCCAACCCGACGGGCGGGGCACAGCACATAGACCTCGCCGACCTACTCAACTGGCATCACGAGGAAAGGACCGACACATCGGACCACACCACCGAGGGTGAATCCGCCAACCAAGCGGTCGCCCTGGCCGACTCACTGCGCAGCGAGGGCAGGCACACCGAGGCGGAAAAGGTACTGCGGCCACACATCGAAGCGAAGCGCCCCGCCGCCATGTGGTCCCTGATTGACCTACTGGACCGCCTGCACAGGGACGAGGAATGCATGGTCCTGCTGCGCGAACTCACCGACATGGGCGAACCTCTCGCGCTCTGGCGCCTGGTTGACAGGCTGAGCGAGGCCGGCGCCGACCAGGAGGCCGAGCGACTGCTGCGCTCGCACGCACAACCCGGCAACGACGGCACGCCGGGCGATCCCAGCGCCATGTGGAAACTGGGCTGGTGGCTGGTGCGGCACGATCAGATCCCGGAAGCGATCGACTGGTTCGTTCTCAGCGCCAAGCACAGCCTGCAAGGAGCAAAAGAGTTGGTGAAGACGTTTAGCGAGTTAGGCTGCCTCGAAGCCGCCGAGCGTCCACTGCGAGCACAGGCCGCGCAGCACGGCTGGGTGGCGACCTTGTGGCTGGCCGCACTGGTCGGGCTACTCGGACGCCACGACGAGGCTGTCACGGTGCTCCGTGAGTCGATGGAGGAAGGATGGTCTTCACTACCCGGCAGCACGTCAGCGCCACCGACGATGTCTCCCCTCGCGGAGGCGCTGCGGCATGCCGGCCGGGGGCAGGAGGCGGCACAGATCGTGCTGTACGGGATAGAACCGGGTAGCGTGACGGCCCAGCCGTGGGAACTACCCACACCCCAATAGCATCAGCCGTAGTCACCACGTTGGCCGCGCGCGGTGCAGAAGAACGGCTGGACCATTGCAAGCGTTCGACATCCGGTTTTCTACACATTGAAGCCAGTGGTCACCCACGACCTCCGACCTCTCTCAGACCCGGCTTACTAATTCGCGTGTGAAGCCAGGCGGGGAGACCGTGATGGGCGCACGAGTTAGCCTGTCGAAGAGTTGAGCCGTTGATTTTGTTGGCCAAGCAACCGCGTAACAGGCCCACCTCCCACCCCGCAGTAGGATTCGAGCTAGCGGTTGGGGCACTTGATGGACGTGTGCGCATTAGTCCGTTCGTGTGGCCGGGGGCGGAGCGGAACAGCTGTTGACGGGTGTGCGATCACTAGCCGGTAGCGCACTTGCAGTCGGGTGCGCGTGGTGGTGGGAGGTGTGGTGGGCCGGGTTGTGTGCGTTCATGGTGTCGGGAAGCAGGTCGCTGGGGAGCGGTTGCTGTTGCATGATTGGGCGCCTGCGGTCTTGGATGGGCTGGCGCGTGCGGATTACCGCGACGCGGTCGGCGCTGATGATCTGGTGATGGCCTTTTACGGGGATCTGTTTCGCCCGGCTGGGCAGACGTTGGCTGTGGGTGATCCGATGTTCACCGCGGCTGACGTGGAGGCTGGTCTGGAGGAGGAGCTGCTTTTGGCGTGGTGGCAGGAGGCCGCGCGGGTGGATCCGAGGGTGGCACCCCCAGATGGGGACACGCTGGTGAGGGTGCCGGGTTCGGTGCAGGCGGCGTTGCGGCAGCTGTCCCGGTCGGCGTTTTTCGGTGGTGTGGCGTTGCGGGCGTTGGTGTTCGATCTCAAGCAGGTGCGCCGATACCTGCAGGATGCACAGTTGCGGAAGGCCGCGCGGAGTGTGGTCGGCGATGCGATCACGGCGGAGACGCGGGTGGTGGTGGCGCATTCACTGGGGTCGGTGGTGGCGTATGAGGCGATGGCCGCGATGCCGGGCCACGGGGTGCGGGCGCTGGTGACGGTGGGGTCGCCATTGGGGATCGCGAATCTGATTTTCGACCGGCTGGACCCGGCCCCGGAGGGTGGCCGGGCAGCCTGGCCGGGTTCTGATGAGCTGGTATGGACGAACGTGGCCGATCGGGGGGACGTCGTCGCGTTGGAGAAGGACTTGCGGCCGCGGTTCGGGCCACGGGTGATCAACGCCGTGGTGCACAACGGAGTTCATGCCCATGACGCCACGGCATACTTGACCGACAAGCTGACCGGCGCGGCCATCGCGGGAGGCCTGCGTGCACGATGACACCACCAGGCCACGGCGGTATCTGATCGCCACGGCGATCGCCCACTATCCGAACGCGCCGCACTGGGATCGCCCCGGTTTGGCCGCGGCCCGGGATCAGGTGGTCTCGTTGTTCACCCAGGATCTCGGGTACGTGCATGTCAGCGACCTGGGCCTGAATCCGACCCGAGGTCAGCTGACCAAGCTGCTGCGGGACTTCAGTCGGGATCCTGCTCGCCGTCCGGACGATCTGGTGGCGGTGTACATCGGAGGTCACGGTGAAGTTCTCGAGTCCACCGGTGATCATGTGCTGCTGACCGCGGACACCGATCCGGACGACATCGAGGACGCGCTGCCGACGGCGGAGTTGGCGCGCAAGATGCTGCTCGGGACCCGGGTCCGGCGGGTGCTGCTGATGCTGGACACCTGCTACTCCGGTCGGGGCGGCAATGAACTCACCGCCGCCGCGGTCACCTCCATGACCACCGGATGGGGCGACGACGACGGGGCGGGTCTGGTGGTGATCACCTCGGCTCAACCTGCCGAGCAGGCCCAGGCCGGTGCGTTTCCGCGACTGCTGCGCGATGCGGTCCACAGCCTGCCCACTGCCGGTTACAACCCCGACACGCTGCCGCTGGATTCCGTCGTGAAGGCGATGAACGCGCATGCGGCCAAGCCCGGCTACCAGACGGTCGGCTTCAGTGTGGCCGGCTTGGCCGGGGAGATCCCGCCGTTTCTGCCCAACCCGCGTCACGACCCGGGCATGACCGAGGTCGACCTGGCCATCCAGCATGCCAGCGAATGGGAGATCCAGGCCGAACGCCGTGACATCGAGTTCCGCACCCGGCTGCTGGTCCGCGCCATGGGCGGCACCAGCCACACGGCCCAGGATGGCTGGTGGTTCGCCGGCCGCCACACCGCATTGCTCGATATCACCGCCTGGCTCCACCACTCAACATTGACTAGGCCGCTGCTGGCCGTCACCGGCGACCCGGGCTCCGGCAAGACCGCCGTCCTCGGCCTGATCGCCACCCTCACCCACCCCGACCGGCGTCGCACCGTTCCCCTGCACACCCTGGGACTGCCCGCCGCAGCCGTGCCCCGCTCGGGTGCGGTGGATGTGGCGATCTACGCCCAGAGCCTCACCACCGAGCAGGTACTGGCGGGCATCGCCGCCGCGGCACACCTGCACGCCACCACCCCCGGCCAACTCCTGGAGCAGCTGGCCGGCAGGGACGCGCCGCTGACCGTGCTCATCGACGCCCTCGACGAGGCCACCGACCCTGACCACCTCACCCGGCAGCTGCTGCATCCCTTGGCCCAGCACGCGGACGGACGGCTCCGGCTGCTCGTCGGTACCCGCCCCTACCTGCTCGACCGCCTCGGTTTACGGCGTGAGAGCGAGATCGATCTGGACGCCGACCGCTACGCCGACCTCGACGCGCTCACCACCTACACGATCCGCGGCCTCCTGGAAGCCCACCCCCACAGCCCCTACCCGCATCAACCACCCGCGCTGATCCGCGCGGTCGCTGACGCGGTCGCCGCCGCGGCCCAGCCCTCGTTCCTGGTCGCGCGCATCATCAGCGCCACCCTCGCCGCACAAGACCACATCGCCGACCCCCGTGACCCGGCCTGGCGCGCAACACTGCCCTCCTACCCGGGCGACGCGATGCGCCGCGACCTGGAAACCCGGCTCGGCGACAACGCCACCAAGGTTCGCGACCTGCTGCGGCCCCTCGCCTTCGCCGAAGGACAGGGCCTGCCCTGGGAAGACATCTGGGCCGCCGTCGCCTCCCACGCCGCCCACACCACCTACACCGACGACGACCTGCTCTGGCTACGCCGCCACGCCGGCTCCTACGTCGTCGAAGCCACCGAAGCCGGCCGATCCACCTACCGGCTCTACCACCAAGCCCTCGCCGACCACCTCCGCAACGGGGTCGAACCCGCCAGCATGCACCGCGCGATCACCGACGTCCTACACAACCGGGTACCCCGCGCCCTCGAAGGCCGACGCGACTGGACCCGCGCCCACCCCTACACCCTGCGCCACCTCGCCACCCACGCCCAACACGCCGACCAGCTCAACACCCTGATCACCGACACCGACTACCTCGTCCACGCCGACCCCGACACTTTGTTGCCTGCCCTGCACCGGACAACCACCGACGACGGCGATCTGATCGCGGCGATCTACGCCGTGTTGCGCGGCGCAAGCCACCAAGCCCGCGCCATACCTACCTCCCGCCGTGCCCGGCTTCTGGCATTGACCGCAGCTCATTTCGGACTGACCGACCTACAGCAACGCTTCAACGCCATCGATGACAGTCGCTACCAAATCGAATGGGCACACGACCTCGGCCAACCCCACCAGCGGATCCCGATCGACGACTCCGTACGCACGATGGCCCTCGGCCGCCTCGGCAAGCACGGCTTCGTCATAGTGTGCGGCACCGACGATTTCCTCGCTGACCACGTCATACGCGTCTACGACACCACCGGCCAACCCGTTCTCCCACCCTTGACCGGCCACACCGACTGGGTGTCCGCCGTTGCTATCGGCCGGCTCCACGATCCCGCCAACGTCCAACTCGACCACGTCGGAAATCACGCCGACGTCATCGTGTCCGCCAGCGCAGACCACTCAGTACGGATATGGGACGCGACCGGGCAACAAGTCGGTCAACCACTGACCGGGCACATGAATACGGTCCTTGCTGTCGCCATTGGCCGTCTCAACAACCAGGACCGCATCGTGTCCGGCGACAGGGACGGAACGATATGGATGTGGGACGCCGCCGGACAGCAGATCGGCCAACCCTTGACCGGCCACACTGGCCCGGTCACCGCCATAGCCATCGGCCGCCTAGACAGCCGAGACGTCATCGTCTCCGGCGGTCAAGATGGGTGTGTTCGAATATGGGACACCAAGGGGCAACAAATCGATCAACTAAAGACCGGAGATCGGGTCAACGCGGTGGCCATCGGCCGCCTCGGCAGCCGAGACGTCATCGTCTCCGGCGGTGATGCCGGTACCGTGCAGGTCTGGAACAACGATGGACGCTTGGCCAGTACACCTCTCGTCGTGCACACCGGCGAGGAACAGGGTGCGTTGGACCACACCGGCTTCGTTTTTGTCTCCGCGGTGACCGTCGCTCACCACCCCGATTATGGGGGTATCGTCGTCTCTGCCCATGGCGACGCGACCGTTCGGGTCTGGAACAGCGACTTGGAACCGATCGACCGGCCACTGATTGGCCACAACAGCCGGATCCAGGCCGTCGCAGCTGGTCGATTTGGTGAACGCTTCGTTATCGCCTCGGCTGGCGATTCCAAGGTGCTGATCTGGGACTCACCCAGGCTGACTTACGGCCAGTCTCAAGCCGGCCACGCAGGCGGGATCAACGGAGTAGCCGCCGGCCAGCTCGGCCACCACGGCACTATCATCGTCTCCGCCGGGGTCAACAACACGCTGCGGATCTGGGACACCACCGGGCGTCCAATCGGCCAACCCTTGACTGGCCACACCCGGTTCGTGGACTCAGTAGCAGTTGGGCACCTCCGCCACCACGGCGATGTCATCATCTCCGGTGGAGGTGACGGCACAGTATGGGTGTGGGACGCCGACCAACACCCAATCGGGCGCCCCTTGGACTGCCGCGCCACCGATATACACGCGGTGTCCGTCAGCTACACAGGCGACCGCGTCATCGCCCTCTCCACGGATTTCCGCAATGCCAAAGTCTGGACCTGGCATCCCAACGAACAACCCGTAAGCAAGCGGCTCAAAAACTACCACGGACTGGTGACCGCTGCGGCTATAGGTCGAATCGACAACCGCGACGTTGTCGTGTGCGGCGACGACAATGGGGCCGTGCGGATATGGGACACGAAGGGCCACCTGACCCAACACTTCCCCACCGGAACCACCCACACGATAACCGCCGTCGCCATTGGTCACCTCAGCGCCTGTGGCGACATCATCGCTACCGCAAGCAACAGTGGCACGGTGCGGCTGTGGGACGCTCACGGCCAAGCGATTGAACAGTCCATTGTCGGTCACACAGGATCGGTCTACGCATTGGCCACCGGGTGCCTCGGTGACCGCAATGTCATCATCTCCGGTGGCCGCGACGACAGCACCGTCCGGGTCTGGGACATCTGCATGTCGCGTCCTGTGGAGATCGTAGACCTCCTAACACCGGTTTACGCAGTGGCGCTGCTAACCAACAACAGTATATGCATTGCCGCAGACAACACTCTCTGCTACTGGACCGGAAAGGATACCTTTAGCAAAGGTTAGCCAATCTATAATTTGACTATATTTCACCGACTCATAAGCTGCTAGCTAAACGTAGTCACACACCAGGTTCAACCACTCTTCGACCTCCCCGCAGCGGTAGGTGTCCGATGAACGGGCGCAGGTGCTTGGCCGCCATCAACACCTGCGACTGCCGCGAATGCTCACTGCCACGCGACATCACCAGATGCCGATTCAACAGATCATCCACCGTCGCATGGCTGTGCAACCGGCGACTGCGACGCACCTGACCCAACAGCCGGCGACATGTCTCCTCGGCCTGTTCCCGCGCCAACAGCCCTGCCGCGATCGTCTCACCGAGATACCGCGGCCGACCCGTAACCGGATGCAAGCCCGCGTAGACCTTCACCCGCAGGGAACCGCTGGGTAGCCAAGTGGCCGACCCCTGCGCTCCACGACGGACCGGGGGCTGACTCGACGACTTCACAACACGAGCCATGGCCATTCACCATACCCACGGTACGACTCGCGCGCGTCACGATCGGGTACAGCTTGTAGTCTGAACGAGGCTACGAAAGCTACTTAAAGTAGACCAGGTAGCTGCCGGATAACCACACGTATCGCGGAGATAACCGTGGCCCGGTGATCGCATCCGTGTCGAGGGCAGCACCTGGTTGTTCGAAAGCTGAGCGAATCCGGGTGAACGTCGATGTTACAGCACCTCCACTTGTCGCATAGGAGGTGTCGCGCCCCATCCGTTGCTGCGTCCAGTCAGGTGAATCTCGGACAAAACAATGACGCAGAACGAGCAGTCGGAGCGAAACTTGACCTGTGGTCCTTGCGTCCGACGACGTTGCCGTGGAGTCAGTGGTCAGCGATGACGGCGAAAAGATCGAACATTTGATCGAATTGGGGAATGGGTCGAGGAAGACTCTCGGGCTGTTGCCGAAGGCCGCCTATTACGAAGCTGCTGCTGAGGGCCGGATTCTGACTGCGCGGGTCGGTGGTCGGGTCGTTGGTTACGTGCTTTTTCGGCTGCCGAGGAACGAGGTGGTGTTGACGCATCTGTGTGTTGAGCAGGGGCACCGGCGTTCGGGGATCGCGCAGTCGTTGGTGAACGAGGTCAGCAGGCGTTACCCGATGAGGTTGGGTGTGCGGGCGAAGTGTCGGGACGACTACGCCGACATCAAACGGGTGTGGCGCGGTCTGGGATTCGCCCAGTTGGGCCGGACACGCGGCCGGGGCGAGGACAACGCCGCGATGACCGTCTGGTGGCGCGACCACGGCCATCCGAACCTGTTCACCACGGCCGACGAGCCCACCGTGCTGACGGTGGCCATCGATACCAACATCCTGATGGACCTGCACACCCGCAAAGCCGCTCCTCAGGCAGAACGCTCTCAAGTGCTGCTCGCCCCAGACGTCGCGGACCGGATCGAGAAGGTCGTTCCGCACGGTCTCGAACGCGACATCGAACGCCATCCAGTACAGCTCCAGGAGCGTCTTCTCGAGGCGACGAAGCACTACCGACGTCCACACGGATTCCCCGCGAAAGCTGAACAGCTGTTCACAGCATTGCAAGAGAGTTACCGCGCGAAATTCCCTAACCGCACGCCCTCGCCCCAAGACGTCGGCGATCTCTGGCAGCTCGCCGAGACCGCTGCCGCCGGAGTGAAGGTCCTGCTCACCTGGGACGAACGCCTGTGCACAGTTGTCGCGCCGGTGCTGTTGGAGATGAGCCATCCGGAACTCTCCACGTTGCGAGTCATCGACCCCGACCACCTGGTCATCCATCTCGACGAACTCGCACACGCGGCGGCCTATCGACCGCAGGTGTTATCCGGTAGCCGCTTCAGCACCGAACTGGCGAACTCGGCGTCAGAATCAGTCTTGCTCACCTTCCTTGACCGCGCCGGCGGCGAAGCCAAGAACGAGCTCAAGGCACGGCTCCACGCGCTGGCCCAGCTTCCGCGGTCGCATTCAATCATCCGGGATCTCGGCGGTAACCCGGTCGGCTGCTACTCCTCCCTCGTCGACGGCCAGGTCGTTCGCGCGCCACTGCTTCGCGTCGCAGACCATCCGGACGCCGACACCATCGCCCGGTACCTGCTGTGGACGTTGCGGCTGACCGCACGTCAGCACGGTGCGTCGGTCGTGCGCATCGACGATCCGTATCTGTCGGGACTTGCCGTGAGGGCCGCAGGGCACGAGTACTACCAGCGGGTCAACGACGTGTGGTTCTCCTGGGTGATCGACAAAGCAGCCTCAAGCCGTGAACTCAGCGCTGCGGTCACCACAGCACGCGACAAAGTGGGTCTCGGACCCGCTGCCCTGTTATCTCCGAGCCTGTCCCCGAACGTCGCTGCTCAGTACGAGCGAACATGGTGGCCGGCGAAGATCACCGACAGCGCCTTGCCGCACTTCGCCATCGCCATCAAACCCCGGTGGAGCGCCGAGCTGTTCGGCGAACCACCCACCTTGACACCGCGGTCAACCACGCTGGCGCTCGGCCGAGAACACGTCTACTACCGAAGCGGCCATCCCAGCTGCTTGAAAGCCCCCGGCCGAATTCTGTGGTACCTCACCAAGGACCGCGCGACCGGTCCCGGTCGCTTCATCGGCACGTCCCTTCTGGACGCGATCGACGTCGGCGCACCGGAAGAGCTCTATGCCAGCCTCGCGCACTACGGCGTGTTCGCCCTCCGCGACGTTCGCGAGGCAGCCGGTGATCTTGGTCGAGTCCAAGCTCTCCGACTGTCCTACACGGAAATGTTCCGCCGCCCCGTCCCGTGGACCGACTACATCAAACTCCCCACCAGCGCCGCGGGGCCGAGGAAGATCCAGGCTCCGGTCAGCATGCCCAGAGCTGCCTTCGACGCCGTCTACGCCATAGGAAACAGCTGACCGACACACACCACCAACCTGACAGCCTTCAGCGTCGAGTACCGATAAAGTAACCGGTCGTGACCGCGATCGCCGCCGAACCCGAACCGCAGACATCCCTCCTGCGACCGCTCGTCCTCTCGCTGCGGCCACGGTTCGCTAACGCGATCCTGGACGGAACCAAAACCGTCGAACTACGACGGACCCGACTGTCCGCGCCGAACGGCACGCTGCTCATCCTCTACGCCAGCACACCCGTCATGGCGGTCATCGGCACCGCCATCCTCACAGACCGCGACACCGATACCCCCAGCCGTATCTGGCGCCGACACCGCCTCAGCCTCAGCCTGACCAAGGCCGAGTACGACGCCTACCTGGCCGGTGCCAGCACAGCCACCGCGGTCACCGTCGCTTCGCCCCAACGGCTTTCAGAGCCATACACACTGTCCGCGCTACGCACCAGAGCCACCTTCCGGCCACCACAGAGCTTCAGATACCTGTCTGACCAGGACCCCGTGCAGCTGCACGACCTTGAACGGTCCTGACGAGAGCCGCCCCCGAATGAACATCGGGTAACCCCACAGCTCCCGGCTGCGTCGCTGTTCGAGGCTGGCGTTCCTGCTACGCCTACACGGTATCGGCGCGTGCGGGAAGTTCGTGTTCGGCTGGTGAGAGCTCGCCGAGTTGTTCCAAACGGATCCGGTACAGGTTGCGCATCCGCCGGTAGTCGAACTCGCCGCCTTGCGGTACGCGTTTGACTTCCAGCAAGTTCCTGCGTTCCAGATCGCGGCGGGCTCGGGTCCAGGTGTCAGCGGACAGGCCATACATCGTGCGTTCGTCTCCGGGTACGTACCGTGCCGCGTCCCTCCCTTGCTGGACATCGCGGATCACCATGATCAAAGCGAGCGAGGTCGCGGGCAGGTCGATGATCCACCCCTTGGTCCACAGCGTCAGGGGAAGGCTGATCCAGCGCTCTCCCCGTTCGATCGGCCGCTCGTAGTCCAGTCCCGGTCGACCTGAGCTTTGCGGGGTCAGCAGGGTGATCAGCGGCAGGGTCCCCTTCCTCGGGGTCAGCCGGATGAACCCCTCGCGGTCCAGCCAGTGCAGCGCGTCAGCAACACGTCGCGCCGGTGGTTCGCCCGTGACCCCCAGCATGCGTGCCCAGTACGCGGGAGACGGTGGTCGGCTGATGTCGTGCGGCTTCCTGGTGGCCATCATCGTGATGGTCAAGAACAGCTTCAACCTGACCTCACCGCCTCGTCCGCCTTGGAGCAACCGGGCCAGCGGAGCGGCGCCGTCGGTCGACCGCAGGAAGTCCTTCGCGAACGGCACCTGCTCCTGGCGTTGCGCCTTGGTCACGCTTCTGCCCAGCAGTTCCATGCCCTCCTCTCGCTGGGCTTGCGTGGGTAGTTTTCGCTGCGAAGAGGCGGCCCTCGTCATGATCAATTTACCTTTGTGCAGGAGAAACAGGCGGTACGGGGGTAGCCGGGGGTCCGGGGGGTCACTGTTGTCCTTCCTCTGCCGCGCAGTCGTGAAGCAGCAGCTGCACAGGCGGTTCGTTGCTCAGGTGCAAGCACATTCAACGCCTGTGTAAGGGTAGTTCACATCCTTCACAAATACTACAAGTATGGTTTGACCTGCGTATATGCGCTCCGCGATGCTGGTGAAGTAGCCAAGAACGGATCGTTCGGAGCCCGGAAGGGGTTCGGAAGGAGGTAGCGGGTGAGCGATCGATCGCAGGGTCGAGGCATGTGGTTGGCGGTCGTCATCCTGGGCGCCGTACTGGGGGCGGTGATCATCGGTGGCTTGTTCTACATGCTCGGCGGCTCAGCCCTGGTCACTCTGGGTGCCACCGGAGCCGCATTCGTCGGCATCTTCAGTCTCGGCCTCAAGGTGTACGAGTTCCTGTCACCGTGATCGGCGGGCACCCGGGGCCGCCATCGGACTCTGAGTCCGCCCCGGGTGCCTAGCCCGTCGCGTCGCGCTGGCCGGGTCGGGTGATGGTGATACGACGAGGGTCGCGGGTGGACTGACTGCTGTGCGGGGTGGCGCCTGCGCGGCGAGCGCTTGGCCGAGCGTGAATGGGTTGGATGTCGTGGACGTGGGATCGGCCGGTGCTGGGGGATCACGGCCAGTGGCTGCGGTCGAGAAGGGTGAGTCCTGCCGGCTCTGCCGGCCGTCGTGCACGGGCCCCCGGTCGTCGACGCCCTGCGCGCCACCGCCGTCATCATCACCAACTGCACTACCTACACCGGCCTGCCCGCGATCGTGCTCGAACTCGACACCAGCCAGTGCGGCGAAGCCGGCTACGCACAGCTGATCAACCTGAACTGGAACTCCACCGAACGCTGGCGCTACGGCCTCGTCGATCCCGAGAACGCCACCAGCCCCTTGTGGGTCGCCTACCTCCGCGACACCGCTGCCCACGCCCATGGTCGAACTGGTTGAGCAACTTGACCGTGCCATGGACGCGGCCGGCGACGTCGACTGACCCGCACCATTGACCGAGCAGGCCCCGAGGTCACCACCCAGCCAGCCTGGCTCCGATCAGACAAGGTGTCCCGCACTCGCAGCAGCTAGTGTTCGAGCGGCTCAAGCTGCGTCTCTCCGCCCTCGATGTCGAGAATGATCACCCATTCGATGCAGGAGCCGAGTCTCGTCGGGCGCCCGTGGCCCCGAGGCCATAGTCGGCGACCCTGGTCAACGCCCTACAACCAGCCGGTGCTGGGCAGTGCCACGAATGGATCAGCTGAACCGCTCGAACAGCGAATGGCCCTTCTCAGCGGTGACGCGGACACTCAAACGCCTCGCTGGACGGCGCAATAGGCCAGGGCTCAGCTCCGGTGGCCGGCGTGCCAGTACTCGAGGTTTGGCCGGGCCAGTCGCGACGAACAGCTGCCCGGTCACCCACTCGAGGCCCAGCCAGAACCGCGTGGGAAGCTCGGCCAAGTCTGTCTCCATGATCGAGATGTAGAATTCGGCCGACCGCCTCGACGAGGACTTGGCGAAATGTTGCCAGAGGTCCTGCTCACTCCGGTCAACGTGGCCGATGTTGCGCCATGCAGTGCCGAACCCGCCCTCGTCCAAGCCGGGCCGGGTGTCAGCTTCGGAGATCCAGCACTCGCCAGTGAAACGAACCGAACTCATGCCCTCGATCTTGCCTCCTACAACGCTCCAGTGCCATGCCAGCGCGATCAACGCAGGCCAGTAAACAGCGACCCGAGTTCAGCCGCCGGTCTATGGGGCGCCAGTTCCGGTATTCGTCGCGAACCGGCAACCTCACCGCCCGGAGCACGACGGGTAGTGCGCACTCCCCCGTCACTGGCAATCGACGGCCGGGTAACACACCCTTGATGACGCGTTCAGCTGCTGGTGGCTCACGAACCACGCCGAGCCGAACCACCGCGTGTTCGAGCTGTACGGTCCGGCCAGCGCGATCAGCGGATCGGTCGGCAGCCCGACGGGCAACGTCCTGGGGTCGTCACCCGCCACGCCAAACGCGGTGATGACTAGCGGCCGCGGTTCGCATCACCAGCCGCTGACGGGGTCGAACCGGTCGTCGTCGGCCACCGCACGCGGCGACGGCGAAAGGGGGAAGGCACTATTGCACTGCTGGTGAGCGTGTCACTGCTGGCAGGCTTGGCGCTGCCGGACGTGGCGGGCCCGCTGCGGCAGGATGGTGCTCATAGGACGGTCCAGGTGACCGTCGATGCGGTCGTCGGACACAGGCCCGCGTCGACCTGGTCCACGTCCGCGGCGCCGACGATGTCGTCCGCGCCCGGTCCGCCGGTGAGCCGGTCCGAACCGGCGCCGCCATGCATGGTGGCCGAGCAACCGCGGATCGGCTGCTGGCGAGGGCAACAATGTGGCGGCGGTGTGCCGCGAACTGGGGGTTTCCGAGCAGACCTATCACCGCTGACGTAACTAAGCTTCCGCCAAAATCGTGGAGGCTTCGCTGTAAGGCAGATCAGACCGTCTCTCTGATGACGGCCCGATCAGCGCATATAGACCCGACGGTTTCGAACCCGAACTACCGCCTCGAGAATCGACGCTTCTCCCGCACGGGGGCGCGCGCGAGAACTCGACGTATGACTCCAAGCGAAATGTCGTGACGATTGTATTTCGAGCGCAGGTGAGCGAAGACGCGCTCCGCTGACCAGCCTGGACGCTGGGCCAATTCGAGGATTTGCTGCTCTACTTCGGGAGAGAGAACACGCCCCCGCCCGGTATGTGTCGACACCTGCTTCTCGTCGCGATCTGATCGGATTACGTGGTCGCGAGATTTCAGCTCCGCCGCGAGGGCACTCGCCTGCGTACGACGCTGCATTCCCAGCTTTGCAAGGATGTGCGACACGTAGTTCTTGACTGTCTTCTCGGCTAGGAAGAGCCGTTGAGCGATCTGCTTGTTTGTCATGCCTTCGCCGACCAGATCGAATACTGCCCGTTCCTGATCAGTGAGCCCTGCGAGGGGCCCCTGGCCTTCACCTTGCCGGATACGCGCCATCAGGGCTTGAGTCATTCGCGCATCGAGCAGTGACTCACCTGCCGCAACCTTCCGGACAGCAGCGATCAACTCGGCACCGAGTACCTGCTTGAGGACGTACCCCGATGCGCCGGCCATGATGGCGTTGAGCATTGCCTCGTCGTCCGAGTAAGACGTGAGGATTAAGCAACGCAGTTCTGGCAGTTGTGAGCGAAGGTCTCGACACAGCTCTATCCCGTTGCCGTCCGGCATCCGGACATCCAGCACGGCAACGTCGACGTTGTGGTTGGGAATCGTCGCGAGCGCGCTGGTCACGTCGGCCGCGTCACCAACGATGGTCAGGTCGGGCTCGTCCTCGAAGAGGTCGGCAACGCCACGACGAACGACCTCGTGATCGTCGACCAAGAAGATCCGGATCGGTGACGTAGCAGGGGCCACGTCAGGCGACTGATCCTTGGACGCACCCGAACCTTGTTCCACAGGCAACGCAGGTTGCAGGTTGATCAACGCTCCAGCGTGCGCATAGCCGGCCCCTTTTCCCTGATGAGGTTCTTCGTCGGACTGAGCGCTATGGACCTTCGGCCTCCGGAGCTCCTCTGCGGCGTTGATCCAGACCTGGTGCCACTCGCCGGGGTCGCCATCGCATGCTTCGACATATGCCTTCACGACGTCCCATGTCGGCAAGCGTCGTCCGGACGCCGCTTCCGACAACACCGAGATCGCATAGCCAGTTCGACAAGATAGATCACGATAGGTGCCACCGGCCTGGGTGCGAAGCTCTCGAAGACCGAGGGCGAGCTTGGCCAGGTCAGCGTGGGCACTCTCGACGGGCCTTTCGGGGCGCGGCATCTCTCCTCCGCTCTCCTCGGCCTTCCCCTCGAGAGGAACAAGGCCGAGGAGTAGCGCCAGTGACTAGTGTGCGGAACGCCTGAAGGGGGCCATGCTTGTGCTGGTCTGGGCGCCGATCGCCACAGCCACCGCGGCTGACACAGCAGCGAGTAGGCCGTTGCCGCTCGCGACGAGTATTTGCACGTAGCAGGCGATCACGAGGAACGAGATCAGCTGGAAGAGCATAGGCAGCGAATGTAACCAGCCACCCTCCGATGTCGCGGAGGGTCTGACCGGTTGAGTCCTCGCGTGACTCAGCCGCCAGGGGAAGTGGCGCACTCTGTGGTCCTCTCGTCTATGTCCGGGATGGATCGTCGTAATCCAAAACGGCAAGATGGGCGTCCCGCCGTCCTGTCGTTGACACAGGTCAACGACAGGATTGTGACCGGCCACAGGCCGCAGCACCAGCGCGAGGGCCAAACTCGATGTGAATACTACTTACAGTAGCAGCATTGAGGTTGTTCGGTTACTATAAGTTACGTTGATAGTTGTTCGGTTCGCCATCGCGTGACACGTGGGTTAGATCAGGGCCCTTGGACTCTGTTGGTTGACCGACGAAATTTACGAGTATCACTCACGCGCTCCGTCTATCCGGGATGGATCCGCTTCCAGTCGCAAGCCTCGTGGGCGCGAGGATCGCGACATCGCGCTCAGCAACCCACCGTGCACCGCGTTGCTGAGGCATGCGCGAGTTGTTCGGTCGACCAGCTGACCCGGGCACATGCAACCCCAGCCGTCGAGACCAATCGGGCATACATCAGACCCGCTCCGTCCCCATCGATGCACCGTGCTCTGGCGCCGCGCGGGGGTGCGCGAACCATAGGGAGCGGCGTTCACAGCCGAAGAGCCTCGCGTATCGCTGTGAACAGGCCCGCTGCGGTACCGACGCCGACAGCCACGAGGGGCTGTACGCGGCTAGCGCCCCAGCGGCCGCGGCACCTGCGGCCACAGTGATAATGGCCCATCGCGGAGGCCCATTCGGGTTAGACGTCAAGGGATCGCGTGCGCTGGTCATGCTGTTCACTCCTTCGTGGCATCGAGGCTGACTACCTCGGGTGCCATCAGCAGACCAGCTCACGACACGTCCGTTCCCGACAAGCTCGCGGGGCTCCAAACCCGACGCCAGCCGGTACGGTCACAGACGATGGTCCGGAAACAACCCAGTGCCACCGACATGGCCTTGATCGCCGCCGCTAGCGAGCGCGGCGCGGCGGCTACTCCCACGCAGCTCGAACGGTGGCGCGCTGCTGGCCTCCTGCCCGGCAACGAGCAGCACGGTGCCGGCCAAGGCCGCGGAAGCGTTTCCACCGCCCCTCCGGAGGCAGTCGACCTGGTCGTGTGGCTCGGCACCCACACCCGCCCAGGTCGCCGTCCTGGCGACCTCGCGCTGGAAGCATTCGGAGCTGGCCTGCCAATCCCGGAGCCGACCGTGCGCGCGGCATGGATTGCCGCATCCACCGATAGCCACTTGGACACCCCTCCGGAAGCAGAGGGTGCTATCGACCGCAGCGACCGGATCGCGGAGATCGCTCAGGAGGTCGCCCGCAAACACAGCAGCAAGGGCGCACTGCTCCCCAGACGCATTCGCGACATTGACCGGCGCATCACCGCCGCTGGCATCTCCTTCTCGCCGCCAGAACTGGGTGCTTTCGACAGGGGAACCTACGACACCGAGCCTTACACCAGTCGAGACCTTCTCACCACGGCGGTCTCGACGGTCCTTGGGGGCACCAGCGAAGGCACCGAGGCAGATCTCGCCGCGATCACACGAGCTTTGGTACCGACCGGTGCCGCCGTCCCAGTCGCTTCCATGCTCGAGTACCGCAACGACGGCCCTCAACTCGCTGACATCAACGACGGCCACGGTCTGGCCTTACTGCCTACCGGCGACGTCCGGCACGACGTAGCTCGCGTCGTCACCGAAGCACCCCTCGCACACCTGCGAGCCGCCTGGCACGCAGTCGACGACATGCACCAGTGGGCAACGGCATTGTGCGACGTCGTCGAGACCGAACTCGACGAACTCGCCGCCAAGCGACCTTCACCGGACTACCCAGGCCTGCGACAGTGGTTCTTCGGCGTCATGTTCGGCCTCAACCGGATCCTGATACGCCACACCCTTCTCGAGCCCAAGCCGCCCACGCACGCCCGAGCAGGCACCGCAGTGATGTTGCTATACCTGGCCACCGGCATAAGCCGACTACGAGTGATGGAGCCCGACAGTCAGTTCGAGCTACTGCCGGAACTCTTGCCGCCCTTCGTCTATCGGCTGACAGAACTCGTCGCCGCCGACCCGCCAGCCAGCTTGCGCACTCCAATGCCCACCTACCCGGAGACCTAGGTGCCGTCACAAGGGCCTCCCGGCCCAACGTGGCGCCTGGCGGTTTAAAGCTCCAGAGGACAGCCGCTTCGACCTGGCCAGCAACGGTGCGCTGCGGCAGCTGATTCGCCAGGGGACGGGCGGCAGCCGGGTCCCGGCCAGTGCGGAGACGGTCGCCGGCGCCGGCCACTACTTGCAATGGAGGGCTGCCAGGTTCGCGTCGTCGGCCAGGAAGTGGCTCATCGACAGGACGACCACCACCGACGCAGGGTGACCAGGGCGACCACCGAGTTGATCGTGGCCAGCGTGAGGCCGACGCCGAGCATGACCACAGCAAGCGTGGCCGGCAGCATTACGGTGAGGATCGGTCTCAAGGTCGTCGCCCTTCGTGGCCGGGATCCTCCCCAGTTCGACGACCGGTTCTTCCCCTTGTGCCTCTACGTTGCCGAGTCCCGGCGGTGCTGATTGCCGAAGACCTCGTCGAGCTTGGTCGGCCGCCGGGTGCCCTGAAACAGGCCCGACGCGCGCACGCCCAGCTTGAGGTGCGCGTTCGTCGTCACCTCCTCCTGCCGCACCCGCAAGTCGTCGAAGGCCCGCCGCACGTCCTCGAGGGGCTCGTACGGGGCGATCGCGGCGATGAAGGTCTCGGCGCGGTCAGCGAGCACCTGGTTGGCGGTGGCCGCCGTGAAGCTCTCCTCGCTGCGGGCCGACGAGCCGAACGCGCTCGCCATTCCGGTCAGCACCGCGGCCGAGAGCGCCGCCACGCCAGCGATCACGCCAAGGTTCGACGAAGACAGACTGACGCCGCCGGATACCCCGGCGAGGATCGCGACCGTCGCGGAGATCCAGGTGTTCCATCGACGCCACCAGGCCGCCTGCGTCCGCTGGGCGTCCGCCCACCCCTGGTGCCGGTCGGCGATCCGCCGAGCCTCGCTGATGTAGGCCTCGCGCTGCCCCTCGGCGGAGGACTCCTCCGGCGCCATCACGCGACGTTGACGGCGGGCAGGCCGAACACTGGGAAGTGCTCGGGGCCCATGAACGTGGTGAGCTCGGCGATCCGGTCGCCGCGCACGGTCAGCACGGTGATCTCCCAGGCGTGGAACGGTTCACCCTCGACCCGGCGCAGGTAGAGCGTCACGGCCGGTTGCCCGTTCGCGGTGGTGCTTCGATGGCGCCAGTTGCCGCATGAGCCGAGCGGGACCGCCTTCTCGGTGACCAGCGTGAGGCCCTCGTACCAGTGCGGCAGCGGCGGCATCGACCAGGCGGCCCCCTCGGTGGGCAGCCTGACCATCGCGTCCGTGTCGCCCCGCGCAAGGGCCTCGGCGAACCCGCTGACGACCTCCCGAAGTCTGGTGTTGTCAAGGGTGCGTAGGGTCGGCTGCTGGGTGCCCTTCGGCACCCGCTGCGCGACCGGCCGACGGGCCAGGGCGGAATTCACCGACGTGGTCGAGGTGTCCATCATCTCGGCGATCTCGGCGTCGGTGAACTCAAGCACCTCGAACAGCAGCAGCGCCGCCCGCTGGTTGCCCGGCAGGTGCTGGCAGGCGGCCACGAACGCCAACGCCAGCTCGACGAAGTCCAGGCACGTGCGCGTGGCTACTGTGTACAGCCAGGGGCGCAGCGAGGCGCGGCCCTCGAACCGGGCCAGGCCGCGCCAGACCCGCAGTAGGGCGTCCTGCAGCGCGTCGTGGGAGTCGTGGGTGCTGCCCAGCATGTGGTCGCAGTGCGCGTGCAGTTCCCGGCGCAACGGCTCCACAAGCCGGGTGAAGGCGTCGTCGTCGCCCTTGCGCGTCCTTGTCAGGTCGTCCACGATCGATACGTTGCTGTTCACGGCCGTGATTGTGCCCCACGGGTACGGCAGTGGATGCCGAACGTTCATGTGCAACCGCGTCCCCAACCTCATATGTCGTGGTTCGAGGCTCTCTGGGTCGGTGAAGTCAATGCCGAGGAAGCCCTCCCAGCCGAAGGCAACGGCCTCGGTACCGCGCTGCGGAAAACTCACTACGTCGTCGAACGCGGTGGTGATTTGAGGAGCTGGCGGTTGATGGTGTGTCCAATGGTGGGGTCGGGGGGGGCGTGAGTTGTTGGGCGAGGGTGCGGGTGTGGAGCTCAGTGGCTGTTTCGATGAGGTAGCAGAGAGGGTGTTGGTGGCGGTACGGGCTCTGACGATGCCGACGAACGAGGTGATGAGCACGATGGGACTGATGGGCCAGTAGTAGAGGGCGGGGACGGCGTAGAGCAGTGCCCAGGCGGCGAGGTACTGGCGCTGGTGTAGCGGGCGTGGGCGGTAGTGATGTCGGTGCGCAGGGTGTCGGGCAGGATTGTCCAGAGTCGAGGCCAGGCAAGACGGGCGTGATTGGACCCTCGCCGACCTGGCCCGCCCGATTCGACTGTCCACATTCACTGGACACACCGGAGCAGTGCTCGCAGTCGCCTATGGCAGCGGTGTGCTCGCCACTGCCAGCGCCGACAACACGGTCGAAGTGCTTGACACGGCGGATCCAACCCGCATCACACGAACAGCGACACTGGTCGGGCATACCGGCCCGGTGGTCGCAGTGGCCGTCCACAGCGACTCGATGATCGTCAGCGCTGGTGCGGACGGAACGGTCCGCCGCTGGGAACTGGACCCGAACAGGGTCGCCAACCTGCTGTGCAGGAACGCAGACGGCAACCTCAGCGCAGAACAGTGGGAGGCTCGCCTTCCTGGCATTCCTTACCGCCCACCCTGTCCCTAAAACGAGGGCGTGCGCGGCCGGCCGAAGCCCGTGAACCAGCGGAGCAGTGCTGGCTCCAAGCCGTCGGTGTTCGCACCCGCCCAGGCGACGTAGCCGTCGGGTCGGATGAGCATCGCTGGTGCTAGAGCGCTACAGGATCGCGAGAACAGCTTCACTCCATGGCCTGGCCGGACGCTGCTGGAACGCGTGTCGTGTTGCTCGAGCCCGGGGTGAGCATGTCCATCCCCGCCTGGCGGTCCACCCGCGGAACCGACCGCGCCCAAGCCGGACCGACCACCTGGTACGTGGACCTCGTGCACGTCTCGACCACGCAGGACTCGATCACCGTCCGGGACCTCTACGCAGATGTCCTGGTACCCACCGACGGTCGCCACCAGCGATTGCTCGATCTCGACGAGTTCGCCGACGCGATCGAAGCAGGACAACTCGACATCGCCACCGCCGTCGACGGACTCCGACGATGGCAACGCTTCCTCGACCAGCACCTGCACACCGCCCGCGACCCCAGCCCGACATGGACCGACTTCCCACCCCGCCGCTGCACGACCTAGCGGCACTCCCCAGCCCGCTAAGGCCCGGCCGCCGTCCACTGACCTCAAACCCGCGCACGAGCCGTGCCAGCAACGCCGGCCGGCGCCCGTCAGCGCCAGCGGGACGGACGCCCCCTTTACCCCGACCAACGCCCCTCGCCGACGGCGACGACGCGCCCCCAGCAGGCGACCACGCCAGGCACCGAACCAACAGCGGCACGACCCGACTGACGCCCGCCGCGGTAGCACCACCGGCTGGCCCCGCCGTCGGCGGCACCCGGGCCCCCCTTCCGCACGGGTGCTGAGACACCGCCCCCGCACGCGTCCGCCTGTCGGCGGCCAAGGCCGGCCAAAGGCTCAAGATTCGGGGTTCCGGGATCGCCTGGACGTCCCGAGAACCGAGATACTTTCAACGACGCTGGTCAAAGCATGGACGTGACAGCGCCGCGATACGCCCACACAATGCCGCAGCACTAGCCTGGAGGATGGTACTAAACTTGACTCGTGCCCGATGCGGAAACTTTGATCTTCATCAACTATCGGAAACTGGATGCAGCTGCCGCTGCCGCGTTCCTTCATGCGGAGCTTGCGGATCGTTTTGGATCAAGCGCGGTTTTCCTGGATTACGAGTCCATTCCGCTCAGTGCCGAGTTTTCCGCTGTGCTGCTACGTCAGGTGCGTAACAGCGCAGTATTGCTGGTCGTTATCGGTGATCGCTGGCTGGACGGTAAGATTGGCCGACGTCCGATCGATTCCGCGGACGACTGGGTGCGGCGGGAGATTGCGGAAGCCTGGGCGCACGATGTCCCAGTGGTGCCCGTTCTGCTGAACGGCGTCAAACTGAACCCAAAACGGTTGCCGGACGAACTCGCTCCGTTGGCCAGACTGCAATATTTTGAGATCCGGACCCGGCGTCAACGGTCTGATATCAGACTTCTCGGGGACCGCCTTGTTGAGCAGATTCCTCAACTCAGGTCCCGTTTCTCCGCCAAGCACATACCTCTCGTCACGGAGTACCGGCACCCCATCGCGCTCGGAGTGCATCGCGCCATGGAACACGGCACCGACATGCCCCCACCATACATCCCACGGGACGTCGACCAAACAATTCGCGACGCACTTCGCGCGCGCAAGCACGTTCTTCTCATCGGTGACTCGACGGCTGGCAAATCGCGTACCGCTTACGAAATGATGCAGACCGAGTTGACCGGTCACCGGCTCATCGCGCCGGACGACGCGGAAGAACTGGTCTCGGCGTTGAGTTCCCTGACGAGTGAGGAACCGCACGTCCTGTGGCTCGATGACTTGCACAGGCACCTGACCGCCGGCGGGCTGACACCGAGCGTCATCAGGAGGCTGCCCAAGTCGGTAGTCATGATCGCGACGATCGGGGCGCAACACTACGCGCTGTACAATACAAATCTCGAGCGGACGGCGACTGGCGTCCCGGAACGCTGGCGGGAGGTCGTGCAGGCTTCGAAGGCGTTGGAACTGTTCACCCAGGTACGCATAGAGCGCCGATGGTCGCCGGCCGAACTCGATCTCGCGGCAAGCAACGACGACCCTCGTCTGCGCCGGGCCGCATCGCTGGGGCAGAACTACGGCGTGGCAGAGTACATGGCCGCAGGACCGCAACTACTGCAGAAATGGCGCGCTGGTTGGTCTCCTGGCGGGAACCCGCGTGGCGCGGCCTTGGTCGCCGGGGCGGTTGACGCATATCGCGCGGGAATGCGGACACCGCTGTCGCGCGACGATTTGGTCGGTGTTCACGACACCTATCTCGACGCTCTGGGTGGCGCGCAACTCCACCCGGAGGCAATCGACGAAGCCCTGGCGTGGGCCACGAACCTCGAGTACGGCGCTACCAGTCTACTGATCAACGGCGGCGACGACACCTACTACCCGTTCGACTACGTCGTGGAGGCCGTTGGTCGTGACGGTACCTCGATACCGAGTGCCACATGGGAGTTCGTTCTGGGGCACATGCGCGACGCCGACTTCATGACGGTGCTCATGAGCACGTTGGCGCACGACGAGTTGAACTACGCCACGCGCGTTTTCGACACGGGCTCGGACGCACCTGGCGCGACCTACACGATCGAACCCGAAGCGCTAACCGACGACATGACTCGGCTCATGCTCCTCGCCGGAGGTGAGCGAGCACTGTATGTCGGTCTAGATCGGGTCAGCCAACTGTTGAGCGACGCGAAAGAGGGCACTCCGGAGCGGGAGTACGCGGTTGGCATATATCACCGGGAAAGAGGGGACACCGCCCAGGCGGAGACCTTTCTGCGGCAGGCGGCGGAGCACGGATACCTCGACGCGATGGCTGACCTCGGGGCGCTGCTGCTCAAAGCGCATCGCGATGACGAAGCAAGCGACTGGCTGCGGCGAGCAGTCGACGGAGGAAGTCGGGAGGCGCACTGCAACCTGGCCCTGCTGTGCTTGGAACGTGGTGATCTCGCGACCGCCGCGAGGCTGTATGACGAGGTCGCCGACATCGTCTCGGCCGCCAGTGCGTTGAACCTTGGCCACCACCTGATGGGCAGCGGGGAGCACGAGTTGGCGCTGCGGTGGCTGACACATGCGTACGACGCCGGCGACGCGTCCGCCGCCGCTTCGCTCGGCGCGCTACACCTGGTCAGAGATCAACCAGAGGAAGCGGAGCGCTGGTGGCGAGAAGCATCGGCGAATGGCGACGTCGCCGCGACCGGTGCCCTCGGAGAGGTGCACGTCTGGCGTGCTGAGTTCGACGAGGCCGAACCACTGCTCCGGCAGGCGGCCGAGGCAGGACTGGATCGGCCAGCCGGTCTTCTCGGCGTTGTCTACCTCGTGCGGGACAACGACTCCGCGATGGCCGGACACTGGTGGAGAAAGTCGCGGGCCGAAGAAGATGCCGAGATCAGTCTCGTGATCGGCAATATGCTGTTCGAGAACGGCAGGCTGGAGGACGCGGTGCCCTTCCTGGAGAAGGGCGTCGAGGCCGACGGTGGTGGGGCGGCCTACGACCTCGGACAGCTGTACAAGCAGCGAAACGATATGGAGAAGGCCGTCTTCTGGGCGCGCCGCTCCGCCGACGAAGGATATGAGCACGGGCCGGTGCAACTCGGGGGCATGCTGATGGAACTGCGGCGGTACGCCGAGGCGAAGGAGGCGTTGTTGCCCGCACACGAGGCGGGCGATCACCGGGCTACTCACAACCTGGGTGTCGTCAGCCTCTATGAAGGACACCGGGACGCCGCGATCCGCTACTTCACCGCGGCGAGCCAAGCCGGTGTCCCAGAAGCGACGGCCGCACTCGCTACATTTAGAGAAGAAAAGTCATGATGCGTGCGTAAATCTGATAGCTCGCTACAGCCGGCGGGGACCAAGCCCTACGAGTCTGGTCAACTCGCCTATCCGCGTAAATCAGTCAGAGCATCAAAGATGACGTGACGTCATCTTTGATGCTCGTAATACAGAATATAACGGCCTCCTGACCCGTATCACGCAACTGCAGAGGTGCCAAGAACACATTCGCACCCATCCCACAAGAAATCGAAACAAGACGAGCATCTCACATCCATCGACCGCCGCCGCACGACAAAGTCGTTTCAATCACAGACGAGCTGCGGACGACCCAAACTTCGACCTAGCACGCTATGTCACCCTTCGTAGCCAGCCTACCAAGTAGGCCTACCATGCATGGAATTCACTCCGGCGACCGGCATGCCACGGATCCATACCACAGAAGATCAACCAGGCCGCCTCCCGGAGGAAACGGCCTGGTCAGAATATGTAGCCCCGACGGGATTTGAACCCGCGCTACCGCCTTGAGAGGGCGGCGTCCTAGGCCGCTAGACGACGGGGCCGCGACCAGAGAGAACCTTATCAGAAGCCGATTTGGCTCTCTCTGCTGGGGTACCAGGACTCGAACCTAGACTAACTGAACCAGAATCAGTCGTGCTGCCAATTACACCATACCCCATTGCTACTGCTTCAGCTGATCAGCGACCCGCTCCAGCAGCACCGGAGAAGATGTTAGACCACGCCCTCCCGGAGGCGGAAATCGGCCCCGGCTGTTGCTCGTAGCGGCGGGGTCCGGTACTCGCTCACGAGCAGTTCTGGCAGGTCAGCGAGGGTTTCGATGGTCTGGATGCCGGGTTCGGCCACTCTCGCGGGCCGTTGGCGGGCCAGCCACACGCCGTGCAGGCCCGCGTCGCGGGCGCCGATGGCGTCGGTGTCCAGGAGGTCGCCCACGTGCATGGCCTCGGCCGGGGACACGCCCATGTGGGCGCAGGCTGTGTGGAAGATCACCGGGTCCGGCTTGGCGGCACCCAGCTCGCCGGCTATGACCAGTGTGTCGAAGAAGCGGGCGATGCCGAGGCCGGCCAGTTTGGCCCGCTGGTGGCGGCCTGAGGCGTTCGTCACGGCGGCGAGTTTGAAGCCCGCCGCCCGTAGCCAGTCCAGGCATGGGAGGGCGTCGGTGAACAGGCGCCATGTCGTGTGTAACTGGGTGCGACGACGTTCCTCGAGTTCGGCGACGACATCATCGTCGAGGAGGGCGCCCAGGTCGGCGAAGAAGGCCTTCGTGCGGGCCCTGTGCATCGCGTCGTAGGACAGTTCGCCGGACACCACGCGGGCCACGTGCTCGTCGGTGGTCCGCTGCCAGCGGGACCACATGTCGTCACGGCCGATCAGGTCGCACAGTGCCCGTCGGGCGGAGCTGGTGAAGTCGACGAGCGTGTCATCGATGTCAAGGCAGACCGCCCGGATCCGGGGTGGCTGGTGCCCTGCCGCCAACCCGGTCGAGCAGGATCGGTCGGAGGCAGCTGGAAACGGCACGAGCCCAAAGGTCATCAGCAGAGATTAGGCCGCCTGGGGCACCTTCCGATTCGGCTATAGAGGTGATTGTGGGCCCTCTGACACGATTAAGTAGGCACCCTTCGCGAAGTAGCCGATTACACTCTATCGGTCCTCGCGAGCGCAGCGTTACGGGTCTGTCAGGATCGTGATGCACGCAATCTGGACAACGTGCGGTCGCGGCCCAGCAGCTCCAGCGACTCGTACAACGGCGGCGACACGGTCCGCCCGGTCGTGGCGACACGCACCGGGCCGAACGCCTTCCTCGGCTTGAGCGCCAGCCCGTCGATCAGCGCGACCTTCAGTGCCTCCTCGATGGCGGCCGCCGTCCACTCCCCCACGCCCTCCAGCGCGGCGATACTCGCGTCCAGCACGGCCGCGTCGAAGTTCTTCGCGGCCGCCTCCGGCTCCGGCGCGAACTCCTCCTCCGGCACGAACAGGAAACGCACCATCGTGACGGCGTCGGACAGCACCGTGACGCGCTCCTGCACGAGCGGTGCGATGGCTCGCAATGTGGCCAGCTGCGCGGCGGACGGCTCGTCCGGCAGGATTTTCGCCGTCACGAGATAGGGCACGACGCGCTCGGTGAAATCGTCCGTGGAAAGCCGGCGGATGTGCTCGGCGTTGATGGCCTCCGCCTTCTTCAGGTCGAAGCGGGCCGAGTTCGAGTTCACTTTGGACACGTCGAACGCGGCGACCATCTCGTCCATCGTGAAGATGTCGCGGTCGTCGGCGATCGACCAGCCGAGCAACGCGAGGTAGTTCAGCATGCCCTCGCGGATGAAACCGCGGTCCCGGTGGTGGAACAGGTTGGACTGGGGGTCGCGTTTGGACAGTTTCTTGTTGCCCTCACCGCGAACCAGCGGCAGGTGCGCGAACTCGGGCGTGAACGTGGTCACGCCGATCCGCTGCAGCGCCTCGTAGAGCGCGATCTGCCGAGGCGTCGAGGGCAGCAGGTCCTCGCCACGCAGGACGTGCGTGATGCGCATCAGCGCGTCGTCGACCGGGTTGGTGAGCGTGTACAGCGGGGCGCCGTTCCCCCGCACCAGCACGGGGTCCGGCACGCTGCCCGGCTTGAACACGATCTCGCCGCGCACCAGGTCGGTGAACGTGATGTCGTGGTCGGGCATCCGCAGGCGCAGCACCGGTTCGCGGCCCTCGGCGCGGAACGCGGCCTTCTGCTCGTCGGTCAGCGCGCGGTCGGCGTTGTCGTAGCCGAGCTTCGGGTCCTGGCCGGCCGCGCGCCGCCGGGCCTCGACCTCCTCCGGCGTGGAGAACGACTCGTACAGCTCGCCAGCGTCGAGGAGCCGGCGCGCGATGTCGGCGTAGACCTCGCCACGCTGGCTCTGCCGGTACGGCCCGTCCGGGCCGCCGACCTCGGGGCCTTCGTCCCAGTCGAGGTTCAGCCACCGCAGGCCGTCGAGCAGCGCTTGGTAGCTCTCCTCGCTGTCGCGCGACGCGTCGGTGTCCTCGATGCGGAACACGAGCTTGCCGCCGTGGTGACGGGCGAAGGCCCAGTTGAACAGGACGGTGCGGATCAGGCCAACGTGCGGCGTGCCCGTGGGCGACGGGCTGAACCGGGCGCGGACCTCGGCAGATGCAGTAGTCATGGCCCGATCAGGGTATCCGGCTTGACTCTCCCTCCCGGCGGGTGCATGCTGAAGTTATTCAACAAGAATTGAATTTGACTGGAGGGGATCATGGCTGAGCGGACCACGTGTGTCGTCGTCGGTGGCGGTCCTGCGGGGATGGTGCTGGGGCTTCTGTTGGCACGTGCCGGTGTCGAGGTGACCGTGCTGGAGAAGCACGCCGACTTCCTGCGGGACTTCCGGGGCGACACCGTGCACCCCACGACGCTCGACCTGCTCGACGAGCTGGGGCTGGGGGAAGCGTTCGCGAAGCTGCCGCAGAACCGGGTGCAACGGGTTCAGCTGCCCACGACGGAAGGCATGGTGCAGTTCGGCGACTTCACGCAGCTCAAGGGCCCGCACAACTACATCGCGATGGTGCCGCAGTGGGACCTGCTCGACCTGCTCGCCGACGCGGCGAAGCAGGAGTCGACGTTCACGCTGCGGATGGAGACCGAGGCCGTCGACCTGGTGCGAGAGCACGGCCGGGTGGTCGGCGTGGCATACCGCACCGCGGGCGGTGAGACCGGCGAGATCCGTGCGGACCTGACGGTCGCCGCCGACGGCCGCCGCTCGGTGCTGCGCTCCGCGGCGGCCCTGCGGATCAGGGACTTCCCGACACCGCTCGACGTGTGGTGGTTCCGGTTGCCGCGCAAGGAGGACGACCCGGAGGGCGGGATCGGCGTGATGAGCCGCTCGCGTGCCGTGGTCATGCTGGACCGCGGCGACTACTGGCAGACCGCGACGCTGATCCGCAAGGGCAGCGACGCCGAGCAGCGCAGGCAGCCGGTGTCCGAGATGGTCGCGAGCATCGCCGAGGTCGCGCCGTGGCTCTCCGACCGGGTCGACGCGGTGAGGACATGGGACGACGTGAAGCTGCTCGACGTCCGCCTCGACCGGCTGAACCGCTGGTACCAGGAGGGGCTGCTGTGCATCGGCGACGCGGCGCACGCGATGTCACCCGTCGGTGGCGTCGGTATCAACCTCGCGGTGCAGGACGCGGTGGCAGCGGCGACGCTGCTCGCGACGCCGCTGCGAAAGGGCACGGTCACGACCCGGGACCTGGCGAAAGTGCAGCGGCGCCGGTGGCTGCCGACGGTGGTCGTCCAGAGCGCACAACGGTTCCTGCACGCGCGGGTGCTTGGCCCCGCCCTGTCCGGCGAGATCGAGATCGTGCGCGCGTCGGGGAAGCTGCCGCTGCCGGTGCGGATCATGAAGCGGTTCCCGTGGTTCCGCCGGATCCCGGCCTATGTGGTCGGGCGCGGCATCCGCCCGGAGCACGCCCCGGCGTTCGCCCGGCGGTGAACGCCGGCGGCCTCGCGGTCAGCACTCGATGACGTTCACCGCGAGGCCGCCCCGCGCGGTCTCCTTGTACTTGACCTTCATGTCGGCGCCGGTCTCCCGCATCGTCTTGATCACCTTGTCCAGGGTGACCACGTGGGTGCCGTCGCCACGCAGCGCCATCCGGGCTGCGTTGATGGCCTTCACGGCGCCCATCGCGTTGCGCTCGATGCACGGGATCTGCACCAGGCCGCCGACGGGGTCGCAGGTCAGGCCGAGGTTGTGCTCCATGCCGATCTCGGCGGCGTTCTCCACCTGCTCCGGCGTGCCGCCCAGCACCTCGCACAACGCGCCGGCCGCCATCGAGCACGCCGAGCCGACCTCGCCCTGGCAGCCGACCTCGGCTCCGGAGATCGACGCGGTTTCCTTGTAGATCACGCCGATCGCGCCGGCGGTCAGCAGGAACCGGACCACGCCCTCGTCGGTGGCGCCCGGCACGAACCGCGCGTAGTAGTGCAGTACCGCGGGGATGATGCCGGCGGCGCCGTTCGTGGGCGCGGTCACCACCCGGCCGCCGGACGCGTTCTCCTCGTTCACCGCGAGCGCGAACAGGTTCACCCAGTCCATGACGCGCAGCGGGTCGGTGGAGAACGTGTCCGACGACAGGTGTTCGTACATCTCCCGCGCGCGGCGGCGGACCTTCAACCCGCCGGGCAGTGTGCCCTCCTGGGTGTAGCCGCGGCGCACGCACTCCTGCATGACGTCCCAGATGTGGGCGAGCCCCTTCCGCACCTCGTCCGCGGGCCGCCAGGCGGTCTCGTTGGCGAGCATGATCTCGCTGACCGGCAGACCGGTGCGGCGGCAGTGCGTGAGCAGCTCCTCACCGGTGCGGAACGGATAGGCGACGGCGGTGTCGTCGACCTTGATGCGGTCGGCGCCCTGCGCGGCCTCGTCGACGACGAACCCGCCGCCGACCGAGTAGTAGGTGCGGGCCCGCACCGAGGCACCGGCGCTGTCGAACGCCTCGAAGGTCATTCCGTTCGGGTGGAACGGCAGGCTGCGGCGGCGGTGCAGTACCAGCGAGTCGTCGTCGAAGTCGATCTCGTGCCGGCCGAGCAGCACGAGCCGGCGCGTGGTCCTGATCTTCTCGACCCGCTCCGCGACGGCGCCGGTGTCGACGGTCTCGGGTTCCTCACCCTCGAGCCCGAGCAGCACGGCCGGACCGCTGCCGTGCCCGTGGCCGGTGGCGCCGAGCGAGCCGAACAGCTCGGCCCTGACTGACGCGACATCGGTGAGCAGCCCGTCCTCGTCGAGCCCCGTAACAAAGGTACGGGCGGCCCGCATGGGCCCGACCGTGTGCGAACTCGACGGCCCGATACCGACCGAGAACAGGTCGAACACACTGATCGTCATCGAACCTCCGTGCCGCCGCCCCTACTCGCCATCGTAGGTCGCCGCGGGCGATCGGTGTGACAGCCGGACCGACCGGCCGCCGTGGACGGTCCGGCCGGCCCGCCCCCGACCTCGCTCCCCTGTCGTACCGCTCCGGGCTACGACCGGCAACTCAACAGCTCTTGGTAACGGACGGTGAGCGCCACGCGATGCGAGATACAACGACCGGAACAATCCGCGGGGTTTCGGGAAAGGCGACGCGCCACGCGTTGCGAGAACTCATCCGCTTTTCGAGAAAGCCGAAACCCATCATGGATCGAATGACGCTCCTCCGCGTCGCCGTGCCCGGCGGTCTGCTTCTCCTCGGACTCGGCATCGGAGCCGTGAGCACCTACTTCGCCAAGGCGACCGAAGTAGGGACCCCGTGGCGGCTCCTGTGCACACGATCACGGAGACGGTCGAGAAAACCTTCACCGAGACCGCACCCGCGCCGCCGCCGGTGACGGTCACGCAAGGGCCTCCGCCGCCGGCGGCACAGTTCGGCGACGGTCCTTACCTGGTCGGCACCGACATCACTCCGGGTGAATACAAATCGGACGGACCCGGGCCCGGCGGGATGTGTTACTGGGCCCGTCTGAGCGACAGCGCCGGCAACGACATCATCGCGAACAACCTCACTGAGGGGCCGACTCGGCTGACCGCTGTGGCGGGTGAGTACCTCGAGGTAAGCGGGTGCACGTTCGCGACCACATGAGCCGGCTCCCAGTTTCAGGTGAGTGACTCGGCCGCCACCTCGGCCGCCGCCGCGATGGGGGCGCTGTCGTAGTCGGCGCCCTCGACCTCCTTGGTCGTCATGATCGCGATGACCAGCGGTGTGCCGTCCGGGGTCCAGGTGATCGCCACGTCGTTGGCCGAGCCGTAGTAGCCGCTGCCGGTCTTGTCCGCGGTCTTCCAGTCCTTCGGCACGCCCGCGCGGATCCGCTCGCCGCCCGTGCGGTTCGCGAGCAGCCACGCGGTCAGCTGTTCCTTCTCCGGCGCCGGCAGCACGTCACCCAGTACTAGCGACTTGAACGCCTCGCCGATCGCGGTCGGGGTGGTCGTGTCGCGGACGTCGCCGGGGACGGCCGCGCTCATCTCCGGCTCATAGCGGTCCAAACGTGTCTTCGTGTCGCCGATGTTCCTGGCGAACGCGGTCAGCGACGCCGGACCGCCCAGTTCCTTCAGCAGCAGGTTGGCCGCGGTGTTGTCGGACACGGTGATCGTCGCCTCGCTCAGCTCGGCGACCGTCATGCCGGTCGCCACCCTGGCGCTCGTGACCGGCGAGTTCATCACGAGGTCCGCTTCCGTGTACGTGATCCGCTTGTCGAAGAACCCGGTGCTCAGCGGGTGCTCGTGTAGCAGCGCCGCCACCAGGTAAGCCTTGAACACCGACATCATCGCGAACGGCTCGCCGTCCCGATAGGACAGTGTCTGTCCGGTGTCGACATTCAACGCGTACACGCCCAGCCGGATGCCGTGCTGTTTTTCCAGGTCCCGCAACGGACCCGGGTCTGCCGGCGTTGCGGACACGGTCGTCGTGGTCGTGGTCGTGCTCGGTGGCGCGGCGGACGTCGGCGCCGCCGAACAGCCAGCGACGAGCGCCACGCCGAGCACGGCCGCGAGCAAGGTCTTCCCCATGTGGTTCCTCCCTGTGGTGATCACCGATGACGGAAGCACAACCCGCGCGGCGCACGCCAATACAGCCACCACGGAAGGCCGATATCCGTTTCGAATCACCGCAGGTCAGCGCAGCCGGTTCTCACCAGCGACCCGACCGCAACTCGGTGACGGCGAGCCGCGCGCACTCGCCGATCGCCGCGTCGACCGCCGGGAGCGCCGCGTCCGCACGGGCGGCGAACGTGAACACCGCCACCGCGATCGGGGTCTCGCCAGGGAACGTCACGACCGCGACCTCGTTGCGGATCGCGCCGATCGTGCCGGTCTTGCCCGCCACCACCACCCCCGCGTGCGGGAAGCCGGCCCGCACCCGGTGCGGCCAGACCTGCTGCCGTAACAGCCGCCGCATCAACGCGCACTGCTCGGGCGTCACCACGGCGTCCGACCACACGTGCGACAACAGCCGGGTCATGTCCCGCGCTGTCGTGGCGCTCGCGAACGCCGGGTCGTACACGCTGACCGTCAACGCCTCGTCGTTGTCCGCAAGCAACGCGAATGCCTCGGCCGCCGACGTCGCGCCGGTGTCCCGCACGAGCGAGGCTTCGATGTCGGCCTGACCGCCGACGACCTTCGTGCCGGCCAACCCGCACGCGGTCAGCACGTCGCGCACGGCGTCGAGCCCGACCGCACCGAGGATCACGTCCGCCGCCGCGTTGTCCGACACCGCGATCATGGACGCGGCGAGGTCCCGCCACGACAGCGTCACCGGGTCGAGGAACGTGGCCACCCCCGTCGGACCCGGTGAGCTCGACTGGGGATGCACCCGCACCGTCGCGGTGGGGTCGATTGTCCCGTCCGCGAACCGTTGGCACAGCGCCACCAGCAGCGGCAGCTTGTAGACCGAGGCCATGACCACCTGCTCGTCCGCGCCGACGCCGATCTCCCGGCTCGGCGCGTCGACCACCGGCACCGCGTGCAGCCAGCCAGCCGCCCCGGCGTCCCGGAACGTGTCGCGAATGCGTTGCTCAACCGACGCCACGGCGGTCCCCCGTCAGCGCGTCCTCGATCACTTCGCGCAGCTCCGGCGTGGGCGGGCGCCAGACCAGTCGCACGCGAAGGTGGAACTCCTCCCCGCCGAGCGCGACCCGGTCCACCCCTGGCGTCCGCAGGTCCGGGTCGGCGGTGAGCCCGAACGCGCGACCGGCGGCAACCGCGGCGACGGTGTCCCGGTCCGTCGGCGCGGGCAACAGAACCGGGTCGAGTCCCTTGGCACGCAAGGAATCCACGAGTAGGTCACTCGCCGCGGTGTTGTGGCTGCGTGGCGCCGCGGCGAGCGCCAGCTCACGTAGGTGGGCGAACCGCTGCACGGTCCGGCCGGCCGGCACGAGGAACTCGGCCGGCAGCTTGACCACCTGCCCACACTCCAGCGGATGCACGAGCGCGGGATGGTGGACCACGGCACAGTCCAGCTGACCGGCCGTGACCGCACCGACGAGCTCCACAGTGGACGCCACGGTGGTGACCGCCCGCGCCCCGGCCCGCCGCACCCCGTCCACGACCGCCGCGATGTGCCACGCGGGCAGTTGCGGCACCACGCCGATCCGCAGCTCCGTGTGCGCGCCCCGGTGCCGCTGCGCGTCCTCGGTGAACCGCTCCGCGTCGGCCAGCAACGCCGCGGCGCGAGGCAGCAGGTCGGCACCGGCCGCCGTGAGGCCGACCCCACGCGCGGTCCGCGTGAGCAACGTGACGCCGAGCCGGTCCTCGAGCCGCCGAATCCCCTGGGACACGGGCGGTTGCGTCATCCCGAGCCGGTCGGCGGCGTGTCCGAAGTGCCCCTCCTCGGCGACGGCGACGAACAAACGGAGATGTCTGAGCAGATCCACGCTGGCCATGAAACCAGGAATCAGCCACTGACCAGCCACTAGGCAGTGAAACGTGTTTCAGTTAGCCTCGAAGGCATGATTGCCACGGTGGTGTGGGGTACTGGCAACGTCGGCCGTGCCGCTGTTCGGGCCGTGGTGGCCCATCCCCTGCTGGAACTGGCCGCCGTGCTCGTGCACGATCCCGGCAAGGTGGGGCGGGACGCCGGGGAGATCGCCGACCTCGGCCGCGAACTTGGCGTCCTGGCCACGGATGACGTGGACGCGGTCCTCGCCGCCAAGCCAAGGGCGGTCGTGTACGCGGCCTCCGGCGACGTCCGGTTCGACGACGCGCTCGCCGACGTCGTGCGGGCGGTGCGGGCCGGCGCCGTGGTCGTCACGCCCGCGCTGTACCCGCTCTACGACCAGCGCAACGCACCGGCGGAGCTACGAGAACCTGTTCTAGAAGCTGTCGCGGCGGGCGGTGGCTCCCTGTTCGTCTCGGGGGTGGATCCCGGCTGGGGCAACGACGTCCTGCCACTGCTCGTGAGTGGACTCGGCTCGGCCGTGGACGTGGTGCGCTGCCAGGAGATCTTCGACTACTCGACCTACGAGCAGCCCGACTCCGTGCGCTACCTCGTCGGCATGGGGCAGCCGATGGACTACCAGCCGCCGATGCTCATGCCGTCGGTGCCGACCATGGTGTGGGGTGGACAGGTTCGGCTGATGGCGCGGGCCATGAAGGTCGACCTCGACGAGATCCGCGAGACCCTCGACCGCCGGCCTCTCGAAACGACCGTGACCACACCGAACATGGGTGAGTTCGCCGCGGGCACGCAGGGTGCGGTGCGGTTCGAGGTACAGGGTGTCGTCGACGGCGAGCCGCGGATCGTGATCGAGCACGTGACCCGCATCCACCCGTCCTGCGCGCCGGACTGGCCGCAGCCACCCAGCGGCGCGGGCGCGCACCGCGTGATCATCGAGGGTCGGCCGCGCATCGAGGTCACCGTCGAGGCGACCGACGAGGGCGAGAACCGGTCCGCGGGTGGCAACGCCACCGCGGCAGGCCGGCTCGTGAACGCCATCGACTGGCTCGTCGACGCCAAGCCAGGACTCTACGACGCACTCGACGTACCCCTGCGGCCCGGCTATCTGAGGAAGTGAGACATGCGCATCGACATTCCAGAAGGCAAGGACCCGATCGGCTACGTGTGGGGCGAGATGGTGCCCGGCATCGGGGTCGCCGCGTCGAAGTTCTCCCTTGCCGTGTACGCCAACAGCACGCTGGGCCTGCGGGAGTTCGAGGCGGCCCGGCTGCGGATCGCGCAGATCAACGGGTGTGTGTTCTGCCAGGACTGGCGCACCGAGCGCGACGGACAGAAGGTCGAGCCAGGCTTCGAGGACGACGTCACGAACTGGCGCACCACCGACGCGTTCGACGACCGCACCCGACTGGCCGCCGAGTACGCCGAGCGGTACGCCACCGACCACCACAGCCTGGACGACGACTTCTGGGACCGCATGTCCACGCACTACGCCCAGACCGAGATCGTGGAACTGACCATGAGCATCGGCTCGTGGCTGGCCTTCGGCCGGTTGAACCGCGTTCTCGGTCTGGACACGGCGTGCGTGCTGCCCGTCAGAAGTCAGTAGCGATGATCTTCTCGATGTTCCGCTCCGCCAGCGCGGTGATCGTGACGAACGGGTTCACGCTGGTGTTGCCCGGTACCAACGCGCCGTCGATCACGTACAGGCCGGCGTAACCGTGCAGGCGGCCATAGTTGTCGGTCGCCTTGTTCAGCACGGCGCCGCCCAGCGGGTGGTACGTGAGGTGATCTCCCCAGGTCTTGGTGCCACCGAACAGGTCGGTGCGGTAGATCGTCCCCTCGGTCGAGTTGATCTTGTCGAAGATGGTCTTCGCCATGTTGATCGCCGGCTGCTTCCACGCCGTCTGCCAGTTCAGGTCGACGCGGTTCGCGGCGGCGTTCCAGGAGAACTGGGCGCGGTTGGGGTTCTTCGTGATGGACAGGTAGAACGACGCGTACGTCTCGATCCCGGTCGGCAGCGGGGCGACCTCCGCGAACGCGCCACCCGCCGCCCAGTTGTCGATGCCGGCGGTCGGGATCGACGTCTGCACGGCACCGGTCGGGTCCCACATGTGGTTGGCCCGGCCAACCATGACGTTGCCGTTGTCGCCCCAGCCCTTGCCGACCTCCCCGTTGAGGTTCGACAGCGCGCCAGTGGCCTTCAGCTTGGTGAGCAGCTTGCTGGTGCCGACGCTGCCGGCCGCGAAGAACACCCGGTCCGCCGTCACGGTCTTGGTGGCGCTGACGGTGCCGTCGGAGGTGAGCTGCTCGATGACCACGGTGTACCGCGTACCGGCCGGCGTGACCGAGGTGACCCTGTGCAGCGGCGAGATCTGGACGCGACCGGTCGCCTTGGCCTTGGCCAGGTAGGTCTTCGGCAGCGACTTCTTGCCATAGTTGTTGCCGTACAACAGTTCTCCGGCCACCGCGGACTGCGGCGCGGAGCCTGCTGCCTCCTGTTTCATGTAGTTCATGTCGTAGGCGTTGGGCACCAAGGTGAACGCGAATCCGGACCGCTGCGCGTGTTTGCGGCCGACACGGGAGTACTGGTAGCAGTCGACGGTCTCCCACCACGCCGGGTCGACGTTGTTGACGCCGAGTTCGGAGTTGGCTCTCGGGTAGTAGGTGCCGTACATCTCGTCGGCGCTCACCGACGGCAGGATCGCGCCGAAGTTCTCCCGCTTCGGTGTCACGGCCATGCCGCCGTTGACCAGCGATCCACCGCCGACCCCGCGTCCCTGGTAGACGATGATGCCGCTGAACTCCTCGGCGTCGAGGATGCCGGTGTAGCGCGGCACGTCCTTGTCGATCGGGAAGCCGAGGAAACTGCTGATCGGCTGCTTCGTCCTGGTACGCAGCCAGTACGAGCGATAGTCCGGGGTCTTGGTGTTGGCGAAGATCTTGCCGTCGGTGCCGGGCGTGTCCCAGGCCATGCCCATCTCGACCATGTGGACGTCCACTCCGGCCTGCGCCAACCGCAGCGCGGCGACCGAGCCGCCATAGCCGGTGCCGATCACCAGGACGGGCACGTGCGCACCGTCCCCGATCGCGGCCGCGGCTCTGCCGGCGAGCGCAGCGGTCGCGATAATAGAACCAGTTCCAACGAGTAGCGAACGACGGGATAAGCGGCCGGAAACCTTGGCAGACGTCGATGTCTCGGTCATGAGAGCTTCCTCACGCACGCAGGATTTAGAACAAGTTATACGTGACCCGAGGACATCGCGCTACCCGCGAGCGGTGACAGTGGCTCGATCTCGAAGATCTACACGGCAGTGGCAGATGCCCGGTGGACGAACCGGTTGACGAGCGCCGCGACCTCGTCGGGCCGTTCGAAGACCATGCCGTGGCTCGCGTCCAGCTCCTCGACAACGATGTTGGGCCGGCGCGCGGTGAGCGTGGCGAGGTCGCGGCGCAGCCCGGCTCGGTAGGCCGCCATCAGGGCGGTGAACTCCGACGGGAGGCCGGGAAGGTCCCTGGTACCCAGCACGACCAGGAACGGGCTGGTCACGTCGGCGAAGACCGGCAGGGAGTCGGCGAACTCGGCGGAGGACCGCAAGGCCGCCATGATCTCGCGACCAGGACGCGTGATCATCGCCTCCTGTGCGTCGAAGATCGCGGTGAGCTTCGCCAGGTCCTCGGCCACGCGATCCGCCGGCATCCCGGCGTAGTTGGCGGGATGGGTCGCGGCGGCCCGGTGGCCGTCCAGACTCACGACGGCGGGGCAGTCCGGATGGCGCCGCGCCCACATCCCGGCGAGCATCCCGCCGAGCGAGTGCCCGACGACGGCCGGCGCGGACAGTCCGAAGTGGTCGGTCACGGCGTCGAGGTCGTCGAGGACCGCGTCCCATTCCCATGGCCCGTCACCGGATTCGCCGTGCCCGCGCAGGTCGACGGTCAGCACGCGCCCGGCGAGCCGCGGCACCACCTTCTCCCACATGCGCATGTCCCGCCACCACCGTGCAGCAGCACGACCGGCGGGCCGTCGCCACCATGGTCATTAACCGCGATGTCTACCGTGCCGGACCGGATCATCCTTGTCTCCCAACGTGCCGAGTCGAGCGCGCACCGACGCGACGGCGACCCCGCCGTCCGGGTGGCGCCGCAGTTTGTCGCGGCTGACCAGGTCGTGCACGCCCTGCCGGGTGATGCCGAGCATCGCCCCCGCCACCGAGAACGAGACATGCTCGCGCGCGGGATGGCCGACCCGGCGCGCGGTGATCCGACCAAGCGGGGTCGCCCACCAGCGCTCCGGCGGGTCGAACGGCGTGTCGCCCGGGTACAGCACGGCGATCAGGCGCACGGCGACCTGCCGCGCGAGAGCGTCGTCGGCGCCGAGCAGCTGCGCCGCCCACATCTCGGCGTCCTGCCGCACCCGCTCCCGCAACCGGTCGATTCCGGTGTCCGGCAGCAGGATCTCGAGCGGGTCCAACAACCGGCTCGTCACGAGCCGAACCAGGTCGTCCCGCAGCTCCACGTGCTCTGAGGTCGTCGCCACTTAACAGACACTAGCAAGTACTTGACAGTCAGTGTCAAGTGCTACCGTCGAGCCGTGACAGCACGACGAGCAATCCTGAGTGGATCCACGTTCGAGGAGCAGATCGGCTACGCCAGAGCGGTCGTCGACGGCGACTGGGTCCACGTGTCCGGAACGACCGGCTTCGACTACACGACCATGACGATCTCCGACGACGTGGTCGAGCAGGCCGAACAGTGCCTACACAACATCGAGGCCGCGCTGTCCGAGGCGGGCTGCGGGTGGGCCGACGTCGTGCGGGTGCGGTACCTGCTCCCCGACCGCGCGGACTTCGAACCGTGCTGGCCCGTCCTGCGCCGCTACTTCGGCGAGGTCCGCCCGGCCGCGACCATGCTCATGTGCGGTCTTTCCGACCCCCGAATGAAGATCGAGATCGAAGTGGACGCCCGGCGCCGGTCATGACATGGGACGTACATCGGCTGCCGAGGGCCGAGGGCAGGACATTTCTCGTCACCGGCGGCAACGCGGGCATCGGGTACTTCGTGGCAGAGCAACTCGCCGGCACCGGTGCGACGGTCGTGCTCGGCAGCCGCGACCCGGCCAAGGCGGACGCCGCGGCCGGCGCGATCCGCGCCCGCGTCCGTGACGCCCAGGTGCGGCACGTGCGGCTGGACCTCGCCGACCTGTCCTCGTTGGCAGCCTCGGTCGACGCCCTGGGAGCCGACCGCCTCGACGCGGTCGTGTGCAACGCCGGGACGATGCTCGACCACCAACCGCGGCAGGAAACCGCCGCGGGTCACGAGATGATGTTCGGCGTCAACCACCTCGGCCACTTCGCGCTGGTCGCCCGGCTCGCGCCGCTCCTGTCGGCACAACCGGGAAGCCGCGTCGTCACCACTGGCAGCTTCGTCGGCAAGCGTGCCCAGCTGGATCTCGACGACCTCCAGACCAGCCGCGGATACAAGCCGATGCTCGCCTACTCACGGTCGAAGCTGGCCCAGATGCTGTTCGGCTTCGAACTGGACCGTCGCCTGCGCGCGGCAGGCCACTCGACGACGAGCGTGGTCGTGCACCCCGGTGGCGCACTCGACTCCCTCACCGCGCCCCGCCCACCCGTGCACGTCCGGACTGCTGGCACCCGGCTCCGCGCGCTGGCCGCGCGGATCGTCCTGCAGGGCAAGGACGCCGGCGCGTGGCCCGCGGTCCGCGCGACCCTCGACCCGACCATCCAGAGTGGACAGATGTGGGGACCGCGGTTCCTCGGCACACGCGGTGCCCCACGCCGCGAACCCGTGCGCGGCACGCTGGCCGATCCGGACGTCGCTTCGCACGTGTGGACGGTCAGCCGCGAACTCACGGGTGTGGAACCGACGTTCTGAGGGCGCCGGCGAGCTTGCGGAGCACCTCGCGCGCCGCCGCCAGCTCGCCGGCCGTCACCCCCGCCCGGTCGACCACCGCGGCCCGATCGTCCTCGGACCGCGCGAACAGTTCGTCGAGCGCCCGCCGCCCCTGACCGGTCAGCCGCATCAGCGGCGACCGTGCATGATCCGGGTTGTCGACCGCCTCGACATGCCCGCTGTCGACGAGATCCCCGATCACGCGCTGCACGCTCTGCGGTGCCAACCCGAGCCGCCTCGCCGCCGAGGGCACCGTCCTGGGCGCGTCGGACAGGACGCTCAGCACATGCCAACGCGCGGCCGTCTGTCCAACGGCCCGCGCCATCTCCTCACTGGTCCGCCGCGACAGACCGGCCAGCTCGTACACGTCCGCGATCAGGAGCCGATACGCTTCCACCGAAGACAGCATACTGTTAGTTTAACAGCATGCTGTCACATGGATCGATAGTCCGGGCCTGGCACGGCTGGACGACACCCGAAGACGCCGCGGCCTACGACGAGCTGCTGAACGGCACGATCGCCCCGGGCATCATGGCGCGCGAGATCCCGGGGCTCCGCGGCCTGACGGTGCTGCGCCGCATACCAACCGAGGCCCCGGCCCACTTCCTCACCCTGATGACCTTCGACAACTGGGCCGCGGTCGAGCGTTTCGCCGGTCAGGACGCGACCGCCTCCGTCGTCCCGCCGACCGCCCGCGCACTCCTCGCCCGCCACGACGAGCGCTCCCAGCACTTCGAGGTGCGCCACCACCACGCTTGACGAGATAAAAATATGGACATATTTTTACGCGGTGCCACGTACCGCTGATCACGACCTGCGCCGGGGACAGGTCTCCGACGCGCTGCTGCGGGTGATCGCCCGCGCCGGGTTCGCCGAGGCGAGCATGGCCGCGATCGCCGCGGAGGCCGGCGTCTCCGTCGGCCTCATCCAGCGCTACTTCTCGACGAAGGACGAGCTGCTCGAGTTCGCGTTCGGCTGCCTGACGGACCGGACGTTCCAACGCCTCGACACCGCGTGGGGGGAACGCCGCGAGGGCGAGGACATCGCCGACACCGTGTACCGGATGCTCGAGACGATGCTGCCACTCGACGAGGAACGGTTCGCCGAGGCGCTGGTGTGGGTCGCTTTCCTCGCCGGCACGTTGCCAGCGCACCCGGCGCTGTCGCTGCACGCGGCCGCGATGCGCCAGATGCACGAGGCGCTGGGAGCGGAGACCTCACATGTGGAAGCCGTCCTGCTCACGTCCGTTGTGGACGGTCTGATCCTGGACATGGTCACCAACCCGGCGGACGTCACACCGGAACTGGCGACGCGCGGCCTGCGGCTGGCCGTCGATCGGGTGTTCAGGTGAGCGTCGCGTTCGCCGCTTCCCTGGCGGCGCTGGCCTTGCTGGACAGCACGAGCGTGGGCACGCTGTTCGTGCCCGTCGTGCTCATGCTCTCGCCGGGCCGACCTCGGGTCGTGCCGATCCTGTACTACCTGGCCACGATCACCGTCTTCTACCTGACGATCGGCGTGCTGGTCGCGCTCGGCGGCGGCGTTCTGCGCACCGGCCTCGGTTCGGTGTTCGCCGGTGACCGGGGCTACTGGCTGGAGTTGGCGGCCGGCGTCGCCCTGTTCGCGCTGAGCTTCCGCTTCGACCCGAAACGCCGAGCGGCCAAGGGAAAGTCACCGACCGCGACCTGGACCGAGCGGGTGCACCGAACCACCGGTTCACGGCGTGCGCTCATCGCACTGGCAATCATGGCCGGCACACTCGAGGTCGCCACGATGTTCCCCTACCTGGGTGCGATAGCCATGCTCGCTGGTGTGGCGTGGCCCATTCAGGTGGCGGTGCTCGCGGTCTACTGCGTGGTGATGGTGCTACCGGCGCTGCTACTTCTCGCCCTGCGAACGGCTTTGTCGGAACGTGTCACCCCGATACTCGAACGCGCCAACACGTGGTTCCAGCGCCATGCGACCTCCGCCACCGGCTGGATCCTGGCCATCGTCGGCTTCCTGCTTGTTCGCGACGCCGCGTACCAGCTTGGGTTCTTCGCGCAAATGGGTGGCGCGAGTGCGGGATCATAGGAGTGATGTCCACAAGACTGGCGTTTGGGGTGACAACCGAGCCCGGGTCGCGCTGCTGGTTGCCGACCTCGGGCGGTAAGGCGACGCCAGTCGAGGGTCGGGCCGGGGTCGGCTCGCCGGTTGCCGTTGGCCCGGCCGACGCCGAACCCGAAACTGTGCGGGAGGCTGTCGAACAGCTCACTGTGCTGGTGGCCGGTGGGACCGAGGTGGCCGCGGGGTGCGGGCGTCGATCTCGGCAGCGGCTTCACGTCGGCGCGGCTGGTCGGTGCCCCCGGCGACCGGCGCGACGCGGTGCTCGCCGCACTGAGGTTCCTCGGCACGCAGGACGCACACCGGCTGGGTGACCGGTCCAGCGTTCTGGTGGCACTGTTCGGGCTGTCAGCGACCAAACGGGTCGGCGCGGTCGCGAACACGGCAATCGTCGAGCAGCGTTGGGCCGCACTGCAGCTGGCCTCGGCCGTGTCCGACCTTCTCGGGCCGGAGCAGTTGGAGCGCGTGCTCGAGCTACACGCCCCGAACGGCGTCGACCCGTTCCCGCGGGGCGCGGCGTCCACACTGTCTGATCACCTTTCCCGGAGCCTGACGCGCTATCAGCGGCCGAGAAGGCTGGCGCTGGTCGTCAGCCTGTGGCAACACGTGTGCACGCAACTGCTCGATCGGCAGCGGATGGTCAGACTGCCCTCGACGCAGACCCGAGCCGATCGGATCGACAGGCTCCGCGAGCGCCACCGCGCCCACTTCGACGAGGCGATCGTGCGAGAGCTGACGAGGGACGTCGGCGACGGCCCGACGCTGGCCGCCGCGGCCCGCTGGCGGCCCCCACGGTGGTGGGCCGCAGCGGAGTTGAAGTTCCTGGTGCACGACGCCATCGCGGCGACCGCGCTGCTGCGGTTCGCCAGGACCATGTCCGACGAAGGTCTCGAGGCCGCCGCGCGGAAACACCAGAGCGAGTTGGCCGCGGCCGACGCCTGCCTGACCGACGGTGAGCGGAGGGCGGCGAGTCGCCACGGCGAGGGCGCCTACAGCCATCCGGCACGACCAGGGCGCTATGTCCATGACCTGGCCCAGAAGCTGCGGCCAGACCGGACGATCACCAAGAAGACCGAGAACTACGTGCGGCAACGGGTCGCCATGGCCCGCAACTACGGTGTCGTCGTCCTGGACGCGGTGGCCGATCTCCTCGTGGAGACGGACGAGCAACCACTGCAGAACTGTTGGGACACCTGCAAACCGTGGCACGCCGATGCGCTTCGCCAGTGGCGCGCCGCCGCGGGGTTCGGGCGTGATCCTGGCGGCTGGGAGCAGCCGCCGCTGCCGGACGCGCACGCCGACGGTCCACAGCAGACACTCGCGCAGCGGGCGGCCGCGGGCGATCCGGCCTCCCTGGAAGCACCACATGATCTGCTCTGGTACGCCGACCTGGCCGACGCCCTGGCGCCGTTCTACGGCAACGAGGCCGCCACCATGCGGCATTCGCGGCCCGCACCCGAGCTGGACTACGACCCACCGGCGCCACCGCCGGACCCGAGCCGCCCGCGTGCCGACTCCGTGCCACTGGCGGCCGCCGGTGTCGCCCAGCTGGTCGCGTTCGGCGCGACTCCGCCGCCCCGCTGCGGAAGCTGGCCGGAGTTGGTCACGGGGGTCATGGCGGACGCGGCGGTCGCCGAGGCCAGCGTCGGGGTCTTCCCGATCCCACCCGAACTGTCTGCTGTGGACAAACAGGTCCTCCCCGGCACCGGGCTGTCCATCGAACTGGGCCGCGAGCCGAGGCAACTGGCCGGATGGTCCAGTTACATGGGCAACTGCATCGGCGGGTCGTGGTATGCCGAACAGGCCCATCGTGGCCAGTGCGTGCTGATTGCGTTGCGCGACAGTGGCGATGGTCGCAGCGTCGCCAACCTCGACATTCGACGACGCGTCACCGGCTGGCAGATCCACGAGCTGCGTGCGCGCTTCAACGACACCGTTGACCCGACTGTGGAAGAGCACGTCACCCGGTGGGTGAAGGCATTGGCGCCACCGGAGGCATTCACCCTCGAACCAGCGTTGCCCATCCCGCCCGTGCGCCCTCGCTCGTCCCGCCGTTCTGGCGCCGGACGCCTGCCAGCGGACCTGACACGCGCCTTGACAACCGAAGTGGAACGAGAGCTGGCCGCAGCACAGGCCACATCCGCGCGGCGGACGTATGCCGTGCTGGCGCGCGGACTCGGACGGCCTGGGCAGCCGGCCGACTTCGAACCGGACGCGGCGGTGGTCGCACTGAAGCGCCTCGGCCCGGCCCAGCATGTCGAACTGCTTCGCACTGCCCTGAACGACGGGCTCGGCGCACCAGCCCTGTGGCGGACCACACGCGTTCGCCCGCTCGCCGCCGCGGTCGAGAGGCTCGACCCAAGACTGCGTGAATACGACCGGCTCATCACGCTGACCGACGGTGCACCACTCCCCCGGATGCTTCGAACCCTGGTGCGCCGCCCGGAGATCGCCCCGGCCCACGCCATGGACGATGTGGCGCGGGCGGTACGCAAAGCCATGGGCGAACTGGCCGGCGACGACGCGCTGGCCCGATCGGTGGCCCGCCGGCCGTCACGCGAGTTGTTGTGCGCGCTGGTCATCGCCACGACCTGCACCCCTCCGTCCACAGTGGACAACAGGGTGCGACTGGTGGTGCCGGGAACCACCACGGTACCGGGCTTTCCGGCCACCGACCTGTTCGACGAGGACGGGCCGTGGCAGCACGCCATCGCGTCGGCGGCCGAACTCGGCGCACCGGTGGCGTTGTTCGGCCAGCGGGTAGCCGAACACGGCCTGTTCATCCCGGCCGCGCTGCTCGGACGAGGCGGCTGGCCCGCCTTGTGGAGTCGCGCATACCGCTGAACGACTCATGGCAGCGCGCGGTAATTCGAGTAGTGTTTGTCATGTGAACTGGGGGTTCTCGTTGTCGCGACTGTCGACAACCGATAACCGTGGCGTGCCCGCACGCGATTCACACCGCTCGAAGTGGTCTGTCCGAAACGGTCCCGATGCTGAAGGACCGGTCGCACCACGAAGTTCTGGTGCTGATCCATGACGTGAGAGGTTTCTTGATGCCACAAAGCACAAGCTTCCGAAGACGAACCGTCGTCCCCGCGGCCACAGTGGTCGCGCTGGGAGCAGTCACCCTGACCGCCGCACCGGCCCAGGCCGCCGACTACGACGTGCCCTGCGATCCGACCGCGCTGGTCAAGGCAGTGGCCACGGCCAACGCCTCCGCCGCCGCGGACACCCTGTCCCTGGCGCCGAACTGCGTCTACACACTCACCACTGCGGCCGACACCACGTGGGCCTCCGGACTGCCCGCCATCGAGGGAAAGCTCACCATCAACGGCAACCACGCCACGATCGGCCGAGCCAAGGGCGCACCCCAGTTCCGGATCATCACCAACTGGGGCGACCTGACTCTCAACGCGGTCACCATCACCGGCGGCCACGCCCCAGACGGCGTCGGCACCAACACGTACGGGGAAGGAAACTCGGGCAAGTCCGGTGGCGGTATCTACAACTGGGGTCCGTTGACCATCACCAACAGCGTGATCACCGGCAACGTCGCCGGCTCGGGTGCTCCCGGCGCTGACGCCACCGCCACCACCCAGGCGGGCCGCGGCGGACTCGGCGGTTTCGGCGGTGGCGTCTCCTCCTACGGTTCCACCCTGATCCCACTGACCATCACCGACAGCCTGGTCACCGACAACGCGACCGGCGCAGGCGGTCGGGGCGGCAACGGCATAGGCACGACGGCAGGAGCGGATGGCGGCTCGGGCGGGTTCGGCGGCGGCGTCGAGGTCATCAGGGGCACCGTCCTGCGGATCACCGGCAGCACCATCACCGGCAACATCACCGCGGGCGGCGCCGACGGTGGTTCGGGTGGTCCCAACGGCGGCAGCTCTGGCGACGGCGGTGGCGGCGGTTCGGGCGCCGGGGTGTTCATGTCCACCGACCAAGGCCGACCGCTGTACCCGGTCATCACCGGCACCGGGATCACCGGCAACCAGACAGGCCACGGCGGCGACGCCGGTTTCGCTGCGCCCAGCGGCTACACGGGCTGGGCTGGCTACGGCGGCCGAGGCGGCGGTCTGAGCGTCTTCTACGACACCCTCACCCTCGACGGCGGAACCGTCAGCGGCAACGTCGCGGGCGAAACCGGCACCGGCGCGTTTCCCAGCCCCGCCAACGGCGGAGGCATCTACACCCTGAGCGCACAGGTCACACTGACCAACGGCGCGGCAGTGAGCGGCAACCACCCGAACAACTGCTACAACGTCGCCGACGTACCGGGCTGCGTCAACAACCAGCCCACCACCACCCAACGCACCAACAACACCACCGTCCTGAACCAGCACCTCGACGACCTCACCATCGCACTCTCAGCACGGTCAGGCAGATAAAGACCCGGGGTTCGTGCCCAGCCGGTCCCCCGGCCAGGCACGAACCCCGAAACCCAGCACAAGAACGGAGTCCCCGGACAAGCAGTCCACCAACGGAACCACGCTGGGTCAGGAACCAACCGCAACATGGGGGTGTGGGGGGTCGCCCCCCACAACAAACAAGGACACCGGGAAGACGCAAAGCGTCGAACACGCGGAACGTGGGGCGGGTGGGGCTCGAACCCACGGCCAAAGGATTATGAGTCCTCTGCTCTAACCAACTGAGCTACCGCCCCCGGGGTGGGGCCAAGGTTACTGGCTGCCGGTGGCGAGCCAGGTGGCGACCTCCGACAGGAGGCGGGTCTTCAGGTCCGCGGGCGCGGCGGAGGCCTGGATGCCGCTCGCCGCGAGGAACGCGAGGTCCTCGTCCGTGAGACCGAGCGCGGTCCGGCAGATCTCGTACTGTCCCGTGAGCCCGACCCCGAACAGCAGTGGGTCGTCGGTCGACAGGGCCACCGGCACCCCGGCCGCGAGGAAGGTCTTCAGCGGGATCGTCGACAGTTCGTGCACGCCGAACGGCGGGTACGACGTGGGGCAGATCTCGAGTGCCACGCTTCGCGCGGCGAGCATGTCGACGACCTGGGGGTCGGTCGCGGCCGAGGTGCCGTGGCCGATCCTCGTGGCGCCGAGAAGTTCGACGCACTCTCGCACGTGCGCAGCGGGTGTGTAGAAACCCGAGTGTGGTGCGGTGAGCAGCCCGGCATCCCGTGCCACCCGGAACGCCGGCGCGAAGTCCGCCACGACGGCGCCGCGTTCGTCGTTGGAGAGGCCGAAGCCCACGACCCCCTCATATCTCGCCGCGAGGCGGGCCAGTGTCAGTGCGTGGGCGGGTGGACGCACCCAGCTCGACGCCACGAGCACGCCGACCGGGATGGGCGCCGCGGCCGCCCCGGCGAGCACTGCCTCCAGGGCGGGTTCGAGGCCACCGAACACCGGCGCGTACGCCGTCGGATCGACCTGGATCTCCAGCCAGCGGCACCCGTCGGCCGCGTCGTCCGTGGCGGCCTCGACGATGACGCGGCGGATGTCGGCCGGGGTGCGGAGCACGGCGCGGGACGCGTCGTAGCGGTCCTGGAAGGCCGCCCAGGTCCCGGCCGCGCTGGGCAGAGGTGGGGGCACCCTGATCCCGTAACGGCCGGCCAGCTCGGTGAGCGTGGCCGGCCGCATGGCACCGGTCAGATGCAGGTGGAGCTGCGCCTTGGGCAGCTCCCGTATGTCACGGTTTGGTGAGGGCAGGTTCACGCAGACCGTTGCTCTGTTGAGGAGCGGACTTGTGCCGGTTTCCCAGGCCGGTCTTCTCGCCGACCTTGGCACGTGCCACACCGGCCACGCCCTGCACGGCCGGATGGTCAGCGATCTTGCGATAGGTCCGCATGATCTGGTCGTATCGGCCCCGCCCGGCCTTCGCGCCAAACACGTACCCGACCGCGGCGCCCACGATGAACGCCTTCATGTGTCCTCGCCTCCCTTTGGCTCAACCAGCCGCTGTGGGTCCATCATCCCTCAGGGGAGTCCCCTGTGCCGGGCGCTGTGAAACCATGCGCTACAGTTACACCTCGTCGGACCGAGTCCGACGAGCGATCCTCCATAGCTCAATTGGCAGAGCATTCGACTGTTAATCGAAGGGTTGCTGGTTCGAGTCCAGCTGGAGGAGCTTCACCCCAGGTCAGTGACCTGGGGTCTTTGTTTTTGATCATGACCGTCCCTTTGCCCGTCAGGTACGCGTCAGGTTTGACACGTAGTCTGGTTGCACAGATGTTCGACCAAGGCGGCGCTGGCTGATCATTCAAGCCTTCGAGGACTTGATGACCTGCAGGGCTTCGGCACCCTCAGTGATGAGCCGGACCGTCGTCCCGGGCCCTGTGGGCCGCGCTCGTCGCTTGGCTCGTCAAGCTCGGTCTCCGCGCCAGCTCAGGCAATGCAGGGCGCTGGTCCGAAGACGGTCCGTGGTTGGTCTGAGTCCTGCCGACCACTCCTGTCGGCCCGCGATCCTGGTTCGGCCGTTAGCTCGCCCAGACCACGGACCAGGAGGAACCCCATGTCACTTCGCGCAAAACTCGTACACGCGGCCGTCGGCGTCGCGCTTGCCGCCAGCTCGCTCATCGCGGTGGCCGAGCCCGCTCAGGCCGCCAACACATGCCGGGAAAGTCAAACTATCGACGGTTGGCAGATGGGCGTCTGCCTGACCAAGATCGGCGTCCAGGTCCGAGGAGACGTCTACATCAATCAGAGGGGTGCAACCAACTGCAACCTTTGGGTTGAACTCTGGGACGACGACAACAATCAGTACACGCGGGACGGTTGGCCGTGCGGCAACCTACCCAACGGCGGCCGGCCGGTGATGGGCAAGTCGTTCTACCATTCCGAATGCGAGCTGCTCCACTCGCACGCGTTGATCGAATGGCTTGACGCGAGCGGGCGGCCCACGGGCAAGGTCAGCCGGTACGGCGACAGCGCGAAACTAGCGGCTTGCTAACCAGGACACCGAACCAACGGCATCTTGAGAGGCCCCTAGCGTGGGGACCGAGCCGCTATCGACCGCGCGAGGGTCGTGGGCGGCCACTCCCCCGCTGCGGGCGTGCCGTGTAGACCGGCCGTCCCACGGGCGAGGCGGTGGAAGTGGGATTCGAGGCTTTGATCTCGAGCCTCGTCGACCCGATCCGGCGAGCCGCGATGAGTTCTGGGGCCTCCGGCGGTCGTACTGTCGATTCGGCTACCGAGGAGACTTCTGATGCGCAGCGTGACCTATTCCATGAGCCTCTCACTTGACGGTTACATCGTCGGGCCGGACGGCGGCTTCGACTGGGGCACGCCCGACGAGGACGTCTTTCACTTCGCCACCGACGAGGTACGAGGGCTCGCCGTTCACCTGTTGGGCCGACGGCTGTACGAGACGATGCTGTACTGGGAGACCGCCGAGCAGGATCCGTCGCTCGACGACTCGAGGCTCGAGTTCGCCGCGATCTGGAACCGGCTCCCCAAGGTGGTGTTCTCCTCCACGCTGTCGACGGTGCGGGGCAATGCCCGCCTGGCTTCCGGCGGCCTGGCGGAGGAGATCGCGCGACTGCGAGCCGAGCCGGGAGAGGGCAACATCGGGATCGGCGGCGCGACCCTCGCCTCCGAGGCGGCCGCGCTGGGTCTGATCGACGAGTACCGGGCCAGGGTCTACCCGGTGCTGGCTGGCGGTGGCATCCCGTTCTTTCCCCAGCGCGAGCGCCACGTGGATCTCGAACTCGTCGAGACCCGCACCTTCAACTCGAGGGTCGTCTTCCTCCGCTACCGGGTGGCGCGCTAGCCGGCGGGGTTGTTCGCGCGACGACGCGGCGGATGTTCTCCAACTGCTCCACCGACAGCGTCGGGGCGGCGGCCACGAGACGTTTCATGAACGCCTCGACTGAGTGAGCGTCGGTCATGCCAGTCAGATGGCCGCCCCCGAACGGGCCGCTCCCGAGGTCGCTCGATCGTGTGGCCCCCGGGCACTCGCGCCCGGGGGCCGGTCGGCTCACGGCCGAGGGATCGCCACCATCGTGTACGGGGTCTCCGGGGTCGGCGTCGTGTTGAAGCGGGCGTTGGGCAGGTACAGGCGGTTGCCGAGGGACGCCACCGTCGTCGGTACGTCGAAGCGCGGGTCGGTGACCGTCGTCTCGAGGGTCCCGCTCGTGGCGCCGCGGTCCAGCCTCAGGGCCGCGACGGTGTTCAGGCGGTTCTGCACCACGTAGAGCGTCCGGCCGGACAGCAGCAGGCCGTCGCCGTTCGTGAGGGTGTAGTCCAGCGCCACCCGCTTGGACACGCCGTCGAAGCCCACCCGGAACAACAGGCCCGTGCTCGACTGCACCACCAGGAGGGCCTTGCCGTCCGGCGTCGGTGCGATCCCGTTCGCGTTGATGCCGGTTCCCTGGACGAAATCGCCGGTGATCGGGACGTTCGTCACCTGGCCGTTCCGCAGCCGGTACAGCACGGCGTTGTTCGAGTCGGTGAACCACGCCGACCCGCCGACCAGCGTGACATCGTTGACGAACGTCGTGCCCGTGGCGAACTGGTGGCTCTCCAGCACCGCGCCGGTGCGGGTGTCGATCACCCGACCGGTGCCCGCGACGCCACCAGCGACGAACAACCGGCCGCACTCGTCGATCTTCATCCCCACCGACGGCGTGCCGGGCCCTTCGCTGATCACCTGCCCGCTGCCGGTCTTCAGGTCGACCCGGTAGATGTCACCGTCGGCCAGCGAACCGAGGTAGGCGACCGAGCCACGCCCGATGGCGATCCCTTCCGGACGGAAGCCCGCCGGCAGGTCGATGGTGTCCGGTGGCGACTGTGTCGCCGCGACGGCGGTAGCGGGTGAGAGAACGAGAAGAGCGGCCAGTACAACACCAACGCGTCGAAGCATCGAGGAGTCCTAAGCGTGGGGATACAGGGTCACCCGACGTTACGCATCTGGGACTCTCCGGGTTCAGCGGGTAACCGGAGCACGTCCAGCGCGGCCTGCAACAGCACGTCACGCATCTCGGCGTCGGTGAACTCGTCGTCCGGGTAGTAGGTCGGCGACGTCAACACGGCGCCGAGCACCTCCATCGCGGCGATGGCACGCAACCGCTGCGCAGGCGCCGGGGCCGGTCCGCCGAGCCAGTCGACCAGCTGACGTCCCAGCGCCAGCGAGTCCTCCCACAGTGATCGGGCCACCACTGCCACCCCGGCGGGGTCGCGCTGGAAGATCCCCGCGACCGCCCTGTTGCGCAGCAGCACGTCCAAGCACCGTTCGACGACCTGCCGGACGTTCCCCGGGGTGTTCCGGAGCGACGCGGTGTCGTCGGCGATCGCCCGCCAGCCGGTGATCACCGGTTCGACGACCGCGATCAGCAGCGCCTGCTTCGACGGGTAGTGGTAGTACAGCGACGCCTTCGTCAGCCCGACCCGCTCCGCGATCTCCCGCAGGCTCGTCTGTTCGAACCCTTTGGTGGAGAACAGCTCCAGGGCTACCGCACGAATCGTGTCGCGGGTGTCCCCGTCCATCCGCGTTCCTCCTCAGCACTTTCTCAGCCCTCCCACGTTAGCGTTCCGCCAGCTGAAACCCTCAATCGATCTCACCTACCGGGCGGCAGGTAGACTGTGCGCGCCCTTACTGGGGGCTGTGTCTCTACAGGGGAGGATTTCGATGTTCGAACGACTAGGCAGACTGGTCGTGCACAATCCGTGGAAGGTGATCGCGGGTTGGGTGCTCGTGACGGTGGCGATCGTGGCGCTCGCACCAACTCTTTCCGAGGTCACCACCAGTGACCAGGCCGACTTCCTGCCGGCGGACTACGAGTCGATGCAGGCCGGCGAGCTCGCCGAGCAGGCGTTCGCGCAGACCAACGACGCGAGCGCGACGATCGTGGTCAAACGAAAGGACAGCCAGGAGCTGACCGGCGCGGACCAGGGCGCCATCGGCGACCTGAGCAACGCGATCAACGGCGCCAACATCGAACGCGTCACGGGGGCGATGACCGGCGAGCAGTTCCTGTCGCCCAACAAGAAGATCCAGCTGGTCAACGTCGGCCTGGAGGGCACCGGCAACGAGCCCGAGCTGCCCGACGCGATCAAGGACATCCGTGAGCAGGCATCGGGCCAACTGAACGGCAGCGACCTGGAGTACGCGGTCACCGGCGACGTCGCCATGTTCGCGGACAACGCCGACGCGTTCGACACCGCGTTCGTGATCGTCGGCGCGGCCACGATTCTGCTGATCATCGGCCTGCTGCTGGTCATCTACCGCAGCCCGATCGCCGCGCTGCTGCCGATCGTCACCGTCGGCCTGGTCAGCACCATCGCGCCGGGGCTCGTCGCATGGCTCGCGCAGGCGTTCAACTTCCAGGTCGACGAGTCCGTGCAGATCATCATGACGATCGTGCTGTACGGCGTCGGCACGGACTACATCGTGTTCCTGCTGTTCCGCTTCCGGGAACGGTTGCGTGCCGGGGACGACCCGAAGACCGCGCTGATCACCGCAGTCGCGCGGGTCGGCGAGGTCATCGCGTCCGCGGCGGCCGCGATCGTCATCGCGTTCATGGCCTTGCTGCTGGCCGTGTTCGGCGCGTTCACCAGCTTCGGGCCCAGTCTGTCGATCGCGGTCGCGCTGATGGCGATCGCGGCGGTCACCCTCATCCCGGCGGTGGTCTCGCTGCTCGGCACGAAGGTGTTCTGGCCGTCGAAGTCCTGGCAGCGCACCCCGAAGGGCACGACCTTCCAGCGGCTCGGCAAGCTCACCGGCCGTCGCCCCGTCGTCGTGGCGGTGGCGTCCGGCGGGGTGATGGTCGCGCTGGCGCTCGGCATGCTCGGCTTCAACACCACGTACGACCAGACCGGCCAGCTGCCGAGCGGCACCGAGTCGGCTCGCGGGCTCGAGTACATGGAGACCGGCTTCCCGTCCGGTGCGCTCAACCCGACCTCGGTGTTCGTCAAGGCGGACAGTGGCCAACTGAACCCGGCCGCGCTCAACGCCTACGCACGGGAACTGCAGGAGGTGCCCGGTGTCGGCGGGGTCCGGCCAGGCCCGACCGGAGTGGCCACGATCAGCGAGGACGGCACCGTCGCGAAGATCGACCTACTGCTGGACTCGAGTCCAGGCTCCAACACCGCACTCGACCTGGTGGACGGACCACTGCGAGACGCGGCCCACGACCAGGCGCCGGACGGCGCCACCGCGTACGTCGGCGGCATGACCTCGGCGTACGCCGACATCCGCGAGGCGAACACCCGCGACCTGTGGGTGATCTTCCCGGTGGCCGGCCTGTTCATCGCGGTCGTGCTGGGGCTGCTGCTGCGCAGCGTCGTCGCGCCGATCTACCTGATGGTGGCCGTGGTACTCGGCTTCTTCAGCACGATGGGCGCGACAGTGATCGCGTTCCAGGGCATCGGTGACCAGGCCGGTGTGTCCTTCATGCTGCCGATGCTGGTGTACCTGTTCGTGGTGGCGATCGGCACCGACTACAACATCCTGATGATCGCCCGGCTACGCGAGGAGGCGAAGCTCGGCCACGACCCGCGCACCGCCGCCGACCTCGCGGTCGAGCACGGCGGCCCGTCGGTCGGCGCGGCCGGCGTGATCCTGGCGGGCACGTTCGCGTCGATGATGCTCGGCGGCATCTCGTTCCTGGTGGAGATGGGCTTCGCCGTGTCCCTGGGCATCATGATCGCGGCGTTCGCGATGTCGATGTTCCTGGTGCCGAGCGTGACGGCCCTGCTGGGCCACGCGGCGTGGTGGCCGGGCCACGGCGACCGCGCGGCGACACCGCCCCCACCAACGGCGGAGCAACGCGACCCGGCCCCGGTTGGCTGACGGCGATGAAGGACGCCTTCCTCACGCTGGCCGTGAGGAAGGCGTCCTTCATGGCGTTCGGGCCACCACGAAGACGCGGCGGAACGGGAACCACGTGGTGCTGTCCGCGCGTTGCGGATAGTCCGACCGCAGCTTGGGCGCCAGTTCGGCCCGGAACCGCTGCCAGTCGTCGTCGGACAGCGCGTCGCGGACCGGGCGCAGGGCGGTGCCGGTGATCCACTCCAGCACCGGGTCCTCCCCCGTCAGGCGCTGCAGGTAGGTGGTCTCCCACGCGTCGACCTCGCAGCCCGCCTCGGACAGCAGCGTCGCGTACCCGACGGGATCGAGCACCGCGTCGTCCTCACGCAGCACCACCGGGCCGAGCCGGTCCCGCCACGCGTCGGACGCCGCCAGCTCCCGGGTCCGCACATGGGAGTGCGCGTCGAAGTTGCCCGGCACCTGGAAGGCCAGCCACGCGCCCTGCGGCAGCTGCTTCACCCAGCGCGCGAGCAGCTCGTCGTGCCCGGGCACCCACTGGAGCACCGCATTCGACACAACCACGTCGGTGTCCGCGCTCGGCTGCCACTCCCGCACGTCGAGCATCACGGCGTCGATCTTCCGCTTCCTGGCCGCCGCCACCATCTCCGGTGACGAGTCCGAAGCCTCCAGCACCGCGTTCGGCCAGCGCTCCGCGAGCGTCGCGGTCAGGTTGCCCGGCCCGCACCCGAGGTCGACGACCCGACGCGGGTCCTCCGCGGACACACGGGCGACAAGGTCGAAGAACGGCCGCGATCGATGATCAGCGAACGCGAGGTACTGAGTGGGATCCCACATCAAGCGCCCTCCAAAGCAAACCGTACGTGCGTACTGCTTACTGTAGCGCCTCGCGGATCTTCGCGGCCACCTCCGCGGCGACGGTGCGGACCGCGTCTTCGTCGGTCCCCTGGTCAGGCCGGACCTGCAGGACGATCCCGTCCTGCCCCGGCACCTTGCGCTGCACGAACCACGCGCCACCGCCGGGCAGGTCCCGGTGATGACGCGACCTGATCGAGCCGGTCACGCGCCGGTGCACGGCGTGCGGGAGCTTGCCCGGATTGACCAGCGGATACCGCCGAGGTGTCCGGTCGGCCAGCAGCACCGCGTCCCCGGCCGTGCCGGTCTCGTCGGCCTCGGTCACGACCAGCTCGCCGTTCCCCCACGTCGCCTTGCTGATCAGGTGCCAGCCGATCCGGCGCGGGCCGTCGTCGGTGGGCACCCACAGGCCCAGCGACGTGGCGACCAGATGACCACCGCTCCGGCACTCGGCCGACTCGGCGACGCTCTCCTCCTCGTCGAGCGTGCCGGTGAAGCCGGGCGGCGTCCCGTCGCCGACGATCTTGTCGAGCAACTTCCGGAACACACTCACGACCGCTCCTCGCAGGCTCCGAGCGGCGGCTCGCGGTCGCCCTGTGCCTGATGGTTCGCTCCGCAAGCTCCGCTCACGAAAAACTCCGAGTGGCCTGCTCACCAAGCCCCTTGTGGTACTCCTCCAGCGCGACCAGATCCGCCCACAGCGCGCGCCACTCGTCCGGCTCGTCGATGGGTGACAACCGCGCGAGCCGCGACTTGATGTCCGCGATCTGCCCCGCGAGCAGCTGCCGCTGGATCGCGGCGAGCATCCCGGCTGCGTACCACTCCAGGTTGTTCTGCTTGGTCCTGATGGGTTCGACCGCGAGCTCGGTGACCAGCTTCCGTCCCAGGCCGGACTCACAGCACTTGCCCACCGCTTCGACCAGTTCGGCGCCCGCGAGCCCGCTGGCCGTTCCGCCTGCGTTCAACACCGCCCGGTGCAGCTCGGCATAGGCGGGGTGCGTGAACACCTCCTGTGGCAGGGAGTCGTACACCGGCCCGGCCAGCGCGGGCTCCTGCAGCGCCAGCTTGACGACCTCGCGCTGGGCGTGGAGCTGCGGATCACGTGGGTCGGGCCGGGGTGGGCCGTCGACGTCCACGGCCAGCGCGCCCTGGTTGGGATCCACGGGCTTGGTGCGGCTCACCGGCGTCAGCCGGCCGCCCGCGGTCTCCCGCACGCGGCGCACCACGGTCAGCGTGTCCTCCCAGCCGACCCAGCCGGCGAGCTGGCGCGCGTACTCGTCCCGCAGCGCCGAGTCCTTGATCCGCGCGACCATCGGCACGGTCCTTCGCAGTGCCTCGACGCGCCCCTCGGCGTTGTCCAGGTTGTGGTCGGCGAGCTCGGTCTTGATGGCGAACTCGAACAGCGGACGCCGGCGGGCGATCAGGTCGCGCACCGCGGGTTCGCCCTTGGACTGCCGCAGCTCACAGGGGTCCTGCCCGTCCGGGGCGATCGCGATGAACGTCTGCGCGGCGAACTTCTGGTCCTCGTCGAACGCCTTGCGCGCGGCCTTCTGGCCGGCCTCGTCGCCGTCGAACGTGAAGATCACCTCGCCGCGGAAGGCGTCGTCGTCCATCAGCAGCCGGCGCAGGACCGTGATGTGTTCGGTGCCGAAGGCGGTGCCGCAGGAGGCGACGGCGGTCGGCACGCCGGACGCGTGCATGGCCATCACGTCCGTGTAGCCCTCGACCACCACGACCTGGTGCCGCCGCGCGATCTCCCGCTTGGCGAGGTCGAGACCGAACAGCACCTGCGACTTCTTGTAGATCGGGCTCTCGCTGGTGTTGAGGTACTTGGCCTGGATCTGGTCGTCGTCGTAGAGCCGGCGCGCACCGAAGCCGACGACGTCCCCGCCCAGGTCCCTGATCGGCCACAGCAGACGGCGGTGGAACCGGTCGATCGGCCCCTGCCGGCCTTCCCGTGACAGACCGCCCTTGATCAGCTCCTGCAGGTCGAAGCCGCGACCCAGCAGGTGCTTGGTGAGCTTGTCCCAGCCGGCTGGCGCGTAGCCGCAGCTGAACTGCAGAGCCGCGGCCTGGTCGAACCCGCGCTCGGCGAGGAACTCGCGAGCGGTGAGCGCGTCCGGGGTCGTGAGCTGCTCGGCGTAGAACTCGGCCGCGGCGCGGTGCGCGTCGATCAGCCGGGTCCTGGTGCCCTTGTCCCGCTGCCGGGTCGGCGCGCCACCCTCGTAGACGAGCTGGACACCACTGCGCTCGGCGAGCCGCTCGACCGACTCGACGAAGCTCAGGTGCTCGATCTTCATGAGGAACGCGATGACGTCGCCGCCCTCGCCGCAGCCAAAGCAGTGGAACGTGCCGTGGGTGGCCCGCACGTTGAACGACGGGGTCTTCTCGTCGTGGAACGGGCACAGCCCTTTCAGCGCACCGCCACCGGCACGGCGCAACGACACGTACTCGCCCACGATGTCGTCGATCCGATTGCGGTCGCGGACCTGCGCGATGTCGCTTTCCCGGATCCGTCCTGCCACGATGCCCGAGTCTAGGCGTCAGTAGAATCGAAGGTGTGAGCACGGTCAGCGACGAGGCCCTCGCGAGCGAGTTCTTCTCGCACCGCGCGCACCTGATCGGCGTCGCCTATCGGTTGACCAGCATGCTCTCCGACGCGGAGGACGCGGTGCAGGAGGCGTGGCTGCGGCTGTCCGGACTGGACGAGGCGAAACGCGCGGAGATCGTCGACCTGCGCGGCTGGCTCACCACGGTCGTCGGCCGGATCTGCCTGGACCGGCTGCGTTCGGCCGCGACGCGCCGGGAGCGGTACGTCGGCCCGTGGTTGCCCGAACCGATCGTCACCCCGTTCGGCACACCGACCAGCGACGATCCACTTGAGACAGTCGTGCGGGACGAGCAGGTACGGCTCGCCGCGCTCGTGGTGCTGGACAAGCTGACCCCGGAACAGCGCGTGGCGTTCGTCCTGCACGACGCGTTCTCCGTGCCGTTCGGGGAGATCGCGGCGGTGCTCGGCGTGTCGGAGGCGACCGCACGGCAGCACGGGTCCCGTGGCCGACGCGCGGTCGCGGACGCGGAACTGCCGGATCTCGCGGACCTGACCGAGCAGCGCGCCGTCCTCGAGCAGCTGCTGACCGCGATCTCGAAGGGCGACCTGACGGGTGTCGTCGCGGCACTGCACCCCAACGCCGTGCTCGTCGGCGACAGCGACGGCAAGCTGCGCACCGCGCGACGCGAGATGGTCGGCGCCGACAAGGTCTCGCGTTTCATGCTCGCGCTTGTGGACATGTACGGCCAAGACCGGCTCAGCCGTGGCGAGCTGGTGCTCGTCAACGGCCAGCTCGGCCTGACGTTCCCGGACCTGCCCGCCGAGGACGGCTTCCGGGCGGTCGACCGGCGGGTCATCACGTTCGAGGTACGCGACGGGCAGGTCTGGCGGATCTACGACATCGTCAATCCGGACAAGCTCGCGCACCTCCCCGGGTTGCCGTGATCTCCGCTTCCGGGAGCCGGCAGGCCTCACCGGAGCTGAAGCCCTGGTCCCGGATGTCCAGCGCGCTGTACATCCGGGCCCGCATGTTCTCCAGCCCGATCTGGTAGGTGAGCTCCAGCACGCCCTCGTCGCCGAACTCCTCGCGCAGCTCAGCGACCTGCTCGTCGGTGACGGCCGGCGGCATGGCACTCATCGCGTCGGCGTAGGCGACCGCGAGCCGCTCCTGACGGGTGTAGGTCGGCGAGGTGAGGTAGTCGTCGATGTCCTTGAGCCGGTCGATGTCCAGGCCGCCGTGCTTCATCAGCATCGTGCCGAAGTCCACACACCACGAGCAGCCGACTTGCCGCGCGACCCGGTAGACGGCGAGCTCCAGCACGTTCTTGGGCAGCTTGGCGCAGGCCTTCTCCGCGGCCATCTCGTGCCGGGCAGCGGCCATGAACAGCTTGCGGTGACGGGCCAGCACGGAGAACGGCTCCGGCACCGCACCGAGCCGCCGCTTGGCGAGCCAGTATCCGGCACGGATCAGCAGACCGACGTCTTTCCTTGCTACACCAGGAATTCTGGGCATTCTCTCCTCCTCCTCGGTCATGGTGGGGACGAGGAGGAGGCCTCGGTTGTGACAGGGATCAGGGATCGACGACGCGTGCGAGGAAGTACACGGCGCCGGTCTCCTGGTGGCGCACCACGAGCAGGAACGGGCGGTCCACGTGCAGGTCGACCGGCGTGCCGAGGGGCATCGACACCATGCGCATCATCACCGCGGTGGCGGCGGCGCCTTCGAACCCCTGCTCGTCGACCTTGAGCACCGCCTCGTGCAGCACCGCCTGGACGGCGAGCCGCATCGCGGTGATCCCGCTGAGGTCGGCGGCGTTGGTGAAGACCGTGCCCGCGCCCAGCTGAGCGAGTGGCGTGGTCAGGTCGACCTTCGTCCGCACGTCCACCTTGGGCAGCCGCAGTTGAACCTGCTGGCGTCTTGGCGCGGCGAGGAGCCGGGCCAGCCGGTCCGCGTCCAGGTCCGGCTCGGCGCGCGCGAGGTCGCCGTCCGGCAGCAGCACGAACGCCTCGACCCCGCCAACCGCCGGGAGGCTGACGACCTGCCAGCCGTCCGTGGCCGCGTAACCGATCTGCTCGGCCAGCACCATCGTCGGCACGTCCCGAACGCCGTGCGGGGTGTGGAACGGCATCGGCGTTGTGGCGCCGTCGATGAACCGGTATCGCCACGCGCACTTCAGGTACAGGGCGTTGACCAGCGCGGAGACCGTGTCCTTGGTGACCGCGCCGTCCGGTATCAGCGACGTGATGAGGTCCCGGGTCGTCTTCGCGACGTCGAGGTTGATCATGTCGCGGGCCTGCGCCGGGTTCTGCTGGAACGGCGCCTCGCGCACCTTCCCGCTCGACCACCGGCCCAGCTCGTCGACGAACGAGGCGAGGATCTCCACCGCATCGTCGGTCCACAGGGTGTTGGCGACCGCGATGACCGGCTCGTCCTCGTTGCCGCGGGCAGGCGCCAGCACGCCGGCACGTTTCAGGCGTGCGCCCAGCTCGGCGATGTCACCGGACTTCTCACCGACCAGCAGGACGGCCAGCTCGTCACGTGTCAGCCCGCGAGCACCCTGGGCGAGGAGCCCGAGCGCGCTCGCCACCGAGAAGGGCGACCAGCACACGTTGACGGTCGGGTCGGGCGCGGTGGCCCGGTGCAGGTTGAGGGTGAACCCGAGATCGGTCACCGGCGCGGATCCGGCAGCGAGATCAGGACCGGCGGCTCGGGCTGCGGTAGCTCACCGGCATCGGCCAGCGGCCCCAGAAGTTTCGGATGCCGCGGCTCACGCACACCTGCCGAACCCGCTTCGCCCTCGTCGTCGCCGTACCAGCCGTCGTCCCAGGGACCCGCCGGCACAGCAGCGCGTCTGGGCCGCCGGTATTCGAGGCGGCGTGAAACTCCGCGGCGGCCCTTTCCGTCCGGCGGCCGTTTGGGTTCGTCAGCCATGACCCGAGTGTGCCACGTCACCCCGACAAGGGGGGCCAGCCGACGAGAGCGCGGTGCCAACTCACCGCCTGGGCGTCGGTCAGGGACGCCACCTGATCGATCACCACCCGGAGCCGCTGCGCGTCGTCCTCCGCCGCGCGCCAGGAGGGCACGAACTCCGGTTCCAGCGCCTCCGCTCCCCGTTCCGTCAGCGTGGACACCAGCTCGGTGAGCAGCTGCCGCTGTCGCACCTGGAGCGCCCGCCGGTCCGGGTCACTCATCACGTACCGCAGCGCGACCGCCTTCAGCAACGCCACCTCGGCGGCGACCCTCGGCGGTATCACGAGGTCGGCCGCGTACCTGGTCAGGACTCCGTCGCCGTGCTCCCGCCGGGTCGCGGTGACCGCCGCGGAGACGAACCGGCCGACGAGTTCGCTGGTCAGCCGCTTGAGGTGGACCTGGGCGCCGGTCGAACCGTCGTACTCCCTGACCGAGACGGCGGCCACGACCGGCAGCCGGACCAGGTCGCGGGCCGCGTCCTCGAGCGCGGACACCGGCTCGGAGCTGAAGGACTTGGCCGCGAGCTCCGCCACCGCCGCGCGTTCGCTCGGGACGGTCAGCTCACCCAGCGAGATACGGCCGGCACGAACACCGTCTTCGACGTCGTGCACGGAGTAGGCAACGTCGTCGGCCCAGTCCATGACCTGCGCCTCGATGCACTGCCGCCGCGCCGGCGCGCCTTCGCGCAGCCACTCGAAGACTGGCCGGTCGTCCTCGTAGACCCCGAACTTGGCCGTGCCGGCCATGCGTGGCCACGGATATTTGGTCGCGGCGTCGAGGCAGGCCCTGGTCAGGTTGAGGCCGTGGTTCTCGATCTTGGGTTCGAGCCGGGTCAGGATCCGGAGGGTCTGGGCGTTGCCCTCGAAACCGCCACAGTCCTGGGCGACCGCGTTGAGTGCCCGTTCTCCGTTGTGTCCGAAGGGCGGATGGCCGATGTCGTGTGCGAGGCCGGCCGTGTCCACGACGTCCGGGTCACAGCCCAGCTCCTCCGCGATGCCCCGGCCGATCTGGGCGACCTCCAGTGAATGGGTGAGCCGGGTGCGCGGCACGCCGCTGACCTCGGAACCCTCGTTCGGGCCGACGACCTGGGTCTTGCCCGCCAGGCGGCGCAGGGCAGCCGAGTGCAGCACGCGGGCCCGGTCACGGGAGAAGGGGCCGCGGCGCGCCGGCCACGCGTCGGGTAGCAGCGCGGTCTTCTCCCGCTCAGCGAACAGGCGCGCGCTGTCGTGCTCGCCGTATCCGGTGGTCATTCTGGGAGGTTACTTGTCGGCACCGACATCCGTGGTGCTGTCGACTGGAGCCCTGGTCGCGCGGTAGTAGAGGAGTGCGGCGGTCTCCCGCACGATGTAGCGGACCTGTGTCTCGCGGGTCTGGACGATCGGGCCGCTGTGCGTCGGCGACGTCCACGCGTCCAGGCCGACGTCGGAGGCCATGGTCCTCGCCCGCAGCGAGTGCCACGGATCGCTCACGATGACCGCGGAACTCCAGCCCCGCTCACGGATCTTCTCGGCGGCGGCTCTGAGGCTGCCGAGCGTGTCGTTGCCCTCGCCGACGGGGATGATCCGGTTCTCGGGAACGCCGTTCTCGGTCAGCCAGCGGACACCCGCGGATGCTTCGGTGTAGGTGTCACCGGGCTTGTTGCCACCGGTGGTCACGATGTAGGGCGCGACGCCCTCGTCGTAGAGGTTCTTGGCGTGCCGCAGCCGGGCCTCGAGGATTTGGGACGGCCTACCCGCGTACTGAGCGGCACCGAGGACGAGGACGACGTCTGCGCTCTCTCGATCGTCGATCCGCGCGACCTGCCACACCCGGACGCCGGTGCCGCCGACGACGAGCACGCCGACCAGCAGAACACCGAGCACAAGGCGGCGCAGGAACACTCGCACCGATCTCGGCTCTTCTGGGTTCACTGGACCCATCCTTCCAGAGACGGAGAGCAAACGTCGGATACTACGCGCGACCACCGACAACACCCCGTAGCGACTGGCGCCCTGACCGAGGGTTGTCCACAGCTCCTCCAGTTGTCCACATGTCGATCTTCAGGCCTGCCACCCGCGTCCGCCGTGCGCTTTGCTTGCCGCATGAGCCACAACCGCGCACTACTCGACCTCGACAACATCTCCCACGTGTTCGAACACCGGATGACCTCGACGAAATACCTGCTGGCACTCGGCGTCACCGGCAGCACGATCAAGGAACGCTGCCGTGACGGCGGCCCGTGGCAACGGTTGAGGTCGGGCCTGGTGCTGCTGTCCGACCAACCGCCGAACCGAACGCAACGCGTGCACGAGGCCCTGACGGTCGCCGGCCCGCGCGGCGTCCTGACCGGGTTGGACGCACTGAAACTGCACGGTATGAGCGCCGCGAACCTGGACGGGCCGGTACACGTGCTGCTACCGCCGCGCCGACAACCTGAGCTGGTGGACGGTGTTCTGTTCGAACGCACCCACCAGCTTCCAGAACCACTGCATCTCCACGGGTTCCCCGTGGCGCCACTTCCACGCGCGACGGTCGACACGTGCCGCCGGGCCAAGAGGTCCGACTACATCCGTGTGCTGCTGCTGGACGCGATCTACCGAGGTGACCTGACCCCCACGACCCTGCGCGACGAGCTGAGCCGAGGCAACCAACGTGGCACGGCGCTGCCACGCCGGGTGCTGGCCGAGATCGACGACAACATGCGGTCGATGGCGCAGGGCCGCGCCAGGCGCCTGGTGCGACACCTGGGCCTGCCGACCCCGGACTGGCGCGTCCCGATCACGACCCCGAACGGCTCACACGTGGCCACGGCCGACGTGTGGTGGGACGCGGTGGCCATGGCGTGGCAGGTCGACTCGTACGCGTTCGACCTGACCCCGGACGACGCCACCGCCGCACTGAGCAGAGCGGCACGCCTCACTGCCAGCGGTGTGCTGGTCGTGCACACCCCACCCGATCAGATACGCGATGAACCAGCCGTGGTGGCAGACCTGCTCCGCGCCGCCTACGAGCACGCGAAGACCCGTCCACGACCAGAGGTGAGAGCCCTGTGCCAGACGATCCACAAGTCCTCACAAACCGTGCGGCCGCGGTCCGCCTCAGAGCGCTGATGGCCGAACTGACCCGCGAGCCACCACCACCCCTGAGCGCCCGCATCATCAACCGCCTGACCCCAACCCAGGAGGCACAACAAATGCAGTCCACCCCACCCCTCGACGACGACCACCCGGAGGCCGCATGACAGAACGCCCCTCACGTCCTGCGAGGGACCAGCCTTTGAGGACCAACGTCGGCCGGACGACGACCGGACGACGACCGGACGACGGCCCAGCTTCGGCTCGCCAGGGTTTGCTCGCGTCACCGGGGGCCGGGCACCGGAGCCGGGCCGCCGGGGTCGAGGTTGCCGAGGCGGGCGCCGGCTCGGTACCGAGACCAGGTTGCGGGGCCAGGTCTACCGGAGCCGGGTTTGCCGGGGGCCGGCACCGGCCAGGTGCCTGGGGCCCGGGGACTGGGTGCCGGGCCTGGGTGTCGGAGCCGCAGTGCGGGGTGTCTGACGCGGGTCGGCTGCCGCGGTCGAGCACCGGAACGGTGCCGGTCGGATACCGAGGCCGGGTTGCGGAGGCTGGGTCACCGCAGCCGGTGTTGCCGGGGCTGGGCACCGGCCAGGTACCGGGGCTTGGTTGCCGGACCCGCAATGCTTGAGCCGTGTGGGGCGGGTGGGCACCTGTCGCGGGGTCAGCTGGCGAGGCCCGCGTGCGGAGGCCGGGTGCGGAGGCCGGGTGCGGAGGCCGGGTGCGGAGCTTGCCCGCTTCGCGGGGCAGGCGCGCAGCGCCTGCACTGCCACGAGAAAGCTCAGCCATCGCGCGTGTCGCGGGCCCCGGCACCCCAGGCAATCGGGCGCGAGGTGCCCGGGTCCTCTCGTGATCGATTCCCGGCGGTCACGGGCAGGGTGCCGTCAACGTCGGGTTCGTGCTGGACGTGACACTCGTTCGGCTCGGGAGGCGCGCCCCCAGGGTTCCTTGTGGGGACGCTCACTCCAGTCCGTTGGGGATCTTGCTCAGCTGTTCTCACCGCACGTAAGAGGCGAGCGAAGTCCGCTTCGCGGGCAGTTCGGCCGGTGGCCGTCGCCCCGAGAAACAAAGACAACCAATGTCGGCTAGACCACGTCTCGACCTCCACGGCTCACGCTCGCCTGGCAGTGCATTCGGTGTCCGCTCCTCAGGCGCCGGACGCGGCGTGCGGGAGAGACCACATGTTGGGCAACCCCCGCAGCCGCACCTGGCAAGCGGCAAAGGCCGCTCAGTCCTCGTCGACGTGTGCTGTGTTGATGCGGATCGGCGGGAGTGGGTGGAGGGGTTCGCGGACGCCGCTGCCGTCGTCTGGTGGTCGGTGGATCCACACGGTCACGGGGTCCCAGCGGCGCAGGCGGGTGTGCGGCGGCGGATCTTGGGTGACGACGACCCCGTGCAGCACCGACTCAGGGCTGTCCGGGTCCGGGCCCTGAAGCAGCAGTCCTCGGTCGTGGCCGATGAGCCAGGCGTTCAATGCCTGCATTCCGCGGAAATCGGGCACGTCGATCGTGGGTTCGGCCAGTTCAGATCACCACGCTCGAGCATACGGCGGCCGACGGAAAGTGACCTCACGGTCGCGTCACGGTGACCGCCACCGTGGTGTAGGACATCGTGAAGGTGCCGCCCATCGCGTCGATGGCGGTGCCGACACTCGCCTGCACCGCGGCTAGTTGGGCCGCCGGGAGTCGGGTCATGGCACCTTGGGTGGGCAGCAGGTCGAGCCATTCGTCGCGGGTGTAGGTCTGTTCCCAGTCGAATCGCCACTCGTCGGGGGCGCTGAAACCACCCACCTCGCGGATTCCGTCGGTGGCCTTGGTGAACATCACCCGGTACATGTCGAGTGCCTGCGTCGATGGCTGGAAGTTGAACGGCGAGTTCGGCACCACCTGCTGGTAGACCTCGGCCACGGCGTGCGCCACCTCCGGCGGGAGTTGGAACACGTGCCAGAACAACGCCAACCGGCCACCGGGGCGGAGCACCTGCGCCGCCTTGACCGCGCCTGCCACCGGGTCCACCCAGTGCCACGCCTGACCGGCGACGACGGCGTCGAACGCGCGGCCGGCGGGGTCCCAGTCCTCGAAAGTCGCCACCTCGACCTCGACGCCGCCGCGGCGTGCGAAGTCGGCCATCCGTGCGTCGGGCTCGACTCCCAGCACCGCACAGCCCGCCGCCTGGAACTGGCGGGCCGCGATGCCGGTGCCGCAGCCGACGTCGAGGACGTCTGTGCCGGGGCTGCCGGCGACGATCTGGTCGATCATGGCGTCGGGATAGCGGGGGCGGGTCCGGTCGTAGCGCTCGGAATCCTCCCCGAACGACTCCGCGACCTGTCGGAGCCGGTGCGGCTCGGTCGGTTGAGTGGGCATGCGCCCACACTAGTGGGCAGATGCCCACTCAGGCAAACTGTGGCGGTCGCAGGATGTGAAGAGGAGGCACGGTGCCCACAGGGGTCGCCATCCGGGATGTGCGCGCTCAGCTGTTCGACGCCGCCGAGCGAGTCCTGCTGCGGGACGGGCCGAGCGCGCTGACCAGCCGGGCGGTCACCACCGAGGCGGGCTTTGCGAAAGGCGTCCTGCACCGGCATTTCGAGGACTTCGACGCGTTCCTCGCCGAGTTCGTCCTCGACCGCGCCAACCGGATGGACGGCCAGGCCGCCGCCCTGCGCGAGGCCGCGGGAACCGGCACGGTGGCCGGCAACCTGGCGGACGCGCTGACCGCACTGTTCGGCTCGGTCGCCGTGGCGATCGTCCCGCTCATCACGTTCCGGGACGAGCTGCGCGCCCGGCTGCGGAGAACGTGGCCGGCCGGTGTCCCCGTCCTGACCGAGGCCGTGACCATGATCGCGGAATACCTCACCGCGGAGCGCGACCTTGGCCGTATCGCGGCGGACGCCGAGGTCGACATGCTCGCGCCGACGCTGATCGGGGCCGCCCACCTGCTGTTCGCCGACCGGAAGGGCGCCCCACCGGAAGCCGACGCCGTCGCCAGGATGGTGGACACGGTCATCGGGCCACGGTCCTGACCGGCTGGGCTCACAACCAGCCGTGGTCCTCGGCCACTCTTGCCGCCTCCGCGCGGGTTCGCGCGCCGGTCTTGCCGATCGCCGACGACAGGTGGTTGCGCACGGTTCCCTGTGAGAGCGACAGGATTCGCGCCACGTCGGCGATGGTTCCGCCGGAACTGGCCACTCGCAGGACGTCCCGTTCGCGGTCGGTCAGTGGGCTCTGCCCGGTCGCCAGGGACTCAGCCGCCAGCGCCGGGTCCACCACCCGAAGCCCGGCGTGCACGCGCCGGACCGCGTCCACGAGTTGTTCCGGCGGCGCGTCCTTCACCACGAACCCGACCGCGCCCGCCGCCATCGCCCGGCTCAGGTAGCCGGGTCGGCCGAACGTCGTGCACACGACGATCCGGCACGCCGGCAGCTCGCGGTGTAGCTCCCCCGCCGCGGTGATCCCGTCCTTGCCCGGCATCTGCACATCCAGCAGCGCGACGTCCGGCGTGGTCGCCCGCGCGATCGCGAGCACCTCCTCGCCGGAGCTGACCTGCGCCACCACCTCGATGTCCGGTTCCAACCCGAGCATCGCCGCCAGCGCGCCCCGCACCAGCGCCTGGTCGTCGGCCAGCAGGACCCGGATCACGCGGTCACCGCCACGGGCACCGTGGCTCGCACCACGAACCCGCCCGACGGTGACGGACCGGCCGACAACGATCCGCCCACCTTCGCGAGCCGCTCCGCGAGGCCCGCGAGACCGTGGCCGGAGTCGGAGGTGGCGGCCGTGGTCCCGTCGTCGCGGACCTCGATCCACGACTCCCCCAGTCGCACCTCGCAGCGGCGCGCGTTCGAGTGTCTGATCACGTTCGTGACCCCCTCCCGCAGCACGTACGCGAACGGCTCCTGCAGCCCGGCCGGCACGTTGTCGACCGCGTGCGGCAGGTCCGCGGTGATCTCCGCCGCCTGCAACGCGACGCGGGCCCCGACGAGTTCCGCCGGCAGCGACGCCTTGCGGTACCCGGAGACCGTCGAGCGGACCTCGGCCAGCGCGGTCCGCGACAGCTGCTCGACGTCACGCAGCTCGCCGATCGCCCGCTCTCCGTCGGCGGAGCTCTCCAGGATGCGCCTGGCCAGCCCGGCCTTCACGGTGATCGTGGTCAGGCTGTGGCCGAGCACGTCGTGCAGGTCCCGCGCCATCCGTGCCCGCTCCTCGGCGACCGCGAGCGTCGCGATCTCGTCACGGGCGGCACGCAGTTCGGCGTTCGACATGACCACCTGCCGGGTACCGAACAGCGCGATGGACAGCACCACGAGGGTCGCCGTCGCGTCCATGTCGGGCTTGCCGTCGACGGCGGCCGTGGTGACCAGCAGCGTGGTGATGACGACCAGCGCGTACAGCAGGCCGACCATGGGTGGGAAACGGGTCAGCGCGACCGCGATCGCGAACGACATGTACACGAGGTCGTCCGGGCCGAGCACCGCGGCCATCGTCACGCCGCAGACGGTCATCACGCACAGCGCGACGATCCTCAGCCACACCGGCCGCCGGGTGTTGGGAAGCCCAACCGCCACGTAGAAACCGGCGTACACCAGCACGGCGGCGACCGTCACGACCCGCGCGACCCAGGAATGCGGTTGGCGGAACACGTGGTCGATCGGCGTCGCCAGGTAGCACAGGAACATCACGGACAGCCCGGTACCCACGATCCGCCCAGCGCGTGTGGGTGGTCCACCGGTCTCCTTCGGCCAGGACCACCCGCGACGCTTCTTCGGTTGCTCCGCCACGAACGTCACCGTACGACCTGATCACACCCGCGCGCTGTCACGCCGGTACCGACGGACCACCGCCACCCCGAGCACCGCGGCCCACCCGGCGAGCACAAGAACGGCTTGACCGAGGTTGACCGACAGGTGGCTGGTCACCGCGCCCCGCCCGACCTGGCCGAGCCAGTACGAGGGCAGCACGTGCGCGATCTGCGAGAGCCAGCCCGGCATCGAGTCGATCGGGATGAAGATGCCGCCGATCAGGCTCATGAACATCATCGTCATGCTCATGATCGGCTGCATGCTCTCGGTCGTGCCGACCTGGCCTATGAGCAACCCGATCAGCGCGAACGGTATGACGGCGAGCCAGATGCCGACGGTCACCCGCAGCCAGTCTTCCGCGTCGAGCGACACGCCCTCGGCCACCGCGCCGACCAGGGGCACGAGTATGACGGCCGGCAGGGCGAGCAGCATTCCCGTGATGCCCTTCGCGGCGAGATATCCGGAGCCTGACAGCGGGGTGAGCCGCAGCTGGCGCTGCCAGCCGAGCGATCGTTCGACCGCGACCCTGCCGCCGGCGAACAACGCGGCCGACAGGGCGCCGAACGAGGTCATGTTGACCATCAGCACGCCGACGGCCGCCTTGTCTCCGTTCGCGAAGATCCCGACATAGAGCAGGAAAAGCAGGACCGGGAACGCGAGCGAGAAGATCAGGAAGCGGGTGCTCCGCATCGCGCGGCGGACCTCGAGGAACAGGTATCCGAAGCTCATGACGCCGGCACCTCGCTGCTGGTCAGGGACAGGAACGCGCCTTCGAGGCCGACGGCGGTGACCTCGATGTCGTGTGCCTGCGGGTAGGTCGCGAGCAGCGCCCGCAGTGTCGTGTCGGAGTCGTTGGTGGAGATCGCCACGCGGCTCGTCCGGACCTCGGCCTCCGTCACGCCGGGCAGCACGGCGAGCCCCGCCTCGGTGGCGCCCGGTATGGCGGCGCGGATGACGCGACCGGACACGAGCGAGGTCACCTCGGCGACGGACCCGTCCGCCACGACTCGGCCGGCTCGCATGAGCACCACGCGGTCGGCGTAGCTCTCCGCCTCCTCCAGGTAGTGCGTGGCGAACAGGACCGTCCGGCCTGCGCTGGTGAAGCCGTGCATGGACTTCCAGAAAGTCGCGGCGGCTCTGGACGTCCATCGCCGCGGTCGGCTCGTCGAGCACGAGCAGGTCCGGATCACTCACCAGCGCGACCGCGAATCGAACGCGCTGCTTCTGTCCCCCGGAAAGCTTGTTGCACCGCCGGCTGGCCAACTCCTCGACGCCGGCCCGGCGGAGCGCCTCGTCGACCGGCATGGGTGCCCGGTGCAGCGACGCGACCATGGCGACGGTCTCCCCGACGGTCGCGTCGTCGAGCAACGCGCCACCCTGCAGCATCGCGCCGATCGTGCCGGCGGCGACCGCCTCGCGCGGGCTCGCGCCGAAGACCGTCACGGTGCCGGCGTCCGGCCGGGTCAGGCCGAGCAGCATGTCAACCGTGGTGGACTTGCCCGCGCCGTTCGGGCCGAGCAGCGCCACCACCTCGCCCGGCGCGATCACCAGGTCGACCCCGGCGACCGCGTGGACATCCCCGTAGCTCTTGCGCAGGCCGGCCAGCATGACTGCGGCGCCCGCGGAGATCGGTGTTGTGTTCACGATGACCACGATGCTGCGCGCCGGCCGCCGGCACGCAGGCCGAGCGTCATCACCTCACCATGACAAACGTCGTGATCTTCAGCAGCCGATCAGCTGAGCGGCCAGGTAGCCCTGCAGTTTGTCCATCGACACCCGTTCCTGGGCCATGCTGTCGCGTTCGCGCACGGTCACGGCCTGGTCCTGCAGGGAGTCGAAGTCGACGGTCACGCAGAACGGGGTGCCGATCTCGTCCTGCCGGCGGTAGCGGCGACCGATGGCGCCTGCGTCGTCGAAGTCGACGTTCCAGAACTGGCGCAAAGAGGCGGCGACGTCGCGTGCCTTCGGGGTGAGGTCCGGGTTGCGGGACAACGGCAGCACCGCCACCTTCACCGGCGCGAGCCGGCGGTCGAGGCTCAGCACGGCCCGCTTGTCCACGCCGCCCTTGGCGTTGGGTGCCTCGTCCTCGCGGTAGGCGTCGAGCAGGAACGCCATCAGCGGCCGCCCGACGCCGGCGGCCGGCTCGATCACGTACGGCCGGTAGCGTGTGTTGGTGGCCTGGTCGAAGTACGACAGGTCGACGCCGGAGTGGTTGGTGTGGGTGGTGAGGTCGAAGTCGGTGCGGTTCGCGATGCCCTCCAGCTCACCCCACTCCTGGCCGCCGAACTGGAAGCGGTACTCGATGTCCACGGTCCGCTTCGAGTAGTGCGACAGCTTCTCGCGCGGGTGCTCGTAGAGCCGCAGGTTGTCCGGCTTGACACCGAGGTCGGTGTACCAGCGCATGCGCTCGTCGATCCAGTACTGGTGCCACTGTTCGTCGGTGCCCGGCTCGACGAAGAACTCCATCTCCATCTGCTCGAACTCGCGGGTGCGGAAGATGAAGTTGCCCGGCGTGATCTCGTTGCGGAACGACTTGCCGATCTGGCCGATGCCGAACGGCGGCTTCTTCCGTGCCGCGCCCATGACGTTGGCGAAGTTCACGAAGATGCCCTGGGCGGTCTCCGGGCGCAGGTAGTGCAGGCCGGACTCGTCCTCGACCGGGCCGAGGTAGGTCTTCAGCATCATGTTGAAGTCGCGCGGCTCGGTCCATGCGCCCTTGGTGCCGCAGTTCGGGCAGGTGATGTCGGCCAGGCCGTTCTCCGGCGCGCGGCCCTTGCGCGCCTCGAAGTCCTCCTCGAGGTGGTCGGCCCGGTAGCGCTTGTGGCAGTTCTGGCACTCGGTCAGCGGGTCGGTGAAGACGCCGACGTGGCCGGAGGCGACCCACACCTGGCGGGGCAGGATCACCGAGGAGTCCAGGCCGACGACGTCGTCCCGGCCCTGGACGACGGTGCGCCACCACTGCTTCTTGATGTTGTCCTTGAGCTCCACGCCCAGCGGTCCGTAGTCCCAGGCCGAGCGCGTCCCGCCGTAGATCTCACCGGACGGGAAGACGAACCCCCGGCGCTTGCAGAGGTTCACCACCTTGTCCAGGCGGGCGGGGTCGGCGGTGCGGGGGGCGGTCGGGGTGT
>NZ_DASUVO010000061.1:0-33469 GCF_036378875.1 Actinophytocola sp.
TCGACTCGGCCTTCGTGGCCGCGCTCGCCACCGATGCGCTCGGCGCGGATGCGGTGCGGGTGCTGGCGATGCCCTCGCCGTACTCGAGCCCCGAGAGCGTGGAGGACGCCGTCGAGGTCGCGTCCCGCCTCGGGATCCGGCTCGACATCGCGCCGATCGAGGACGTCTTCGACGCGTATCGGTCGGCGCTGCGACCGCTCTTCGAGGGCCGCCCCGAAGACGTCGCCGAGGAGAACGTCCAAGCCCGCATCCGCGGGAACCTGCTGATGGGCGTGTCCAACAAGTTCGGCTCGCTCGTGCTGGCGACCGGCAACAAGAGCGAGTACGCGGTCGGCTACGCCACGCTGTACGGGGACATGGCGGGCGGGTTCGCACCGATCAAGGACGTGCCGAAGACGCTGGTGTGGGAGCTGGCGCGGTGGCGCAACACCCTGGCCGCCGAGCGTGGCGAGACACCACCGATCCCCGAGGACTCGATCACGAAGCCACCGTCCGCGGAGCTGCGGCCCGGGCAGATGGACTCGGACTCGCTGCCGGACTACGAACTGCTGGACCGCGTGCTGGACGACTACGTCGAGGGCGACCGCGGGTACGCGGACCTGGTGGCGGCCGGGTTCGCGCACGAGCTGATCGACAAGGTGCTGCGCATGGTCGACCGGGCCGAGTACAAGCGGCGTCAGTACCCGCCCGGCACCAAGATCACGTTCAAGGCGTTCGGCCGGGATCGGCGGCTGCCGATGACGAACGCGTGGCGCGAAGGAAAGTAGCCGCGAGCCACTCCGGGTCGTCGACCCACGGGAAGTGCCCGCCGCCCGGCTGCACGGCCAGTTCCGCGTGCGGGAACAGCGCGGCGTACTCGGCGGCCCGCTTCGGCGGCAGCGACACGTCGTGCTCGCCGGCGGTCAGCAGTACCGGTACCTGGAGGTCGGTGAGCGCGGCCCTGGTGGCGTCCGGGTCGAGTGCGCCGTCCGCGTAGTACTGCCGCGCCGCCTCGACGTTGATCTCGGTCGCCTCCCTGGCGACGTTGGCCTGGCTGGCGGCGTCCCACCGGCCGTACAGGAACGGGGCGATCGCCGCCCAGTCGTCCTCCGTGGGCTCACCCGCCCAGATCCGCTCGAACGCGGCGAACGCGCCGGCGAACCAGGGCTCGCCGCGGCGTGCTTCGGCGAGTTCGCGGCGGTCCTCGTCGGTAATGTCGAGGCCCACCACCCTCGGGCTCGGGGACAGCAGGACGAGCCTGCGGACGCGTTCCGGGTACCGCGTGGCGTACAGGATCGCGAGACTGGCACCGGCCGAGTGCCCGAGCAGGTCGATCTGATCGAGACCGAGGTGCACACGCAGTGCCTCGACGTCGTCCACCTGACGGTCACAGCGGTAGGTCGCCGGATCGGCCGGGACGGCCGACTCGCCCGTGCCGCGCAGGTCCAGCCTGACCGACGAGGCGGCCAGATCGCCCAGGTACGCGGACGCCTGCATCGGGCCGCCTGGCAGGCAGATCAGCGGGTCTCCCTCGCCGGTTCGGTGGTATGCGAGACGCGTGCCGTCCACGGCGGTGAATTTCCCCATAGGGACATCCTTGTGTACGCCTGTGAAGCTGGTCGCAGGAGGCTGTCGGACGGCTCCACAGGTGCGACATTGGGTTGGTAAGCCATCCACGAATACCCGGGGACCCACGAGACGTGGGCTTCGAGGGAAGGACGGTCGACAATGACGTCAGCATCGAACCCCGAGGTGGCCGCGCCGTACGGCACGGGCGCCGGCGCGCCGGCCAAGCCGATGAAGCGCGTCCGCATCCACCACCTGCGGGAACTCAAGCAGCGCGGCGAGCCGTGGCCGATGCTCACGGCCTACGACATGTACACCGCCGAACTGTTCGACGAGGCCGGGATCCCGGTCCTCCTGGTCGGCGACTCCGCCGCCAACAACGTCTACGGCTACGACACCTCACTGCCGGTGACGCTCGACGAGATGGTTCCACTTGTACGAGCGGTCACGCGGTCGGTGAAGCGGGCGCTGGTCGTGGCGGACCTGCCGTTCGGTTCCTACCAGCTGTCGCCGGAGCAGGCGCTGGCCACGTCCGTGCGGATGATGAAGGAAGGCCGCGCCCACGCGGTGAAACTCGAGGGCGGGCGGGCGTTCGCCCCGCACGTCAAGGCCATCACCACAGCCGGGGTGCCGGTCATGGGGCACATCGGGTTCACGCCGCAGAGCGAGCACAACCTCGGTGGCTACCGGGTGCAGGGACGCGGGGACGCCGCCCTCGGCCTGCTCGAGGACGCGCTCGCGCTCCAGGAGGCCGGGGCGTTCTCGGTCGTCATGGAGATGGTGCCGGCCGAGGCCGCCAAGCAGGTCACGCACGAGCTGGAGATCCCCACCATCGGGATCGGCGCCGGTCCGGACTGCGACGCCCAGGTGCTGGTCTGGCAGGACATGATGGGCCTGCGCCGAGGCAAGGCGCCGAGGTTCGTGAAGCGCTACGCCGACCTGGCCGGCGTGATGAAGGGCGCGGTGGAGCAGTTCGCGTCCGAGGTGCGGGGACGGGAGTTCCCGGCACCCGAACACGTTTTCCACTAGAAATCTCCCCGCCCGCGACCTGGCTCAGGTCGCGGGCGGGTGTGTGTCGATCCGGTCCGGGGTCGTTCGACGCGTGGGTAAGAACCACCGTTGGAGGAACCATGGGCACACTCGTCATCAACACCTTCCTGACCCTCGACGGCGTCGCGCAGGCGCCGGGCGCTCCCGACGAGGACGGGTCGAACGACTTCACCCACGGTGGCTGGCAGGTGCCGCTGTTCACCGACCAGGTTGGCGAGATCGTCGGTCGCTGGCAACAGCTCGACGGCGGGTTGCTGCTCGGCCGCAAGACCTACGACATCTTCGCCGCGCACTGGCCGCACATCGCGGACGACCACGAGCACGCCGAGATCGCGCGAAGCCTCAACGCGGCGCCGAAGTACGTGGCGTCCCGGACGGTCACGTCGCTCGCGTGGCAGAACTCGACGCTGCTCGGCGCCGACGTGCCGGCCGAGGTCGCGGCGCTGAAGGAGAAGCAGGACCTGCACGTCATCGGCAGCCTCGACCTCGCGCAGACGCTGATCCGGCACGACCTCATCGACGAGTACCGGCTGATGGTGTTCCCCGTCGTGCTGGGCACGGGCAAGCGCCTGTTCGCGGACGGCGCCGTGCCCGCGACCCTCGAGCTGGTGTCCACGGAGACGACGGACAAGGGCGTCATCGCGAGCGTGTACCGGTCGGCCGGAAAGGTGTCGTACGGCTCGTTCGCCTAGCCGCGGCCGTGGGGCTCGTGCCAGTTGGACAGGTCCGGGCCCTTCGGGATGATGCGGGTCGGGTTGATCGCGTCGTGGGTGTAGTAGTAGTGCCGCTTGATGTGGTCGAAGTCGACGGTGTCGCCGAAGCCCGGGGTCTGGAACAGGTCCCGGGCGTAGGCCCACAGCACCGGCATCTCCGCCAGCTTGTTCCGGTTGCACTTGAAGTGGCCGTGGTAGACGGCGTCGAAGCGGACCAGTGTGGTGAACAGGCGCACGTCGGCCTCGGTGAGCTGGTCGCCCACCAGGTACCGCTGGTTCGCCAGCCGCGCCGACAGCCGGTCCAGCTCGGCGAACAGCGCGTCGTACGCCTCCTCGTACGCCTCCTGGCTGCCGGCGAACCCGCACCGGTACACGCCGTTGTTCACGTTCTGGAAGATCGGCTCGATGACCTCGTCGATCTCCGCCCGCAGCGCCTCCGGGTAGAGGTCCGGGGCGTCCGGCCGGTGGAACGCGCGCCACTCCGTGGACAGGTCCAGCGTGATCCGCGGGTAGTCGTTGGTCACCACGCGACCCGACTCGACGTCGACGATCGCCGGGACGGTGACGCGGCTCTCGAACGACGGGTCCGTCCGCAGGTACGCCTCGGACAGGAACTCGATGCCGAGGACCGGGTCGCGGTCGTCCTCGTCGAGGGTGAAGCGCCAGCCACGCTCGTCGCGGACCGGGTCCACCACGGCCAGCGAGATGGCGTCTTCGAGGCCGAGCAGGCCCCGCACGATCACCGACCGGTGTGCCCACGGGCAGGCCAGGCTCACGACCAGCCGGTACCTGCCGGGCTCCGCCCGCCAGCCGGACGACCCGTCGGCGGTGATCCGGTCGGTGAACCGGTTGACCTGCCGCACGAACTCGCCGCGCTTCGACGTTTCTTTCCCGAACTGCACGGTTGCCATGCGATCGAATCTAGGCTTCCGACATGCGCTTCTTCTACCCGCCGCTCGACGCGCATGCCACCGGCATGCTCGACGTCGGCGACGGGCACCGCGTGTACTGGGAGGTCAGCGGCAACCCGGACGGGAAGCCGGTCGTGTTCCTGCACGGTGGGCCCGGCTCCGGGACTTCGCCGCTGCAGCGCCGTTTCTTCGACCCGGACGCCTACCGAGTCGTGCTTTTCGACCAGCGTGGCTGCGGCCGCAGCACTCCGCACGTCGCCACCATCGATCCCGACGAGCACAACACGACCTGGCATCTGGTCGCCGACATGGAGGCGCTGCGGGAACATCTCGACATCGAGCGCTGGCAGCTGTTCGGCGGCTCGTGGGGCGCGACGCTCGCGCTCGCCTACGCGCAGACGCACCCGTCGCGGGTCACCGAGATCATCCTGCGGGGCGCGTTCCTGTTGCGCCGCACCGAGTTGGACTGGCTGTACGGAGGTGGCGCCGGCGCGTTGTTCCCCGAGGAGTGGGCGGCGTTCGCGAGCCTCGTGCCGGACGGGGACATCCTCGACGGCTACCAGCGCCTGCTGCGTGACCCGGCACGCGCGGCGGAGGCGGCGGCCGCGTGGAGCGCATGGGAAGGGGCGATCGTCTCGCTGACGCCCAACCCGAACCTGGTCGCGATGTACGCGGAGCCGCGCTTCGCGATCGCGTTCACCAAGCTCGCGCTGCACTACTTCACGCACGGCGGCTGGCTCGACGACGAGCAGCTCATCCGCGACGCAGGGAAGCTCGCCGGCATCCCCGGGCGGATCGTGCAGGGCCGCTACGACCTGGTCACCCCACCGGCCACCGCGTGGGAGCTGCACCGGGCCTGGCCCGACTCGACGTTGACCATCCTGCCGAGGGCCGGGCACGCGATCAGCGATCTCGGCGTGCTCGACGCGTTGCTGGAGGCTACGGACGACTTCCGCTGAGCGCCGCCGTCAGCGCGGTGTGCGCCTCGACGAGCGACGGACCGCACCACGTCAGAAAGCGGCCGTTGACCAGGGCGTACGGCAGCTCGGGGAACGCCTCGGGGCCGTCGTCCGCGGTGAACTCGTACGGCTCGTCGGGAAGGACGACCAGGTCGGCGCCCTTGGCGTTCAGCTCGTCGAGCGGTGGGCGCGGGTAGCGGTCGGGGTGGTCGGCGTAGGCGTTGGCGACCCCGAGACGGTGGAGCACGTCCCCCGCGAAGGTGTCCCGGCCGACCACGATCCACGGCCGGCGCCAGACCGGGATGATCGCGGTCGCCCACTCGGGCACCGCCGTGCGCCACACGTCCTCCGCGTCGACCAGCCAGGACGGCTCGTCCAGTGCCAAACCCTGAGTGAGCAGTCGGCGCACGGAGCCGAGCCCGTCCGGCACGGTCGCCGCCGCGGCCGTCACCCACACTGGGACGCCGTTGGCGCGGATGCGCGCCACGTCTTCCGGGCGGTTCTCCTCCGCGTTCGCCACCACCAGGTCGGGGTTCAGGTCCAGCACCGCTTCGACGTTCGGGTACTTCGAGCCACCGACGCGGGGCACGTCCAGGTCGACCGGATGCGTGCAGTAGTCCGTGGCACCCGTGACCAGGCCCGGGCGAGTCGTCTCGATGGCGTCGGTGAGCGACGGGACGAGGCTCACGACCCGTTGTGGCACGTCGGCGACGGGGACCGGCTCGCCGAGATCGTCAACGTGCACGCCGAGCCTCCTCCGCCAGCGCGACCATCAGATTTCCGTGACGCGAATCCCTGCCTGCACCTTGTATCGGCGGTTGATGGCAATCAGGTTCGCCGTGAACGCCTCGACCTGGTGGGCGTTGCGCAACCGGCCGCCGTACACGCCCCGCATGCCCGGCACCGCGTCGGCCAGCGCCCGGACGAGGTCGGTGGCCTCGCGGTCGTCGCCCAGCACGAGCACGTCCGTGTGCATCTCCTCGATCGACAGGTCGTCGAGGTGCACGGCCGACACGTGGTGGAAGGCCGCGGTGACGCGGGACTCCGGCAGCAGAGCCGCGGCCTGCTGGGCCGCGCTGCCCTCGTCGACGGGCAGCGCGTACGGGCCCTGCTTGTCGAACCCGAGCGGGTTCACGCAGTCGATCACGATCTTGCCGCGCAGCTGCTCCCGCAACGACTCCAGCAGCGCGCCATGGCCCTCCCACGGCACGGCGACCAGCACGACGTCGGCGACGGCGGCCGTGGTCACGTTGTCGGCGCCGGACACACCGTGCCCCACCTCGGCGGCGGTCGCCTCGGCACGCTCAGCGCTCCGCGAGCCGATGATCACCTTGATGCCGGCCCTGGCCCAGCGCAGCGCGAGGCCCTTCCCCTGCGGCCCGGTGCCGCCCAGGACCCCCACGGTCACGCCAGTCACGTCGGTCAACGCAAACCCTCCTCAGGTCAGGCACGCTCGAACAGGACTTTGCGAGCGTCCTCGTCTGCCTGAGTCAAACGCACGCGGACCGTTTCCGCTTCCGGAAGGTTGCCACCGACACACTTGGCGATCACCGGTGGATCCGGGAGGAACACGTCGGCCGCGTTGCCCTCGGACCGCAGCACGATCGCGTCGAACTCCTGCCCGACGCGCCCGGCCAACACCCACGCCTCCGTCTGGTCGAGACAGGCCTTGTCGACGCGGGCAGCCAGGGAGTCGGAGCCGGCCATGAGACGGGGCAGCTCCGGCAGCGCCTCGCACACCCAGTCCGGCACGTCCTGCCCGGCGGCCACGGCAAGGCAGACCTCGGCGCCGAACCGGTCGACGAGCCGCCGCAGAGGTGCGGTGACGTGCGCGTACGGCGCCGCGATCCCTGCATGGGTGGTGCGCTTGGGCGCCTTCCCGTTGAACACGGTGTAGCCGGCGCCCCGCAGCAGACGGGTGGCGTCCATGTAGAGGGCCATGGTTTCCGGACGGGTCGGGTCGAGCCCGGCGAGCAGTTGGGCGGCGTCCATGGAGCGGGGCCAGGAGATGCCGAGCGAACGGGCGGAACGTCGCAACCACTGCACGGCGCCGTTCTCCGGATCGGGCAACGTCCGGAGGATCCCGACCTCGGCACCGAGCATGAGCTTCGCCGCGGCCATGCCCGTGAGCAGGGAGATCTCGGCGTTCCATGCGTCGACGTCGCTGCGGGGCCGGAGCGCGAGCCGCCAGCCACCATGACCGTCGGACGCCACCTCCTGGTCGGGCAGCTGCAGCTCGACCGCGCCGCGTTCGACGGCGTGCTCCCTGCGGAGGCGGCCGATCGCCGGCAGTGCCTCGATCGACGGGTGGGCGGTGCCGGCCGTGAACGAGGCCTGGACGGTTTCGTAGTCGAAGCGGGCCCGGGACCGGACGAGCGCGCGGCGGACGTGCGCGGTTTCGAGGGTGCCGTCGCCGTCGCAGTCGAGGGTCCACAGCGCGGCGGGCGTGACCTGGCCGGGCAGCAGGCTGGCCACGCCCTCGCTCAGGACCGTGGGGTGGAGGGGAACGTTGCCGTCGGGCAGGTAGATCGTCTGCCCGCGGCGACGGACCTCCTGGTCGAGCACGCCGCCGGGCGTGATGAAAACGCCGAGGTCGGCGATGGCGTAGTGGATGCGGAACCCGTGCGCGCGGCGCTCGACGGCCATGGCCTGGTCGAGGTCCCTCGCACCGGGCGGATCGATGGTGACCAGGGGTAAGTGGGTCGCGTCCTCACGGTCGTCGTGCCGGGTGTCGGCGGCCCGCTCGGCCTCGGCGACCACCTCGGGCGAGAAGCTCGTGGGCAGCGCGAACTCATCCCGGACCCGTGCGAAACCGATCCGGTCGTTGTTTGCGCGCACAACCACGCGCGCACCCTACCTCCGGCCGCGGAGCGACATGTCTCAGTCGTCGTTCCACTCTCGTTCGGCCTTGTCCCAGGCCTCGGAGCGCGCCTTCGCGATCTCGAGCGCTCGCGACGCGGTCTCCCGGTCCGGGTAGGGGCCGAGCCGGTCGAGGGAACGACACACGTTGCCGTGCTCGACGGTGTTGTGTTTGGTGCAGAAGTACCAGCCGGGATCAGGGTTGTTATCGGCCATACATCAACTTTAGGACCAGGGAGCGACCTGTGGCGCGGGGAAGCCGCGCGGAGGTGTGTCCTGGGTGGCGTTGCGGTGATCGCCGGGGATCGGGTCCAGCACCGAGACCAGCACCTCGGTCTCCTCCGGGTTGTCGATCCGCCGCCCCGTGCGTTCCCGGTACACCAGCTCGCCGTCGACGTCGATCTCGACGAGGTAGCCGGCCTCGGCCAGCTGGTCCTCGTCGAGGTTGACGAGCTTCTCCCTGCGGGACGGGACCACCCGGTACTCGGGCCAGTCGAGGTGCGCGAACGCCTGGTGGAACTCCGTCAGTATCTCCGCCATCGCGTTCTGCCAGGGCAGCGGCATGGCCTCCACCAGCGACTTCGGCAGCACGACGTAGTTCGCGGACGTGCCGGGATGGGGCGCGCGCAGGTAGTCCGGCAAGGGTGACCGCATCGGTTCCGGCGTGTACATGGTCATCGCTTGCCCCTCAGCTCTCACACGCCAGGCCGTACGGCCTGGGCCATCAATCCACGCTCGTTGAAGCGGACCGGACGGACGTGCACGGGCACCCCGGTCTGCTGTGCCTCCACGATCTTGCCGTCCCCGATGTACATCGCGACGTGGTGGATCGTGGCCGGATTACTGCGGTCGTAGGCCCAGAACAGCAGGTCACCGGGCTGTGCCTGGTCCACCGGCAACATCGCGCCGGCCCGGTACTGCTGCCGGGACACCCTCGGCAGCGCGATGCCGACGGACCGGTACGCCTGCAGCATGAGGCTGGAACAGTCGAACGAGTTCTGGTGCGTGGTGAGCGCACCCCACTGGTACGGCTTGCCGAGCTGACCCATCGCCCACTCGATCGCCTTGCCAGCGCCCTCCGTCGGCGCCGCCAGCAGCAGGCCGGTGCCCTGACCGCAGCCCGTCGGGTCGGGCACCAGGCCGACGTTGCCGATCAGGTGGGCCGCCATCGGCTCCCACTTGTGGTACCGGTCCGGGAAGGCCGACCGCTCGACGTCCTGTGCCGACTCGCCGGGGCGCTGCTGCTCCCAGTTCGGCACCTTGATCAGCACGTCGTAGAACTTGTTGATCGAGTAGTGCGGGTCGACGACCTGTGCCGGCGAGCCCCAGCCCATCGACGGGCGCATCTGGAACATGCCGAGCGAGTCGCGGTCACCGTGGTTGAGGTTGCGCAGGCCGGACTCGGTCATGCCGGCCTGGATCGCGATCTGCCAGGCGAGCGGCGGCAGCTGTCGTTCCTTGCCGATCTGGATGATCAGCGCGACATTGGCGCGCTGGTCCTCCTTCAGCTTCTCCGCGTCGTTCTTGCCGCTGCCGGGCGGGCCGGACGTGACCGGGCCGAGTGAGGCGTTGCACGTCACGTTGGCGCTCATCGCCCTGGCCTGGTCAGCGGCCTGGTCCTGCGACACCACCTGGGTGACGGCACTGACTCCCGCGACGGCGACCGTGGCCACCACCACCAGTCCGCCGACGACCAACGCGCTCTTCATCGCTCAGTCCACCTGCTCGTAGACGGACACGCGCCAGCCGTCCGGGGTGTCGATCACCGTGATGAGAAGGTCGCCGTCGTCGGTCGGGAGCCTGACCTTGACGGAGCTCGTGTAGGACTCGACGGACTTCGGCTCACCGGTGACCTTGGTGGCGACGATGTTCGCCGGGTCCACCGTGGCCATCTCGGTGTCGAGGTACTCCTCCTGCGTGAACGGCCGCAGGTTGTCCCGCCACTGCTCGTTGGTCATGCCCTGCGGGTGGTTGACCCAGGCGCGCCCAAACGAGTCGGCCACGTCCAGAGCGGCCGGATCGGCGGGTGCGGACGTGGGTGTCTCCGTCGGCGCCGTGATCCGCGTCTGCATGCTGCTGCTCGGGTTGCCGGGCGGGGAGCTCGTGCCGCCGGGTGCGGCGGGAGCGGTCGTGGTGCTGGTACCCGTGGTCTCGGGCGCGGCCCCCTGCTTCCGGTCGTCGGCGCCGGTCAGCTGCGGGACGACGATACCGGCGGCGACGACCAGGACGGCCACCACGAACACCAGGACGGCCAGGTGGCGGGGCGAGCGCATGGGCCAGCCCCACAGGCGACGGTAGACCGCGGCGCGCCCGCGGTTGGTGCGGATCGGCATGTCATCTCACCACGTCGTCGGTCTCGCGCGGCCCGTCCCGCAAAGGCAGCCTGCGTGGCGGTCTCCGCTCCAGCCCGCGCGACGGCACGAACACGAGGTCCTCCGCCGGGCGACCGGCAACCACCTCGACATCCGCCGGCCGCTGGTTCACCCGCGTGATCACCGGTACGTCGGACCGCCCCTCGTTGCGCGACGCGGAGACGACCTGCGAAGGCACGATCATGGCGTCCTCGCCCCAGCCCCCGTGCACGGGGTTGGTGTCGATGACCCGGCTCCGACGCGGCGTCAGCGCACCGTCCGGACTGTTGCGTCCGCCGGGACTGCTCGGCATGAGCACCGCATCGCCGTTCCCCCGGGCCGCCGGCAACCCGAACGTGCCCGTCCCGATGGCCGCACGCCGCGTATCGAGCCGCTCGGCGGTCGCCATGATCGGCCCAGCCGCCTCCGGCCGAGGCCTTTTGACCCCACCACGGACGGCCACGGTGTCGCCGGCGAGTTCCTCGTCCCGCAGGTTGTCCCAGAAATCGTCCTGCGGACCGCGCTGGTCGGCCCCTTTGCGGCGACGGAACCGGGAGAACAGCCCGCCACCGGCGCTGGGCACGGAGGCCCCGACCGCGCCGACGGACAGCTCCACCATCTGCCACATCCGCTTCATCGGCCGGCCCACCAGCAGGAACACCAGGGTCACGATGCCGGCCAGCAACATCTGGGTGAGCATCGAGAGCTGCACACCCGGGCCGAAGATCAGCTGCAGGAACTTGAAGTGGATGCCGGCCAGCATGGCCAGGATCAGCACGTTCAGGACGACGGCACCCACCGCGCGACCGACCTTGCGGAGGATGTCGTGGTGGACGAGCGCAACGAGCCCGATGACCGGCGCGGCGAGCGTGAAGATCCGCAGGAGCAGCTGCGCCAACAACACGGCCAGCTTCGCGAGGAACTGGAAAAGCGAGTAGACGAGCGCCTGGAAGAACGCGAGGAAACCAGAACCCGTGCGGCTGCCTTCCTGCCCGGAGAAGTACCCCTGCGCGGAGCCGAGCTCGTTGTAGATCCGCTGATACTCGGCTTTCTTCGCCGCCTCGGCCTGGTCGTTGCCGTCATTACCCGAAACCAGATCGTCGCGGGTCCAGGCCTGCGCCGCCAGGAGGTCACGGCCGAACTGTTGTGCCTTGGGATCATCCGGCTTGCCGAACTCACCACGGAGCCAGTTCTCGTACACCACACGCGTGTGCAACTCGTTCGGCAGGACATGCTGTCGGACGTCGTCGCGGTTGGGATCCTCGAAGCCGTTCTGGATCCCCGTCGTCGTGTCGACGATCAACTTGTCGATCGCGTCGTAGTTGTTGACGAGGACGAGGGTCGAGGCAGCCAGCCACATCCCGCCCAGCGCGAAAAGCGTCCTCCTGCTGACCGCGGCCAGGTCGCCCTTCCAGATCTGGCGGAACATCAACACGGCGAGGATCAGCATGAAAAGGCTGAACAGCTGCATGTAGATGTTGTCGAAGATGGACCTGGCCGCTGCCCCGATCTGCTCGTTCAACCCGCTCAGCACACCGCCGTTGTAGAGCGTGTAGTGCAGAGAGTTCGTGGCGCCGACGATGTTCTTGCCGAGGTCGAACAGCTCGTTGCCGGCCCATGTGTCGATCGTGACGTTCGGGTCCGAGATCGACAGCGGCTGGTTGCAGTTCGGGTCGTAGGCGTGCCACACCATGCCGGCGTAGCCGTGGTCGCGGTACGGGCTGTTGGGGTACTTGTCATCGGTGTAGGGAACACCGCTGTCCTTGCCACCCCGCAATCCGTTGCCCTGCGGTGGGTCGATGGCGCCGACCATGCCCGCGCCCGGGCGTTCCGGGAACGGGGCGCAGCTGGTGTCCTGTTCCTGTGCCATGGCTGGCGAGCCGACCATCGCCTGCATGCCGAGGATCGCCGCCACGATGGCGAGCGAAGCAACCCGACCCTTGCGACGGGTCGGGTTGGTTGTCAGGTCACGTCTTTTTCGCCGCCGTGCCATGAAGAACAGCACGCCGGCGATCACCACCAGAGTCGTGATCATCCGCCCTGCCCAGGTTCACTGAGGACCGCGTTTACCTGCCTTGTTCCGTTCCCCGATCCGTTCCCCGATCCGTTCGGGGGGTCCACGTCGGCGCTCGGGTCCGCGTCGGTGAGGCCGAGCTCGAAGTCGGCGGCCAGGTCGAACTCCGCCTGTTCCTCCGTGTAGTCGCCGCCGGGTCGCGGGGGCTCGTGCTGCGGGATCTCCGGGGCGTGCTGCTCCGGTGGGAGCACGGCACCCGGGGCCGCTTCGCGCAGGGCGTCCGGGGTCGTGTCCATCACGGAACGCAGGTGGTCCAGGTGCGGGCCGGACAGGTCGATGCGGATGCGTTCCACGCCGCCCGCGCCGTCGGCGAAGATGAACTGCCTCGGCGCCGTGTCGCGGACCGTGTCGCGGTTGCCTCCTGGGCGGCGGCCGAGGGAGGCGACCACCTGTTCGTAGCCCGCGCCGACCGGGACCTTCAGCAGGCGAAGCGCGTCCTCCTGCGCCTGGTCGTCGTCCAGCCGTCCGACGAACACCGAGTCCAGCAGTGCGACGAAGCCCTGGATGCGCAGGAAGTCGGCCGGGATCTGCGAGGACAGCAGGACACGAACGTTCCATTTACGGGAGTCACGAGCGAACCGGTTCATGAGCACCCGGCCCGTCGGGACCTCGGACAGGAAGAACGCCTCGTCGATCCAGACGCCCTTGCGGGTGTCCTTCGGCCGCTCGTAGATCGACCGTTGGGTCAGCCACGCCGCCAGGTTCAGCATCTCGACGCCCAGCGACTCGGCGTCGGTCCAGTGCTCACGCCCGACGCCGTCCTTCGGCAGTGTCAGGCCCGCCATGGTCATCACGGTGAGCCGGTCGTCCCGCTGCTCGGTGTACGGGTCGGCGTCCTTCTCCGGGATGAGCAGCGACATGCGTTCCCGCATCTCGTCCAGGAAGTCCGCGACCACGACCGCGTGCTCGTGGTGTTCCGACGCGTCGCGGCGCAGCGCGTCGAACACCTGGCTCGGGTCCGCGTCCGGGCGGCCACCGACCATCCGGACCGCACGCAGCAGCACGATCCTGGTCTGCGGCATGCGTGCGATGTCGTACGGCAGGAGGCCCGTCAGGACGTCCAGCGCCAGCCGTCGACGGGTCGCCGCCGCCAGTGCCTTCTCGCGCCGCCACGCCCGCTCCGGGTCCTCGTCCTCGACGAAGTGCTCGAACTGCGGCTCAGCCACCACCCGGTACGGGTTCAGAATGCCGGGTTGCGCGTTCAGCAGGTTGATCGGCCGCGCGTACGGCCGCAGCTCCGGCAGGTCACACAGCTTGGTCAGCGGGCCGGACGGGTCGAGGATCGTCCAGTGCGCCCCGGCCCGCAACGACTTGTAGACGATGCCGCCGCCGAGGAACGACTTACCGCCACCGAGACCGGCGACCATCGCGGTCAGACCCGAGCCGTCGCGGATCTCCTGTGCCATCCAGGGATCCCACGCCACCGGGCGCCGGGTCGCCGTGCAGGTCTCGCCGAGGAGGATGCCGCGGCGGTCGCCCACCTCGGCCGTCGCCGTCGGGACCGCGGCCGCGGCCCACACCACAGAGCCGCGCCGCATGTACGCCGAGTTCGCCAGCGACTCACCCGGGATGAACTCCCTGGCCAGCGCGTACTGCGCCTCAGGGTGCTCGATCGCGATCTTCGGCTTGTACAGCTCGAGCACCTGCTGGGCCAGCCGCAGCGCGTCCCGCTCGGTCGGGCCGGACACCGCCAGCCGCCACCACGAACGCACGCGCGTGGCGAGCTGGGTGAAGCCCGACGTCATCTCGTCGTCGATCTCCAACACCCGCGACGCCTGCCGGGCCAGCGACTGCGGCGGCTCCAGCTCGTGTTCGTCGGTGTAGTGGCGGACCTGCGAGCGGACCTTGTTCATCTGCCGGCCCAGTTCGCCCTGGACCTCCTCCGGGCGTCGCACGTAGATCCGCGCCGACCACTCCACGGACGCCGCGAGCCGGTCGGAATGCTGCAGCCACGGGTCGTCGATCTCGGGGATCTGCAGGCCGTGCATCTGTCCGACGGTCAGCACGGCGACGTGTCTGGTCATGCCGGCGTTCGAGCCGGTGCGGCCGCGCACGGTCACCGTCGGCGAGTACGGCTCCTGGTGGAAGTCCGCCGCGTCCGTGAACGACGCCAGGTCCTCTGGCTCCCAGACCGAGTCCGGCACCGCCGGCAGGTTCCGCGGCGCGGGCAGGCCCAGCGAGCACGAGCGGTGCATCAGCCAGGACATCTCCTGCGCGGTCGCCGGCCGGCCCTCCAGCCCGGCGGACGCGATCACCTGGTCCAGGTGCTCCACCTCGGAGTCGAGCGCCAGCAGCTCCGCGTCCACCGCGGCCGGGAAGATCCGGCGCAGCAACGGCGCCGCGCGCTCCACGGCACGGTCGACCATGTTGCGGGTCTGCACCTGGACGCCGAGGTAGACCTCCTTCTCCGCCATCGACCGGCCCAGCAGCTGCTGCTGCTCACCGATCAGATAGTCGTCGAAGGACAGCGCGCCCGCGCTGTCCGGTAGCCGGTTCACCGCGTTGTGCACGTGGGCCTCGGCCCACATCCGGATCGGGTACGGCCGGGTCGTCACGCGCAGGTGCATCCACCGGCCCGCCAGCTCGGCGTACTGACCGGCGATGGCCGCGATCAGGTCGTTTCGCTGCGAGTCGGAGCGGAACGACCAGCGCTGCGGCGCCAGCCGGTACCACGCGAACACGTCGGTGCCGTTACGGAGTAGATGACCGTCGATGCTCCTCGCGGCGATCGACGGGGTGTAGCTAGGAATGGACTGCTCCCCTGGGAGACGTCGGTTGCGCTTGTTGCCGCCGGCCGGGCGGTACTGGGGGGCCGGTGGTCTTGCCCGTCTCTCGGGGTCGGGCAGATCGAGATCCGGAGCCGCGTGCCGGCCCCGGCGCTGTGACTGTGGTTGCTGCTGGCGCCTGGCCGGTGGGACGGCGGTGGCCTGCGCGTACGGCGCCTGCGCCTCAGGCGCGCGCTTGCGTCGGCGTCCGAACACCGCCACCCCTCCCGCGTTTCGTCTGCGTCCTCCTGGACTGCCGTGGCCGCCGTCTCGGCCGGGAGTTGCTCACGCGCACTCTGGTGGCCGTGACAGCGCCGCCCTCCCCCGTGGTCGTCTCACGGGGCGCGGTCAGCTCCCGCAGCCACATGGCGGCCACCGAGGACAGCGGCCGCTCGTGGCTGATCTTCGAGCAGATGAACCTGGTCACCACGATGGTGATCACGATGCCCCACGCGATGGACCAGAACAGACTGATCCCCATCCGGCGCTCGATGGTCAACACGAAGAGGAACACGACAACCCCGACGCCCCAGGCCACGTAGCGGGCCCGCCAGGGCATGGTCGCCCGAGGCGGCCCGAGCCAGACGGCGTCGACGCGGTAAACCTCGTCGTCGGTACGTATGCGCACAGGTCCCTCTGCTCAGCCGGTGAAGAGCCCGGCGATCCAGGTGCCGATGTTCTTGCCAGCGTCAGTGGTCACAGCCAAGCCGATGATGGCCAGAGCGACGATGACTCCACCCAGGCGCCGCATGACTCCGGCGTTGTCTCCCTTGCCGCCACCCAGCCACAGGAGGAGAAGCGCTACCACCAACAGGAGTAGCGGAATGATGTTGTTCAGGATCCAGTCACGTACGTTTGTCGTGCCCAGACCACCGGATTCCTGGGCGAGCTCGATGGTGGTCATGGCGATCATGTTTCTTTTGACTCCCGGGTGCGCGGCCGCTGATGCCTGCCGTTCATAGACGAGTAGAGCACGCCCTGCATCACGATGTGTAGTGACGGTGTGGCGCTCCGTGAATCCACATCTGGTGCACTCTCATTCTCCTCGGCGCTCTCGGACGTGACATCTGACCACACACATGATGCGGCGCAAAGGACTCGCAGAACGGCAGGATCACTCGTCTGTACCAACATCTCGGTATGTTCACCTGTATGCCAGAGACTCACTAACTGTAGGTGCATGCGTGGCGGGGTCAACCGGCACCCATCACGTGGCATTCACCCGCTTGGCCCAGTGGAAGTCGTTATGGCGTATTCGCCACACCGAGCTTGACCAGCCGATGTCATGCGGAACGGGCGCCACGCACGCACACTTGGCCACCTCTCGGCGGGTTCGGATCGTGATTGAACCGCCACATACAGAGAGTGGTCTGCGGCGGACGAGTCGACTTGTAAGCCGGATTCTGTCCCCGGCCCGAGGGCCGGTGGGCGATCATCCATCTCGACCTGCCGTCGCCGGCAGGCTCTAGCGGCCTACCCGCAGGCTCGGGCGGGCAGCCCTCAAACGCCTGCGCAGGAACCTCGCGGCTCCCTCTTGGCCTTGCTCCGGGTGGGGTTTACCGAGCCACCCCGGTCACCCGGAGTGCTGGTGGTCTCTTACACCACCGTTTCACCCTTACCTGGCCGAGCGGCCAGGCGGTCTGTTTTCTGTGGCACTGTCCCGCGGGTCGCCCCGGGTTGCCGTTAGCAACCACCCTGCCCTTCGGAGTCCGGACTTTCCTCAGCGGGTTTCCCCACTGCGACCGCCCTGCCGACTCGTCCGCATCACCCAGGGTAGCGCCGGCCGTCCGTCATCCGTTCAGGTGGGACGTGTCGTTCACCAACCGGACCGACGCGTTGCCGTCCGGATAGAACTCGACGATCGACAGCGACGCCAGGTCCAGATGCAGCCGGAACAGCAGGGACGGGCCGGCGTCGAGGCCGATACGCAGCATCGACTTGATCGGTGTGACATGGCTGACCAGCACCACCGTCTGGCCGGCGAACCGCTGGACCAGGTCGTCCCGGGTCCGCCGGACCCTGGCGTGGACGGTGTCGAAGCTCTCACCGTCCGGCGGCGCCACGCTCGGATCGCCCAGCCAGCGCCGGTGCAGCTCCGGATCGCGCTCGGCGGCCTCGGCGAACGTCAGCCGCTCCCAGCCACCGAAGTCCGTCTCGATCAGGCCGTCGTGGATCTCGACCGTGTGACCGGCCGCCGACGCCACCTCGGCCGCCGTCTGCCGGGTCCGGCCGAGCGGTGAGGACAGCACGGCCCCGAACTCCATGCCCGCCAGGCGGGCGGCGGCCGCTTTCGCCTGCTGGAGACCCGTGTCGCTGAGCGGCACGTCGCCCCGGCCCGAGTAGCGCCGCTCGACCGACAGCTCGGTCTGCCCGTGCCGCACCAGCAGAAACCGGGTCGGGGTGCCGGTCGCGCCGGTCCATGGGGCGGGCGCGGCGGTGTCCACGGGGGCAGGCTGTTCGGCTCGTTTCCCCGCCTGGACATCCATGGCCTCGTTGGCGAGCCGGTCCGCGTACGCGTTCTGGGCCCGAGGAATCCACGAGTAGGTGACGTCGTCGAACTGGTTCGCTATCTCGCGGGCGGCATGCGCGAGCGGCTGGAGCGCCTCGTTCTTGATCTGCCAGCGGCCGGACATCTGCTCGACGACGAGCTTGGAGTCCATCCGGACGGTGACCTCGGTCGCGCCCAGCTCCCGCGCCGCGCTCAGGCCGGCGACCAGGCCCGAGTACTCGGCGACGTTGTTGGTCGCGACCCCGATGCCCTCGGCCCGTTCGGCCAGCAACGACCCGTCGGCGGCGAACACCACCGCGCCGTAGCCGGCCGGGCCCGGGTTGCCGCGTGAGCCGCCGTCGGCCTCGACGATGACTCTCATAAACCGCTCTCGGCCGTGCGCACCATGATCGCGCCGCACTCCTCGCACGTCACGACCTCGTCGGCCGCGGTTGCCGCGATCCGGGAGATGGCGCTGCGGTCCAGCTCGATCCGGCAGGCGCCGCAGCGGCGCTGACGCAGCAGTGCCGCGCCGATCCCACGGTTCTTCCTGACCCGCTCGTACACGTCGAGAAGGGGCTGCGGGAACTGCGGGACCAGCTTGCCGCGCTCCTCGGTGCGCCGCACCCACACGGTTTCCAGGTCGGCGAGTGCGTGGTCGCGCCGGTTCGCCGCGTCCTGCAACGCCTCCTCGGCCTTCGCCAGCTCGACCGCGGCGTGCTGGCCGTCCGCCTCGACGGCCTCACGCCGCTCCATCAGCTCCAGCAGGTCGTCCTCGAGCGTGGTCTGCCTGCGCTGCAACGTGTTCAGCTCGTGTTCGAGGTCGGTCATCTGCTTCGCCGACACCGTGCCGCCGGCAAGCAGGGCGCGGTCGCGGTCCTCACGGGCCCGCACCGCGTCGATCTCCTTCTCCTGCCGCTTCACCTCGCGGTCCAGGTCGCCGAGGTCGGTCTCGTTGGCGACCTTCGCGTCCTTGCGGGTCTGCACCGCCTTCTCCGCCTCGGCGATCTCCGCGAGCTCCGGCAGCGTCCTGCGTCGGTGGTCGACACGAGCCAGCTCGGCGTCGACATCGGCGAGCTCGAGCAGCTTGCGCTGCACTGCGGGATCGGCTTTCACCCTGGGAACCTCCCGGTTTCTGTTACGTGGTCGCTGCGACGGTCCAGGGATCGGTGCGACGCGTGGACACGATGACGTTGACGTTACCGCCGAAGGCGTCGCGCAGGATCGCCGCCGCCTGTTCACACCACGGCCACTCGCTCGCCCAGTGCGCGACGTCGACGAGCGCTGGCACGCTGCCGGTGGCGAGGTGCTCACTCGCCGGGTGGTGGCGCAGGTCGGCGGTGACGTAGGCGTCGACGCCGAGTTTCGCGACCGTGCCCAGGTAGGCGTCGCCCGCGCCGCCGGACACCGCGACGACCCGGATGGGCCGGTTCGGGTCACCGGCACCACGCACACCGGCGGCCGTGGTCGGCAACGCTTCGGCGACCCGCTCGACGAAGGCGCTGAACGGCTCGGGCTCGGGAAGCTCACCGATGCGTCCGATGCCGGTGACGCCGTCCTCCTTGGGCGCGAGCGGGCCGACCACGGTCAGGCCGAGCGCCTCCGCCAGCGCGTCGGACACGCCGGGGCTCGCCGAGTCCGCGTTGGTGTGGGCGCAGTACAGGCCGGCGCCGGCGCGGATCAGCCGATGCACGAGACCGCCCTTTGGCGTGCTCGCCGGGACGCCGTGCACACCACGCAGGAGCAGCGGGTGGTGGGCGACGACCAGCTGGGCCTCGTTCTCCAACGCCTCGTCCACTGTGGACTCGGTGGGGTCGACGCAGACGAGGATCCGGTCGACCTGCTCGGCCGGGTCGCCGCACACCAGCCCGACCGCGTCCCACGACTCGGCGAGTTCGGGCGGGTAGGCGGTTTCCAGGACCTCGACGACGTCGCCGACGGTCGTCATGGCGTCAGCACCTCCGTGGTGAGCTCGGCGAGCGCGGCCAGCAGGTCGGTGCACAGGTCGGGTTCGCGCACCGCCAGCCGCAGGTGGTCGGTGGTCAACCCGGGAAAGGTATCGCCCCGGCGGACCGCGATCCCCCGGTCCCGCAGCTCTTGTCGGACCCGCTCGCCGTCATGGACCCGAATCAGCAGGAACGGCGCGGCGGCCGGCTCGTGGACGTGCACCCTGGGCAGTTCCTTCAGTCGTGCGGTGAGCCATTCGCGGTGGCGGGCGTACTGCCGGGCCACGTCCTCGGCCTCGGCGACCGCGGCGGGTTCCGCGCAAGCGGTGACGGCTTCGAGGACCAGCGTGCCGACGGGCCAGTGGGGGCGATGCCTGGTCAGTCGAGCCAGGAGGTCGGGGGCCCCGAGCGCGTAGCCGGCGCGCAGCCCGGGGAGCGCCCAGGTCTTGGTGAGGCTGCGGAGCACGAGCAGACCGGTTTCGTCCCTGCCGGCCAGTGATTCCCGCTCACCGGGGACGGCGTCCATGAACGCCTCGTCGACGACGAGCACCCGACCGGGCCGCGCGAGGGCCATGATGGTGTCGGCGTCGTGCAGCTCGGAGGTCGGGTTGGTGGGGTTGCCGACCACGACGAGATCGGCGTCGTCCGGGACCCGCTCGCCGGGCATGACCCGAATGAGCGGCACGCCGGCGTCGCGGAGCGCGACCTCGGGTTCGGTGAAGGACGGGTGCAGCACGGCGGCGAGCCTCGGCCGCAGCGAAGGCAACAGGGCAAACCCTTCCGCGGCCCCGTTGAGCACGACGACCTCGTCGGGCGCCCGCCCGTGCCGTGCCGCGACCTGCTCACGCGCGCGCCGGTCGTCGGCCTGGGAGGGATAGGTCCCGAGCCGCTCAAGCGCGGCGACGAGCCGCTCGCGTAACCACAAGGGCGGCGCCGAGCCACGGACGTTCACCGCGAAGTCCTGCAGCCCCGGCGCCGCGTCCACGTCACCGTGATGCCGCAGGTCGCTCATCGCGCGATCCTAGTTGCGCCTGCTCACCGGCCCCAGGGGCACCATCGGAGACGACCTCGTCCGAGCAGCGCTGTTCCGGAATGAGCCGGCCGTTCACCATGCGACCTTGCCTCAACACGTAGCAGCCCTTCAGCGCCAGGCCTGGACGCGCCATCGGACAAGCGCATCTCCGCTGCACAAGGGGGTTTGCTCGCGCGCGCGTTGCCCAACCCCCACCCGATCCCGGGGGCGTCCCGCCGTGCCAGTCTACCGGTGGGGGGTGACAATCGGGCTGAAGTCGATCTTGGTTGTGGACAACTCAGTGGGTTGTGGACAACTGGTAGCGGGCCGGGCCGATGCCCAGCAGTTTGGTGAAGTGGCGGGTCAGGTGGGCCTGGTCGTAGAAGCCGGCCAGTGTCGCGGCCTCTGCGGCGGGGTGGCCGGCGAGCAGGTGGCGGCGTGCCAGTTCCAGGCGGCGGCCGGTGACGTAGCGGTGCGGCGGGATGCCGAACTCGCGGCTGAACGCTCGTACCAGCGAGACCGGGTGCACCGCCAACTCGGCAGCCGCGTCGTCGAGGGTTGGGGTGTTCGGCAGGTGGGCGTCCAGCAGGTCGCGGAGGCGGTGGGCCGTCGTCGCCATGGCCGGCGGTGGCGGCGCGGTGCCGCGTAGGTGTTGGTCCAGGCGGTCGCGGATCAGGGCGAAGCGGCTCTGCGCCTCCAGGTCCTCGGTCAGCAGGGACTCATGGAGTTGGTGGATCCGGTGCCGCAGCAGCGGGTCCTTCAGCGACGGGTGGTCGACCGCCGCGCCAACGCCGGTCAGTGTGTCGCTCGCCAGGTACAGCACGCGTTTGCGGAACGGGCGGACCGAGCGGCCGTCGTGTGGAACGCCCGGCGGGAGGAGTGTGACCTGTTCGCGGAGGGCGCCGTGTTCGTGGCGGTCCAGGTCGTACCGCACCATGCCGTCGTCGACGATCAGCAGTGTCCACGCGTCATGGGTGTGCGACGGGTACGCGTGGGTCGTGAACCGCGCGTGGAACACCTCGTGGATGCCAGGCACGTTCGGGCGCCAGGCCGTGATCTCGGGGCCGGCCATGTTAGGAACGTACAAGACCCGCGCGCCGGCGGCGGCGATCGTGGGCCACGTGAGTTTCTCCACCAAGATCGCGGTGGTCGTACGGGACGACCTGGCCACCTGGCAGCGGCTGAACGCGTGCGCGTTTCTCGTCAGCGGGGTCGCCTCGGCGGTGCCCGAGTTGGTCGGCGAGCCATACGAGGACGCTGACGGAACCAAGTACCTCGCGATGTTCCGCCAGCCCGTGCTCGTGTTCGAGGCGTCCGCCTCGGTGCTCACCGCCGCGCACGGGAAGGCGGTGGCTCGCGGGCTGCCGATGTCGGTCTTCACGGCCGACCTGTTCGCCACCGGCAACGACGAGGACAACCGGGCCGCCGTGCGGGCCGTCCCACGAGACTCGCTCGACCTCGTGGGACTGGCCGTGCACGGACCACGCAACGCCATCGACAAGATCGTCAAGAGTGCGCGCATGCATCCCTAGAGCCTGGTGACCTTGCCGGTCCTCAGCTCGTAGGTCGCGGAGATCACCTTCACGCCGTCGTGTGCCACGGCGTCGCTGATGATGTTCGACCGTTCCTGCAGGTACTTCGCGGCGCGGCGGGCCTGCTCGGCGACGCACGCGGCCAGGAACGCCTTCGGGTCCGGGTTCGCGGGGGTGGCGCGGACCGCGGGCTCGATCGAGCGGACCAGGGTGGACACGTCGCCGGCCACCGCGGTGCCGTTCTGGACGACGTCGATGGTCGCGCCGACCGCACCGCAGCTCTCGTGGCCGAGGACGACCACCAGCGGCACGGACAGGTGCTCGACGGCGTACTCGATGCTGCCGATCACGGCGGTGTCGAGCACCTCGCCGGCGGCACGGATGACGAACAGGTCGCCAAGGCCCTCGTCGAACACGAGCTCCGGTGACACACGGGAGTCAGCACAGCCGAGAATTACCGCGAACGGGTGTTGTCCCTCCACGAGGGACTGACGCCACGCGAGCGACTCGTGCGGGTGCTGCTGCTGGCCGGCGACAAAGCGCGCGTTGCCGGCCGCCAACTTCCTCCACGCCTGGTCGGCGGTGAGCGGAGTGGCCTTGGGATCAGTGGTGCGACGGCCAGGGGTGGCGGCCGCCGGTGCGGCGCCCACGGCGAGCGCGGCCCCGGCGGCCACGCCTGCTGAGACGCCGAACAAGGTGCGCCGGGACAGTCCGATGCGGTCAATGTCGGTCACGGACGGAAACTACTCCCACACGATCAGGTGATAACCGGACGTGTCGGGCAAGATTCACATACCGGAATGTGAATTCGTTCACAAGGCTGGCGTACGTCCCCGTGTGGCGGCGATCAGGCAGACTCGGACGCGTGCTGCATGTGTGTCTCGTCTGTTCCGGCAACATCTGCCGCTCGCCGATCGGGGCGCTGGTTTTGACGGCGCGGCTCGAGGAAGCGGGGTTGGCCGACCGGGTGCGGGTGACGAGCGCGGGGATCGGTCCGTGGCATGTCGGCGAGCCGGCGGACCCGCGTGCGCGGCGGGTGCTGTCGTCGCACGGGTACCCGACGACGCATGTGGCCGCGCAGGTGGATGAGGACCACCTGTCGGCGGACCTGCTGGTGGCGATGGACGCCGGGCACGAGGCCGCGCTGCGGGACCTGTTGAAGCACCAGGGCGACGGGGACGAGCGGTTGCGGATGCTGCGGTCGTTCGATCCGGCGGCGGACGACCTGGATGTGGCGGACCCGTACTACGGCTCCTACGACGGGTTCGAGGAGGTGCTCCGGCAGGTGGAGGCGGCGATGCCGGGCATGGTCGAGTGGGCCCGGTCGCGGGTGTGAACGCGGCGGAGGCCGTCGGCGCTCTGCTCGGCCGGCAGGTGGCGGAGGTGTCGCCGCTGGGCGGGGTCTACCGGGTGCGGCTCGTGGACGGCGCCGAGGTGGTGGCGAAGCGGCACACGCAGGCGAGCGCGGTGCACGCGGAGGTGGCTGGACTGCGCTGGCTGAGGGCGGCCTCCGGCCCCCCGATCTCCAGCCTAGCGACGGGCACCGACAATTCCGGGCCGAGAACGCCCCCAGCCGACCACCCGATCGAGCCCAATGCGCACGAAAGTCCCATTGGTGCACCCGGGGGTCCCCCGATTTCCACGCTACCCGTGGGCACCGACAGTTTTGGGCCGCGCAGGCCAGCTTCGGGCGACGCCGCAGATACGAGCCCGAGCGAAAGTCCCACCCATGCAGCCGGGAGGCCACCGATCTCCGGGCCACCCGAGGGCACCGACACATTGGGGCCACGCAGGCCCGCCTCCGGCGACGCCGCGGATACGAGCCCGAGCGAAAGTCCCACTCATGCAGCCGAGAGGCCACCGATCTCCGGCGCTGACACGTTGGGGCCGCGCAGGGCGGCATCGGGCGATGCTGTGAACACGAATCCGAGCGAAAGTCCTATTGGTGCGCCCGGGGGTCCCCCGGATTCAACGCTACCCCTGGGCACCGACAGTTTTGGGGCTGTTGGGGTTGGGTGTCCACAGGTGCCTGCTGTGCTTGGTGCTGATGACGAGTGGCTTGTCATCGAGATGGTGCCGGTTGGGCGGGCGTCGGCTGGGGCGGCTGAGCGGTTTGGGCGGGAGTTGGCCACGTTGCATCGGGCCGGGGCCGAGGCTTTCGGGAGTGCGCCGCCCGGTGGGCCGGTCGATGCGTGGATCGGGCTCGCGCCCATGCGTAACGTGACCGGGCGGAGCTGGCCCGAGTGGTATGCCGAGCACCGGGTACTGCCCTACCTCCGCGCCGCCGTCGACCAGGGGAGCGTGCGTGATCCCGCGCCCATCGAGGCCGTCTGTGAGCGGATACGGGAGTTCGCCCCGCCCGATGAACCGCCCTCGCGGCTGCACGGGGACCTCTGGAGTGGCAACGTCCTGTGGAGCGGGGACCGGGTCTGGCTCGTCGATCCCGCCGCGCACGGTGGGCATCGGGAGACCGATCTCGGCATGTTGCGTCTCTTCGGGTGTCCGCACCTCGAGCGGATCGTCGCCGCCTATCACGAGGCCTGGCCGTTGGCCGACGGCTGGCGGGAGCGGATCGGCCTTCACCAGCTCTTTCCCCTGCTCGTCCATGCCCTGCTGTTCGGGGGTGGCTATGGGGCGCAGGCCGTCGCCGCGGCGCGGTCTCTAGCATGAAGGTCGTGCGGTTGCGGTTGTTGCTTCGCCCGGGATGGTTGGCGCTGACGGCGTTGGTGCTGATCTTCGCCGGCGTCTGCTTCACCCTGCTCTCGCCGTGGCAGTTCGGGCGGAACACCGAGCGCGAGGACACCAACGACGCGATCACCGCGTCCGCCAACGCCGCGCCCGCCCCGCTCGACTCGATCCTGCCCGCCGGTCAGAAGCCCGACCCGGACACCGAGTGGCGGACCGTGCGGGTCACCGGGCGCTATCTCACCGAGGACGAGGTCGTCGCCCGGTTGCGGACCGTGCTCGGCCAGCCCGCCTTCGAGGTGCTCACGCCCTTCCGGCTCGACGACGGCACGACCGTGCTCGTCGACCGCGGGTACGTGCGGCCCGTGCAGGGCGACAAGGCCGTCGTCGTGCCTGGCTTCGCGGCTCCGCCCGGAGGCACCGTCACACTCACCGCCCGTATCCGTGCCGACGAGCGTGATCCCAACAACCGGCCCGCCGAGCGGCAGGACGGGCGCCTGCAGGTCTACGCGGTCGGGTCGGGCGTGGTCGAGCAGGCCACCGGGCTCGACATCCGGCCCGGCTACCTCCAGCTCGACGGCGACAGCCCTGGCGTCCTCGCCGCGCTGCCGCTGCCCGAGCTCGACGCCGGGCCGTTCCTCTCCTACGCGCTGCAGTGGATCGCCTTCGGCACCATGGCCATCCTCGCCTGGCTGTACTTCACGTGGCGCGAGATCCGGCCCGGCGGCGTCCTCGCCGCCCCGAAGGCCGAGCGGCCGCGCAAGGTCTCCATCGCACAGCAGATCGCGGAAGAGGAAGAACGCGAACGGGCTTCAGCGGCGACGGCCGCGCAGCAGGGCGAGTAACGCGGCCAGCGCGGTGGTGAGGCTGCCCACCACCCGCGACAGCTCCACCGCACGGGTCACATGCCCTGAGTCCGGTGTGCGGCCCTCGCCGAGGATCGGGCGTTCCTCGACGCCGTGGGCGTACACCGTCCGGCCGCCGAGGCGGACCTCCAGTGCGCCCGCGAACGCTGCCTCGACCTGACCGGCGTTCGGGCTCGGGTGCGCGGCCGCGTCCCGGTGCCATGACTGCCACGCGCCACGCCACGAACCGCCGACCACCGGGGCGCTCACCACCGTCAGCATGGCGGCCACCCGGGCCGGGACCAGGTTCAGCAGGTCGTCCATGCGGGCCGACGCCCAGCCGAACCTGCGGTAGCGGGGCGAGCGGTAGCCGACCATCGCGTCGAGGGTGTTCACCGCGCGGTAGCCCAGCAGGCCGGGCACGCCGGCGACCGCGCCCCACAGCAACGGCGCGACCACCGCGTCCGAGGTGTTCTCCGCGACCGACTCGACCGCGGCGCGGGCGAGCCCTTCCGCGTCCAGTCCGCTCGGGTCGCGGCCGCACAGGTGTGGCAGGCGCTCGCGTGCGGCGGGCAACTCACCCGCGTCCAGTTCACGGCCGATCGCCGCGCCCTGCACGGCCAGCGAACGGCCGCCGAGCACGATCCAGGTCGTCACGGCCGTGGTCAGTGCCTGGAGCACGGGATGGCGGCGACCCGCACGCTCCACCGCGACCCCCAGCGCCACCGCGCCGCCGCTCAGCACCGCGGCGTGGACGACGCCCGTGAGCTTGTCGTCCCGGTACAGCACCTGCTCGACCCGCTGCGCGACCTTTCCGAAACCGGCGACCGGATGCCGCTTGCGCGGATCGCCGAACGCCCCGTCCGCGGCCACCCCCAGCAGCAGGCCGACCGCACGCGCCACCCTGACCAAATCCCTCACCCCGTTCCGTGCGGAGGATACGGTAACGCCGTGATGCTGCGAGCACGGCGGCGCGGGATGTTCAAGCGTCAGTACGAGATCACCTCGGCTGACGAGGCACTCACCTCGCTGATCGGAGGCCGGCGGGAGAGCTGCGAGTTCTCCTTGTCCGACACGGACTTCCGCATTGAACGGGACGGCAGGAAGCGGTTCCTGCTGCACAGCCCGGACGGCCGGGTGGCCACCGCGGAACGCCAGACCGGGCGCGAGTGGGCGATCAAGGCGACGACCGGCAACCTGAAGCTAGTGAAGCCGTCGATCTGGCGGTCCGGCTGGGAGGTTCGGCAACGCGGCACCCGCAAGGGAGAGATCCGGCACGACGGCGCGTTCAAGCGCACGTACACCGCGGACATGCCGGCGGACGTTCCGCCACCCGTGGCCGTGTTCGCGCTGTACGTGGTACTGGTGATCTTCGAACGCGCCGCGGCTGCGGCAGCTGGGGGTTGACGTGTTGACGTTGGAACAGCAGGGGTACGCCGGCTGCCTCGTCTCCGAGGACGGGCGGCAGATCACCCAGTTCACCCGCTTCGCGGGGACGCCGTGTGTGATCGACGGGACCGAGTACCGGTTCGGGCACGGCCAGGGAGCGCGCTACGTCCTCGAAGGCCCGGTCGGTGTCACGGCCGTCTCGTACGCGTCGGGCCGCCGCGAGGTGACGATCGAGGCCACTCCGCACCAACTCCAGCTGCGTCGGCTCACCTGGTTGGGCAGGCGGTGGGAGATCCACGCGCTGGGGCAGCGGATCGGCACCTGCCGGGTCACCATGTTCGGCGCCAGCGGCGACCTGCCCGCCGAGCTTCCGTTGCCCCTGCGCGTGTTCACGCTCTACACCGTGCTCATGTCGAGCGGGTCGCTCGTCTCCATCCTGCCCTGGTTCTAGTTCGCGTCCGCCCAGCCCTTGATCATCTGGTAGGCGATGGACGTCTCACCGGGGAGCTTCAGGTCCGGCTGGTCCTCCGCCAGTGCCGCGCGGACCTCGTCGCGGGTGCACCAGCGAGCGTCCTCGATCTCGCCTTCGGCCAGGGCCAGCGCCGCGGCGCGGTCCACCGCGACGGCCGCGAAGCCCACCATGATCGAGCGTGGGAACGGCCATGGCTGGCTGCCCAGGTAGCGGATGCCCGCCACCTCGATGCCGACCTCCTCGAGGATCTCCCGCGCGACACACGACTCCAGCGACTCGCCCGCCTCGACGAACCCAGCCAGCACCGAGTACCGCGCCGGCGGCCAGATCGGTTGCCGCGCAAGGAGAACGGACGAGCCGTTGACGCCGTCGTCGTCGTGCACGAGGCAGATCACGGCCGGGTCGGTGCGTGGGTACTCCTCGCGGCCGCAGCCGGTGCAGCGCGTCGCCCAGCCCGCGTTGACCCGCTCCACCGGTGAGCCGCACTTGGCGCAGAACCGGGCGCGGGCGTGCCAGCCCGTGAGCGCCACCGCGGTCGTGAACAGACCCGCCGCCGTGTCCGACAGCAACGCGCCGGTCGTGCGCAGGTCGTGCCATTCCGCGCCGTCCTCGGAGGTGGCGCCCGACCACAGGCCCCACGACCGGTCCGGGGACTGCACGCCCTCGGTCAGTTCCTCGTCGGTGGACAGCGCCCAGTAGCCGACGCCGTCCAGCTCGCCGAGCAGCATGGCGTCCGGCGGCAGGTCACCGGTGGTCGGCCGGGTCACCAGCTCGGTCGCGTCGGCGCGAACCGGGGTGCGGCCCTTCTTGTCCACCAGGACCAGCCGGCCGGTGGCCCACAGCTTCGCCAGCCGGGCCGCGTCGGTGCGCGCCGACTCGTCGCGGTCCACTGTGGACCGCGACAGCACGGGCACCGCGGCGAGCTGGAACGGCTGTGTCACTCCGTCACGCCGCCCAAGGCCCGCAAGGACTTCAGCTGCGCGGCGTCACCCACGACCACACCGGTGAACCTGGTCGGCGAGAAGAACTCCAGCGCCGCCTCGATCACCTGGTCCCGGGTGACCTCCTTGAGCCGGTTCGGGTGCTCGACCAGCCAGTCGGTGCGCAGGCCCAGCGCTGCCAACGCCGCGAGCTGCGACGCGAGGCCGGTCTGCGACGCCGTGGCGATCAGCAGTGACCCGATCGCGTACTGCCGCACGGTCTCGACCTCGTCGACGGTCGGCGGCACCACACCGAGCCGGCCCAGCTCGTAACGCATCTCCAGCAGCGCGGGCGCGGTCACGTCACTCGCCGTGTCCGCGTCGACCAGCAACGTCGCGCCCCGCACGGTGAACTCCAGCGACGACCGCGCGTGGTAGGTGTAACCCTTGTCCTCGCGGATGTTCTCGACCAGCCGGGACGAGAAGAACCCGCCGTACACCAGGTTCGCCAACTGCAGCGCCGGGTAGCGCGGGTCGGTGCGCGGGATGGCCTGCGCGGACAACCGAAGCTGCGACTGCACGGCACCCGGTCGCGGCACGAACAACACGTCGCCGCCGAGCACGTCCGGCAGGTCCGGCAGCTCGACGGCGCTCTTGTCCGACGTCCACGCGGCGAGCGCGGCGCCGATCTTCGCGATCGCGGTGCCCGGCTCGACGTCGCCGACGAACACGAGCACGGATCCCTTGGGCAGCACCGAGTCGCGGTGCATGGCACGCACCTCGTCCGAGGTGACCGTCGCGACGTCCGCCGCCTCCGGGGTCTCCCGGGTGAACGGGTGGTCGCCGTACCGGTGGCGCTGCAACGCCTCGCGGGCGATCACGCTCGGCTGCGAACGCGCGACCGCGATCCGCTCGACGAGCCGGGCCCGCTCCCCCTCGACCTCCTCGTCGCGGTAGGCGGGAGCGGTCAGCGCGTCGGCGAGCACGTCGAGCAGGGTGTCGAAGCCGCTCGCGAGGGCGTTGCCGCCGATCGAGAGCCGCTCGGGGTCCACACCGGCGCTCAGCTCACCGCCGACCAGCGCGAGGTCGGTGTCCATGGCGACCCGGTCGCGGCGCGAGGTGCCGGTCAGGATCGTCGCGGCCAGCACCTCGGCGATCGCGGCGTGCCTGCGGTCGGTGCCGGCGAACGGGATCCGCAGCCGCAGCTCGGCCATCGGCACCGTCGGCTGGTGCACCGCGATGACCCGCAAACCGTTGTCCAGCACCGTGTCCGCCGACTCCGACCCGGTCGCCGGCCGGTACTCGCCGAGCTCCGGCAGCGGGCGCGGGCCAAGCTCGGTGCGGCCGATCTCAGCAGCGGTACGGAACGTCGTCACTGGTTTCCTCCTGCGGGCGTCACGGTCAGCACCGCGCGCGAGTCGGGACGCAACGTCTTGGCGGCGGCCGACACGGCGTCGGCGGTGACCGCCGCCAGCCGGTCGGTGAGCTGGTAGACGAGGCCGGGGTCGCCGTACAGCAGCTCGAACGCGCCGAGCGCGAGCGTGCGGGACATCAGCCGGTCGTGCTCGCGGTGCAGGCCCGCGACCCAGCGGGCGGTCACCTTGGCCAGTTCCTGCTCGGACGGCGGGGTGGCGGCGAGTGCGTCGAGCTCCTCGTCCACGGCTCGCAACACACGGTCCTGGGTCACCTCCGGCGAGTGCACCGCGGTGACCGTGAACGTGTCCGGGTCGCGGGCCTCGAACGGGCCGAACATGCCCGCGGCCGCGTTGATGTCGGTGACCAGCGGCTCCTTCAGCACGAGGCGCTGCTGCAGACGTGACGCGTCGCCCTCGGCCAGCACGGACGCCAGGATCAGGTGCGCGAGGTAGCCGTCCAGCTCGCCGATCGGGTCGGGCATCCGGTAGCCGATGGCGAGCGCCGGCAGGGGGGCGTGCGGGTCGATGTGCTCGGCCTCGAGCTGCGCGACGGGCCGGGGCTCACCGAACGACGGGCGGTTGGGCGCGGGGCGCGCGGGCACGTCGCCGAAGTGCTTCTCGATGAGCTCGCGGGCCCGGTCCAGTTCGATGTCACCGCCGACCGTGAGGACCGCGTTGGCTGGCGCGTAGTAGGTGTCGAAGAACTGTGCGCAGTCGTTGAGGTCGGCCTGCTCCAGCTCCGTGAAGTCGCCGTAACCGTTGTGGGCGTTGGGAAACGTCTGGTACAGCACGGGCGGCAGGAGGATCCACGGGAACCCGCCGTACGGCCGGTTGAGGACGTTGAGGCGGATCTCCTCCTTGACCACGTCGACCTGGTTGCGCAGGTTCTCCTCGGTCAGCTTCGGCGCACGCATGCGGTCGGCCTCGAGGAACAGCGCCCGCTCCAGGCCGGCGGATGGCAGGACCTCGAAGTAGTCCGTGTAGTCCGGGTGTGTCGAGCCGTTGAAGGTGCCGCCGGCGGACTGGACGTGCCGGAAGTGGGCGAGCTTCTCGAGGCTCTCGCTGCCCTGGAACATGAGGTGCTCGAAGAGGTGCGCGAAGCCGGTGCGGCCCTCGGGTTCGGAGCGGAACCCCACGTCGTAGTGCACGCTCACCCCGACGACCGGCGCGGTCGGGTCGGGCGCGAGCACCACCCGCAGTCCGTTGGCAAGCGTGAACCGAGTCAGCTCATTTCCAAGCATGCTGGCAGCCTACGTGGATCCGCCGACACCCGGTGCCGAGACCACCACCGGTTGATCAGGTAGTGGGCCGCTTACGCTCACGGCGAACTCAGCCAGAACCGCCGAGCGCCCGGTCGAGCGCGACGAGGAACGCCGCGAACCGCTGTGGGAACTCGGCAGGCTGGTCCGACTCGTACCAGTAGATCCCCGGGGTGCCGTCGGCCGCCGTGTCGAGGCCGGTGAAGCGGTTGGCCCAGCCGTCGACCTCGCCGAGCACCACCGCGTACGGCAGCGAGCGGGACAGCACCATCTCGCGGTCGGCCGCCGGGATCGTGCTCGCGTCGGTCGTGCGCAGGTAGTTCAGCAGGCCCCGGATCTGCTGCACCAGCACGCTGCCGCGCCTGGTCCGCGCCGGCATCATCCGTGCGCCGAGCGCCAGGCCGAGGCCACCGACGACCAGCACCAGCCCGAGCAGGGCGTGGCCGACGGTCAGCGCCAGCACCACGGTCGCGGCCGCGCCGACGACGGCGAGCAGCACACCGACCAGTGACCACAGCGACCGGTCGTGGTCCGGCCGGCGGGCGAACCAGTCGCGGGACACCACGTCCTCGTACATGGCCGCCCGCACCGCTGCCAGGTCGACGCGGCCACGCAGCGCCGAGAGCGGCACCTCCGCCGCATCACCGAGAACCTGTTGGTACACGGTTCGTTCGTAGGCGGTGAGCGCGGCGTCCGGCGGGTTGCGGCGCACGAGGACCCAGTCCTCCGACCCGGTCTCCCGGATCGACAGGTAGTTGCGGACCGCGAGGTCCACGACCGTGGCGGTCACGTCGGCGACGTCCACCCGCTCGTCGACCACCGTGCCCACCTGGCCGGGGAGCACCCCGTCCGGTGAGGCGAACGCGACGCGGCCCCCGTCGCCGGTCATCAGCAGCTCCACCGGGGCGACGTCGGTGGCCAGCGCGCGGGCGTCCCGGCCGCGGGCCAGCCACAGCAGCACGAAACCACCGAGTAGCAGCAGCACCAGGCCGCCGAGGCCGACGCTGCTCGCCGTGGTCAGCGCGAACGCGCTGGTCGTCGCGATGTCGTCGTAGCGGGCGTTCGCGCCGACCGTGCCGCCCGGCAGGTTCACCGTGAGGTCGACCCGCTCACCGACCGGCAGGCCATCCTGCACGACCCGCAGTATCTGGCTGGAGTCGGTGATCGCCGAGCCGCACGGCGAGTCGGTGCCGAACGGACCGGCCAGGCAGATCACCGACTCCGGCTGGTCCGGCGCGATGAAGGACGCGCGCAGCGACCGCACCTTCGTGTCCCAGCCGCTGGCGACCTGCCAGCGCACCTCCTGGTGGCCGTCGACGTCGGTGACCGTGCCGTCCACCCGGTAGGTGACGGTGGCGACGCCGTCGCCGAGCGACATGACGAGCTCGTCGCCGCTGATCGAGGTCGTGCCCTTGCCGGTGACCTTCACGTCCCGGACGGTGAACACGCGGTCCTGGCCGTCGCCGGCCTTGATGCGCAGCGGCGCCCGGCGGGTCATGGTCTTGCCGGCCTGCACGAACACCTGCTCGGTGACCGCCAGGCTGCCGTCACGCTGCAGCTTCATGGCGATGTTGACGCTCTCCGGCAGCAGCGGGCGGGGGATGCCGCCGGGTTTCGGTGCCGCGGACTTGGTCGGGTTGAACATGGTGGGGTTGAAGTTGGGCTTCCCCGGCGGCTTGAGCGGCGGGACCGTCGACGGCGGCTTCGGATCGGACGGCAACGTCGGCTGCGCCCCGGCCGGCCCGGCCAGTCCGATTAGGACGCACACGGTGGTCAACGCCACCGCCGGAATCCCCCACTTCGCCCACACGCCTGCGGAGGATAGCCCAGTGGACATATGCTCACCCGCTGTCTGACACAACCAGGGGGGACCGGGATGACGCAGCCGCCGCAGGGTCCGTGGCGACCCGCGGGGCCCTTGCCACCGCCACAAGCCAGGCCACTGCCGCCACGCCCGGCGCCGGGGCAGCCGTACGGCGGCCCGCAGGGAATGCCGCCAGGCCCGCCACCTGGGATGCCGTCTGGCCCACCTGGAATGCCGCCTCGTCCGCCTCGTCCGCCTGGCCCGCCCGGGATGCCGCCGGGGCCTTACGGGATGCCACCGGGGCCGCGGCCCGGAACGCAGCACGGGTATCCGACCGGCCCGGTGCCTCCGGGGCACATGCCGCCCGGTCCCGTGCCGCCGCCGGGGATGGCGCCGTGGCTGCAGTACCCGGGCTACCAGCACCGGCTCGCGCCCCGCAAGACGTCGAACACCGGCGCGCTGCTCGCGACGATCC
>NZ_DASUVO010000062.1:0-15028 GCF_036378875.1 Actinophytocola sp.
CGTGTGGGTCGACTTCACCCTCGGCGCACTGAACTACCAGGTCGAACACCACCTGTTCCCCAGCATGCCCCGACCCAACCTCCGCCGCGCCCAACCCATCGTCCGCGCGTTCTGCGCCAGCAAGGGCATCGAGTACACCCAATGCGGCTGGCTACGGACCTACGGATACGTGCTCCAACACCTCCACGCCGTCGGCGCACCACTACGACTGGCCAACAGTTGACGACAGGCCAGCCGGCTTCCGGTTCCCCGTCTCCGCCGCGCTGACTGAGTGACGGGGACGGGGTTTCGGGTCCGGCCGGGCAATGTTCGTCACCGGCAGGGACCCCGCCGTCAGTTCACCTGATAGATCCAGTAGTCCAGCAGGTGGCCGCCCTCGTTGCGCAGCTCCACCCGTGCTTTCCTGCCGGCGGCGATGCCCAGTTGTCCGGCGCCGCGCTCACATGCCGGGGTCAGGCGGAACACGGTGGTGGGCTCCTCCAGCAGAACGGTGCTGTCGTCGGCCGCCCGGAAGGACAACGTGCGTTGCATCAGGCACCCGGCCAAGGTCGGCCGTTCGTCATCGGCGGCCGGTCACCGGTGAGAGCGTTGGCGAGGAACTCGATGGCTTGGGCGGTGGCCGCTTTGGCGGCCTTGCTGTCAGCCATCGAGTCGAGCATCACGAAGTCGTGGATCGTGCCTCGGTAACGTCGCGACGTGACGGGGACGCGGGCGGCGCGAAGCTTGCTCGCGTATGCCTCGCCCTCGTCGCGCAGCACGTCGGCTTCTGCGGTGATGACCAGTGCCGGGGGCAGTCCGGTGACCTGTTCGGTGGTCGCGCGCAGCGGAGAGGCGGTGATCTCGGTGCGCTGGGACTCGGTGCTGTACTGGTCCCAGAACCAGATCATCGCATCGCGGCGCAGGTGGTAACCCTCGGCGAACTGGCGGTAGGAACGGGTGTCGAAGGACGCGTCGGTGACCGGGTAGAAGAGCACCTGCGCGGCGAAGGTGGGGCCGGAGCGCTGTTTGGCCAGCAGGGTGAGCGCGGCGGCGATGTTGCCGCCGACCGAGTCACCCGCCACGGCCAGATGCGCCGCGTCGAGGCCGTGCTCGTCTCCGCTGTCGGCAAGCCATCTGGCGACGGTGTAGCACTCCTCGACCGCCGAGGGGTAACGGGCCTCCGGGGACCGCCGGTAGCTGGGAAAGACCACCGCGGCACCGACACCGGTGGCTATCTCGCGGATCAGCCGGTCGTGGGTGACGGTGTCGCCGAACACCCAGCCTGCGCCGTGGACGAACAGCACGACCGGCAACGGACCGCTCGCGTCGACCGGTTTGACGATGCGGACCGCGACGTCGCCGTGGGGTCCGTTCGGGATGGTCAGGTCGGTGATGTCCGCGTCGGGTCTGCTGGTCTCGCCGGACTGCGCCTCGTGGAGAGCTGCCCGGCCCTGCTCGGGGCCGAGCTCGAACAGGTACGGCGGGGAGTTGTTGGCTTCGGCGAACGCCTTCGCGGCGGGCTCGAGAACGACTCTGCCGGAATGTGATGACAAGCTGGATCCTTTCGATGCGGTGGCCGGGTGAATGCCGTGCGACGGCTCGCGCTGGACCGATCGCTGAAGCGGGATCACGCCAGAGCCGTCGACTCGGCCACCATCGCGGCGAGCACCGCCGAACCCTGCTGCTCGTACTGCCGCACCAGACGAATGCTCAACGCCAGCAACACGAACACGACGACAACGATGACGAGCATGATGTGTCCTCGGCCCACTACGGTGGGCTCAGATCGCCAGGCGACCGATCAGGGTTCGCCGAGGACGGCGCCAACCCGACTGCTGACACGCGAGTTGCTCTCGGTACCACCGACGCTACACCTTCCGTCCGACCACCGCTCACACCCGGGCGTCCGGTGATGCCGTGTGTCCGCGCAGGTTGTGCAAGGCGTCGGCAGGCGAGGAGACTTCGGGACATGACCCGCAGGTTCAGTTGACGACCTTGCCCTTGGTGGGGCGCGAGCGCGAGCTGCGTACGGTGGATTCGCTGCTCGCCGGGGCCGAGGAGCGCGGAACCGCCCTGGTGATCCGCGGTGAGGCCGGGATCGGCAAGTCCGCGTTGGTGGCGCAGGCCTCTCGGCACGCACTGGACCTGGGCATGCGGGTGCTCACCGCCGTTGGTGTGCGTTCCGAGACGTACCTTCCTTTCGCCGGGCTGCACCAGTTGCTGCGGCCGCTGCTGGGAGAGTTCGAGACGCGGTCGACGCACCGCCACGACGCGGTGCTGGCGGCGCTCGGTGTGCTCGACGCCCCCGCACCGGACCTGTTCCGCATCGCGCTCGCCACCCTCGACATGGTGACCTCCGGCGCGGCCGTCACCCCGATCCTGTTGGTCGCGGACGACGTGCAGTGGCTGGACCGGCCCACCTGTGACGTGCTGGCCTTCGTGGCGCGCCGGCTCGAGTCGGATCCGGTCGTGCTGCTGGCCACCTGCCGCGACGAGGACACCGACGACAACCCGCTCGACGCGGCGGGGCTCGCCGAGCTGCGGTTGGCGCCGCTGGACGCGGTGGACGCGACCGCTCTGCTCGACGCGCAGGACGCCGGTCTCGACCCGGCCGTCCGGCAGCGCGTACTCGTCGAGGCGAGCGGCAACCCGCTGGCTCTGGTGGAGCTTCCCCTTGCCGCACAACACCTCGACGCGGCGGCGCTGCCGACGTGGCTGCCGCTCACCACCCGCCTCGAACAGTCCTTCGCCGTCCGGGTGTCCGGGCTCCCTTCGGTGACGCGAGCGCTGCTGCTCGTCGCCGCCCTCGACGAGGGTGAGGTGCTGGCCGAGATCCTGACGGCCGCCGGCACGATGACGGGCTGCGAGGTCACCGTGCCGGACCTCGCACCCGCGATCAGCGCACGGCTGCTCGCGGTCGACACCGAGCAGTGGACGGTCCGTTTCCGGCACCCGCTGATCCGTTCCGCCATCCGCCAGCTGGCCAGCGTCTCCCAGCGGCACGTCGGGCACGCCGCACTGGCGGAGACGCTCGTCGCCCAACCCGACCGCCGCGTGTGGCACCTGGCCGCGGCTGCCGTCGGGCGGGACGAGCTGGTCGCCGCCGAGCTGGAGGCGACCGCGGCAAGGGCCCGCCGTCGCGGCGCGATCGCGGTGGCCGCGGACGCGCTGGAGCGGGCCGTCCGACTGGGCGACGATCCGGCACGACATGGTGCCCGGCTGTTGCGTGCCACCGAGATCGCCTTCGAGCTCGGCCGCCACGACGCCGTGCTTCGTCTGCTCGCCGAGATCGACCGGACCACGCTCGCGCCACGGGAGCGGACCCGCCTCTCGTGGCTGCGAGAGGTCCGGCAGGGCGGCTGGTCCGGCACGGACCGGGTGGCCGCGTTCGTCGAGGCCGCTGACCGGATGCGTCTCGCCGGTGACCCGGACCGCGCGTTGGAGGCGCTGCTCGCGGTTGCGCTGCGATGCTGGTGGTCCAACCCCGACCAGGAGACCCGCGATCTGGTGGTCACCTCCGCCGAACTGGTGCGGGTACCGCCACAGGACCCCAGACGGTTGGCGGTACAGGCGAACACGGCGCCGGTCGAGCGGGGCGAGGCGGTGCTGACCGGGCTCACCGGGCTGCGACCGGGTGCTGGCGACCCCGAGCTGGACCATCTGCTCGGCACCGCGGCCGGCGCGGTTGGCGCGTTCCCGCTGACCGTCGAGTTCCTGGCGGCGGCGGTGGCGGGGCTACGCAGACAGGGCAGGCTGGCCCTGCTCGCACAGGCGCTCGTGTCCCAGGCGTGGGCCGGCGTCAACCTCGGCAGGACAGGCGTTGCGCTGCCCTCCGCGGAGGAGGCCTATCGGCTGTCCATCGAGACCGACCAACCGCTGTGGGCGGCGGTGGCACAGCTGGCCATGGCCGTGCTGGCCGGCCGCCGAGGCGACGCCGACGCGGCGGAGGATCTCGCCGCGCGGGCCGAGCAGGTGCTGCTGCCGGTCGGCGCGAACCCGATGCTCGCGTTGGTGGCGCTCGCCCGGGGCACGGCCGCGCTCGGTGCCGGGCGCCACTCAGACGCCTACGAGCAGCTGCGGCAGATCTTCGACCCGAACGAGTCCTGGTTCCATCCGCTGATCCGGTCGTGGGCGGTGGTGGACCTGGTGGACGGGGCCGTGCACAGCGGCCGGCACGACGCGGCACGCACGGCGGTGGCCACTCTGGAACCACTGCTGGCCCGGACCGGCTCGCCCGTGCTGGGGGTGGGGCTGTGGTGTGCCCGACCGCTGGTCGCCGCCGACGCCGACGCCGAAGCGGCGTTCCGGACGGGGCTCGACGCCGACCTCACGCACTGGCCGTTCCACCGGGCCAGGCTGCTGCTGGCGCACGGTGCGTGGTTGCGCCGACAGCGTCGGGCCGCCGAGTCCCGGGTGTCGCTGCGCGCGGCGAGGGAGTCGTTCGACCTGCTCGGCGCCCTCCCCTGGGGCGATCGGGCCCGCCGGGAGCTGAACGCCACCGGTGAACGCAGCCGCCGCCGGACACCCGGCGCGCTGGACCGGCTGACCCCACAGGAGCTGCAGATCGCCCAACTGGCGGCGACCGGGCTGACCAACCGGGAGATCGCCGAGCGGCTCTACCTGTCACATCGGACGGTCAGCACCCACCTCTACCGGATCTTCCCGAAGCTCGGCGTGACCTCCCGGACCGAGCTGGCCGCGGCCGTGTACGTCACGTGACGGACGCGCGGGCACGCCGCCGTGTCTAACGTCGGATTCCCGACAACCGCGGAGGATCCGGCGATGCACCTGCCATGGGCCACCCTACCCAGCGTGTTGCTGGTGCACGGGCCGTTCGCCGGCACGTCGAGCTGGGCCGGTGTGCTGGCCGAGCTTGGCTCCGCCGGCACGGACGTCACCGCGGTCGCCAACCCGTTGCGTGGCCTCGCGATCGACGCCGCCTATGTCGCCGCGGTCGCCGGACGGGTGGACGGCCCGGTGCTGCTGGTCGGACACGGCTACGGAGGCGCGGTGATCACCGCGGCCCTGGCGCACACGGACAACGTCGTCGGGCTGGTGTTCGTCGCCGGGTTCGCCCTTGCCGAGGGCGAGAGCTGCCTCGACGTGTGCCGCGAGTTCCCGGCGACCCTTCTCATCCCGGCGCTGCGGCCGGCGACCTACCCGGGCGCCGACGGTCATCCCGCGGTGGAGCTGTACCTGCACCGGGACTCGTTCCGCCGGGTGACCGGCACCGATCTGCCCGAACCCGCGGCGGCGATCGCGACCGCCAGCCAGCGCCCGGTCGCCGCGGTCGCGTTCGCGGACACCGCGCCCGCTTACGCCGGCACACCACCGCCGTCGTGGTACCTGGTCGCCACCATGGACCAGCTCGTCCACCCCGACGCCCAGCGGTTCATGGCCCGGCGCGCCGGCGCGCACACCGTCGAGGTCCAGGCCACCCACGCGTGCCCGACATCCCACCCGACCGAGGTCGCCGACCTCATCCGCACCGCGATGCGGGCAACCGTCCACAGGAGACACTGATGAGGCTTCACCGCTCCCGCTCGAGAAGCACGCTCCTCGCCGTCGCGGCAACCGCCATCGGCCTGTCCGTGTTCGCCGGCACCGGCGCGAGCGAACCCACGGCCACCGACCACGGTCCCAAACCGACCGTCGTCCTGGTGCACGGCGCGTTCGCCGACGCGTCCGGCTGGTCCGGTGTCATCGCCGAGCTGCAGCGGGACGGCTACCCCGTGCTCGCACCCGCGAACCCGTTGCGCGACCTCGCCGGCGACGCCGCCTACCTCACCAGCGTGCTCGCCACCGTCACCGGGCCGATAGTCCTGGTTGGACATTCCTACGGCGGCGCGGTGATCACGAACGCGGCGCTCGGGAACCCGAACGTCAAGGCTCTTGTGTACGTCGCGGGCTTCGCACCAGAGGAGGGCGAGAGCATCTTCGCGCTCACCGGCCTGTACCCGGGCAGCCTCCTGCCACAGAACATCACCGCACGGCCGTTCCCGCAGGCCGACGGTGCTACCGGCGTCGACGCCTACGTCAACCCCGCGAACTTCCGCGAAGTGTTCGCCGCCGACGTCTCCAGGACCACCGCCGCGACGATGGCCGCTTCACAACGCCCGATCGCCCTTGCCGCGGGCAACGCCGAATCCGGTGTCCCGGCATGGAAGACCATCCCGTCCTGGTACCTGGTCACGCGCGCCGACCACGCCATCCCCGCGCAGACCCAGCGCTTCATGGCCGAACGGGCGAACGCCCACACCGTCGAGGTCAACACCTCGCACGTGCCCATGATCGTGCGTCCCGGCGCCGTCGCGAACCTCGTCAGGAGCGCGGCACGGAACAGTTGACCACACTCACCCCTACGGAGCCGACCATGACAGAGAACAAGCAGAACGCCACGATCGTCCTCATCCACGGGCTCTGGCTGACCCCACGCTCGTGGGAGCACTGGATCACCCGATACACCGAACGCGGCCACCAGGTACTCGCACCGGCCTGGCCGGGCATGGAGATCGAGGTCGAGGCCCTGCGCGCGAACCCCTCGGTGACCGACGGACTCGGTCTGGGCACGATCGCCGACCACTACGAGCGGATCATCCGCGACCTCGACGAACCACCGATCATCATGGGCCACTCGTTCGGCGGCGCCCTGGTGCAGATCATGCTCAGCCGGGGCCTCGGCCTGGCCGGCGTCGCGCTGCACCCCGCACCGGTGAGGGGCGTGTACCGGCTGCCGGCCTCGGCGCTGCGCTCGTCGTTCCCGGTGCTGCGCAACCCGGCCAACCGCCACAGGACCGTCGGGCTCACCTACGCGCAGTGGCGCTACGCCTTCACCAACACGATGAGCGACCAGGACTCGCGCACCGCCTACGACCGCTACCACGTGCCAAGCACCGGGCGGCCGTTGTTCCAGGCCGCGACCGCCAACCTCATGTCCAGCGCCGCCACCGCGGCGGACTTCACGCGGAGTGACCGCGCGCCGCTGCTGCTCGTCGCGGGCGGCTCGGACCACGTCGTGCCCCCTTCGATGGTGCGGGAGAACGCCAAACGGTACGGCAGGTCCGGGGCCGTCACGGCCTATCACGAGTTCCCCGGCAGGCCGCATTTCACCACGGGCGCGCCGGGCTGGCGGGACATGGCCGACTACGTCCTCAACTGGGCCGTGCTCAACACTCCCCGAGGCGTCCACCCGGAACTGGTGCCAGAAACGGCGATCACCGAACCGCGACCTCGAACACCGTGACGAGCCGACCCAGGCGTATACTGGAATTATCCGGATCGACGACATCCCACACTCGTGATGCCAGCTCTCCCGGCAAATCCGACCGGTGTGTCAAATCCTCTTCGTTCGATCCCATCCGACACTACGTACTTTTCTGCTCCGAGCAGCTGGTCTCCGCCACGGCGACCATTTAATCGAGACAGGAGCACCGAGATGACATCGGGCACGCTCACTCACACACCGTCCCCCGCGACGGGACACACACAGCTCAGGCTGCGGCTCAAGCCCCAGGCCCCGGCCACCGGCTACGTCGACGGCGCCTGGTGGCCGCGATCCCGTGACCTCGCCGACGAACTGCCCGCACTGGCCGAGGTTCTCGCGGTCCGGCTGGGCCGGATCGAACGAGTCGCCTACGCACTGTCCGCATGGGACGCCACCCCTCGCCGGCTCGAGGTCGACGGATACCGGGTCCGCGCCGAGGGATTCACCTACCAGGACCGGAACATCATCCACGTCACCGGCTCGAACCGCGGCCGCATCAGCCTGCTCGTCATCCCACCCGAGATGAACGAGACCGCGGGCCACGACGCCCTCATGACCGCGGCACACCGGGGCAACGCCGACCGACCAGAGGACATCCTCGGCACGGTCCGCCTCCCGGCACCGCGCCAGGCCCACGAATACTCCGCGCAGCGATGGGAGAGTGATGGCGGCCTCGTGCACCAGCTCGACTGAAACCCGCTTCCACACCCGCGCGGAATTCGAGAACAAGCCTTTCAACGCCTGACCAAGCCGAGGACATGGATCGTGTCCCAGACGGCGAGACTGATATGACGAAATTGTTCACACAGACCACGGCCGCCACGCGGCTACCGATGTTGCCGGATGGCTGGCCGGTCAGCTCCCACGACACCTACAAGGAGGCGCAGCAAACGGTCGATCACCTGGCCGACAACGATTTCCCGGTTCGGGGGCTCACGATCGTCGGCGTCGGCCTGGTGCTCGTCGAGCGGGTCGACGCCCATCTGACCTGGCGGCGGGTACTGGCCATCGGTGCGCTGTCGGGGGCCTGGATCGGCCTGTTCGTCGGCCTGCTGCTGAGCATGTTCACCGCGGGCGCCGGGTTGCTGCCGATCATGATCGGCGTGGTCTCCGGGGTGGCGTTCGGTCTTGCCTCGGCCGCGCTCAGGTACGCGTCGGCGCGAGGGCAACGGAACTTCGTGTCGCACAGCCACATCGTCGCGCACCGCTACGACGTGCTGTGCCAACCACCCACCGCCGAGAAGGCCAGGGAGCTGCTCGCGCAACGCGCCCTACGCGACAACTGACTGTCCATCTCGGACATTCGAGCATCTCGACGTAGCTCACACAGGTGAGCAGGTGTCCTCGTACGAGTGATTCCTCTGCACGCATCTCGCGCGGCAGGATTGTGCGGCCGTCACCCGGGTATTCGACGTCGACGAAGGTGGCAGTGGCGTTCTACAGGACAAGTCGAACATGAGCGCATCCGACCAGACGGGACGACCCAGAGTGCCGACGTCGGGCCGGGACGTGACCGAACTGGTGCCGACCGGGTTGCGGGTGAGCGCGGCGCTGTCGTGGCGGTTCATCGTCGTGATCGCCGGGCTGTACGTGATCGCGTGGGTCGCGGGCTACCTCTCGCAACTGATCGTGCCGGTGGCGATCGCGCTGCTGCTCGCCGCGTTGATGGCACCCGGCGTCGACAGGCTGGTCAGGTGGGGTGTGCCGCGCTGGGTGGCCGCGGTGATCGTGATGGTCGCGGGCATCGCCGTCGTCGGTGGACTGCTCACCTTCGTGATCATCACCTTCATCGTCGGGCTCCCGGATCTCCAGGCCCAGATCGTGGCGAGCCTCGACCGGCTCCGGGACTGGCTGACCACGGGGCCGCTGCACATGCGTGCCGAGCAGATCCAGAACGTCATCGACGACGCGATCGACGCCATCCAGGAAAACCAGGCCGCCATTACCCAGGGCGCGATCACCACCGCGACCACGATCGGCCAGATCCTGACGGGTTTCCTGCTGACCGTGTTCATCCTGGTCTTCTTCCTCTACGACGGCCCAGGCATCTGGAAGTTCGTGACCCGGGGTGTGCCCGCCCGGGTGCGTGACCGGGTCGACGTGGCCGGCCGGAGCGGGTTCGCGGCGCTGGTCAGCTACGTGCGGGCGACCGCCGCGGTGGCGCTCGTGGACGCGGTCGGTATCGGCATCGGGCTGGCGATCGTCGGGGTCCCACTGGTGATCCCGCTGTCCGCGCTGGTGTTCCTCGCCGCGTTCGTGCCCATCATCGGCGCCGTCATCGCGGGGGCCGTCGCCATGCTGGTCGCGCTGGTCGCCAACGGGTTCATCCCCGCGATAGTCGTGCTCGCCATCGTCATCGGCGTCAACCAGCTCGAGGCCCACATCCTCCAACCCGTGCTGCTGGGCAGGGCCGTAAGACTGCACCCACTCGCCGTCGTCTTCGCCATCGGAGCCGGACTGATCGCCGCCGGCATCGCGGGCGCGCTCCTCGCCGTACCACTCCTCGCCATCCTCAACGCCAGCGTCAGGTCGCTGCTGTCCGAGGAACACACCGAGCCCGAGAACATCGAAGTCCAGCACGACGACGGCCAACCCCCACCGGACAGACCGGACGACACGAACGCCACGTCGTCACCATGACCCTTCCGGTGACGGTCATGCCCTGGGTGAGGTCGGCCTCGTACGTCGGTCCTTCCGGAGCACCTCGTCGTCGAGCACTCCCTCGATGATCTGCGCGGCGACGTCGCTGAGTCGGCGCCCTCGGCTGCGGGCGTAGTCGCGCATCAGCTGGAACGCCTGGTCCATGGGCAGGCCGGCGCGTTGGGCGAGCATCCCCTTGGCCTGTTCGAGTTGCACACGGCTGGTGAGCGCGGTTTGCAGCTGTGTGGCGAGAAGCTCGCTTGCCGCGATGGCGCGCTCCTGCATCAGCCCGACGGTGGCCACGTGGGCCATGGCCTGGCCGATCCTCAGGTCCGCCTCGTTCAGTCGACCTGGTTCGAGCCGGAACAGGTTCAACGCGCCGATCGTCTCGTTACGGAGCCGCATCGGGAGCGCCTGCGCGGAGTGGAAGCCAAGCGCTTGTAGTTGTTCGGTGAAAAGCGGCCACGACGTTCTCATCGCGACCAGGTCGTCCCGGACGACCGGGCGTCCGGACCGGTAGCAGTCCAGGCACGGGCCTTCGTCGCTCTGCAGCTCGTACAGTTCGAGCAGGCGGGCCTCCTCCGCCGAGGAGGCCATGACGCGCAGGCCACCGCGCTGGTCGGCCAGCATGATCCCGGCGGCGTCGGCGTCGAGCAGCTCGACGCTGCGGGCGGCCAGTGTGTGTAGGAAGTCGATGACGTCGAAGTTGGCTACCAAGGTGTCGGCCAGGTCCACGAACGTGGTGGCCAGACGTTGCTCCCGGCTCGTCATGAGCCCCACTGCCTCTGCTCTCATGGAATCACAACGGACCCCGCCGCCTCGTCGTGCCGACCTCGTCACCGTCGAACCACATACGGCGGTTGACGACGTCGGCGGCGATGGCGGACATCGTCCGACTCGTAGCGTACGCGTGCGTCCGAAGCTTCAGCAGAGCCTCGGCCAGGCTGACACCGAGCTGGATCGCGACCATCCCGGTCGCCTGGTGAACCTCCGCTCGACTGTCGATCGACCCGATCAGCGCCGGGCCCGCGCCGTCGTACCCGTCATGGTCCTGCATGTGCAGAACGACCGCCGTGGCCGCGTCGGCGAACGCCAACGCCTCGGCGAGGTCCCGGTTGGTGAGCAGCCCCGGGGTGTCCCGGTAGAGATCCAAAACCCCTACCCGAATCGCGCCGACCCGCAACGGGAACGCGAACACGGCGCGGACACCGGCGTCGAGCACGGCCGCGCCGAACCGCGGCCAACGAGGCGACCCAGTCGCCACCAGATCGGGTTCGAGCACGGGCCAGCCGCTACCGGACGCCTCGACGCACGGCCCCTCACCGAGGGCGAACTGCAGCTCCTCCAGCTGCCGGGCCCGCTCGTCAGTGGCCGCCAGCACGATCCCACTCGGCCCGGCGGCCGTCATCAACGACGCACCGACGCCGCTGACCGGCAACGCCGACAGGCACGCCATGCAGAGCCGGGCAGGCAACAAGACCTGCTCACCATCGTGGGCGAGCCCGGACAGGATCTCGACGACGCGCTGATCGCGCATGGTGGTGCTATCCATCCGAGCCGTCACCGCGGCGAATCGGCGCGTCCGCGAGCACCGGGTAGATGTCGAACATCCGATCCATCCCGGTGATCGTGAGCGGCAGCAGGACAACACGCGTACGCGCGACCACGAACAGCCTGGTTCCCACCGCCACCGCCTCCTCCCTGCCAACGGCGAGGACGGTGAGACCGGTGGCTCCGAAGAAACCCACCTCGGTGAGGTCGATGACCAGGGTCGGAGCGCTGGACCGCAACTGGGCGAGGATCGCGCGCTGTAGCAACGGGCCGGTGTACCAGTCGACCTCGCCGCGCACCGTGATCACGACCGCACCGGAGGAGATCCGCTGGGCCGTGACGGTCAGAAGCTCCGAACCGCGCCATCGGACTGGCAGAACGGTGACGGCACGCGGCAGGCCGTCGAACAACACGAACGGAGGAGCGTTCAACGACGCTCCGTCACGGACTGGATCAGTATGTGCCATGAATCCCTCAGTCGACTGTTGTCGAACCGGGGTCCCGGGCCTCTACCCGACACAGTACGCCCTGCGCCTCGCCTCGTCGCCCGAGGAAGCCGATGGGCGAAGCCTACGAACCGTTCGGACGCTTGCCGTGGTTCGCGGACTTCTTACGGCGTGTCGCCCTCTTGCTGGTGCGCTTGGACATCATGTCCTCCGTGTGAGTACCGCGTGAGCCGTCGTGACCGAGAGTCTCTCGCGACGAACGCCACCCCAGCGTACGCTCGGAAATCGGCAGGACACACACCGTGCGCCAGTCACGGCCTACACCGCGGTTCCAGTGCGCGCACCAGCCTCGGCGTCGTCCTTGACGTGGGTCAGGAAGAACTCCCTGACGTCCTCGGCAAGCAGCTCGGGCACCTCCATCGCGGCGAAGTGGCCGCCGCGTTCGAGCTCCGACCAGTGCCTGATGTCGTACAGCCGCTCGGCCAGCGGGCGCACCGACTGCGTGATGTCGTGCGGGAGCACCGCCACGCCGACGGGCGCCTGGCACGGCAGGGGCAGCCCCCTCGGCGCATCATGGTGCAGGCGCGCAGAGGAAGCCGCGGTGGCGGTCAGCCAGTACAGCGAGATGTTCGTGAGCATCCGTTCGTCACTGATCTGCGAGCGCGGGTCCGTCCACTGTGCGAAGCGCTCGGCGATCCAGACCAGCTGGCCGACCGGCGAGTCGGTCAGCGCGTAGCCGATGGTCTGCGGGGTGAGGGCCTGCAGGGCCTGGTACGGCGGGCGGTTCGCCATCAGCTGCCTGACCTTGTCCAGCCGCGCTTCGTCCGTTTCGGACAGTTGGAGGTCGGCGTCAGGGACCGGCCGGGTCGGTAGGTAGTTGACGTGCACTCCGACGACCTGCTCGGGCGCCACCGAGCCGAGCGCCAGCGAGATGCCCGCGCCGAAGTCGCCGCCCTGCGCGCCGTAGCGCTCGTACCCGAGACGGCGCATCAGCTCGGCCCAGGCCCGTGCGATCCGGACGGCGCTCCAGCCACGTTCGTGGGTCGGCCCGGAGAAGCCGTAACCCGGGATGGACGGGATCACCAGGTGGAAGTCGCGCGACAGCGGTTCGATCATGTCGAGGAACTCCAGGAACGAACCAGGCCAGCCGTGAGTGAGGACCAGCGCGAGCGCGTCCGGGTTCGCGGACCGGACGTGGACGAAGTGGATGTTCTGGCCCTCGATCTCGGTGGTGAAGTGCGGTAACTCGTTGAGCCTCGCCTCGTGCTCGCGCCAGTCGTAGCCGGTGCGCCAGTACTCGGCCAGCTCGGTGAGCCGCGCCAGCGGGAACCCGTAGTCCGACCCGGCGTCGTCGACCTCGTTGGGCCAGCGGGTGCGGGAGAGCCGGTCGGTCAGGTCGTCGAGGTCGGCCTGGGGGATGTCGATGCGGAACGGCTTGATCATGGTCCTGACTCCACGGGTATTCATTCGGCGGCTAAACGTTTGGTCGACTAACGTTTGTCTTCCGAACGGTACCACAATCGTTAGTCGACCCAACGATTCGTTAGACTCACCACATGGAGAACCCGTCCGAGGAGTCGCCAGCCAGGTGGAAGAGCCTGCCCAGCTGGCTGCTCACCCAGACCGCCAACCACGCGCACCGCCTGGTGACCGACGGGTTCACGGCCGTCAACGCCCGCGGCTACCACTACCGCCTGCTGGCGGTGCTTGAGGAGTTCGGCCCGGCCAGTCAGGCCGCGCTGGGCCGCCGCAGCGGCATCCACCTCAGCGACATGGTCGCGACGATCAACGAGCTCGCCGACCGCAAACTGGTCGAGCGCACCCCGGACCACGCCGACCGGCGGCGCAACATCATCTCGCTGACCACCACAGGCAAGCGCCAACTGCGGCGACTGGAGAAGCAGCTGGCCGAAACCCAGGACGAACTGCTGGCCCCGCTGTCGCCCGACGAGCGCCAGCGGTTGACCGAACTGCTGTCCAAGCTGCTGGACCACCACAACCGGCGAAGCGCCACCCCAGAAGAACCGTGGCGCTGACCAACCCGGGGGCGGCCGGGCGTTATGCGAAGGATGCGACCGGCGCGCCGAAGACCCCCTCGTCGGGTACGACGCCGAGGCCGGCGCCGGTCGGTACCTGGATGTGCCCCTCGACGACCTGGACCGGGTTGTCCGAGTCGTACTGGACATCCATGAACGGCTGGGCGATCCACACCCCCTCGAGCAGGCGTGGCCGCACCGTCGCTCCGATGTGGACACACGCGGCCGCGATGATGTCCCCTCCCCACGAGTCGTCGCAGGTGTGGGGCATCGAGCGGGACTCGCAGATGTCTCTGACGGTCGCGATGTTCCCGAGACCGCCCAGGCGCGTGACCTTGAGCCCGAATCCGTCGCACACGCCGAGCGCGATCGCTCGCAGCACGTCGTTCACCTTCTCGGTGTTCTCGTCGAGGAAGATCCCGTGGCGCACCTGCCCGCGAATCGCGGCGACCTCCTCCATCGTGTTGCACGGCTGCTCGAAGACGAAGGGGATGTCGGCGCATTCCCGGTCGATGCGCAGGACGTCGCGGGTGGTCAGCGCCCGGTTGGCGTCGACGGCGACATCGGCGCAACCCGTTGCCGCCCATACCTTGTGAATCGTCTCGATGTCGAGTTCGACCGGTCGGCCGCCCACCTTGATCTGAAGACGCGGATAGCCCTCGGCGATCTTCTCCGCGGCGGTCCGCGCGACCTCGTCCGGTTCGCCGACGCTGAGCGAGTAGTACGATTTCACGCGATCGCTCGTCGCGCCGCCCAGCATGTCGCACACGCGCAGGCCGTGGGTCTTTCCGATCAGATCGTGAATCGCGATGTCGATCGCGGCTTTCGCGTAGTGGTGGCCATTGAGAAGCTTTTCCAGTGCACGGCGTAGCTCCAGTGGACCCGTCACCGGCCTGCCGATCAGGCCAGGCGCCATCTGGTTGAGTGCCGCCCGCGCGCCAAGCGCATGCTCGGCCGCGTAGGTCGGGCCGACCGGGCATGTCTCGCCCCAACCGGAGATGCCAGCATCGGACACGATCTCCACGATCGTCGAGTCCAGGGCCGTGTGCGCGCCTCCTGCCGACATCTGGTAGGCCTTGCCGCTCAACGGCAGGTCCATCTGGTACACGTGA
>NZ_DASUVO010000063.1:0-162804 GCF_036378875.1 Actinophytocola sp.
CAGGTGCGGCGCCCCGAGCGTCGTGAACCGACAGTTCGACTTGGACAAGTCACCCACGAGGGTGACTTAGACACTTGAATCAGCAACTTTCGGTGGCTATCTTGCCGGGATGAGGATCATCGGTGTCATCCCTCGGGTGCCGCCGTGTTGACCTTCGGTGGGATGCGGTTCGCCCGCGGCCCCCTGACCGCCGGGCAGCGGGTGGTCCTCGAGAATGGCGTCGGTCACCTGCACCGAGCCGCGCAGGTACCGCCGGGCGTGGATCTGGCCGGCGTGAGCGCCGCGGTGTATGCCTTGGTGTGCCGGCACGAAGCACTGCGGACCCGCTTCCCCGGCGGCGGCCGAGAGCAGGTCGTGGACGGCGCGGGCATGCTCACGCTCCGGATGTGCGGTGACGTGGCGGAAGCACGGGCCGCGGTCACCACGGACCCGTTCGACATCGTCGGTGAGTGGGGGATCCGCGTCGGCGTCGTGTGCGAGGGCGGTGTGCCGCTGGCGGTGGTCCTGTGCATGTCGCAACTTGCCGTCGACGCGCAGGAGGCCAGCCAGCTCGCCGACGAACTGTGCGCGTTGCTGCGCGGCGCCGAACCCCACGGCCAACCCCTGCGGCCGCTCGACAAGGTGTGATACCTCAATCGAGGTGCGGTTCCGCGTGGGCGGCGGCCTTGAGCTCGTGAAACCCCGGCGTGCCCGCCACGGTCACCACCGCGTCCCACAGTTCGCCGGCCCGCTCACCCGTCGGCACCCGCGAGATCACCGGGCCGAAGAAGGCGACCCGCGAACCAGCGGGGGTGGTCGTCGCGATGATCGGCGTGCCGATGTGTGGACCGAGTTCAGCCATGGCCGCGGCATGCGATGCGCGCACGACCTCGTCGTACGCGGTGGAAAGGCCGACCTCCGCGAGCTTGTGGGGCAGCTCGGCCCGCGCCAGCGCGCCGGCCAGACCGGCCATCCAGTCCGCGGTGGCGTGCGCACGGTTCCACAGCTCTGCGTAGAACCGGCCGAGCGCGTCGTGCCCGAACTCCTCACACACCGCGGCGCACACCCGCACGGGGATCCACAGGTACCCCTCGGGGTCGCCTTCCGGATCGTCGTCACGACCCTCGTTCAGCACCGACAGGCTCATGACCCGCCAACACACGGTGACCGGCCGAACCGACGCGACCTCGACGAGCCAACGGGACGTCACCCAGGTATACGGGCAGGATGGATCCAGCCAGAAATCCGCGATCATGGGGGTAGCCACGTCACCGTTGTACAGGAGCGAACCGTGATCGGCCCCGCGTCAGGCGACTCCCTGCACGTCATGTCGTTCAACCTCCGCTACGCCTCGACCAGGAAGCCCAACTCGTGGACGCAGCGGCGCCCGGTCATGGCCGAACTGCTACGCCGCGAACAGCCGACCGTGCTGGGCACACAGGAGGGGCTTTACGCACAGCTGAAGGACATCCAGCGCGACCTACCCGACAACTACGACTGGCTCGGCGTGGGCCGAGGCGGTGGCAGCCGCGACGAGTTCACCGCGATCCACTACGACACACATCGCCTGGAACCACTGGAGTTCGACCACATCTGGCTGTCCGACACCCCAGACGTGATCGGCTCGAGAACGTGGGGCAACGACGTGATCCGCATGGCCACCTGGGTCTGGTTCGCGGACCTGCGCACCGGCAAGGAGTTCGTCGCCGTCAACACCCACTTCGACCACCTGTCGGAGCACGCGCGCCGGCGCAGCGCACTGCTGATCCGCGATCGCGTGAACGCGTTCGGCCCGGACCTACCGGTCGTGCTCACCGGAGACTTCAACACCCCGGCCGGCAACTCGGTCACCTACGAAACACTGGTGGCGGGCCTGAAAGACACCTGGGTCACGGCCACCGAACAACGCTCCCCGCAGTACGCGACCTACCACGGCTACCAACCACCGGTGATGAACGGCGACCGGATCGACTGGATCCTCACACGAGGCGCGACCGTACAAGCGGTTGGTGTCAACACGTTCAAGAAGAACGGCCAGTTTCCATCAGACCACCTACCAGTACAGGCGCTGATCACATTCACTTCTCCATCAACCGCCCGTCCTCAGTAGACAGTTGACCGACCGCATCGAAGAGGCGGGGAGGGCGGGCCCTCCCCGCCCCGCTCGAACTACGCGAGCATGCCCTGCATCTCGGTGATCTCAGCCTCCTGGGCGTCGACGATCTGCTGGGCCAGAGCCTTGGCGTCGGCGTCGCTGCCGCTCTCCAGCTCGGTCTTGGCCATGGTCACCGCGCCCTGATGGTGCTCGATCATCATCTGGAGCCACATCTGGTCGAACTCGGCGCCGCTGGCCTGGTCGAGCTCTGCCATCTGGTCGTCGGTCATCATGCCGTCGCCGCCGCTGCCGTGGTCCATGCCGGGCATGCCGGACGGCTCCGTCGGCGCGCCCCAGGACTCGAGCATCTCGGTCAGCCGCTGGATCTCGGGGTCCTGCGCGCCCTGCACGCGGCCGGCGAGTGCCTTCACCGCCGGGTTCGTGGCCTTCTCCGCAGCCGCCTTCGCCATGTCGACGGCCTGCTGGTGGTGCGGGATCATGCCCTGCGCGAAGGCGACGTCCTGGTCGTTGTGCTCGGCCGACGCGGACTCGGACGTGGCCGTGGCGGTCGCGGACATGCTTTCGTGCGACCCCGCGGTGTCGTCACCGCCACCACAGCCGGCGGCGGTGAACGCCACGAGCGCAGCGGCGACTGTCAGGTACTTCCTCATGAACATCCTCAAATGTGTTGCGGTACAAGGTCGTCGCGATCTGTGGCCAGATGGCCACGGAAAGTGACGGCCTATGTGCGCAACACACAGACGGACGTGAGCAGAGCTCTCCCCGCGAGGCCCCGCGGCCGGGCCCTCGCCCGCACGCGGCGGGTGGGCGTGCGCGGGGAGCCGGTGATCGCCAGCAACAGCCAGACGAGCAGGACCCCGGCCACGGCACCGAGCACCATCAGGCAGAGATGCAGCAGGTCATGCCCGCCTTCCGGCGTGTGACAGTGTTGCTCCTGCTCGAGGGTGTGCGACGTGACCTCGACATGCGGCCCACACGGCGCCGACGGCACATGGTGCATACCGACCAACGCGAACGCGAGCGCGGCGAGCAGCAACCACTGCCGCAACCGCACGCCCCGATCCGCTCGCATGCGAGCCACCGTAGTGCACCGCCAAAACCGACCGGCTGAGGCTGTCAAGAAGTACAAGACTGCAATTCGCTCACGTTTGCGGGCAGGCTCGGGGACGTGAGCGAACTGGGAGTCGAGCAGGAGTACCTGAACGGCCTGTACGCGCGGCTGGACGCCCTGCGTGCTGAGGCCGCCGCGCGTGGGGACGCGCCGGTGTGGCGGGCGGAGCGGGCCCGGCTGGCGGCCGTCGAGGACGGGCTGTGCTTCGGGCGGCTGGACCTGGCCGGCGGACGGCGTCTCTACATCGGGCGCATGGGGCTCTTCGAGGAGGACGAACCACTGCTGCTGGACTGGCGCGCGCCGGCGGCCCGGCCGTTCTACACGGCGACCGCCGCCGCGCCGCACGGTGTTCTGCGTCGTAGGCGGATCAGCACGCGTGGCCGTACGGTCGTCGCGCTCGACGACGAGTTGCTCGATCCCGACGCGCCTCGGGACGGGCTCGTCGGTGAGGCCGCTCTGCTGGCCGCGGTGACCGCCGAGCGGACCGGTCGGATGCGCGACATCGTGACCACGCTGCAGGCCGAGCAGGACCGGATCATCCGCGACGACCATCGCGGGCTGCTGGTGGTGCAGGGCGGGCCGGGCACCGGCAAGACGGCCGTCGCGCTGCACCGGGTGGCCTACCTGCTCTACACGCACGAGCAGCTGCGGACCCGCGGGGTTCTCGTCATCGGACCGAGCCAGGTCTTCCTCGACTACATCGGCCAGGTGCTGCCCGGGCTCGGTGAGGACCGCGTGGTGACGGCGACCATCCCCGGCCTGCGTCCCGACGTCGTGGTCGACCGGGAGGACCCGCCCGACCTCGCCGCCCGCAAAGGGCGCGCGGACATGGCCGCGCAGCTCGCCGACGCGGTGCGTGCGCACGTCCACCTTCCCGAGGACACGGTGGAGGTCGAGTTCGAGCAGCAGGTGTTGCGGCTGTACCCGCACACGTGCCGCCGCGCCGTGCGGAAGGCGGCCGGCCTTCCTCACAACCAGGCCAGGCTGGTGTTCCAGCGGGAGGTCGTGGCAACGCTCACCGGCGAGCTGGTCGACCGCATGGAGTCCGTCGTGCTCACCGACACCGGCGAGGCGCTCGACGGCGGCAGCGCCGACGGCCGGCTGAGCGAAGCGGACCTGCGCGCGCTCGCGACGGCGGGCGTCATCCTCGGCGCCGACGACGAGGGCCCCAGGACCATGCTGGACGAGACGGACAAGGCCGCGCTGAAGGCCACGCTCCTGGCGGACGACGAGGTCCAGTCCGTGCTCGACGGGATCTGGCCGCCGCTGACCCCGGCTCAGGTCGTGCGGGACGTGGTCGGCGGCGAAGGCTGGAGCGCCGAGGACGTCCCACTGCTCGACGAGGCCGCCGTCCTGGTCGGGGAGGGCGTGCCGACGTTCGGGCACGTCGTCGTCGACGAGGCGCAGGAGCTGTCCGAAATGGACTGGCGGATGCTGGTTCGCCGGTGCCCCACCAGATCCATGACGGTCGTCGGCGACCTGGCCCAGACCGGGAGCCCGGCGGGCGCGGCCTCGTGGGACCGCGTGCTGCGCCGGGACTCGCCGGACCGGCTCGTGCAGCTCACGGTCAACTACCGCACCCCGGCCGAGATCATGACCGTCGCCGCGAACCTCCTCGCCGCGCACCATCCCGGGCTGCGGCCGCCGCGATCCGTGCGCTCCAGCGGCGAAACGCCGTGGCGCCAGCACGCCGACGACCTCCCCGCCGCGGTAGCCGACCTCGCCGCGGCACACACCGACGGACAGCTCGCGATCATCGCCCCGGCGGAACATACCGCCTCGCTGACGGCCGCGCTGTGCCTGCCGGCGGTCCCTGACCTGACGGACAAGGTGGTGCTGCTGACCCCGGCCCAGGCCAAGGGCCTCGAGTTCGACGGGGTCCTGATCGCCGACCCCGCCGCGATCCTGGCCGGCCCGCTGGGCCACAACGACCTGTATGTCGCGATGACACGCGCGACCCGGTGGTTGGGCGTGGTGCACCCCGGCCCACCGCCGGTGGAGCTGCGCGAGCTGATGGCTCGCTGAGGTTTGGGCCAGCGGGACTCTTTGTCTGGCAAGGTGGTGCTGCTGGCCTCGGTCGAGGTCTGGGGGCTCGGATGCGGTGGGGTGTTGATCGCCGATCCGGCCGCGGTTCTGGTTGGCCCGTTGGGTCGCAACGACCTGTATGTCGCGATGACGAGAGCCACGAGATGGTTGGGCGTGGTGCACCCCGGCCTGCCGCCGGTGGAGCTGCGTGAGCTGACAGTCAGCTGAGAACTCGGACCAACGGACACTTTTCGCCCCGTCGCGGACGTTGACGGGGTGAAAGCGGAGGTGGTCGTCATGAGTGCTGTCGGACTCGTGCTCGGGTTCGTGCTGACCTTGTTCGTGTTGTTGATGATCGCGCGGATGATTCTCGACTGGGTCGGCGTGCTCGGCAGCAGTCCGCCGTGGGCGAGTCGGGCCAGGGCGTTGACCCACGCCGGGACCGAGCCGGTGATCGCGCCCGTGCGGCGGGTGTTGCGGCCGGTGCGTGCCGGCGGGCTGTCGATCGACCTCGCGTTCACCGTGGTCTTCATCGCGGCGATCATCCTGCGGCAGGTCGCGTTCAGCCTGTAGGCGCCAGAGAAACGTTCCGCCTCGTGTGAGGTGTTCCAGTTTCGTGGACCATGTGTGACTGGTCGCGTGCAGTCGGTACGTTCTTCCCATGGCGGAGCCTGGGGTCAGGATCGTCGCCGGTCGTTACCGGCTGCTCGCGCGGCTCGGTCAGGGCGGCATGGGCGTGGTGTGGCGGGCGCACGACGAGCTCCTGCGGCGTGACGTGGCCGTCAAGGAACTGCACGTGCGGGTGGGCGCCGGGCCCGACGACCTCTCGGCGCAACGGGTGCTGCGGGAGGCGCAGGCCGCGGCACGGTTGCGGCATCCAGGCGTGGTCGCCGTGCACGACGTGATCCTGGACGACGGCCGCCCGCTGATCGTGATGGAGCTGGTCGAGGGACGCTCGCTGGCGCAGGTGATCCGGGCCGAGGGGCCGTTACCCGAGCCGCGGGTCGCGGAGATCGGGTTACGCGTGCTTCGTGCCCTCGAGGCCGCGCACCGGCACGGCATCCTGCACCGCGACGTCAAGCCGGCGAACATCCTGATCGAGGGCGACCGTGTGGTGCTGACCGACTTCGGCATCGCCGCCATGACCGGTGAGGTCACGCTGACCGACAGCAGGGCCGTGCTCGGCTCGCCGGAGTACCTGGCGCCGGAACGGATCAACGGCCAGCCGGCGACACCGGCGACCGATCTGTGGTCGCTTGGCGTCACGCTCTGCGCCGCACTGCGTGGCGAGTCGCCGTTCCAGCGCTCCGACACACAGTCCACGTTGGCGGCGGTGCTCATGTACGAACCGCCGCCGATCCCGAGGGCGCCGCATCTGTGGCCGCTGCTTTCGGCTCTGCTGAACAAGAAACCGGACGCGCGGCCGAGCGCGGAGGAGGCCGCGGCGTCTCTCGCCGGGCTGCTCGGCGTGCCGTTCGAGGCGTCCGTGACCGTGCCGGTCGCGCTGCAGGTCACCGATCTGGTCGCGTTGCCGGTGACCGAACCGGTCGCGACGCGTACGCGGCGCCGGGGGCGTCGGCTCGCGATGGTGGTCGCCGCGTCCGTGCTCGCCGTGGCGGCCGCCGCCTGGTTCGTGTTCAGTCCGGGCGGCGACACCCCGAACGGCGCGGGCGCGAGGTCCACCACCGCGACGGTCCCTGCGCCACCGGGCTTCACCGGGTACCGCGGTGACGGGTTCACGATCACCGTGCCGAAAGGCTGGCTGAAGGACTCCTACGACTCGGAGGTCTACTGGTCCAGCAGCGCCGACTCGGAGAACTCCCTCGTCGTGCACATCACCTGGTGGGACGAGCAACCGAAGAACGCGCTGGACACGCTCACCGAGTTCGAGCAGACCGAGTTCACCACTCTCGACATCTACTCCCGGTACCAGCGGATCAAGCTCGTCGAGACGGCGGCTCCGACCGGGGCGACCCGTGCGGAGCTGGAGGCCACCTACCACGTCACCGTGCCGGAGGGGCAACTCGACGTGCACGACCTGCTGCACGCCATCGTCACCAAGTCGGGGCGGACCTACCTGCTCACGCTGGCCGCGCAGACCGTCGATCCGACGGCGACCGAACAGCTCTGGCAGGCCAACCAGTCCGAACTGCAAACAGTTCTAGAAAGTTTCCGCGTCACGTCCTGACATGCGGAGGGCTAAGCTGATCACGTGCTGAGGGTCACGGTTCGGGGGTCGGACATGCCGGCCGTGGTGCTCGGATCCGGTGAGTCGCTGCTCATCGGTCGCGCTCCCCGTGTGCCCGACGACCGGCCGGAAACGCAGCTGCGCGTCACGGCCTTTCCGTTGCCGGACAGCGCCGCGCACGTCTCGCGGCTGCTCGGCGAGATCGTCGTGGGCGAGGAAACCGTGCTGCTGCGCTGGCACGGCGGCACCGAGGCACAGCTGTCCAGCATGCTCGACGCGCCGGCCGGGGCCCGTCGCGTCATCCTCACGGAGCGCATGTCCGCACAGCTCGACGAGGGCGAGAACCAGCTGCTCGTGTTGCGTGGCAAGCAGGTCGGCGCCGAACACGCGGACCGGCTGCTGGTCGTCGACGTGGTCCGCGCCGACACGGCGGCCACCCGCCCGATCCCGCTGCCCGCACTGCTGGACCAGGAGGCCCCGCCCACCAAGGACGCCCCGGGCCTCGTGCCGCACGGCCGCGAGTGGTTCGTGGCACTCGCGCTCGCCGAGCCGTGGCTGACCGGCGCCGACGACTACCCCCGCCCACCGACCAACCGCGAGATCTTCGAACGGGTGCTCGCCTGGCACGGGTACGCGTGGAACCTCGAACGAGCCCAACGGGTCGACGACGCGATCCGCAAGGTCGCCGCGGTGGCGTTCGGCCCCCACGACGACCCGTTCCGCGGCGCGCCGGGCCGACCGGTACGCAACGTGCGCTTCGCCGTGGGCCGCCGCGCCGCAGAGGTGCGGCTGGTCACCGCGGAGGACCTGAACGCCGTGATCCGCGCGGCCACGGAACGCCGTCGCGGCACTGGCTCCTGGTCGGTGTCCTGAAGGTGCCCCTGGGGGCGCTGAACGTCCCGGAGGTGCCCTTCAGGACGTCCGGTCATCCACGGTCCGAAGTGACATACTGTGCCCTCGCCAACCGAGGGGGATTCTCATGGACTCAGTGACACGCTTCCACGTGCACCAGAAGATCACGATGATGGTCAACCGCTACGAGGTGTTCATCGACGACGGCAACGGTGAGCCCGGCTCGCGGGTCGCGTTCGTCGAGCAGAAGCGGATGACCTTCAAGGAACAGGTCACCCTGTACACCGACGAGAGCAAGCAGGGGGTGCTTGCCGCGTTCAAGGCGCGCAAGGTGATCGACCTCGCCAGCGCCTACGACGTGACCGCGCCGGACGGGACGACCATCGGGGTCTTCGGCAAGAAGTTCGGCAAGTCGCTGCTCCGCTCCACCTGGCAGCTCGACCAGCCCGGCCAGCCGACCGTCGTCATCAGTGAGCGCAGCATGGTCATGGCGCTGTTCCGCCGGATCTGGGACTTCATCCCGTGGGTCGGCGACCTGCCGTTCCCGTGGAAGTACCACTTCGACTTCGTGCGGGACGGTGTCGCCATCGGCGGTATGGACAAGAAGACCCGTTTCCGGGACCACTACGTGGTGCGCATCGACGACCCCGCCATGGACCGGCGGCTGGTGCTCGCACAGGCCGTCGCGCTCGACGCGTTGCAGTCGCGCTAACCGCGGGCGGCCAGGATCGTCATGGCCGCCACCGCCGCGTCACGCGCGTTCCTCGGGTGCTCGTCGAGACGGACTCGTCGCAGCCAGCCGTCGAGGTCCGGTGTGGGGTCGTCCGCGATCAGGAGCGTCCTCCCCGAGAAGTCCACAGTAGACGCGGTGGTGTCGGCGGACGGGTCGAGCAGGAACCCGCCGTCGCCCCAGTCGAGGCGGCGTTGCAGGCGTTCGTGGGTGTACACGAACTCGATCCTCGGCAGCCACGGGCGTCCCGAGCGCTCCGCCGCCTCCCGCGCGACCTTCTGCCAGTGTTTCCAGAGCGTCGCCGGGAGTGCGGCCGCCACGCTGGGCCGCGCCAGTACCGAGATCTCGCTCGCGCCAAGGGCGGTCAGCTCGGCGACGGCCAACTCGTCCGGGTCCGCTGAGGTCACGCCCTGGATCACGTTGATCGTGGTGTGCGGCTGGGGAGTCAGCGTGGCAGCGTCCACCTTGAGATCGAGGTGACCGCGGCCGACCGAGGTGACCACCGCGGTCGCTGTGCCGCCCTGACCGTCGCCCAGGACGATCTCGTCGCCGGGCCCCAACTCCTGCGCTCGGGTCGCGCGACTGCCACGCAGGCCGGACAGGCGGAACTCCCCGTCCGGCAACGTGGTCGGCACGTGGCTGACGAGGAAGAGCGGCGGGCGCACCGGAACAGGCTATGACCGTTCAGTCGTTGTCCGCCGGCGGCTCCATGCCCGGGCCCGGTTGAGGGACGTTGTTGTCGGGCGGACTGCTGCCGTTGCCGGGGCCGTTGCCGGGCGGTGACCCCGAGTCGGCTCCCGGCGGAACGGGGGCCACGCTCGTGGACGTCGTCGTGGAAGTCGTCGACGTGGTGGGTTTCTCGGCCGGCTGGTCGAGATCCGGTGACCGGGGATCGCCGCCGAGCGACAGGCCGATCGCCACGGCGGCCACTGCGACGCCCAGGACGCTGCCCCCGATCGCGAGACCGGTGCGGCGCGTGCGGACGCGCCGGCCGCGGGCCATGATGGCCCTCGGGTCGATGCCGAGCGGTGGACCGGCGTCCACGCGGTGGAACAACGCGCGGATGTCGTCATCGGACACGGGGATCACCTCCGTCGCTGATCGTGGACAGCTCGGCGTAGTGCGGGCCGAGTCGTTGCCGCAGTGTCGCCAGCGCCCGAGCGGCCTGGCTCTTGACCGTGCCGGTCGAGCACCGCAGCGCGGCGGCGACCTCCTCGACGCTCAGGTCGTTCCAGTAGCGCAGCACGAGCACCGCCCGCTGTTTCGGCGGCACGCCGGCCAGCGCGCGGAGCAGCAGCAACCGTTCCGCGCTGTCTCCGCGCGCCGTGGCGGCGGTGTCCGGTGGGGCGTCGGTGAGCTGCTCACGCCGCCACCGGCTGCGCCGGTTCTCGGCGAGGAAGGTACGCACCACGACGCGACGCGCGTACGCGTCGAGGGCGTCCCGTCTCGCGAGCCTCGGCCACGCGACGTACAGGCGCAGCATCGCCAACTGCGTGATGTCCTCGGCTCGATGCCAGTCGCCGCACAACAGGTGCGCGGTATTTCGCAGCGCGTGCGCCCGCGCTGCGAAATACTCGCTGAACTCCCCGTCGAACGACGAGCGTTCGTTGCTCACTTGCCGGCTGGTACTCCGTTGCCTACGCCGGGGGCGTCCGTCGGCGGGACACCGTGGTCGGGGCCTTTACCCGGCGCGGGCGGTTCGAGGTGGCCTGGCGGGGTCTGTGAGTTGACCGGCGGTCGGCCTGGGGCGGGCACTGGGGCGTTGCCCGGCGGTTGGCCCGGAGCGGGCACTGGAACGTTGCCCGGCGGCCGGCCCGGGGCGGGCACTGGGGCGTTGTCCGGCGGGTTCTGCGAGTCGACCGGCGGTTGGCCCGGGGCGGGCTGCGGGACGTTGCCTGACGGGTTCTGTGAGTTGACCGGCGGTTGGCCCGGAGTGTTGGTCCGGTCCGAGGTGCCGGCGGGCGGTGTCGTGTCGCCGCCGCCCGACATCGCCAAGGCAGCCACCGGCGTGCCGATGGCCAGCGCGCCGGCGGCGATGCCCGCCACGAGCAACTTACGTTTGCGCATTCAACGTTCCTTGGGTTGCTGCGCCGCCGCGGTTCGGCGGCGCTCCACGTTAGTCATGCGCCTGGTCGCCCGTCGGGTTGCATTGATCTTAGGTGGGTTTTTCGAGTGTGAGCGCGAACACGTGTGCCCGAGGCGTGGTCATGGTCGGGAGCGTGAGCGCCACCAGTTGGCGTGCCGGGTCCACGTCAACGACCTGGTGGAAGATCGCCACCTTGACGTCCTTCGCGCCGGTCCTGGAGTGGAACTGCGGCGTGCGGACGGCCTCCGTCTCCCCGAACGCCGGGCCCGCCTTCCAGTCGGTGAGCTGGAGCGGCACGGTCGCGGTCGACCCGTCGGCGTACCGGGCGGTCATGGTCGTGTTCGCGTTACCGCCGTTGCTGGCGCCGAGGAGGTGCAGCCGCGCGTAGTCGCCCGCCGGCACGTCGATGGTCTGTCCAGCGGCGGTGACGTTGTTCTTCGTGCCCTCGACGCCGTTCGTGAACAGGAACGGGATGTCGTCGTCGGTCACGCCACCGGTCTGCGGCAACGCGGCCGCCGGATACGTGTTGCCCGCGCCGTCGAAGTCGCCGTCACCCATGAAGAACTCGCTGGTGACGCCGTCGTTGTCGAAGTAGCCGTCGAGCGGCACCTGTGTCGCCGCGCCCGATGGCGGCAGCGGTTGGAGACCCCACGGCGGGGCGGGTTCACGCACCAGCACCGGCGCGATGACCAGGTCGGGACGGGTGCCGGCGGCGTGGATCACCACCTCGTGCCCGCGCCCGAGGTCGATCTCCACGACGCCGTCGGCCTCGTGCCAGCGCGGTTCCGGCCCGGACAGCGCGCGCACGGTGAGCCGGCCCGCGATCCCCGGCCGCACCCGGCAGGGCTCCCCGGCGAGGCTGCGGATCCGCACGAACGACGTCCTGGCGTGCCGGCGCACCGCGCTGACGAGGAACGCGCCCTCGGTGCGGAAGTCGTGCAGCGTCACGTCCTGCCACGTGCTCGGCACGGCAGGGAAGATCCGGATCACGCCACCCCAGCTCTGGCAGAGCATGTCGTGGATCGACTGCGCACCGGACAGCGGCGTCTCGATGACCGGCCCGGCCTCGTAGTAGTGCGTGTTGGGCTGGGCGAAGCGGGCGACGAACTCGCGCAGGTAGTGCCGGGCGTCGTCGCCTTTGCCGAGCACCGAGGAGATCGACGACGCGCCCGTGAAGCTGTAGCCGCGCAACGCGCCCTCGAAGCTGATCCAGTGCTGCAGGGACCGCTCGATCAGCTCCCTGTCCGTCTCCGGTGTGACCTGGTACAGCGGGTAGACCGCGAGCATGTGCGAGTAGTGCCGGTGCGACTTGGCGAACGGCACTCCGGTGCCGACCATGAATCCGTTGGCGTCGACGGGATAGTCGACGAGTGTGTCGAGCACCTCCTGCCAGCGGGGCGCCAGCGGGTCGTCGATGCCGAGTGTGGCGGCGGAGTCCAGCAGCGTCCGGCAGCTCCAGCGGATCAGCCCGAGGTCGTAGTTGCAGTCGGGCGCGGCGCCGTACTCCGGGGAGAACGTGGGTGGCAGGTGTAGGCGGCCGTCCGCGCCGGGGGCGAGGAAGTGCAGGTAGTAGTTCATCGCCTTGCGCAGGATGGGGAACACCACGTCCCGCAGTACGCTCTGGTCCATCGAGTGCCGGTAGGTCAACCACGCGTTGTGCACCAACCAGGGCAGGTTCCCGATCTCCGGATCCGCGGAGAACTCGGGTGAGCCGACGGAGCCCGCGTCGTCGAACTGCGCGTCGGTGCTGCGCCGCAGACCCATCGAGTCGTGCCGGTACTCCGGGCGCAGGGCGTCGACGAGGATCTGCTGGTAGCTGTGGAGCGAGCGGGGGATCGGGTCGAGCTCGAGGTGGTTCGAGCCGTAGACCGGCCAGTACTCCAGCTGTGAGTTGAGGTTGTTCCACACCGACGGCCACGGCGTCGGTTCGAGCCATGGCCCGGTGGTGGCCATGATCGGCGCTTCTTTCCTGGCTGCGGAGGCCAGCTTGTACAGCTGGATCCAGTAGAAGCTCTGCAGCAGACCGTCCGGAATGGACACGAAACTCCTGCGGTAGAAGGCGTGCCACCAGGCCCGGTGTTCCTCGGCGAGCCGGTGTGGCGCCGGCGCCTGGCCGATGGTGTCCAGAACCCGTTGCTCGGCGGTCGTTTCCGGGAAGCTGTGGGCAACGGTGAGGTAGAGCGTGTTGCCTCTTCGGGTGTACGCGGTCGCGGTCTGCCCACCGGCGACCATGGGCTGGACGACCCGGGTGACACTGTTCTCGGTGGTGGTCACCGGATCGGGGTTCAGCGGGAAGTTGGCGGGCGGGTCCTCGCGGATGGTCCGAGGGCTCAGCGCCGCCGACGGCGTGAACGTCAGCTGTGCGCCCCGCTCACCATCGCTGGGCCGAATGGTGATCGCCAACACCGACCGTCCACTTTCGACGAACGCGGTCAGGTGTATCCGGCCCCGGTCGGTGGTGATTGTGCCGCGCAGTTCGGCGTGCCAGAGGTCGAGGCGTAGGTCCGCCCCGGTGATCTGCCCGACCGGCTCGAGCGCGAGATTGCCGACCGGCAGCCGGGCCACTCCCCACTCGTTGCCGAACCGCGGCCGGTGGTCCTGCACCTCGCTGTGGTGCACGGTGAACCGCAGCGCGTTGCGGCCGGGTTCCTGGTAGACCATCGAACCGAGGAAGCCGTTGCCCAGGAAGGGTCCTTCGTACCAGGTGCGCGGCACCCGCTTCCAGACGAGATCCTGCCCGGCCAGGAACCGCGCCCACTCCCGGTCGGACCGCATGCGGTTGTCCAACCGGGCCCGGCCGTGCGGCTCAGCGGCGACAGTCGCGGGCAGCGCACCGGCGGCGACCCCGCCCACCACACTGCCGATAAAGCCACGACGCGACAACTCCATGAAACACTCCTTGGTTCAGGGAGTAGAGATCGGATGTATGGACGATCATTCGCGATACACGTGTAGTAGTCGAACGGAGGCGCGCTGAATACATCCGATCATTGCAACCGGTGGTGCCGAGGTCAAGGCCCAAGCCGCCGACCGGTCGGGTGCATCATGACGGTGTGGGCAGCGGCAGAAGAAGAAGGCGGGGACGGCGGGTCTCCTGTCCGTGTTGCCGGCACCGCACCCTCGCCAAGCGCGGCGACTACGTCATCTGCCCGGTTTGTTTCTGGGAGGACGACGGCAGCGACGACCTCGACCGGGTAGGTGGGCCGAACGGGGATCTGACACTCGCGCAGGCACGCCGCAACTACGCGGCTCTCGGCGCCTGCGAAGAGGAGTTCCGCCACGCCGTGCGCGAACCACATCCGGCCGAACGCCGGGGCACGTGGACCAGACTCGACCAGTGACGCGCCGCCGAGTCACCGGTTGCGACGAACCCACCCGGAGTACGGATCGTGGCGAGGACGCCTTCGTAACCGTGATCTCAGTCCGTCGGGGCGGCTTCCGCGTCTTCGGTCTCGTGTGAATGGCCTGTGCACTCGCGGGTCGTCTCCCACGGTTTGCCGGCCATCAGGCGGTGTGGGTCCTCCCACGGTGGTGTGTGCCGGGGCAGGGCGCGGGCCGCGTGCCGGGCCTTCTCGGCATCCGTGGGGGCTGCCGGAATCGGTTGCGTGCTTTGCAGGTCCATGTCGGAAAGCAGCCACTGCAGTGTGTTGAGCACGTACCCGCGCCGCGTCTCCAGCACCGGTCCGTGGTCGAAGGGGCGCCGGTAGTCGTACTCGGCCACCACCCGGCCGGCGGTGGCCAGGCCGGACGGTCGGAGCGAGATGTACTCCAGCACGCCCGGCCGCTGTCGCCACATGCGGACGCCGGTCAGGCGGCCGTCGTCGTCGATGTCCGGCACTGGGTGGAAACCCATGTCGTACAGGTTGTAGCCCAGCCGTTCGGCCGCGCCTCTCGACATGTTCATGCCGTCGCCCGGTGGATCTCGATCTCGTACTGCCGGTCCGGGTTCTGCGTCGGATCGGCCAGTGCGAGTGCCGCGTTCCGCAGTGCGGACCGCAGTTCGCCGACCGCCAGCATGGTCAGTACGGCCACGCCGCCGCGCGGCACGATGAGCACTACCTTGCCGTCACCGACGGGTGCCACGACGAGCCGGGTCCGCCGACCCGACTCGTCGCGGCACGGTGCCGTCCACGACAGCGTTCTTGTTCTCCTTCGCCACCACATGGCCACTCCCGATGCCGCCCCGGTTGATCTCCTCCACGGGGTACTTCGGGGCGACCAGGTGGTGCGGTTTGGTGTCAGCCGAAGAAGACGGAGGCGACCGTGTCGTCGAAGTCGAGAGCCGCGAGGTCCTCGACGTCCCCGTCGACCACGAGCGACCTGCCCTTGCAGTTCTTCTCCGACCACAGCTTGAGCGAGCCCGACGCGGAGACCGACGTGGTCACGTCCGGGCGTGCGACGTTCTGGCAGCCGCTGCCGGCCACCCCCTGTGCCGGGTCGGCGAAGTCGGCCTCGTCGAACAGGACCGCGCTGGTCGCCTTCCGCGTGCCGGCCTTCTGGCCGTCCGGCGTGACGCCGAACCACGTGCCACCCACGCCCTGGCCGTTGGTGTCACCGGGCTCGGCATCGCCCGAGAAACGGTAGACCGGCCAACCGCCGATCGTCACCTGAAGGCGGCCATCGTCGCGCTTCACCACCCCCACAGCGGATTTCTTCACGCCCTCGACAAAGATTCGTCCGCCCTTCGCCACGGTTACCGGTGGCCATTTCTTCGCGCAGTCACCATTGCAGGTGGAAATGGACGGGTTCGCGCTGTCGTCGTCGAATCGGTACAGCGTCAGGCCGGCGCCGTTGACGACCACCGGGTCCAGTTCTCCGGCCTTGGCCGCCTCGAGTTGCACCCACCGCTGCGCCACCGTCGACCTGGCCGTGTTGACCGTGCCGTCGGACCCCTTCGCCCAGTCGCCCGTGTCGGGCTTCGCGTTGTTCGCCCTGGCTGTGCCGGCCAGCAGCGACAGGTTCGACGACGTGGTGGCGGCGGTGTCGGCGGAGTCGGTGCCACCACAGGCGGACAGCAACACCGCACCGGCGACGGCGAGAGCGGCACAGGATGCGACTGATATGCGGGACATGGTTCCCCTCCGGGAGACTGTTGTGGTTCGGCTCTTCCGAACTCGCCCAACACACGAGTCGACCCCGGGAATCGGTTCGCGAAAAAACGTGTGCGTCAACTCACCGAAAGAGATTCAAAGACCGACCAATCCGCCTGCCGGTCGGCTACGAATAGGTGTCGATGAATCGCGTCAGGACTTGCTCAGCGCGAGGCGAGCCGAACCAGGTCACGGCCGAACGTGTGGGCGTCGAGTTCCATGTTGGCGGCCAGCGCGACGGTGAGGTCGCCCTTCGGCCGCACCTCGACGTACGACGAGAAGCCCGGGATGCTGCCCGAGTGGAAGTAGCCGTCGATCTCGGTCGTTGAGCTGCCGGTCGACTCGATGCCGTAGCCGTACCACCTGGTCGTCCCCTCCGCGACCCGCGGTAGTAGCAACTCGGCCAGCGTCTCCGGCTCGCAGATCGCCGGCTCGCCGGTCAGCAGGAACTGTTGCCAGCGACCGAGATCGGTCACCGTCGAGGTCAGGCCGCCCGATGAGAAGAACACCGAGTCGTCGAACGCGGCTGCCGGGGTGGTCCAGTTTTCGTATCCCGCGGCGTCCCGGCCGGCCGCACGCCCCGGTGCGTAGCCCGTGTCGGACATGCCCAGCGGGTCCAGGATCTCGCGGCGCAGGAAGTCGCCGTAGCTCTCGCCGGACACCCGCTCGACCAGCTGGCCCAGCACGACGTACCCGGAGTTGCTGTACGCCAACCCCGCACCGGGTGAGAAGTCCAGCGGCCGGTCGGCGAAGGTCTGGATCAACCGCTCGGGGGAGGGCTGGCTGCCGACGTCCCGATAGAACTGGTGGAGGTCCTCCTGCATCACGTCCGCGTAGTCGTGCAGGCCGCTGGTGTGGGTGAGCAGGTGCTCGATGGTGATCGGTTGCCAGTGCGGCGGGCACGCCGGCAGATGCGTGCACACCGGGTCGGTGACCCGGAGTTTGTTCTGTTCCTGCAACAGGAGTACGGCCAGCGCGGTGAACTGCTTGGTCACCGAGGCGACCCGGAACCTCGTGTCCGGGCGGTTCGGGGTCTCATCGCGGAGGTCGGCCTGGCCGAAACCCCTTCGCAGCACCACCTCATCGCCTCGTCGCACCTCGACCGCGCCGCGGAAACGCTTGGCCCGCACCGCTTGTTCCAGGTACTCGGTCAACGGGTCGGCAGCGGCGACCGGTGCTGGTGTGCACGCGAACAACAGCGACGCGATCGCGAGGAAAAGCCCCAGCTTCATCCCATGATTGTCGCCCGTCTACCGCACCGCCGCTCGAATCAGCTCCACCGGGTGGAGAGGGCGGCGGCCAGTGCCGTGCGTGATCTGTTGCCGGCACGACACGCCCGTCGCGGCGACGATGGTGTCCTCGGGCTCCGCGCGGACGGCCGGGAACAGCCGGTCCTCGCCGACGGTCATCGACACGTCGTAGTGCTCGGCCTCGAAGCCGAACGAGCCGGCCATGCCGCAGCAGCCCGCGTCCACCTCCTCGACGGTCGCGCCGGGAATGCGGCGCAGCATCGCCAGCGTCGCCGCGGTGCCCACGTCGGCCTTCTGGTGGCAGTGCCCGTGGTACAGGATGCGGCGGCCCGCCACCCACGCCTCAGCGGACAGTGTCAGGTCACCCGCGTCGATGGCCTCGGTGAGCAGCTCCTCCACCTGCCGGACCCGGTCCGCGACCCCGCGGGCCCGCGGGTCGTCCGGCAGCAGTGCCAGCGTCTCGTCGCGCAACGACAGCACGCACGACGGTTCACAGCCCACGATCGGATCCGTGCCGTCCGACAGCTGCGACACCAGTGCGCCCACCTGGCGACGGGCGTCGTCCAGCAGACCCTTCGACAGGTTCGACCGGCCGCAGCAGCCGTCCGCCGCGAGGGTCACCCGGTAGCCGGCCCGCTCCAGCAGCTCGATCGCGGCCTGGCCGACCGCCGGCTCCGTGTAGGTGGTGAACGAGTCGGCGAGGAACGTCACCGCGCCGCGGTTGCCGGGCGCGACCGGGCGGCGGCGGAACCACGCGGCCAGGTTGCGTCGCTGGAAGCGTGGCATCGGCCGCTTCGGGGTGATGCCGACCAGGCGGCGCACGAAGCCGAGGCGGTTCGACAGCGGCGCGGTCGCCGAGCCGAGGCGGTTGACCGCGCGGATGGCGCCGAAGATCCGGGACCGTAGCGGCACCCCGTGACGAACGTGGCGTTGGTGCAGTGCCTCGCTCTTCAGCTTCGCCATGTCGACGCCAAGCGGGCACTCGCTCTTGCACGCCTTGCACATCAGGCACAGATCGAGCACCTCGTGCAGCCGGTCGTCGCCGAGCGCGGCCTGCGGGTCTGGTTGGGACAGCGCGTGCACGAGCGCGTTCGCCCGGCCCCTGGTCGAATCCTCCTCCGCGCGGGTCGCCATGTACGACGGGCACATCACCCCGGTGTCGTGCTTGCGGCACAGCCCGATGTTCATGCACCGGTCGGCCGCGCCCCGCATGCCGCCGACGACCTCGAACGACAGCTGCGTCCGGAACGGCGTCGCAGGCGGCAGCGCGGGATCGCGGAGGTGCTCGGTCATCGCGGGCGCGTCGACGATCTTGCCGGGGTTCAGCACGCCGGTCGGGTCGAACAGGCCCTTCACCCGGCGCATCGCCTCGTACAGCTCGTCGCCGAACAGCTCACGGTTGAACTCGCTGCGGGCCAGGCCGTCGCCGTGCTCGCTGGAGTTCACGCCGCCGTAGGAGCGCACCAGGTCCTTGATCTCCTCGGCGACCGCCCGCATGGTCGCCACCCCGTCCGGCTCGGTCAGGTCCACGAACGGGCGGACGTGCAGGCAGCCCACCGAACAGTGCCCGTAGAAGCCAGCCCGCAGCCCGTGCCGGTCGAGGATCTTCGCGAACTTCGCCGTGTACTCGGGCAGGTGCTTCGGGTCGACCGCGGTGTCCTCGACGAACGCGAGCGGCCGGCGCGCGCCCACACTGGCCGCCATGAGCAGCCCGAGCCCGGACTTGCGGACCTTCAACAGCGAGCCCTGCTGTACCGGCGTGACCGCCTCGAGGGTGTGGTAGCCGTGGTTGTGCTTGCGCCACAACGATGTGAGCGTGCTCAGCTGGCCGGCAAGCTCCTTCTCGTCGTCGCCGGTGAAGCTCACGAACAGCAGCGCGTCCGGGTCGCCGTGCAGGATCGTGCCGAGCGCGGCGTACTCGTGTTTCTGCCGGGACAGGTCGAGGATCGTGCGGTCCATCAGCTCGACCGCGGCGGGGTCGCACGTGAGCGCGTCCTCGGTCGCCTCGATCGCCGCCTGTGTGGACGTGAAGTGTCCGACGGCGATGACCGTGTGCCTCGGCTTGGGGACGAGGTCGACCAGCGCGGTGGTCGCGATCACCAGGGTGCCCTCGGAGCCGACGACGAACTTCGCGAGGTCGAAGCTCTCCGCCAGGCGGTCCAGCCGGTACCCGCCGGCACGGCGCCAGAACTCCGGGAACCCGGTGGCGATGGCGTCCCGGTTGTCCGCCACGAGCCTCGGCAGCTCCCGGTGGAGCCGGGCGACCAGACTGTCCACAGCGGACTCACTATGGCCTGGCGCGAAGTGGGCTGTCGAGGCGTCGGACAGCACCACGTCCAGCTCGCGGACGTGGTCGATGGTCATGCCGTAACGCACCGAGCCGCTGCCGGCGGAGTTGTTGCCGATCATCCCGCCGATCGTGGCGCGGTTGCTCGTCGAGGTGTCCGGGCCGAACATCAGCCCGTGTCTCGCCGCGGCCCGGTTCAGCTGGTCCTGAACGACGCCCGGCTGGACCAGCGCCGTCCTGGCCTCCGGGTCGAGTTCGAGGATCCGGCTCATGTGCCGGGACAGGTCGAGGACGATGCCGGGCCCGACGGTCTGGCCGGCGAGGCTCGTGCCGGCCCCGCGGGGCACGACCGGCACACCGTGGTCACGAGCGGCCGCGACGCACGCGACCACGTCGTCGGCGTCCATCGGGAACACTACGCAGCGCGGGGTGATCGCGTACATGCTGGCGTCCCGCGCGTACAGCGCCCGGGTGTGGTCGTCGGCCATGACCTCGCCGGCGACGTCCCGTTGCAACTGGTCGACCAGGCTCATGTGTTCTCCAGCACCCTGAGCGCGGCGTTGACACCGCCGGGATCGACCGGCACGCCGGCGAGCGACAGTCCCATCTGGACACCGGAGAGCGTGCCAGCCAGTGACACGTCGTTGAAGTGACCAAGGTGTCCGATGCGGAACACCCGCCCTGCGAGCCGGCCGAGCCCGGTGCCGAGCGACATGTTGAACCGGTCGAGGATGAGCGCGCGGATCTTGTCGGCGTCGTGCTCCTCCGGCACCAGGACCGCGGTGAGCACCGGCGAGTGCTCACGTTCGTCGAGGCACAGCACTTCCAGCCCCCACGCCCGGACAGCCGCCCTGGTGGCCTCGCCGTGCCGGCGGTGGCGTGCGAACACGTTCGCCAGACCCTCCTCGTTGTGCAACGCCAGGCTCTCGCGCAGGCCGTACAGCAGGTTCGTCGGTGGTGTGTAGGGGAAGAAGCCGCGCTCGTTCGCCGCGAGGATCGGCCGCCAGTCCCAGTACGCGCGCGGGAACGTCGCGCTTTCCGCGGCACGCAACGCCTTCTCGCTCACCGCGTTGAACCCGAGCCCCGGTGGGAGGAGCAAACCCTTCTGGGAACACGAGACGGTGACGTCCACACCCCACTCGTCGTGCCGGTAGTCGACCGAGCCGAGCGACGAGACGGTGTCCACGAGCAACAGCGCCGGGTGTCCCGCGTCGTCTATGGCCTGCCGGATCTCGGGAATCCGGCTGGTGGCACCGGTCGACGTCTCGTTGTGCACGACGCACACGGCCTTGATCCCGGGATCCGCCGCCAGTCTCTCGGCCACGACCGACGGGTCGACGCCGTGCCGCCAGTCGCCGGGCACGAAGTCCACGTCCAGCCCGAGGTTGCCGGCAAGGTCCCGCCACAGCGTCGCGAAGTGACCGGTCTCGAACGCCAGCACCCGGTCCCCGGGACTCAACGTGTTGACGAGCGCGGCCTCCCACGCCCCGGTTCCCGACGACGGATAGGTGACGACCGGCCCACTCGTGCCGAACACCGGTTTCAGCGCGGCGAGCACCTCCCGGGTGAGCGCGGCGAAATCCGGTCCTCTGTGGTCGATCGTCGGGGCGGAAATCGCCCGCAGCACCCGGTCCGGCACATTCGTCGGACCGGGAATTTGCAGGAAATGCCGTCCGGCCGGGTATGGCATCGCCAAACTCCTGTCGGTTGTGGAAAGCTATTGACGTCACTTGTGAGCTAAGCCATATTTGGCTCCTGTCCTGCACGAGCCGTCGCGGTCTCGGGAGTCGCCATGACCATGCAGATAATCTCGATCGTCGGACTCGTCCTCATCGTTCTGCTCGCCACGTTGCGTTCGGTGAACATGGGGGCCATCGCGTTTCTCGGCGCGTTCGCACTCGGCACACTCGTGTTCGACGTCAGCGAGGACGACCTTTTCGCCGGCTTCCCCGGTGACCTGTTCGTCGTGCTCGTCGGGGTGACGCTGCTGTTCGCCATCGCCAAGGGCAACGGCACCGTCGACTGGCTCGTCCACATCGGAGTGAAGGCGGTGGGCGGCCGGATCGCGTTCATCCCATGGGTGATGTTCGCGGTCACCAGCGTGCTCACGACGGTCGGCGCGGTCGTGCCCGGCGCGGTCGCGATCATGGCGCCGATCGGGTTGAGCTTCGCGGCCAGGCACCGCATCAACCCGCTCCTGATGGGACTGCTCATCATCAACGGCGCCAGCGCGGGTGGCTTCTCGCCGATCGGCGTGTTCGGCGTCATCACCAACGGCGTCGTCGAACGCGAGAGCCTGGCGAGCAACCCCGGACTGCTGTGGCTGTGTTCGTTCCTGTTCAACGCGTTGCTCAGCGTCGTGGTCTTCGTCATGTTCGGCGGCAGGGAACTGCTCAACCGGCGTGTGGACCCCGCCGGACCGTCCACCGTGGACGAGGAGCCTCCCGGTGGGGGCGGCGGCGCGTCCGTCGCCACCGAGACGCGAGTCGAGGACCGGGTAGTGACCCTGAACGCGCAACGGATCTCCACGCTCGCCGGCCTGCTCACGCTCGTCGCCGGTGCGCTGGTCTTCGACATCGACGTCGGCCTGCTGGCGCTCTCCATCGCCACCGTGATCTGCATCCTCTTCCCGAAGGACTGCAAGGACAGCGTCGGTCAGGTGGCGTGGCCGACCGTGCTGCTCATCTGCGGCGTGGTGACCTATGTCGGGATCATGCAGCAGATCGGCACCATCGACATGCTCGGCGACAGCGTCGCCAACATCGGCGTCCCGTTGCTCGCCGCGTTCGTGATCTGCCTGATCGGCGGGGCGGTGTCGGCGTTCGCCTCCACCACGGGCATCCTGGGCGCGCTGATCCCCCTCGCCGTGCCGTTCCTGCAGGCCGGTGACGTCGGCGCGGTCGGGCTGATCATCGCGCTGGCCATCTCGTCGTCGGTCGTCGACTCCTCGCCGTTCTCCACCAGCGGCGCGCTGGTCGTGGCGAGCAGCGGCCCCGAGGTGCGGGACCGGGTGTTCCGGGGGCTGATGACGTGGGGCCTTTCGATGATCATCGTGGCGCCTGCGCTGTCCTGGGCGATCTTCGTCGCGCCCGGCTGGTTGTGAGCGTGCTCCTAGGATGCCCTCATGAGTGAGGGGATGCGGACCGTGCTCACGGCCTTCCGGGTGCTCGAGGAGGTCGCGTTCACGCAGCCGGCCGGCGTCGGAGACCTGGCCAGGAAGCTTCGGATGCCGAAGACCACGGTGCAGCGGGCGCTCCAGACACTGTGGACGGCCGGCTGGATCTGCCCGTCCGGTGACGAGATGACGCGGTGGGTGCTCACCACCCGCGCGCTCCACATCGGACAGCACGCCGTGGCCGACCTGAGCGTCCGGGACGCGGCGCTGCCGATGATGCGCGAGCTCCGCAAGGAGACCGGCGAGACCGCGCACCTGATGGTCCTCGAGGGCGGCCACGCCGTGCTGATCGAGAAGGTCGAGACCGACCACCCGATCCGGGCGGTCATCACACTCGGCAGCGCCGTGCCACTGCACGGCTCGTCGAACGGCAAGGCCATGCTCGCCCACCGCTCCGAGGAGGACGTCCGAGCCATCGTCGGCGCCCGCCTCGACCGCTACACCGAGAAGACCATCGTGGACTGGGACGAGTTCCTGGCCGAACTGGCCAGGGTCCGCGAACGCGGCTACGCGACCAACGTGGGAGAGTGGCGCACCGATATCGCCGCGGTAGCCGCCCCGATCTTCGACCACGCGGGCCGCACGTCGGCGAGCCTGTCGATCTCCGCGCCGGGCAGCCGAATGCCCACCGAGCTGCGGGAGTCCTACGGCGCGTTGGTCACCGAGGCCGCACGCCGGGTCAGCGCGACCCTGGGCTACCGCCCCGCACCAACCGCGCCGTGAAAGGGGCGCGTTCGGGGCATCGTCGGTGTCCCGAACGCGCTGATGACGTTCAACCTCGATCCACCGATGATCTTGTCGGGTGTCGCACCGTGCGAGAGGCGTGGGCCTGGTCAGGCCCGCTTCGCGGGCGCCGGGCGCTGCGCGCCCGGCGCGCACCCGCAGGGTGCCGCGTCGCGAAGGACGCGTTGGGGACATGGCTGGTGTCATGAAAGACGCGATGGGGACGTTCAACGACGTGAGCGCGTCTTTCAGGACATTGCCCGCAGCGTGAACGCGCCATTCGTGCGCGGCCAGTGCGACTTGAGCGGTGTGGTGAAGGACGCTCCTCACGCTGGCGGTGATGAAGACGTCCTTCCTCGCATGGCCGCCGGCCGAATCCGCGCAGCGAGTCCACCGGGCCGCACTCCGAGCCACCAAGAGCATCGGTGGATCTGGGTTCAACGACCCGAAAGCGTCTTTCGGGACAGCGCCGGTGGCACGCCGTTCGCGGCACTGGGTGGTGATGGACGCCTTCCTCACCCTGGGCGTGAGGAAGGCGTCCTTCATCGCATGGAAGCCGTCCGCGAAGCGGGCTTTGCTCGCCGGGTCCACAGCGCTCATCTGCCCTGCCATCGCGGGGCCCGTTTGTCCAGGAACGCTTCCACACCCTCGCGGAAGTCGTTGCTGCCGTAGCACTGGCGTACGAGGTCCTCGTCCGGTGGTAGGTCGTGGTCTCGCAGTCGTCGTAACGCGACTTTGCTTGCCTGCATCGTGAGTGGGGCATGGTTCGCGAGTTGCTCGCACAGTTCGGCGAGGCGGGCGTCGATGTCGTCGACCAGTTCGGATGCCAGGCCGATCCGGGCGGCCTCGGCGCCGTCGACGAAACCGGCCGTGTAGATCAGGTGCAGCGTGCGGGCGGCGCCGATGAGGTGGACGAGCCTGGCGTAGGTCGGCATGGACACGCAGTTGCCCAGCGTTCGTGCGATGGGCAGGCCGAAGCGTGCGTTCGGTGTGCACAGCCGCAGGTCGCACGCGGCGGCGATGGAGAGGCCGCCGCCGGTCGCGTAGCCGTCGACCACCGCGACGGTCGGCACGCGCACCTCCTCCAGCCGCGCCAGCACCGACTCGATACGCCGCTCGTACTCGATACCGTCGTCGGCGGTCGTGAAGTCGCGGAAGTGGTTGATGTCGGTGCCGGACACGAACGCCTTGCCGCCCGCGCCACGCACCACCGCCACCCGAACCTCGGGGTGCTCGTCCACGTGCGCGCAGAAATCGGCGAGCGCCTCGTACATCGCCATGGTCATGGCGTTGCGGGCTTCCGGACGGTCCACAGTGGCCGTCGCGACAGGACCGTCGGTCGTCACGGTGATAGTCATGCCGTCTCCTCGCCTGCTTCGCGGCGCCGGAACGCTCCGCAGGCTCCGCTCCACCGGCGCCCTCCGCGGGCTCCGAGCCGGCCTGATTGTTGATGATTCGCTCCGCAAGCTCCGCTCATGAGACGGCACCTTCCTCCCGCAGCGCGGCGATCTCGGTGGCGGAGTAGCCGGCGGCGCGGAGAACCTCGTCGGTGTGTTCCCCGAGTTGGGGCGGTGCCCGCCGGACGGCACCCGCGGTCTCGCTGAGCTTCACCGGGATCCCGAGCGCCCTGACGCGGCCCTCGACCGGGTGGTCCATCTCCACGACCATCTCCCGGGCAAGCGTGTGCGGGTCGGCGCACGACTGCTCGTAGTCGCGGATCGGACCGGCCGGCACCCCAGCGTCGAGCAGCAGCTCGACCCACTCTTCGGTGTCCCGAGTGGACAGTGTGCGCGTCAGTTCCCCGGCCAGCGCGGCCCGGTTGCGCAGGCGGTCGTCGTTGGTCGCGAACCGCGGGTCGGCGAGCAGGTCGGCACGGTCGAGCACCGCGCACAGCCGCTCCCACAGGCGGTTGTTGTTGGCGCCGATGGTGAGATGGCCGTCGCGGGTGGGAAACGCCTGGTAGGGAGCGTTGACACGGTGGGCGGACCCGAGCCGGTCCGGTGCCCTGCCGGTGGTCCACAGCTCGGCGGTCTCCCACACGGACATGGCGAGCGCCGCGTCGTACAGGGACGTGTCGACGGCCTGCCCGCGCCCCGTGATCGTGCGGCTGAGACAGGCGCTGAGAATCCCGACCGCACACAGCAGCCCGGCCGACAGGTCCGCGACGGGCACGCCGCACTTCACCGGCGAGCCGGCCGGATCGCCGGTGACGCTCATGATCCCCGACATGGCCTGGGCGATCAGGTCGTACCCGGGACGGGCGGCGTAGGGACCCGTCTGACCGAACCCGGAGATGGACGCGTACACGAGCCGCTCGTTGACCTCCCGCAGCGTCGCGTAGTCCACCCCGAGCCGCGCCGCCACGCCGGGCCGAAAGCTCTCGACCACCACGTCCGCGGTGGCGGCGAGCCGGTGGAACGCCTCCCGGCCACCCGCCGTCCGCAGGTTGATCGCCACACTTCGCTTGTTGCGGTTGACCGCGATGAAGGCGGCGCTTTCCCCGTGCGGCAACCGGTTCCCCGTGGCCTCACGCGTCGCGTCCCCACGCCCGATCGGCTCGACCTTGATCACGTTCGCGCCGAGGTCGCCCAGCAGCTGACAACAGAAGGGGCCGGCCATCACCTGTGTCAGGTCGATGACCGTCAGGTTCTCCAGTGCCAGCCCCATCGCATCCCTGTGCCGTGAGACGGAACGGTATTCGTGCAGCGGAACACCGACCATAGCACGCGAGAAGGCCCCGTTTCGAGCGTCTCGAAACGGGGCCTTCTCAGGACTGTTCAGCCGAGACGGACGAGTTTGAAGTTGGTGTCCGTCCGGTCCGGAGTCTCCGGCGTGTTCTCGCCGTCGTGGACGACCAGTAGGCCGTGGGGGAACGCCGGTCCGAGCGGCGTGGTGGTCACCGCGGCGCCGTCGCTGTGTTGGACGCCGTCCGTGGCTGGGGAGTCGATCACCTCGAAACCACTCACGTAGCGGAAACCACCGTCGAGGCGGTAGCGGGCGAACGCGCTGTCGCCCTGGCTCGACGCGTACAGCGTGCGGCCGTGCTTGCCGTAGGCGATCGTGAGGCCCTCGGCGTCGGCGGTCAGGTGTTTGCCCGCCTCCGGGGACGGCGGGCCGGTCGGCACGCACTCCTCGGTCGACTCGTCGTAGACGGCCGGCTGGCCGAAGCCGCGTACCCGGTCGACCAGCGCCGGCTGTCCGAAGCCCTTGCGGGACAACGGGATTCGCCAGACGCCGACGTCCTCCTGCGCCGCGTACAGCACACCAGTGGTGCGGTCGACGACCATGCCCTCGACCTGCGGCCCCTCGCCGGGCTCGGCGCACGGGGTCCAGCTACCGAACGAGGACGGCAGGTCGACGAACGCCACCGGCCGGTAGCTGTTCTGCGGGGTCAGACGGAACAGGCCCAGCCGCGTCTCGTGCCGGCGGCTCACCACGACCCACGGCGCGCCACCGGCGGGGTCGGGCCATACCGCGAGCCCGTAGGCGGTGCGCTGGTCCTCGACCTCCGCCTCGTCGGCGCTGAATACCAGCGGCGGCGCGGCCGTCGTCACGTCGGTCACCACCGTTGTGGCCCGGGCACCACGAGGGTCGATGGCGTAGATCCGGAGACGGTCGAGTCCTCGGTCGGTCACCACGGCCAGGTTGCCCGCGATGTCGACGTTGTTGAACCGCCCGTCGGGCGGGGTCGCGATGTGCTGCAGCTCGCGCCCACGCAGGTCGAACACCGTCAGGCCGCCGTTCTTGAGCGTGCCCACCACGACGCTGTCCGCCGGCCTGGTCGGGTGCACCCAGATGGCGGGGTCGTCTGCGTCGGCGTTGCCGCCGGCGTCGTCGTCGAAGTTCGACGCCGTCTCCGCCACGGCCCGTACCTGCTCCAGCGCCGGCGTTCCGGCCGCGAACGAGCCGGTCGCCATAACCATGCCCAGCGCGACCACACCGATGATCGGTCCACGAATCATGCGCCACAGCCTCCATGCCGTTGGTGTACGACTGCTGTCCACAGCATGAATCTAGAGCGGTGCGCCGTTGACCGTCACGTTGGTGAAGCGCAGGCCCTCGGTGTGGTTCACCGTGTTGGTCGGGTTCGTCACGTTCGTGAAGTGGCTGTCGCGGATGTGGACGTCGCGGATCGGGTCCGTTTCCAGGCCGTCCAGCCACACCGCGCGGCGGGCGCCGTTCAGTGCCATGCCGGACACCGTGATGTCGCGAACGTCGACCGGACGGGTGCCGACCTGGTTGTTGTAGTTGAGGATCACGAAGATCGCCTCGCGTTCCACGCCGCCACCGGTGAAGCCGCTCAGGTGCACGTCGCGGATGTAGCCGCCGCGGAGCTTGTTTGTCTTGATGTACAGGGGGTACTTCACCGGGAAGTTGCCGGGGAAGTCGGGCGGGTTGATCTCGCAGTCGCGGGCGTACACGTGCCGCACCCCACCGGACATCTCGCTGCCGATCGTGATGCCGCCCCACCGGCCGGCGAACTTGCACCGCTCCACCAGGATGTTGCTGCTCGGCACGCCGACCCGGTGACCGTCGGCGTCGCGGCCCGCCTTGATCGCGATGCAGTCGTCGTTCGTGTTGAACCGGCAGTCCGCGATGTAGACGTTCGTCGAGGCCTCGGGGTCGCAGCCGTCCGTGTTGTGCAGAAAACTGTGGACGGTCACGTTCCGGACCACCACGTTCCGGCACAGCACCGGATGGATCGTCCACATCGGAGGATCGATGACGGTGACGCCGTCGACGAGCACGTTCTGGCAGCGGTAGAACTGGATCATCTTCGGCCGCAGGAAGTGCCCTGCACCGAACACCCGCTGCTCGACCGGCACTCCCTCCTCGCCCATCCTGCGCAGCTCGCGCTGGTCCGCGCCCTGCGGGCCGCTGTTCGCGTACCAGCTCTCCCACGGCCCGAGCCGGCCCTGACCGTCGAGCGTGCCGCTGCCGGTGATCGAGACGTTGCGCTGCCCGAACGCGTAGACGAAGGGGGAGTAGTTGTAGCACTCCGTCCCCTCCCACCTGGTCATCACGACCGGCAGGTACTTCGCGGGGTCGGTGTGGTAGCGGATCGTCCCGGTCACGTGGAGATTCATGTTGCTGCGCAGGTGAATGGGTCCGGTGAGGAACTCGCCGGGAGGCACGACCACCCGGCCGCCGCCCGCGCGCTGGCAGGCCGCGATCGCCGCCCGGAACGCGTCGGTGCAGTCGGTGACGCCGTCGTCGACCGCGCCGAAGTCGGTGATGGTGAACTTCCGGCTGGGTGACGCCCATGCCGCCGGCGCACCGCCGAGCAGCACGCCGCCGGCCACCAACCCGCCCAACCCCAGCACTTCTCGTCGCGACCACCGGTTCATCTGTTGGCTCCTCTCAGAACGTGACTGTGACCGTGCTCGTGCCGTCGAGCTTCAACAGGACGCCACCGAACGGCGCGGGTTTCGTGGTCCAGCCCACGGCACCGTCCAGTGACCGCGCGACCGGCCGGCCGTTGATCACCACCCGTCGCGGTGTGCCCTGGACCGCCAGCAGAACCTGGGTCTCCGCCGGTGCGCCGGTGACCCTCAGGTGGATCACGCCGCCGTCGCGGCGGGCGACAAGCTTGCCGCCGAACGGGTTCGACGCGACCGTGGTCCCGGTGCCCGGCGCGTACGTCCACCCGGCACGGTCGCGCCGGTCGAGGTCGTTCAGCCCCCACGGCTGAGGCCACACGCCGTCGATCCGCTGGTTGAATCCGATCGCGGCACCGGCACGCAGGAACAGCGGGAACTCGTCCAGTGTGGACTCCCGGACGACGTGGCGGCCGCCGTCGAGCACCTCGCCGGTGTACAGGTCGACCCAGCGGCCACGCGGCAGGTACACGTCGACCGGCGTCGGCTGACCGGCCGCCGCGTCGGTCTCGTTGCGGTCCGCGGTGACCGGCACCGCGAGCAGGTCCGGCCCGACCATCATGTGCTGGTCGGCCGCCCATGCCTGCTCGTCGGCCGGGTGGTCGAACGACATCGGCCGCACGATCGGCTCACCGGTCCGCGCCGCCCGCTGCGCGAGCCCGTACAGGTAGGGGAAGAGCGCGTAGTGCAGCAGCACGCTCTCCCGGAAGCGCGCCACCGTCGTGTCGTCGTACAGCCATGGCGTGGCGTTGCGGCCGGCGCCACCGACCTCGTACACCGGGGACACCGCGGAGAACTGGGCCCATCGCGTGAACAGGGTGGGGCTGGGCGCCCCGGCGCCGCCGCCGTTGAAGCCGCCGGTGTCCGTGCCCCACATGGGATGCCCGGACAACCACGAGTTCAGCCCACGTCGCACCGACAACCGCAGCCCCTCGTACGTCGCGCGTGGATCGCCGCCCCACACACCGTTCACGATGGCCGGCAGTCCCGTGTACCCGCCGCGCCACAGCGTCGTGTACTGGTCGCCGTACAGCTCCTCGAGCACCTCGGTCGTGGCCTGCGCGTACCGCACCGGGTTGGTGTTCATCAGTTCTGTGCCGGGCCCGGCCGCGAACGTGGCGTCCTCCAGTTCGAACTCCTCACCGCGGTCACCCTTGACCATCGTGATGCCGAGCGAGAACAGCTGCCGCAGCTTGTCCTGGAAGTGCGCGCGGGTGGCCGGGTTCGTGAGGTCGAGCTGCAGGGGGTCCGCCGTGCGGCTGGTCCGGATGAACGAGTCCGGTGGGTAGTCGGTGACCGGGCACGGTCGTTCGGCGGCCTTTTCCCTGACGTGGGGTGAAAGCCAGATGCCCAGCTCGACGCCCTTCGAGTTCAGCGCCGCCACCATGGCGGCCGGGTCGGGGAACTGGGCCGGGTCGAACGTCAGCGTGCCGTTGCACGCGAAGCGGCTGTTCTGCGACTCACCGGGCAGCTTCGTGGAGGTCTCCCACGGGTTGTCGATCCACTCGGTACCGAGCGGGATTCCCCTCCGCAGCAGCTGGTCCACGTCGTCGATCACCGTTGCCTGCCCGTCGACCGTGTCCCGCCAGTGCGTGAGGGCGAACTGGCGGACCGGCGGCATTGTCGGCAGCCCGGCGCGGGCACTGTAGGCACGGACCACCTCGGCCGGCGAGCCCGCGTAGATCTCGTAGTCGAGCCGGTTCGTCTTGAAGCACAGCTGGGTCCGGTCGGGCTGGCCGAGAATCACCGGGCACGGCGGCGGTTCCGTCGAGCAGTGTGGCGGATCGTCGACCGCGTTGGGGAAGGCGAGCCGGCCGATGGCGTCGGTCTCCGGGAACACCGCGTAGCCGCGTGAGCTCAGGAAGAACGGGCTCGGCATGCCGCTCTTGTTGCAGGTGGGGAGAGGGGCCGCGCCGGTGAAGTGCGCCTTGTTCAGCAGCACGCGGTGCCGCAGGTCGGTGTAGAGGAAGTTCGCGCCGCCACCGAGGAAGTGCTCGGCGTCGTCACCGGTGAGCGACTCGTACACCTGGACGACGTTCGTGGCCGGCTGGAGTGACCAGGACACCCGCAGTCCGCGTGGCGTGCGGCTCACCACGACCCGTGCGGTGCGGTCGGGCTCGTCGGTGGCGACCGTGTACGTCCGAGACCGGTGATCCCCTTGCTGGTCAAGGAGATCGGTCAGCCGGTGGGTGGTGCCGTCCGCCAGCGCGTACGACATCCGGCCACCTGGTCCCGCTGTGTCATCCGATGTCTGGCCGGTCAGCGATTCCTGTCCTCTGTGGAAGGTGAGCTGGAAGGGTGCTGCTTCGGCGGTCCAGCGCAGCGGTCCGGAGCCTCCGGCTGTCGCGGTTGGTGGACTGACCATTGCGGCGATCGTGCACAGGACCGGAAGTATCGGCAGGCGACGGAACCGCATGTCTTTCTCCTTGTCACAGGCATCGAGGTTGTGGTACCCAAAGGTCTAGACATCGGATGTATCGGCTCTGCGTCATTTCCGACGAAGGAGTTGAACACATGAACAACCCGCTGAACCGCAGACGAGCGCTCGCGCTCGGCGCCGGCGTCGCCGGTGCGCTCGCGGTGGGCACGACGCCCGCCAGTGCCGCCACCTGGCAGCTCCGGTGGAGTCCCACCCCGTCCGCCGACGGCCTGAACGCCTTCGAGGGACTCGAGGACGACCGGGCCGACTCGCACACCGACGTGAAACACATCTACGTCGAGGGCGACCACTACCGCTTTGACATGCACACCAGGGACCGCGACGGCGACGACCGCCAGCGCAACGAGTCCAAGGGCATGCGTTCGGGCAGTACCCTGCACAAGATCAACAAAGACCAGACCTGGCGGATCGCCTACCAGGCCTACTGGCCGAGCTCGCTCACCGCGACCACCAAGTTCACCCACATCTTCCAGATGAAGGTCCAGGACGTCGGTGGTCCGCTGTGGACACTCACGCCACGGCAGAAGAGCAAGCCGACGCTGACCGTACTGACGCTGCGGGACGACGACTCGAACACCGAGCACACGCTCGCCGACTGGACGCCGCTGCAGAACAAGTGGATCGACGTCGAGTGGGAGTTCAAGGCGTCTAACAGCGGCGGCTACCTGCGCTGGGTGATCCGCAACGGGAGCACCACCGTGGTCGACGGCCGCACCACGGCCGTCGACCTGTGGCGCGACATCAACTACCTGCGCCCGAAGTGGGGCATCTACCGCAGCATCGAGAGCTCGGGGCTGCAGAACACCTACCAGCTGATCCGCAACTACAAGGCCTACCAACTGGTGTGAGCGGAAGATGCGTGGCGGAGCCGGCACTCCGCCACGCAAATCTCTACGCACAGGCCAGGACCGGGGCCGCCCAGTCCCCCCGGTCCCACCTGAATCCGTCGGGGCTGCCGTTGGTCACGATCCGTACGAACGAGGCCCCGGTCAGGTTCGCCGACAGCGTCAGCGCGTCGTCCTGCCAGGTGCGCAGGCCACTGTCCGCCACCTTCGTCCCGTCGGCCCAGATCTCGAAGATCGCCGTGCCCTGCGTCGGATCCGGCCGAGGGTCACGTTCGTCGTCGATGCCGACGTCCACGGTCAGACCACTGCACTTCCCGGCCAGGTAGAACAGGACGGACGCCTCCGCGTGCGTGCCGAGACCCTTGTCGTACGTGCGACCGTTGATCGTCAGAGTTCGCCCGTCGCCGGTCGGCGCGCTGCCAACGGACGTGTTCCGCTCGACGGGCCCGAGGCCGTTGGCCGCCTTGGCCCAGGCGAGGTCGCCGAGGTTGGACGTGCCGGCGGGCGCCGGTGTCGGTACCGCCAGGTCCTCGCCGGCGGTCCTGTTGAGCCGCGGGTGCAGCAGCGACGCGTACGACAGGGTCGCGTCGAGCGCGTAGCCGTCGGGTGGCGCGGTCGCCGGTGGCGTCACGCGGAACGCGGCCGTGAGCGACTCTCCGGTGCGCAGCAACGGTTTTCCGGTGTTCCCCAGCGGTTCGACGCGCCAGCCCGCCGCCGGCGCCAGCTTTACCCGGCCGTTCAGCACCGGCGTGCGGCCGCGGTTGACCACCGTCACGTTCGCGGTGAACGGGCGGCCGGCCGGTGTGACCGTGCCCGGCACACCGGTGAACGGCGCCGGTAGGTCGAGCGCGAACTCGGTCGCGGGCGGGTGCCGCCACCAGCCGCGGTCCTCGGCGTCGACGCGGTACATGACCGTGCCGTGTGCCGGCACCGCGGCCGAGAAGTTCCCGGCATTCTCATAGGTCTTGTGTTCCCACAGGTCCCGCACCGTGTACGCGGTCCGGTTGGGCAGCCCCAGCTCCGCGGCGGTCGCGCCGAACGTCGCCGTGGTCTCGGACGAGTTGAACAGTGTCAGCGCGATGTCGCCGTCCTGCAGTGGTTTGACCATCACCCAGCGACCGTTGTCCTTGCGCAGCAAGCGGCCCTGCACGCCGAGCGGATCCTGGTCGACGGCGATGACCTCGCGGTTCCCCAGGATCTCCAGGGTTTCCGGCGTGGCGTCGCGCAGGTCCGTGCCGATCAGCAGCGGTGCGGCCATGGTCGCCCACAGGCTGAAGTGCGACCGGTACTCCCGATCGGTCATGCCGCCGTTGCCGACCTCCAGCATGTCCGGGTCGTTCCAGTGGCCCGGTCCCGCGTTCGGCGCGAGCGGTGCGTTCTGCTCCAGCAGCGACATCATCGAGGTCCAGCTGTCGTTGATGTCGCCGGTGGTCCGCCACAGGTGACCGACGTCGGCGCCCCACTCCCACGGACGGTTCTGGCCCCACTCGCAGATGCTGTACACGATGGGGCGGCCGGTCTTCTTCAGCGCGTCCCGCATCTTCGTGTACCGCTCCAGCGCGGGACGGCCTTCGTTGTTGCAGTTGTCGTACTTGAGGTAGTCGACGCCCCAGTCGGCGAACGTCTGCGCGTCGACCTCCTCGTGGTCGAGGCTGCCCGGCATCGTCCGCGCGCAGGTCAACGTGCCCGCGCTGGTGTAGATGCCGAGCTTGAGGCCCCGCGCGTGCACGTAGTCCGCCAGTGCCTCGATCCCGCTGGGGAACCGCTCGCGGTGCGGGACGTAGCGACCGGTCTCGGGGTCGCGTTCCTGCTCGGCCCAGCAGTCGTCGATGTTCACGTACTCGTAGCCGGCCTCACGCAGACCCGTGGACACGAAGATGTCCGCGGTCGCCCTGATCAGCGTCTCGTCGATCGCGCAGCCGGTCGCGTTCCAGTTGTTGAAACCCATCGGCGGGGTGAGCGCCAACCCGTCCGGCAGGGCCATGGCCTCCTGCGCCGGTGTCACGGTGGCGGTGACCGCCGCGCCGATGAGGGACAGTGCGGTGATGAGCACCCTTGCTCGCATACATCGGATCGTTGCATAGCTATTGACGCTTGGAAAGCGCTTGCCTACGTTGGGAGGAGCCCTTAGATCCGATTAATCGGTCAAGGAGACTTCCGTGAGCGGAGCTTGCGTAGCGAACCATCGACATTCAGGACGCCGCATCGCCCGCGGAGGGCGCCGGCGGAGCGGAGCCTGCGGAGCGTGCCGGCGCCACGGAGCGGGCGAGGTGGCGTCGTGAGACGTTCAGCGTTGTTCGTCGTCCTCGGTATGGTCGCCGCTCTGTGTTCGGCTCCGGTCGCCTCGGCCGCCGCAGGTCTCGGCTGGCGAGTCGACCAGGCACCCTTCCGTCTGACCTTCCTTGATGGGGGCAAACCCCTTGTCGCGCAGGCGAACGGCGACACCGCCGGGCCTGGTGGGCGGATGGCGTACGCGCTGGCCGACGGCTCGACCCACCGGCTGACGGATCTCCTTGACCAGCAAGGGGATCACCGGTCGCGGACGTACACGGTCGCCACCGACGAGCCCGACCGCACCGCACGGGTCGTGGTGAGCCGCACGCCACGCGGACTGCGGGTGTCGTGGACGTTCCAGCCGGCCACGAACGTCGTCGGTGTCTACGAGTCGCTCACCGGTGACGACGCCGAGCACTTCCTGGGCGGTGGCGCGAACTTCCTCTACACCGACCTGCGGCACCGCGTGCTGTTCAACAAGGTCCGGTTCACCGGCGCGAGTGCCCTCAACCGCTGCAACAGCGGCGGCGCGCCCAGCCCGTTCTTCGCGAGTTCGAAGGGCTACGCGATCTTCCCGGACACCAACGCGATCGGCCGCCTCGCGTTCCCCAACGCGGTCGACGAACCGCCGAGCTGCGTGACCGCTCCACCGCCGTGCCCGGTGCGGCTCGGTCAGCCCGACCGGACCCAGCTGTGTTTCAAGACGAACCGGCTCGACTACGAGATCTACGCCGGCTCCCCGGCGGAGGTCGTGCGGTCGTACAGCGCTCGTGCCGGCCGGCCGGCGTTGCCGCCGAAGCGGCAGCTGGAGCTGACGTTCTGGCGTGACATCAACCCCGGCGGGCAGCAGGAGGTGCTCGACGACATTGCTCAGCTGCAGGCACGGGGCATCCCGGTGAAGACGGTCTGGATCGACAACCCGTGGGAGATCAACACGGCCACCGGCACGCCGACGCACGGCGGCGCGTGCAACGGCACGCTGGAGTTCGACCCAGAGCAGTTCCCCGACCCGCAGGGGATGATCGACGAGCTGCACGCTCGTGGTGTCCACTTGGGACTATGGATCTCGTCGTTCGTCCGCCCGGTCGCCGGGGGAGTGGCGTGCCCGGACCCCGGCTACCCGGCGGGTTCGTACGTGGCCGACACCGGCCGCACCGACCGGTTCGACATCGACTTCACCAATCCCGCAGCGAAGGAGCACTTCGAGGCCAAGCTGAAGAAGCTGTTCCGGATGGGCGTCGACTTCGTCAAGGGCGACCGCGGCGACGAGACCGACTTCGAGAACGCCCGGTTCGCGGCGGGTCCCGGCGCCGAGTACCACAACATCTATCCGGTGCTGTACGCGGAATCGACGTCCAACGCGCTGCGCGAGGTGTGGGGCAACGAGTACACGATGGTGTTCCGCGCCGGCTACACCGGAGCGCCGAGCGTGCTGCACGGCTTCTGGGGCGCTGACCCGACCTCGACGTTCGACGGCCTGCGGTTGTCGGTGCGGCGTGGGCAGAACTCGTGGCTGTCCGGGCATCCCGTGTGGGGCACGGACACCGGCGGCTACTCAGCGGCGGCCGGCGACACGAACGCGCCGAGCCCCACACTGTTCACGCGGTGGGCGCAGTTCTCGTCCGTGTCGCCGGTGTTCGAGGTCGGTGGCCAGGGCCGCAACGCGACACCGTGGTTGTATGACGAGCAGACGGTCGACCGTTTCCGTGCCTCGGTCGCACTCCACGACGCGCTGGTGCCGTACCTCTACGAGTTGGCGAAACGGTCCGCCCGCACCGGCGAGCCGATCACCCGTCCGCTGGGCTTCGACTTCCCGCGCGACGAGGCGGCATGGGTGGCTGACCTGCAGATGATGGTCGGCCCGAACCTCCTTGCCGTGCCGGTGACCGCCGACCGCGCGGAAGCCGACGGAGTGGCGGGGCTGCCAACCCCGGTGGACGTGTACCTGCCACGGGGTCAGTGGCTTGACCTGTTCAGTGGTGAGATCGTCTCCGGCGGTCGTCACCTGGTCCGTGAGTCCACTATGGACGAGTTTCCGCTGTACCTGCGGCTCGACTCCCGCACGGTGCCGGCCGGAAACAACGCTGTCGAACGGATCCAGAACTGGCTATCGTGACGGTTGTGGCGAAGGAAGCCGTTCGGCTCGGCACTGTGCAGGAAACGTTGCTGCTCACGCTGTACGGCCGCGCGCGTGACCTGGGTGCCCGCCGCCCGATGCTGGCGGACCGCAAGTCGGCCGAACTGGTGGCGCGGATCGACTACGACTTCACCAAGTTCCGTGGCGCGTCGCTGCCGTTGGCGGTCCTGCGCACCGCGATGTTCGATGTGTGGGTCAGGCGGTTCCTCGACGAGCACCCCGAGGGGACCGTGGTGGAACTCGGTGTCGGGCTGAACACCCGCTCCGACCGCGTGGACAACGGCCGCGCGCGGTTCTTCGACCTGGACCTCCCGGACGCCATCGCGTTGCGCCGCAGGTTCTTCCACGACACCGAGCGCTTCACCATGCTGGCGGGCTCGCTGGTGGACCCGGACTGGATCGACCAGGTGGCCGCCGCCCCCGGCCCGTACTTCTTCGTCAGCGAGGGCGTGCTGACCTACCTGACCGAGGACAAGGCCCGCACCGCCCTGCGACAGGTGGCGACCCGCTTCCCGGGCAGCCTGGTCGCCTTCGACACGGGCGGCCGCGCGGCCATCGACCGCCAGGACCGCAACCCGGTCCTCGAGGTCCTGTCGGCCCGCATGCACTGGGCCTGCGACGACCCGTCGAGCCTCGCGGAGTGGGGCCTGCACCTGCTGGAGAGCCGCACACTCGCCGACCCGCAACCGGAACTGGCCCCCCGGCTCCCGTGGCTCTACCGCCACGGCCTGCGGTTGATCTCCCGAGTGCTCCCGCCAGAATTCGGAGCATACCGACTGAACCTGTATCAAGCCGCAGAGGCCGATAGCACCCATTAGTGCCAATAATAGACACGATTGGGTGTTTGTTCCTTCCACTCTACTGCCGCCGGTAGTCACGCCCGCACTCGGCCGGTTGAAATTGGACCGAGGCGGATAGGGAAGCATGTCTCGGCATGTTCACATTGATCATCGACACCATGTCGACGGCTGGCTCCGGACCACTGTCCACGCTGGCCGATTCCTACTCGTCGGTAGCTCAAAGTTCCAGTGCCTTCAAGTCATGCTGGTACGACATGCTGTCGATCGTCGGCAAACTGATCGGTATGTAAATCGCCTCTGGACGATCAACTACTTGTTGTCCCGTCGCCAACAAGCGGCCATTCGGCGAAGGTGACATCCGGGTATACCTTTATGATCGATGCGTGGCATGATCGCCGCCATGAATTTGGATCAAGAAGACTTCCTGCCGGCGACCAAGCCCTCCATGCTGTCTCGGTTCGGTGAGGCCGCCCGGTGGGTTTTCGCAGGGTCCGTCGCCTACGGACTCGACTGGTACGACATGTTGGGAATCGTCAGCGGACCGCAGGGAGCCGCCTAGCGCAAACCGGCACCGCGCGGAGGGCGAACGCCAGTTGCCCTCCGCGCGGGATGCTCAGTCGAGTGGGAGTGCCAGACGTTCGTTGATCGGTTCGACCAGGACTTTTCGGTTGGTGACGACGACCCAGGTCTGGCCGGTGCTGGGGCGGATGATCAGGGACGCGGAGAAGCCGGGACCGGCGCCGGGATGCCCGGCGATGTCCTTGGGACGAACGAGCCCCCAGCCAAGACCCGCGTCGCCCCCTTCGAACTCGGCCTGCGGTGAAAGCGCCTCGCGGGCGAGTTCGTCCGGTAGCAGCGAGGACCAGGCGGTCCCGAAGCGGACGAGATCGGCTGCGGTGGTCCACAGTCCACCCGCGGCCGGCACGACGGCGACCTGCGCCGGCACGCGTTCGAACACGCCGCCGTCGGTGAGGTGGTGGCCGGTCACCACCCCGGTGGTGGGAGGCTCCGTTGGGAACCACGAGGTGCTCATTCCGAGGGGTTCGAGCACCCACCGGGCGGCCACGTCCTCGTACCGCGAGCCGGTGACGTCGGTGATCAGCTGGCCGAGCATGGCGTACTCGCCGTGCCCGTAGGCGTACGTGCCGGGCGTGCCGCCGCACGCCGCGACCGGACCGGTGACCGAGACCAGGTCGGGCACGCGGTCGGCGAACATCGACGTGGGGTTGTCGACGCCGCCGGCATGGGACAGGAGCTGCCGCACCGTGACGGCGTCGTCGGCCAGCCGGATGGTGCGCAGGTAGGTGTTCGCGGGCGCGTCGAGCTGTACACGCCCGTCCGCGACCAGCCGCAGTACGGTCGTCGCTGTGATCAGCTTGGTGATCGAGTACGCGGGAAACCGGTGTTCGGGTAGGAGCGCGTCACCCTGGTCGAGGTTCGCCCAGCCGCGTGCGGTCACCCACGCCGGGCCGTCACCGGTCGCGCCGGCCACGAGGAGCCCGACCAGTCCCAGCTCGGTGAACGAGTGCTCGGCCACCGCGGCCGCCTCCGCCGGCACCGTCCCGGAGTCACGCGTCGGCGGTGACGCCACGCGCGGGTCGTCGGCCTTCCCCTCCAGTGGGTAGAACCGCAGCTGGCGCAGCCGGTAGGGCGGTTCGGACTCGGTCGCCGCCTCGACCCGCAGGTCGCCGAGTCGTGCACGCAGGCGCAGCGGCTCGGCCCGCACGTCGGTGAGGCCCTCGCGCAAACGCTTGGTCAGCGTGTCGAACAGGCGGATCACCCAGTCCGTCGGCACGAGACTCAGGTAGCGGTCGTCGAAGTGTCGACGCAGCTCCTCCTCGTCGGGAGGATTCCAGCCCGGGGTGCCGGCCGGCGCGAAGCGGGAGATCGCCCACCGCATCTGCGCCAACGCGTGGCTGCCCTCGATGTGTTCCTTGAGCGCGGTCCAGCTCGACTGCCCGTGCTCGCGGGCGATGGCCAGCTGGGCCTGGTGAAGAGTGGTGAACTCCCCTGACGAGAGGCGGCGTTTCGCCTCGAGCTTCAGGTACCGGAGGTTCGGCCGGTCGGGGAGCGCACGTGACTGATCGGACAAGGCAGTCCTTCCCTTGGCGCCCGCGGGTCCGCGACATCGGGCGGGAAAAGGCCTGCCGTCGATGGCTTCACGTGAACCGGTGAGCTTGCAGCTCTGCCCGCGGACCCAGAGGCGGCCGGGAAACCACCGCCTCCGACCGTACCGTGTCGCCCACGGTGCCCGCGAACCGTTTAACCGACGTCCGAGGGAAGCTCGTTCACGACCGGCCCGCCACCCAGTGATCCTTCCGTGCGAGGAGCGGGCAACGATTGTTCGTCGGCGCCGGCGAGCAGGTCGCGGATGACGTCGGCGCGCGGGTCGGCCGGCGCGCTGATCAGCTCGGCCGCCGCCGACCACATGGTCGCGGCCGCCGCGGGTTCGCCGGAGGCCGACAGCGCCCGCCCCAGCAGGATGAGCGCGTCGGCCTCGCCGGAGGCGTTCTTCGTCTCCTGATACGTGCGTACCGCTTCGCGGGCCATGGAGATCGCGGTCCGGTGGGTGCCGTGGCGCAGGTGCGCGGTGGCCAGGACGCACAGCGCCGCCGCGGTGCCGTCCCGGTCCACCAGAACCCGGTCGAACATGTCGACGGCGGCCTGACCGTACTGGACGGCCTCGTCGAGCAGACCCTCGTCGAGGTTCAGGGCCGCCAGCCTCGACATGCTGGCGGCCTGTCCGGCCAGGTCGTCGTGGGCCTGGCTGAAGTACAGCGATCTGCGGTAGTGCGAACGTGCCTCGGGCAGCCGGTCCAGCTTGCGGTAGGCGTCGCCAAGGCGGCGGTGGGTGTTGGCGACCTGCCACTCGCTTCCGTCACGCAGGCTCATCGCCAACGCCTCGTCGAGCCAGGTGATCGCCTCGGTCAGGTGTCCCAACTTGAGATGGACGACGCCCATGTTGTGCGTGGTCACGGCCACCCCGCGCCGGTCGCCGGCCTCGGTGAACGCCTTGTGCGCCAGTTCGAAACAGCGGCCGGCCGCCGCGTCCTCACCTCGGCGGGCATGGATCGTGCCCATGTTGTTCAGGCACCCGCCCACCGCGTCCCGGTGGCCGGTCAGCTCCGCCGAGCGGCGGCCCAGTTCGTTGATCTCCAGCAGGTTCTGGGGGTCCTCGTGCCGGTTGAGCACGTTCAGCACGCCGGCGAACCGCCACACGTGCTCGTGATGGCCCAGCTCCGCGGCCCGGTAGGTGGACGCGACCAGGTTCTGCCGCTCGGTCAGCAGCCAGCGAAGGGCGTCGCCGCCGTTGTCGAACGTCAGCGCCTCGACCGGCTCCTCGGGCACCAGCTCCGGCACGTGCTGGTCGTCGGCGCTGAGTCGCATCCCGGCCTGGCGCGCCGACCGCAGGTACCAGTCAAGCAGCCGGCGGAACGCGCGGGCACGCTGCTCGGCCGGCTCGTCCTCCCGCGCGGCGTCCGCGGCGAAGGCATGCAGCAAGTCGTGCGCGTGGTAGCGGCCCGCGCCCTCCTGGTCGACCAGGTGAGCGCCGACCAGTGCGTCCAGGACACGCTCCGTGTCGCCGGTGCCGGCCAGCGCGTCGGCCGCACGCACGCTGAACCTCGTGCCCGGATGGAGGCCGAGCAGGCGGAACAGGCGCCGCTCCTCGTCGCGCAACGCGCGGTAGCTCAACGAGAACGTCGAGCGGAGCGTGGTGGTGTGGTCGTCGCCGTGGGCGCCGGCGTCCAGCAGGCGCTGCGTGTGGCGTAGCTCGTCGGCCAACTCGCCGATCGGGGCGGCCGGGCGCATCGCGACGTGTTCGCCGACGATGCGCAGCGCGAGCGGTAGTCCCCGGCAGAGGTCGACGAGCGTGGCGAACGCGGCGGGGTCCTCCGACGCTCGGGAGCCGATGCGTTTGGCCAGCAGTTCCGTCGCCTCGGACGTCGCGAGCGCGGGGACGGACAGCGACTGGACGCCGTCCCGGTAGGTGATCCCGGTCAGCCGCTGCCGGCTGGTGATCAGCGCCGGGCACGGCGAGGTGGCTTCGAGCAGCGGGCGGACGTGGGAACTGTCGCGCACGTTGTCCAGGCACACGAGGACGGCCCTGGTGGCCAGCAGCCGCCGCAGCAACGTGGCCCGCGCGTCCGTGCTGTCCGGCACGCCCGCCGGATCGACGCCCAGCTGTGCCAGGAACCGCCCCATGACCGTGTGCGGCTCGGCAGGCGGCCCGGTCGAGTAGCCGGCCAGGTCGTCGTGCAGGACACCGTCGGGGAACTGGGCGCGCCGGCTGCGTGCCCAGTGTTTGACGAGCGCGGTCTTGCCGATGCCCGGCAGCCCGTCGAGGGCGACGACGCCCGTGTCGCCGGCGGCCAGCCGCGTGTCGAGCTGATCGAGGAGGTCGTCGCGGCCGGTGAAGTACGGGACGTCTCTTGGCAGCGCCGGTTTCCGCGCCGTGCGGGCCGGTCGCCTTGCCGTCGCGTCCCGGACGGCCTGGACCAGGTCGGCGGACGGGGGCGCGTCGAGGTCGTCGGCCAACCGGCTGGCGAACTCGCGGAAGAAGACCGGTACCTCGTCGGCGCGGTTCGCGTCCGTGAGGGCCCGGACCCACCGGATGGCGAGACTTTCGTCGTGCGGGTGGTCGGACAGCAGCGCGGGCAGTCCATTGAGGACGGAGTCGAGGTCGCCGAGCAGCAGACTGGTGTCGAACAGCGCGCAGTAGGCCGGAATGAGCCGGCTGTTCGTCAGCGACTCGCGCTGGCGCCGCGCCCACTGCGTGTCCAGATCGGCCAACAGCGGGCCCGACCACAGCTCCAGCGCGGCGGCGAACAGGTCCGCGGCCACCCGGAGGTCGCCGCCGCCGCGTGCCCGGTGCCCCTCCCGCATCATGGCCTGGAACCGATGAAAGTCCACAATGGATTGATCGATGTCCAGTCGGTAGGAACGGTGCTCGTGCGTCAGCTCGGCGGGGCAGTTCTCCTCCCGGAAGACCCGACGCAGCCGGGACGCGGGACTCTGCAGCGCCTTGCCAGGATCGGGTGGCGCGTCCCCGTCCCACAGCGCCTCGGTGATCCGGTCGACGTGCACCAGCTCGTTCGCCTTGTACGACAGGAACCCCAGCAGGCCCCGCATCTTCACCGTGCGCAGGTGCACCTCGTCCTGCATGCGTAGGCGCACGTGCCCGAGAATGCTGACTTCCACCGTCTGGCCCCAGACCTTTTGGATGCCTTTCCCAACCGAGTGTGTGACTCGAATACCTCGCCCTGGTTCGGTTAGCTGGTCTGATATCCAACCGTTACGCGCACGTCCAGTGTGCTGCAAGCCGTCTGCAAGGCGATTGCACATCGCGTTGCCACGCTCGATTTCACAGTCGATTCACGGAGGTGGCAGTTGCCAAGATTCCACGAGTCCCGGCGGCGAATGTCATTGGCGGACCACGAAGCGGTGGTTGGCGTCGAAGGCACGAGCACCCGAGCGTGGCTGCAGTCCGCCGACATCGTCATCGGCCAGCACCGCACCCGGGGCCAGGCTCGCCGGTGGATCTCGTCCGTCCACCGGCGGTACCCCGAATGTGTCCTCGCGGTGGCCCGGCAGCGGCGCGGCCGGTGGTGCCTGGTGGGAATTCCCGCCAGGAACATCATGGTGCGCGGCGGGAACTTCGACGCCGTGACGGCCGAGCAGGTCGGACGGGTGATCTATCACCTGTGGGACGTCGCCCGACGGCGTACACAAATCTGACGCGAGGCATCTGTTCTGGTGATTGTTTCGACTCCGCGTCGCCGGCGGTGCACGACCGCCGGCGACGCGGTACCGGCGTGCTCACGGACGGACAGCTCACTTATACGCACGGGAGCGGGGCGGAGCGCTTCCGCGCGGGTTGCGCTAGGGTGGCGTCACGTTTTGGTGCGGTGTGAGGCGCAGGTGCAGTGATGGTCAGCGGCAAAGTGGTTCGTTTCGACGAGGTTCGCGGTTATGGGTTCGTCGCGCCGGAAGGTGGCGGCGAGGACGTGTTCATCCACGTCAACGACCTCTCGTTCGACAAGCGATTGCTCACCCCGGGCACGATGGTGGAGTTCACCGTCGAGGAGGGCGAGCGCGGTCCGAAGGCGTCGCACGTGCGGATGCTCGGGCAGCCCGAGCCGTCCCGCGGTCTGGACAGCGACCTGTGCGACGTGCTGTCGACGAAGAAGTTCATCGCCGAGGTGACCGAGACGCTGCTCTCGGCCGCCCCGACGATGTCCGCGCAGCAGATCCTGCAGGCACGTCAGGGCCTGGTCGTGAAGGCCCGCGAGCACGGCTGGGTCGAGGACTGAGGCCCGTGGAGCCGTTGCGGTTCCAGGTCACGCTCGACAGTTCGGCCGGTGGCGGGATCAAGATCCCGTACGACGTCCGTGCGTTGTTCGGCAAGGCCCGCCCACCCGTGGTCGTGACCGTGCGGGAACACACGTACCGGTCGACGGTCGCGGTGTACGGCGGCGAGTACTACGTGCCGCTGAACAAGGCCAACGCCACCGCCGCGGCCATCGTGGCCGGTGAGCCCTTCTCGGTCACGGTGGCGTTCGACGACCAGCCACGCGTCGTCACCCTGCCCGCCGACCTCGCGGCCGCCATCGACGAGGCCGGCGTTCGGGACCGCTGGGACCGCCTGTCCTACACCCACCAACGCGAGAACGTCGAGGCCGTCGAGGTCGCCAAGAAGCCCGAGACCCGCCGGCGACGCATCCAGGGCGTGCTCGACCGACTCACCGGAGTTTCCTAGATGATCCGTGCCTACGCCCTCACGGTGCTCGGCGCCGTTCTCCTGGTGATCCCCAGCGGGACCGCCGCGTGTGCCGCCGCGGTCACGCTTCCGCCGGCGCACGCGCCGTTCGACTACCAGATCGGTGGCGGCTACCCACCGCCCGACGGGGTCACGGTCGTCAGCCGTGACCACGACGACGACCCCGCCCCCGGCCTGTACAACATCTGCTACGTCAACGGGTTCCAGGCCCAGCCCGGCACCGAGGACGAGTGGGGCGACCTGCTGCTCCGCGACGGCGGCGGCAACATCGTCTACGACGAGGACTGGGACGAGGCGCTGCTCGACATCCGCACCGCGACCACGCGTGAGCGGATCGCCGACCGGGTCAACGCGTGGGTCGACGAGTGCGCGGACAAGGGTTTCCAGGCGATCGAACCGGACAACTACGACTCGTACACCCGTTCGCAGGACCTGCTCACCGACGACCATGCCCAGGCCCACATCCGGCTGCTGTCCGCGCACGCCCACCAGGTCGGTCTGGCCATCGGGCAGAAGAACACCGTGGAACTGGCCGAGAACCGGGTAGCCAACGGACTCGACTTCGCCGTCGCCGAGGAGTGCGGCTACGAGGAGGAGTGCGAGGGCTACGTCGACGCGTTCGGCGCCAACGTGATCGTGATCGAGTACACCGAACAGGGCCTCTCGACGGCATGCGCCGGGTGGCGCGACCAGCTCAGCATCGTCCTGCGGGACGTCGAGGTGTCCACTCCGGACAGCGAGGGGTACGTCTACCGGACGTGCTGACTGGTGAAGTGTGAACGGCCGGAGCCGGCGGTGTGCTCGCCGGAGGGGAGCACCACCGTTGCGGTGACGTTGACCGGGAGCGTCACGTCCAGCTCGACGCCCTTGCCCGTGCGTGTCCAGCGCACGGTGACCGGGCCGCGTTCGGTCCACTGTGTACCGCTGGCGTGATCGAGGCCGCTGGTGGGTGGGGCGATCCGGACCGTGGACGAGCCAGGACCGGTCACCTCGATGCCCAGCAGGCCCTGCAGGATCGCGCTGATGCCCGCGGCGCCCCAGCCGTGCGAGAAACTCTCGCTGCTGCGCTGGTTCACGGCCGCTCCGGTACAGCTCGCGACCGCGCAGCCCGGCGTCCACTGCTCCCACATGAACGTGCCGCCCTCGGCGAGCGTGCGTGCCGGGCCGTCGCCGGTGGGGTCGGTGAGCAGGCGCAGGACCGTGTCCGTCCGGCCCGCCTTCAACAGCGCGCCGAGGAGCTGCCGCAACGTCATCGGACCCTGCCGCATGCCGAGTTCGTCGATGTGCGTGCCGAGAGCCGCAAAGGACTCCGGCGGCGCGATGCCGTACGCGATGGGGAAGCTCTGCGCGTGCTGGGAGAAGCTGTCGATCCGCTCCCCTGTGGACAGTGCCAGACCGTCGGAGTAGAGGCCGGTCGCCTGGTCACGGAGTCGCTCGTTCATGGCGGCGGCGATAGCGTCGGCGTGCTGGTCGTAGAAGGTGGCCGTGTCCGGGTCGCCCGTGATCGTCGCGGCATCGGCCACCGCACGCAGGGCGCCGACCGCGAGCGCGTTGACCACCGTGCGGGAACCGTTGTCGGTGACCACATGGCCGTACCGCATGGCGGCCGGCCAGTCGATGATCCCGTTGGCGTACGGGCCGCTGCCGCCGGGCAGCTGGTGCACCAGACCCGTCACGTCCACTGAGGACAACAGGTAGCCTGCCACCCGCTTCATCGCGGGAAGTACCTGTGCCACCAGGGAACCATCGCCGGTGAGCTGGTAGTAACGCATGACCCACTCGGGGAACATCTCGGTGTAGTCCGGGATGTCACGCCGGCCGTCACCGTTGGGGTAGACGGCGTTGAGCGCGCCGCTCGGCCAGTACCGGGACTGCGAGTGCATGAACTCGACGATGGCCTGGCGGGTGAGGCTCCGCTCGGCGAACGAGTCCATGGTCGCGAACGAGATGTCGATGGCGTCGCCGAGGAACTGACCCTTCTCCCGCGTCGGCGTGTCGAGGAAGACGTTCTGCGCGGACATCAGCGCGGAGTGCTTCATGAGGTCGAACACGGCGTCGAGCGTCGGATCGCTGCTGTCGAACGAGGCTTCCTCGGCCCGTTGCGCGTCGGTCGCCTGCGCCACGGCCGCGATCCCGGCGTCCGGTGCGCCACTGATCTCCAGGTACCGCCATCCCCAGTAGGTGAACGGTTCGGCGACCTGCGGCCCGTCCTTCTGCGTGTAGTGGAACCGCATGTCGCTGCCCTGAGTGTCCAAACCAGACGTACCGGCGCGAGAGTTCTCCACCCACGCCCCGGCCGCGTGCGCCATCCCGAGTGGACGGTCCAGTTCGACCGTCCCTTCCGGAGTCACCGTGACGATGGTCCGCGTTTCCGGTGCCCCGGCTCCGAAGCCGCTGGCCGGTGCGTCGACCACGATCTCGTCACCGGCGTGCACATTGGCCGCGGTGACCAACTGGACGGTCCGCGCGCCGGCGGCGGCCGCGGCGGCGAGCGTCGTGTTGTTGCGGCGGTAGCTCGTGGTCATCGTGACCTGGCGTCCAGCCGTGCCGCTGCGGAAGCTCACGTGCGGCACCGCGGAGACCACCTTGCCCATGTCGGCGAACAGCGTGCCGTCCGGGAGCCGCCGCACCGACACCGGGCGGATGGTCCACCGGTCGATGTGTGCCTGCTGTGCCGCGAGGCGCGTGACCGTGCACGGCGCCGAGCCGTAGGCGGCGCAGTCACCCGCCGGCCTCGGATGCGGCCCGATGACCGAGGCGGGTGCCCAGGTGCTGTCGTCGAAGCGCGCGGTGTCCCAGCCGGTGATCTCGCGGGTGGCGTCGTAGCGTTCCACCACGTCGCCCGCGTCCGAGTTGCGGTAGGTGATGGTCGAGACGTCCTGGGCCTCGTCGCGCGAGACCCGCCACGACCCGTCCGACACCGAGACCTGGCGCGTGCCGTCCGCGTGCTCGACGACCACCTTGACCAGCAGGCCGGAGGGTCCGTCGACCGGACCGTTGGCGCGCCCCTGACACCGGCAGTTCCAGTAGTGGTAGCGAACGCCGATCGCGTTGTCCCCCGACCGGAACGCGGGCGCGGCGACGTCGTAGTACCCCTCGCCGGGGTAACCGTACGACGAGCCACGACCCACGACACGGCCGTTCACCCGCAGCTCCCAGTCCCCGATCGCGGCGACGTACACGCGGGCCCTGGTCACCGGACTGTTCTTGATCCGCAACGCTTTCCGGGCGAGGGTCCACTCGTTCGCGGCGTCGTTCCCACTCGTGGCACGCCGAATCCAGGCGGCGCCGTCCCAGTCGGTGATACCGGTGTCGAAGGACGCGGACGGCGCGAAGGGGGAGGCCGCGCCCCGCCGGTCCCATGTGCGCACGGTCCAGCGGTAGGTGGTGCCGGGTGTCAGCTCGGGCCCATCAACCCACGACTGCCGCGACGACGCCACACGACCGCTGTCCCAGACCACGGTTTTGCCGCGCCGCACAACGACCTGGTAAGCGCTCTGGATCTCGCCGCGATCGCGATCGGTAGGCAGCCAACCAAAATGGGGCACACCGTCAATGGCGGGCGGATTCCTCCGGCCGTCGACGGTCAGGTGGGTCGGCGCACCGGGAGCCCGGTTGCCGGCGTTGGCCGACGCGCCCGGTACGAACGTCGTCAGGAGCACGGCCACGAGAAAGAAGAGCGACAAGCTTCGACGACGGCGCATCGGCGCACTCCCGGGTCGGTCGAACAGCGCTGTTGCAACGATTAAACCGCCGGACCCCGCGTCCGGGCAAGCGCTTTCCTTGAACCGAGGGCCGGTTCCCCGATGTCCTGAAGTGCACCCTCGGGACGTTCAGGTCCTCAAGGGCACCCTCGAGACATCGGCCACCACACCGGCTACCTTGACCGCCATGGGGACCTTCGAGTCTGACTGGAGCCGGTGGCGGCGGCCGCGGCCCACGCCCGCTGAGCAGCGGCGTGACGTGCTGGTCGCGGTCGGGGCGCTGGCCTGCGGGCTCGTCCTGCTCGTGCTGGTCAACAGCGTCGGCGCGTTCGCCTTCGGGTCCGCGCCCTCGTTGGCCGAGCAGTTCCTGTGGGCCGCCGCGCTCTGTGCGCCGCTGGCGGTGCGGCGGCGGTTTCCGGTCGCGGTGTTGATGGTCGTCAGTGTGGTGTTCATCGTGGCGCAGGCGCGGCACATCGGGGACAACAACACACCCGGGTTCGCGCTGTTCCTCGCCTTCTACACCGTGGGCGCGCGGCAGCCGAACCGGACGGTGGCGCGGTGGGCGCGGATCGGCGTGATCGTCCTGATGGCCGGCTGGCTCGGGGTGTCGCTGGTCGAGGTCATCCTCGAACCGCGGCCGGACTTCGAGGACGCCGCCGGGCCGTTCGACCCCTTCGTGGCGCTCATTCTCGTCAACATCGTCGTCAACGTCGTGTACTTCTTCATCGCCTGGCTGGTCGGCAACATGGCGTGGCTGTCGGCTCGCCGCCAGGCACAGCTCGAGCACCAGGCGGACGAGCTGCGCCGCTCGCAGGAGCAGAACACCCACGGCGCGATCGTGGCCGAGCGGTTGCGGATCGCCCGTGACCTGCACGATGTCGTCGCCCACCACGTGTCCGTGATGGGTGTGCAGGCCGGCGCCGCCCGGCGGGCGCTCGACAAGAATCCGGAGCTCGCCCGCACCGCGTTGCAGACCGTCGAGGAGACCGCTCGCACCGCGATCGGTGAGCTGCGTGGGCTGCTCGGGGTGCTGCGCGCCGAACTGGCCGAGGACGCCGAGCAGCCGACCCCGACCCCGGGCCTTGACCAGCTTTCCGAGCTGCTGTCCTCCGCCCGCGCGGCCGGCATCGAGGTGACCCACGGCGTCTACGGCGACCCGCGGCCGGTGCCGGAGGGCGTGGCGCTCTCGGCCTACCGGGTGGTGCAGGAAGCGCTGACCAACGTGGTCAAGCACGCCGGCGCCCGCACGGCCGACGTCCGCGTCCGCTACCTCGACAGCGCGCTGGAGATCGAGGTCACCGACGACGGCCGTGGGCACGCCGGCCGGCCGGAACGGGGCGGGTTCGGGCTCGTCGGCATGCGGGAACGTGTCGCCGTCCACGGCGGCGAGCTGGAGGCCGGGCCTCGCCGGGACGCCGGCTACCGGGTACGCGCGAGCCTGCCGGTCCCGGCGGGCCCGAGGGAGAACTCATGACGCTGCGGGTACTCCTCGCCGACGACCAGGACCTCGTTCGCGCGGGCTTCCGGGTCATCCTCGGCATGGAGGACGACATCGAGGTCGTCGGCGAGGCGGGCGACGGGCTGGCCGCGGTCGACCTGGCCACGCGGCTGGAGCCCGACGTGGTGCTGATGGATGTCCAGATGCCCGGGATCGACGGGCTGGAGGCGACCAGACGCGTCCTCGGGTCCTCCACAGTGGACACGCGGGTGGTCATCCTCACCACGTTCGACCGGGAGGACTACCTGTTCGAGGCGCTGCGTGCCGGTGCGAGCGGCTTCCTGCTGAAGAACGCGTCGCCGGAGGACCTCGTCGAGGCGGTCCGGATCGTGGCCCGCGGCGACGCGTTGCTGTCCCCGGAGGTCACCCGCCGGGTCATCGCGCGGTTCTCCGCGCCGGCGCCGCCCGTGCCAGCGCACCGGCCACCGGAGCTGACCGACCGCGAGTTCGAGGTGCTGGTCCAGCTGGCCCGCGGCGCGAGCAACGCGGAGATCGCCAAGGAGCTGTTCCTCGGCGAGACCACGGTGAAGACGCACGTCTCGCGCGTGCTGACCAAGCTCGGCCTCCGCGACCGGACACACGCGGTCGTCTTCGCGTACGAGAACGGGATCGTCGCGCCGGGCGGCGTGTAGATCGCGAGGAGGACCCGGCCGTGGGTCGCGCGCCGGACGCGGTCGAGGGACCCGACTCCCTACCCTCGGCCGCATGTTGCAAGTGACCACGATCAGCCGGAGCTTCGGCGATCACCAGGTGCTCGACCGGTTGTCGTTCGACGTCCGGCCGGGGCGGATGACCGGGTTCCTCGGGGCCAACGGATCCGGCAAGACGACCACGATGCGGATCATCCTCGGCGTGCTCGCCCCTCACGGCGGCACGGTGACCTGGCGTGGTGAACCGGTGACCCAGGCCGTGCGGCAGCGGTTCGGGTACATGCCGGAGGAACGCGGGCTCTACCCGAAGATGAAGATCGCCGAGCAGATCGTCTGGCTCGGCCAGCTGCACGGGATGAGCCTGGCCGACGCGAAGGCCAGTACCGCCAAGCTGCTCGAACAGCTGGAGCTGACCGACCGCGCGGACGACAAGCTCGAAGCGCTCTCGCTGGGCAACCAGCAGCGGGTGCAGGTGGCGGCGGCGCTGGTGCACGACCCGGACGTGCTCATCCTCGACGAGCCGTTCTCCGGCCTGGACCCGATCGCCGTGGACACCGTGCTCGCCGTGCTGCGGGAGCGGGCCGCGGCCGGCGTGCCGGTGCTGTTCTCCAGCCATCAGCTCGCCGTGGTCGAGCGACTCTGCGACGACCTCGTGATCATCTCTGGCGGGGTGATCAAGGCGGCCGGCGAACGGGAGGAGCTGCGGGCGCGGTACGGCTCGGCACGGTTCGAGCTGGTCGTGGACTCCGACGCCGGCTGGCTGCGGGACCACCCCGGGGTGCGGGTCGTCGACCTGGACGGGCCGCGGGCGGTGTTCGACATCGTCGACGGTGAGCGCGCCGACCAGGACGTGTTGCGGGTGGCGCTGGGCAAGGGCGGGGTGCGCAGCTTCGCACCGGTGCTGCCGTCGCTCGACGAGATCTTCAAGGAGGTGATCTGAGTGGCCACGTCGTTCAGCAGGGCCACCCGGCTGGTGGCCGAGCGGGAGGCGAAGAGCTTCCTGCGGATGAAGGGCTTCTGGATCGGACTCGCGGTCATCGTGGCCGGGCTGTTCGCGCTCGCCATCCTTCCCAAGGCGTTCGCCGGCGAACCGGACACGGTCGCGACCGTGGGACCCGAGGCCGCTCGGGTCCTCGCCGGTGCCGACCTCAAGGTCCGTGAGGTCGGCACCGTCGAGGCCGCCGAGGAGCTGATCCGCTCCGAGGAGGTCGAGGCGGCGATCGTCCCCGACACCACCGGGAACTCCGTCACCGGGCTCCGGGTGGTCGCGCTCGACGACGCGCCCAACTACGTCGTCGCGGCGCTCGCCACCGCGCCACCAGTCGACCTGCTGGAGAACTCCCCGGTCAGCGAGGACGCACGCCAGGTGGTGATCCAGATCTTCGCGCTGATGTTCTTCATCTTCGCGATGGGCGGCTCGGCCATCGCGCAGAGCACGGTCACCGAGAAGCAGACCCGGATCGTGGAGATCCTCGTGTCGACCATCCCGGTGCGGGCCATGCTCGCCGGCAAGATCATCGGCCACACGCTGCTGACCCTCGGTCAGGTCGTGGTGATCGCCGTCGCCGCGCCGATCGCACTCGCCATCGGCGGGCACACCGAACTGCTGTCGATCATCGCGCCCGCCCTCGGCTGGTTCGTTCCCTTCATGTGCTTCGGTTTCGTACTGCTCGCCGCGATGTGGGCCGTCGCCGGCTCACTCGTCAGCCGCCAGGAGGACCTCGGGTCGAGCATGGGTGTCGTCATGCTGCTGGCCATGGGCCCGTACATGGCCACGGTGTTCTTCTCCGACAACGCGACCGTCATGACCGTGATGTCCTACGTGCCGTTCGGGGCCGCCATCGCCATGCCCGTGCGGTTGTTCTCCGACGAGGCGAGTGTCTGGGAGCCGTTCGTGTCACTGGGCATCGTGGCCGCAACGGTGGTCCTGATCGTGCTGCTGGCGAGCCGGCTGTACTCCGGATCCCTGCTGCAGTCGGGCGGCAAGGTCAGGCTCGCGAAGGCCTGGGCCCACGCCGATTAGGGTTGCCGGCCCTGACCTTCGCAGGCGGTGATGCGGTAGAGCCTGGTCGGCCCGGCACGGTCGACCAGCTCGAAGCCCTCGTGGTACCCGACACCGGCGATGCCGTCGTACGGCGTGATCACGGCGATCTCCGGGTCGTTCTTGCCGATCAGCACGTACTCGACGTGGTAGCGGGCCAGTGCCCGGCACACTTTCGGGTCAGTCGCTGCCTTCTTCAGGTGCTCGCCAAGGTAGAGCTGGTCGGGGCTCTCGGTGACGAGGAAGTGCGGGAACAGCACCTTCCGGTCGGCCAGTGCCCACAGCATGACGCTGCCGTCGAACGGGTTGCCGATCACCACCGCGTCCTCGGGGATCTCGTCGGCGATCCGGTCGTAGAACGCCCTCATCTGGTCGGTCACCAGCTTCTGTTCCTCGACGCGCGGGTAGGTCGCCATGATCCGGTTCTCACGGTCGGCCGGATACAGCCCGCCTGTCGTCACGGCCAGCAGGGCGGTCAGCGCGGCCGCGATCGCCGGCACGGCCGCCACCTTGACGTTCACCTTCCGCAGGTACGGCCGCAGCAGGGTGGCGAGATACAGGACACCGGCGACCGCGAGCGGCACCCCGGTGATCGGCAGCATGGCGGCGAGCCGGTGCGCGTCGTTGTACCAGTAGCCGGTGAACATGCGGGTGACCGTCGTGTTGAGACCCGCGCTGAACATGTACAGGATGCCGGTGACGATGTGGCCGGCGAGCACCCACCACAGCGCGGGGGAGCGGCGGACCATGAACGCGCCGACGAGCACGACCGCCGACAGCAGCCACAACGCCTCGTGCTCGTTGGTGGCGTTGAGCAGCACCTCGCCGACCGCGGCGGCCGGTTGCTCGAACGGCTTCCAGTCCCAGTCGCGGGCGTCGGCGAACGCCGGTGAGGTGGCCGACCACAACCAGCCGCCGAGAATCACCGCGGCGAAACCGGCGCACTCGACGACACCGCGGCGACCCCGCCCCTCACCGCGGAGTCGCCTGGCACGCAGGAAAAGCGTGGCGCCGGCCGGGAGGATCGACAGCACGAGCACCGAGAACAGCACGTTCGGGTGCGCGAACCCGCCCGCGACCACCGCGACGACGAGCAGGAGCCAGCCGCGTCCCCGCCCGATGGCGTCGTCCTTCACCCATCCGGTGACGGTGAGCGCCAACGCGAAGAGCGCGGGAGCGATGGACATTCCGAGCAGGTTGGGCCACAACACGCCCCAACCGAAGAAGTCCCACGGGAACAAGGGAAAGGCGATGGAGAGCACGCCGGCGACGACGAGCGCGGCGGTGTTGCGGCCGAACAGCTGCCGCACCAGCAGAAGGCAGGACAGCGGCCAGATCAGCACGGTGGCCACGGCGCAGAACACGTTGGCGGCAACGGGAATCGAGGCACCTGTGGACATCATGACCAGCGACGTCAGGTCGTGCCACGCCGCCGGGTAGAACGATGCCGTGACCTCCGGGTCGCCCATCGTCTGCAGGGTGAGCGCAGACGCGTCGTGCGAGTCACGGATGTGGGCGAGCGCGTTGTAGTGGAACGGTGTGTCGAACACCTGCGAAATCGCGTCCGGCGACCCAACGCCACGCATCACGCTCAGCGCGCCGAGCACGAGCGCGGGAAGCAACCCGACCATCGCGACCGAGGTGAGCCGCCACGGATCGGGATTCGCCGCCAGGAACTCCTTGCGGCGCAACAGAAACGCCCCGAGCCCGACGATCGCCGTGACCACGGCGACGGCGACCAGCACCAACGGTATCGACCAGTCGACGTCGGCCGTCCCCGCCACGACGGCGGTCGACGCGACCACCGCGATACTGATCAACGGCGCGATCCCGAGGGCCGCGATTCCCCTCAACCCCAGCAGGTAAGAGACCGGTAAACCAGGTCCCCACACCCACGCGACCGCAATGAGCGCATGCGGCAGCACAGCAAACCAAGACATGGCAGCAATCCCCCAGAGATCGTTTCGGACGCGCGAACCCCAATCACCCAGATCCGTTCGCAATCACTACCAATGTCGTTTGGCAGCCCATTTGGTTGCTTTGGCACCGGAACCAACTTGTCGGGCTGGCATCCGGGCACCCGTACAGCCAGTCAGGCTCGCACGAGCAGCAGCCAGCTGTCGGTTCGCTCGCTTTCGACGTAGTGCGTGCTGAGGTAGGGGTCGTAGAGGTCGAGCATCGCCTGCACCGTGGCCTGGCAACAGCCCTGCCCGGCGACCATGCGCGGGATCATCACCCACCGTGCGCTCCCGAAGACCTGCGCGGCGTCGAGGTGGGTGTTGGCGTCGAAACTGATGTCGACGTCCCACCACAGCGGCACACCGCGTGCGGGAGGCAGGGACAGCGCGAACGAGAACGGGTTGGTCATCGCCACGACCGCGACGGTGTCGGTCGGTTGGATGTGACGGCGGAGCAGTGCCATGCCGTCGTTGAGCATGCCGGGCACCTGGTTGGCGGTCCGGTAGGCCGTCTCCCACGTGCTGTTGGCGGGGACGGTGAAATCCCTCAGATGCTCGCTGGCCAACTGTCCGTCGCGGGGCGGATGGCTGAGGTGGTACGAGACGCTGTTGGCTATCGACAAGGCATCCCGCGAGGCGATGGGGACGACCGCCACGACCACCAGTGCGATGAGCCCGAGCAGCAACGGTTTCGAACGACGAGCGGCCGGCTGGTCGGGCGCGGTCGTCGCCTGGTAGCCGACCAGCAGCAACACGATGACCACGAGCGCCGGCAGGTCGGTCTTCTCGCCCGCGTTTCCCGCGGACACGAGCACACTGGAACCCAGGACGTAGGCCGCGGCGACCGAGACCGACAACAGCGAAAGTTTCGGCCTGGCGTCCGGGTTTCGCGTCCGGGTTTTCGCGAGAACGCAGAGCACGAGAATCGTGAACGCGGTCACGGGAAGGGTGTAGAAGACGCTGTTCGCCAGCATTGACAGCCGTTGTTGGCCGCCTTGCGCGCCGACGCTGGTGGCAAGATCGCCGAGATAGCCGGTGACGCGGATCCCGAACACGAGCCAGAACATCATGCCAACGGCGAGAAAGCCCGCGACGGCCCCGATGCCGATACCGCGCCGTCTGGGCAATGTGTCGAGAACGAGCCCGACGACCACCGCGCCAACACCGACCAGGAAATAGGTGATCTTACAGTAGAACGACAGTCCTATCAGGACTCCCAGTATCGAGCCGTGGACGAGGTCGCCACGTGAACCGGCGTCTTCCCGTGGCCTCAACAGCACTAGTACCAGCAGGATCGTGTAGAGCACCCAGCCGTATCGGTTGTACAGCATGGCATAGCTTGTGGTGTCCGCCGCGTAGCCCAGCGGGCGAACGGCTACCACGACCAGCCCGATGAAGATCGTGAACCCCAGGGCCGACACCAGACGCATGCGGGGCCATGCGACGATCCAGGCCAGGAACGCGGTGACACCGAGGAACATCAGGTCGCCGTAGGTCAGCGCGACGAGCGACGGCACGGCCTGCACGCGCATGCCCAACGACACCAGCTCGTAGGCCAGCGGGCCGATCGGGTTGGTGAAGTCGGTGCCCGGAACCTGTCCGAGGATGATCCGGTAACCGCCGTCGAGGAGTATGAAGTTGTCCCAGGGCGCCACCATCGGCGCGGGCCCTGACCACAGGGAAACGCCTGCCATGGCCAGAACGGACGCCGCCGCCGCGATCGACCACCTGACCGTGTGCCGAAACCGTTGGCGTACATGGTCTTCGCTGGACCTGGTGGCGCAGACGTCTCGTGAGTCAACCATCTCGGCATTCCCCCCAAAGGTCGCCATTCGTCCATTGTGGAGGGCTTCGACGGCTGAACTCCTGTCGTTACGATTCATCACGTTTGATCCCGGTCCGTCACGACCCGGGCGCGCGGCACCACAACCCCAACCACGATCCGTCACCACGTGTGTGTGCGCCACGAGTTCCGTGTTTGGATGGCGGTATGAGCAGCTTCGCGATCGTGGGCTCCGGATGGCGGGCCGAGTACTTCTGGCGTCTGGCCGCCGCACTGGACGGTCTCACCTGTGTCGGCGTGGTGTCCCGGCAGGGGAAGGAACTGCCCGTGCCCGTCTACCTGTCGTTGGACGAATGCCTTGCCACCAAACCGGATTTCGTGGTCACCGCGGTGCCGTGGGCGGTGACGCCGTCGCTGGTGACGGAACTGGTGGCCCGTGGCGTGCGGGTGCTCGCGGAGACCCCGCCTGCGCCGGACCTCGACGGACTCCGTGCGCTGTGGCGGGACGTGGGGGACAGCGGGCTGGTCCAGGTCGCCGAGCAGTACACCCGGATGCCGGTCCACGCCGCACGGCTGGCGCTGGTTCGCTCCGGCGTCATCGGCACGCCGACCCGGGTGGACGTCTCCTCGACCCACCAGTACCACGCCATCTCGCTCATCCGGGCCTACCTCGGCGCCGGCCGAGGGCCGGTCGAGGTGCGGGCCACGCGCACGACCGCGCCGCTCGCCGATCCGCTGTCCCGCACGGGCTGGGCCGACCCGGTCGAGATCAGGCAGGCGACTACCACCCTGGCCACGATCGTCTTCCCGGGCGGCGGTTTCGGGCTCTACGACTTCACCGACAACCAGTGGCACAACCAGTTGCTCAACCGCCGCCTGCTGGTTCGCGGCACCACGGGCGAACTGCGTGACCACGAGGTCGTCCACCTCGCCGAGGACCGCACGATCGTCCGCACCCCGATCGTGCGCCGCCAGACCGGCTACGACCTCGACCTCGACGGGTTCGACACCGACCACCTCGCCTGTGGCGCCGACGTGCTCTACCGCAACCCGTACCAGGGGCAGCGGTGGAACGACGAGGAGATCGCGATCGCCACGCTGCTGGCGGACACCGCGGCGTGGGCCACCGGCGGCGGGCCCGAGCCGTACCCGCTCGCCGACGGCATCCAGGACCACCGCATCGCCCTGGCCATCGACGCCGCCGCCGAGCAGGACACGACCCTCCAGGTCGGTGACGAACCCTGGCACTAAGGTGTGCCAATGCGACGGTGGATGTCACTTCTGGCGGTGGTGCTCTGCACGGTGACCGCGTGCAGCTCGGCGGTCGCCGGCACGGCGAGGCCAGATCTGGTACTCGGGGTGACACAGCGGACGGAGATCGGCGGCGGCCTCGAGGTGACGCCGCTCGTGCTGCTCGACCCCGCGCCGTACTACTCGCAGGGCGACCACGACAAGCTCGAGGAGGGCAAGCGGCTCGTCGCGCTGCGACTCCAGGTCACCAACCGCGCGAAGGAGGACCAGCTCATCGGTCCCACCGGCACCGTGCACTTCCACGGCAGTGACGGGACGGTGTACGACAACCACTCGTTCGACGAGACCACGGCCGGGACCATGTTCGACCAGCTGCGGCTCGCCCCCGGTCAGACCATCGTCGGCTACCTCACCGCCCAGCTCCCGGAGGACGTCGCCGTCGAGGCGGTCGACTTCCAGATGATGGACTTCGAGGGCGACGAAACCCTGCTGTGGAAGACGTCCGGACAGTCGGTGAACACGGCGCCACCGCTGCCAGAGCGATCAAGCGACGAGGCCACCGTGCACCGGCTGGGCGAGGAGGCCGAGGTCACCGGTGAGAGCAACGGCGTCGACATCGCGCTGCGGGTCACCGCGACCAGGATCATCGACCCCGCCGAACCGACCCAGGAGGTGCGGGCCGGCGACGGCCGGCGTCTCGTGGGCGTCGAGTTCACCGTCGCCAACACCGGGGACAACGCCTACGACGACATCGACTCTGACGCGGACCTCCGCATCTTCGCGGTGCACAACGCGGCGGACGAGTTCGTCCGCGACCACATCCATGGCACCACGGAGAAGAACGGCATGCCGCTGGCCGCCGGCGCCGACGACACGTGGACGGTCCTGTTCGACGTGCCGGCGGACTTCCAGATCGACCGGATCAGCTACTCGCCCTCCTTCGGCGACAACTCGGCCACTGTCTGGTCTGCGAACTGACTGTCGTGACAAGGTCGTCGGGTGCTCGACGACCTGACCGACCACGAGTCGGCGTTGACCGACGCCGCGTGTGGTGGCACCGAACTGGTCTGCGCCGACCGTGTGCCGATCCGCGCGGCGCTGATCCGGGAACTGCTCCTCGGTCGGCGCGGCGAACTGGACCCGCGTGGCGTCCGGCTCCGCGGCGCCCGCGTGGTCGGCGCGCTGGAACTGGACTACGTGACGGCCAAGGTGGGCCTGGACCTGGTCGACTGCGACATCGAGGAGCCGGTTGACCTCACCCAGGCGGCGTTGCCCCGACTCGTGCTGGTCAGGAGCCGGCTCGCCGGGCTCCGGGCCGCCGGCGTGCGGATCAGCGGTGACCTGCTGCTCGACGAGGCCACGATCGTCGGGACCGAGAAGACGGGTGCGGTGCGGCTGCTGAGCGCCCACGTCGGCCGAGCGCTCTCCCTGGACGGGGTGGAAGTACGCAACGACTTCGGTTCCGCACTGCACGCCGACCGCATGCAGGTGGACGGCATCGTTCTCCTCCGGGATGCCCGGCTGTCGGGAGAGGGGCGCAAGGGCGCGGTCCGCATGGTCGGCGCCCACCTCAAGGGCGAGCTGAACATGTCACGGACGGACATCCGCAACGACACCGGGCCGGCGCTGGACGCGGCGACCCTGACGGTCGACAGCACCATGTTCCTCGACCAGGTGACGGTGTCCGGTCACGGTGACATGGGCGCGATCCGGGTGGTCGGGGCGCGCATCGGCGGGCGGATCAGCCTCGACGGCGCCGACATCCGCAACACGTCCGGCCCAGCGCTGGGTGCCGAGGGTGCGCATGTCGGCGGTGATCTGCTCGTCCACGGTGCCCGGTTCTCGGGTGCGGGGAGCCCAGGCGCGCTCCAGCTGGCGAACGCACGCGTCGGTGGCGACCTCTACCTGGTCGACACCGAGGTGCGCAACGACTCCGGGGCCGCCGTGCACGCCGACGGTCTGCGTGTCGACGGCACCCCCGTGCTGCTCAGAACGCGGATGTCCGGCTCGGCGGAGGACGGCACGATCTGGTTGCTCGGCGCGCACGTGGCCGGGTTACGCGTCGTCGAGTCGGAAGTGGACAACGACGCCGGCCCCGCCTTGTTCGCCGCCCAGCTACGCGTTCAGGGCAACGTGTTCCTGCAGTTGACCCGGATGTCCGGGGCCGGTCGGCACGCGGCGATCCGACTGGGCGACTCCCGGATCGGCGGGCAGCTCGTGTTCGGCAACATGACGATCAGCAACCCGGACGGCCAGCTACTGGACCTGCGCGAGGCACAGGTGGGAGCCAGCGTGTGGTTCCCGACCGACGTCGTCTGCCCGGACCCGGCGGCGTGCGACGGGCGGCTGGTCAACCTCAACGACTTCAGCTACGGCTCGATCGAGGGCGCGGACTGGCGGCAGTGGCTGCACCTCGTTCGCCACCACACCAAAGAATACCGGCCCTCGCCGTACCAGCAGCTCGCCGCGGTCGAGCGGGCCGCCGGACACGACGGCAACGCACGGAACATCCTGATCGCGCAACAACAGGACCTGCGACACCGCTCGCCCGCCGCGCTCGGGGGATGGCTCACGCGTCGTTTCCACTGGTTGTGGGGTGCGCTGGCCGGCTACGGCTACCGGGCCCGGCGCACCGCACTCGCGTTGCTGGTGGCGTTGGCCGCCGCCGGCGGCGTGACCCTGTGGGCCGGTCACGTCATGACCGGCCCTGGCCGCCACGCCGCCGAGCACACGATCACCTCCAGCGCGCCGAGGACGCCGTGCTCGACGATCGAGCTGATCGGGCTGGGGCTCGACCGCGGGCTGCCACTGGGCCCGACCGGACTGCGCTCCCGCTGCGACCTGGACACGGAATCCGTGGCGGGTCAGGTGTTCACCGTGCTGCTGTGGATCGTGCAGGCCGCCGTGTGGGGGCTGGCCACCCTCGCACTCGCCGGCTACACGGGCCTCATCCGCAAGAGCGCTTAGCCGTAGACCTGGCCGTGGCCCGTGCCGTACAGCATCACCGTGTACGTCTCCTGGTTGTCCTGGCCGGGGATCATCGAGTCCTCCTTCACCGTGATGCTCAGCGGCAGCGCGGCGATCGGCGCGGTCTCGGTGCCCACGTTGGACGGCTGGCCCACGTGCACGGAGATGTCGATGTCGTTGTTGTAACCAGGATCCAGGTGGACGACCTCCACCCACGCGGTCGGGATGAACGCGCCGCCGCCCCGGTACTTGGCGCCGTACATCCAGAACACCCGCATGGTGATGGACGTGCTTGACTCGTGGTCGTCCCCGAACGGGTTCCAGATGTACCAGGAGCTGGAGTAGGTGATGTCCTTGTAGTTCGGGCCGGCGGCCTGGGTGAGGTCGTTGACCCAGTCGGCGTCCTCCGGCACCGCGTTGGCCTGGTCGGCGTTGACGTTCACCACCGACTCGCTCTTCTCGACCAGCCACCAGGCTTCCTTGATGGCGTTGGTCACCGCGGTGACCTTGGCGACCGCCCCGGTCATTCGCTCATCTCCTCGACGTCGACGACCTCGATCTGCTCGTCGGTCTCCTCGATCTGGGCTCCGCGGAACTCCACCCGCGTCTCCTGGCCCTCCGTGTCGGACATGTGGTCCCACCTCCTGTTCTGTGCCAGTGGCGCTCATTCAACGCGCGGTGGCGGCGCTGGACCTTCCCCTTCGGGCGTCCTTGCGGGACGCGCGATGGGGCTGACCAGTGTTCGGCGGCCGCGCAAGCGGTCCCGTTCGACGCCGCTCGGCGTTCGCGGGCCTTGACCCGGCGGCTCGCTCAGGTGCCGAATGGTCTGGCTTCGTTCACCGGGCCGGTCCGGTGTGGACTGACTATCCTGCCTGCTGTGACGACGATGCGGGCGGTCGTGCTCACCGAGCCCGGCCCGGTGGAAAACCTCGAGATCCGTGAACTCCCCGTGCCTTCGCCGCGACCCGGATGGGTCCGGATCGCGGTGAAGGCGTTCGGGCTCAACCGTTCCGAGCTGCACCTGCGGCTCGGGCTGGCCGAGGGCGACCTGCGGTTCCCGATCGTGCCGGGGATCGAGGCCGCCGGTGTCGTGGACGCCGTGGACGGGGCCACCGACCTCCTGCCCGGCCAGCAGGTCGTCACCATGATGGGTGGCATGGGGCGTGCCTTCGACGGCGGGTACGCCGAGTACACCGTGGTGCCCAGGTCCCAGGTGGTGCCGTTCCGTTCGGACCTGCCGTGGGCCGTGATCGGCGGCGTGCCGGAGACAGTGCAGACCGCGTACGGCTCGCTGACCACCGGGCTCGACCTGCGGGCCGGCCAGACCCTGTTGATCCGCGGCGGCACCTCCGCCCTCGGCTACGCCACCGCCGCGCTGGCCCGTGACCTCGGTGCGACGGTCCTGGCGACCACCCGCCAGCCCGGCAGGCTCGACACTCTCGCCGAACACGGCGTCGACCACCCGATCCTCGACAAGGGCGCCATCGCCGAGGAGGTCCGCCGCATCGTGCCCGACGGCGTGGACGCCGCGTTGGAGCTGGTCGGCACCCCGACCCTGCCGGACACCCTGGCCGCGACCAGGGTCCACGGCACGGTCTGCTTCACCGGGATGCTGTCCAACCAGTGGACGATCCCCGACTTCTACCCGATCGGGTACCTCCCGGACGGCGTCCGGCTCTCCGCCTACAGCGGCGAGGCGAACGACCTGCCCTCCGACGTGCTGCAGCGCTACCTGGACCAGATCGCCGACGGCTCGATGCGCCTCGGCCCGACCCACACCTACCGCCTGGACGAAATCCGCGACGCACACCGCGCCATGGAGGACAACACGGTCAGCGGCAAGCTCGTGGTGCTCACCGAGTAGCAGCCGGAGATCCAAGTACCTTTTGTCGTGTGGATTCCTGGAACCGGTGGCGGGACGACGTGTTCGGCGACCCGTACCTGGTCTGGCACGACGGCCCCGACTTCCGTCGTCTGCTGAGCCTGCCACCCGAGGAGGTCGCACGGATGCTGCCGGCCGGCCTCGATGCCGAGGACCCGGTGGCCGCACTGTCGATTCTGGCCATGGCGGAAGAGGGCCGTGCCCCGCAGGATGCCGAGGCACTGCTACGCACCGCGGCGGCGACGGCGACCGGCACGTTCCTCGTCCGCGTGGCCCAGGCGCTAAACGCGCTGACCGGCGACGAGTCCTGGGCCGAGCCGATCGCGTCGGTCCTCGGGTCACAGGAGTTCTGGGGCGTCCGCATCGACGCCGCGATCGCGCTCGCCACGTTCACGCCGACCGTGCCGCTGATCCAGACACTGGACCGTGCCGTCCGCGACCCGGAGTACCTGGTCCGGTACCACTCGGCGAACGCACTCCTGCGATACGCGGGCCGCCGCTCCGACATCTCGAACCTGAAGCTCTTCAAGAAGATCACCGCCGACGACCGGGCAAGCTGGGCCGAAGCGGCCGACAAGCTCACCTCGGACGCCCTGACCCGCGTGTCCAACACTCAGGACCCCTGAGTTCAACAATTCGGTCATCCGCGATTTGTTGAACTCGCCGGTCCACACGGTTGGACACGCGAACGGTCAGCGCAGCGCGGCAGTCTCGATGCCCACCCCGAAGGCGGCCGCGTTGTCGCGTGCCCAGTCGGCGAAGGTGAGCGCGGGCCGACCCAGCAGGTCTTCCACGGTGCTGGTCGTGGGTCCCGGGCGAAGGGCGTAGTCGGCCAGAGACCCGAGCAGACGCGCGGGGACCTCCTCGGGCAGCCCTTGCGCGAGCATTCTCTGCCGTACCTGCTCGGGTGAGACCTCCTGGAAGGACAGGGCTCGGCCGATGGCGGCGCCGAGGAGCCGCACCTTCTCGAACTGGTCCAGCGACCCCGGCCCGGTCAGCGTGTGGACCGCCCCCGTGTGAAGGCGGCCCCGGAGGGCTTGTGCGGCGACCGCCGCGATGTCGGCCTCGTGGATCGGGGAGGTGGCGGCGTGGCCGTACGCACCGCGCACCACGTCACCGGCGTGGATCTGCGGCGCCCAGGCCAGCGCGTTGGCGGCGAAGTCGGCCAGGCGCAGGACGGTCCAGTCCAGACCGGAGCGCGTGACGAGGTCCTCGGCGGCCGTGAACTGGGCGGCGAAGCGGGCTTCTCCCGCCGGGTGCTCCACTGTGGTGGCCGACAGCAGCACCACACGCCGCACGCCCTGGGCGACGGCCAGCTTCAGGAGCTCACCGAGACCGGGGCCGGTGGCACGCGGGCTGATCTGTACCGCCTCCACTCCGGCCAACGCCGTTTCGATCCACTGTGGACGAAACAGGTCCCCGTCGACCACTCGCGCGCCGGCCGGAAGCGGGGCCCCGCCAGGACCACGCGTGACCGCGGTGACGGCCGTGCCCTCCCTCAGCAGCACACGCATTACCTGACGCCCCACGACGCCGTTGGCTCCGGTGATCAGAATCATGATGTTGTTCCTTTCGTCGTGCCCTCCAGACACCGGCCCCTGGCTCGGTTGTGACCTTGTGTGAACGACCTCACACGCCATCGCGCCGCGCTGAGTCACCCGGACGTGTCACGAGAATTCGTGCTTTCGCGATAAGCTGCCCGGTTATGCGCCCTGATTTTCTGCGGAATTATCTGCACAGCCGGCGAGATGTTCTCGGCTTGACGGCAAAGGCGGCGGCGGTCACGGCCGCTGTTTCGGCAGGCGTCGGAACAGCGGCCGGGACGGCTTCGGCGGACGGGGAAGAGTTCACCGACGAGATGTTCACTCTGGACGAGGTCGCGGGTTGGGCCGAGAAGACCGCCCGGCGTTACGGTGCCGATGACCAGCGCGGCGCGTGGAACGAGGTGACCCCGGAGCGGACCCGGAAGGCGTTGCGGTTGCTGGAGGGCCGCGGCCCGGTGAAGACCTACAACCTGGGCGAGCTGATGCAGGACAACTTCCCCGCGTTCGCCGGGGTTCCGCCCCGCGTGCTGCGCCAGCGGCTCACGGTGAGCGGCTACCAGCCGAGTGGCGACTTCGTCCCGGCCGCGACCTACGATCCGCGCGTGTCCCCGGAATCCGGCATCCTGCAGTCGGTCGCGCCCCTGGGTCCCAACACGCTTTCCTTCCACGAGGACCGGTTTCCGCACAGCGGCACTTACCAGATCGCCACACAGCTGGACAACCTCGGCCATATCGGCGTCGGCGAGACCTACTACAACGGTTTCCGCGGGCCGGACATCGCCACGCCGCGCGGGCTGGCGAAACTCGGCAACGAGAACCTCGGCCCGATCGTGACCCGCGGCGTCATCTACGACATCGTCGGCCTCAAACTGGCCCAGGGCGCGCACACCGACCTGTTCCGCTCACCCGTGAACGGTGAATGGGTGCTGCGCGACAACTACCGGATCACGCTCACCGACATGAGGGAAGCGTTGCGCAGGCAGGGAGTGCGCCGCGAGCCGGGGGCGGGCGAGGTGGCGCTGTTCCGCACCGGATGGACGCACCTGTTGAACCGCAGCGGTTTCGACGACCCGAACGACGAGGCCAACCGCCGCTTCATCACCAACGAACCGGGCATCTACCTGCGCGAGGCCCGCTACCTGGCATCCCGCCGGGTGGCCATGGTCGGCAGCGACACGTGGGGACTCGAGGTGCTCGACCCGGCCGTCGTCGGTCCCAACGTCTTCCCGTGCCACCAGGTTCTGCTCACCCAGCACGGCATCCGCATCGGCGAGAGCGTGCGCACGGAGGAACCGGTCGCCGACGGCGTGTTCGAACTCGTCTACATCGTGACCCCGCAGTTCCACGTCGGTTCCACCGCGGGGAACACTCCACCCGCCGCACTGGGTATTCCCCGGGCGTGAACAGGTGCCGGTTCGTGCCGAACCGGCACCTGGCTACAGGTTCGCGTCCATGAATGACTGCGCCGGCGCGGAGTCGGTGCGGTACTGCAGTCCCGGTCCGTCACAGCTCAGGCGGCGGCGTTCCAGGATCGTGGCCACGGCGTAGGCGCCGCCGCCAGCGACGGTCAGTACCCAGAAGAGGCCGGGAGTGCTGAACAAGAGCGAGGCACCCCCGACCAGGGTGAGCCAGGTGCCGAGGCCGTAGTGCAGTGTGTTGCGGCGGACGGAGCCTTCGGCGAGGTAGATCAGGCCGACCACCAACGTGGATCCGGCCGGCCAGAGGACGGCCTGCAGTTCAGGTTTGTCGAAGGCGCCGGTCAGACCGGTGATGGCCAGGAACAGGGCGACGAAGCCGGTGATCCATGCGCTCCCGACCAGCCTGGCGGAGAGCAGTTCCGCCTTGCCGAGGCCACGCTGGGCGCGGGTGGCCGCGCCGATGCTGTAGGCCGTGCCGGCCACGAGTCCGGCGGCGAGCAGCGCCATGGGCAACCAGCCGGGCATGGCGAGCACCGGGTCGGTGCCCTTGGACAGGGCGGCCGCGCCGTGGCCGAACACGTAGGCCAACCCGAAGCTGACGTAGGCGGCACGGCTGTCGACCTCACCCGAGGCGGGAGCGGACGTGACGAGGGTGGTGGCGTGCATGGTGGGACCTTTCGACGTCGAGGTGTGCCAGCGAGGCCACGACGTGTGGCACGAGGTCGGCTGACCAGGGGAAGTTGTGGATCACGCTGCGCTGATGGGCCACGCCGTGCAGGCCCAGCCACAGCGCGACCGCGTCGGCGGCTGGGTCGGTGCTGGCCGAGTACCCGGCGGCGACACACTCGGAGAGGGCACCGGCGAGGAGTCGCACGATGACGGGGTCGGGATCGGCCAGCTCGAACGTGGCGCGGTAGCGCCGGGGGTGCGCGGCGGCGAAGTCGAAGTACGCGTGGCCGGCGGCGTACAGGCGGTCGTCCGGCGACGCGGTGGTCATCGCGACCCGGATCCGGTGGGTCAGTTCGGCTGAGGCCGCGCGGACCACGGCGAGCAGGACGGCCGACCGGTCGGGAAAGTGTGGGTAGATCGAGGGAGTGGCGATCCCGACCTCTCGGGCCACCGCCCGCAGCGTCACCGCCCGCTCGCCACCCCAGTCGAGGAGCCCGGTCGCCGCCACCAGGATGTCGGCCCGCAGGCGGACGCCCTCACCCCGGTGGTTGCGCGACCTCACGTCCCCGCGACGATGACGACCTTGCCGAGGACGGTGCGCGACTCGGCGAGCGCCAGCGCGGCGGCGGCATCGGTCAGCGGGATCCGCGCGGCGACCTGCGGAACCAGCACGCCGTCGGCGACCAGCCGCAGCACCTGGGTGAGGTCCTGCGCGAGCCGGCCGCGGAAGGCCGTCTTGTTGGAGCGCCGGCCCGCCCAGAAGTTGTAGAAGTGCGCGCTCTTGCCGTTCGGCAGGTAGTTCCACGCCATCAGCTGCCCGAACGACTTGAGAATGGGCAGTTTCGCGTCGCCGGTTTCGTTCTTCGTCGACGCGGAGCCGTAGTTGACCAGGGTTCCGCCGCGGCGCAGCAGCCGCCACGACTCCGTCAGCCCGGGACCGCCGACGTGGTCGAACACCGCGTCCACGCCCTCGGGGGCAAGCTTGCGGATCTGGGTGTACATGTCCGGATCGCGGTAGTCGACCGGGGTCGCGCCCAGCTCACGCACGGCCTCGTGGTGGCGGGCCGAGGCCGTGCCGATCACCCTGATCCCGGCGTGCCGGGCCAACTGCACGAGGATGGAGCCGACACCGCCGTTGGCGCCCAGCACCACGATGGTCCCGCCGGCGCGGACCTTGGCCGTGCGGTGCAGCATCTGCCAGGCGGTGACGCCGTTGACGGCCACGGTCTCCGCGGCGGCCGCGTCCACCTCGTCCGGCACCGGCACCAGGTCCGCGGCCTCGACGAGCAGGTGACTGGCCCACCCGCCGATCTTGGTGACCGCGGCGAACCGGCGGCCCGCCAGCGCGGGGTCCTCGCCCGGCCCGGTGGCGGTGACCGTGCCGACCACGTCGTAGCCCGGCACGAACGGGAACGGCGGCTGGTCGTAGTACTTGCCGAGACGCATCTGCTGCTCGGCGAAGGACACCCCGGTGGCGTCCATGCGCAGGACGACCTGCCCCTCGCCCGGGGCCTCGAGATCGCGGACCCGGACCTCCAGCCCGTCCGGCTCGACGGTGCCCGGCAGAACGATCTCGGTGGCGACGGCGCTGTTCATGACGTACCCCTTAAGGCTTCATCCGTGTGCTTACAGTCGTAACGTAACGACCGTAAGCTGACTCGCGCAAGACCTAACACCCATAAACTTCGCGGTGTATGGTTACGGCGTGAAGAACACGGAGACCGCTGCACCGGCCCGCAGGCGCAACCGCCGTGGCGAGGGGGCCAAGCTCCGCGACGAGATCATCGCCGCGGCGGTGGAGCTACTCGACGAGGAAGGCGACGAGCGCGCGGTCACGCTGCGCTCGGTCGCACGCCGGATCGGGATCGCCGCCCCCTCGATCTACCCGCACTTCCCCGACCAGCCGGCCATCATGCTGGCCGTGGTGCGCCTGGAGTTCGACCGGCTCGCGGCGGTCCTGCGCACGGCAAGGGAGGGCGGGGGCCAGGACCCTCGGCAGCGGCTGTTCGCCGTCTGCCACGCCTACCTGGACCTCGCCCAGACCCACCCCGAGCGCTACCGCACCATGTTCGGCGGTCTGTGGATCGCGCCTGCCCTTGGCGAGAGCTCGCTCACCGAGGAGGACCTGGTGGCCCTGGGTGCCGAGGCCCTGCAGATCCTCACCGACACCCTCGGCGACTGTGTCGCCGAGGGTCAGTCCACCAGCACCGACCTGGCCAGTGACGCGGTCGCGCTGTGGTTGGGCCTGCACGGCCTGGCCCACCAACGCGCCGTGACCCGCGCCTTCCCGTGGCCGGCCGACATCGCCGAACGCATCATCGGCGCGCTGGCCCACCTCGAGAACACCTGAAGCCGGTCTCGCTGCTCGCGCCGGCCGGCCTCCCGATGTCCGAGCCGGCCGGCGAGAGCTCCGGGCTCAGTGCTCCACTCGTAGAGCGAGAGTCGCCGGTTGTAGGCCTTCCGCTCGTGCTGTGAGCGTGAGCCGGCCCGGGCGTTTCGCCGGGCGCAGGATCGCGAGTGCTTTCCCGTGCCAGGTGTGGCGGCGGGGTAGGCGGAAGCTGTCCGCGTTGTGTGGGTTGCCGTTGCCGACGGCGGCGAGTGCGCCGGCGCCGCCGACCTCGAACCACACCTCGGCCAGCGCGTCGGGCACGAGTCGCCCGCGGCGGTCGACCACTTCGACGAGCACGTGGGCGAGGTCGTCGCGGCTGGTGGTGAGCGCACGCACGTCCGAGGTGAGTCGCAGTGCCGCTGGGGCGCCGACCGTGCGCAGCGTCTGGCGGCCGATCTCGCGGCCGTCCTGGCTGGCGACCGCGGTCAGTTCACCCGGCTGGTACGGCACGGTGAGCGTGGCCATGGCCCGCTCCGGCACGCCGGTGGCGACCTCGGTTCCGTTGAGCAGCACCGTGACGCTGTCGCCCGGGGTGTAGACGTGCACGACCATCGGGTGGTCCGGTTCGACGTCCCACGTCCAGCTGACCAGCTCGTCGAAGTAGCCCCACCACACCGCCACCTGCTCGGTGCCCGGCGGCACCGGTCGCTCCACCAGCACCTCGACAGGGCTGCGGCCGGTCACCGCCCGCCGCCAGAAATGTTGCGGCTTGGGTTGACCGATCAGGTCGAAGTCACCGCAGTTCGCCTGGTAGTACGGGAAGGGGTAGCCGAAGCCCGCCCAGTTGTGGTGCAGCGTCCTGGCGGTCGACCAGCCGGGCAGCACGCTCTGGTCGCCGATGGCCGCCGCGGTGCCGACCGGCGGGATCATCGTCTTGCCGATGCCCGCCTCCCCGAGGTAGTCCCAGGCGGCCCACACCCAGGTCCCGGTGGCCCAGGCGTGCTCGTTCGCGAACGTCACGTCCTGGTGGATCGTCGCGGGGAACGTCTCGTTGTGGGTCATCGCGTGGTCGGGGTGGGCGTCGTGGATCACGCCGTACGTGCGGCCGTTCGCGTTGTAGTGCACGTCGCCGACGTCGACGTACTGCCACGACGGGTCGTTCGGGCCGGGTGTCGACCCGCCGCCGAGCGTGTTCGGCCGCGTCGGGTCGAGCTCGCGCAGCAGTGCCGCCAGTTCCGCGCCACGCCGGCCGGCTGTGTTGTCGACGATCTCGTTGCCCAGCGACCAGAGCACGACGCTCGGGTGGTTGCGGTCGCGGAGCACGGTGCTGGTCAGGTCCTCGCGCCACCACTGCGCGAAATGCACCGAGTAGTCGTTGGGGTTCTTGCCGGTGTCCCACACGTCGAAGAACTCGTCCATCACCAGCACGCCGAGCCGGTCGCACACGTCGAGCAGCGCGGGCGTCGGCGGGTTGTGCGCGGTGCGGATGGAGTTGAAACCGGCTTCCTTCAGGATCTCCACCCGGCGTTCCTCGGACCGGTCCAGCGCGACAGCGCCCAGCGGCCCGTGGTCGTGGTGCACGTTCCCGCCCATGATCTCGACCGGTTGACCGTTGAGCAGGAAGCCGGTCGTGCCGTTCCACTCGATCGACCGGATGCCGAACGTGGTGGTGACCGTGTCGACGACCTTGCCGCGCACCAACACGTCCGCGCGGGCGGTGTAGAGGTTCGGCGAGTCCATCGACCAGAGCTTCGCGTGCGCGACGTCGAGGTCCAGCGTCGCCTCCGTGGTGGCGGCGGGCGCGATGTCCTGTGCCGCAGCGTGTTTCGTGGCGACGACGTGCCCACGCGGGTCGCGCACCACCACGCGCACGGTGGCCCTGGTGCTGTCCGTGCCCCGGTTGGCGACGGACACCGCCACGCGTGCCACCGAGTTGTCGGCCACCACGGGCGTCGTCACGGAGACGCCCCAGAGCGGGATCCGCACGGGCCCGGTCACGGTCAGCCAGGTGTGCCGGTAGATGCCGGAACCCGCGTACCAGCGGCTGTTCCTGCCGGTGTTGTCGACGCGCACCGCGAGCACGTTGACGCCGTCCCGGTCCAGCAGCGGGGTCAGGTCGTAGGCGAACGACGTGTAGCCGTACGGGTGAAAGCCCAGATGCGAGCCGTTCAGCCAGACGTCCGCGTTCTGGTAGACACCGTCGAACCGCAGCTCGACGTGACCGTCGCCGGGCAGCCGGAACTCCTTGCGGTACCAACCGATCCCGCCGACCGTGTACCCGATCGAGCCGCCGTTCTCGCTGCGCGCCGGGTCGAACGGCCCGATCACGTCCGGCAGACCGGGGTAGGTGGGCGGTGTCTCTGGCGCGATGATCGACGGGTCCGCGCTGGCGGCGCCGTTCGTGGAGGTGGCGTAGGGGAGATCCTCGATACTCCAGTCGTGCGGCAGATCCAGCCGCCGCCACGCGCTGTCGTCGAACGACGGCGCCTGCGCCCCGGCCGCCTCACCGCGGAAGAACCGCCAACCCTCGTCGAAGGACCGCTCCCGCGCCGGGTTCGCCGCCGCTTCCGTCTCGGCTCCGGCCGGGGTGGTGTCGAGTGCCATCAGTCCAGCGGTGGCGGCGCCGAGCTGTAATGCCTGGCGCCGAGTCACCCCGTCCTGCCGTGTCTTGTCGCCGGTGCCGTTCCCTCGCTGTTCTGGCATGCCCTCATCCCGTCTTTGGGAGCGCGTCCGAAACTTCCGGAAATCGCAGGTAATTTCCGAAAAAAGCAGTATGGACGAAATCGGGCAGGGAAAAAAGTGGATGTCAGATGAGGCCCAGGCGGATGGCGTGGGCGACCGCGTGGGTTCGGTTGCGGAGGCCGAGCCGGGTGAGGAGTCCCTGCAGGATGTTCTTCACCGTGCGTTCCGAGTACGAAAGTTTCTGTGCGATCTGCCCGGTGTCCAGCCCGTCGGCGAGGAGGCGCAGCACGTCAGTCTCCCGAAAGGACAGACCGGTGAGCGTGAGCTGACGGGGACCGAGCACGTCCCGCTGCAGCTGGGACAGGCCGCGCAGCAGGATCCCGAGCTGCTCGGGCGGCAGGTCGCCTCGGCCCTGGCTCGCGTCCACTATGGCCTTCAGCAACCTGGGCGTGGTCGCCTCGTCGCGTGGCACGAGTACGGCGAGCCCGTGTTCGACGGCCGACCACAGTTCCGCCTGCCGTGGCTCGTCGGCGACCAGCACGAGCCTGGTGAACGGGATCAGCAGGTCACGCAGCGCGGTCTCGGCGACCGCGACGACGACGTCGGCCTCGGCCTGGTCGGTGGTCAGCTCGAGGCCGGGTTTGTCACGGAGCTCGCTGAGCAGACCGGCCCGGACCAGCGGATCCGTGGCCAGCACCGACACGCGGATGCGTTGGCGTGGCCGGGTGGCGGTGGGCGAGCTGTCGGGCAGGGCGAGGCTCGATGACATGGCCCCAAGGAAACCGGAACGATGCGCAGCGATCGAGGCGGAACAGGGGGCAGTTTCTTTCCCGTCGAGTTCTGCCGGTTGAATGTGCAGGTGGACTTGGTTGGGGGCGCGTCGTCGCGGTTCGGGCAGCTCCTGCTCGAACACCGTCGTGCGGCCGGGATGACCCAGGAGGACCTGGCCGAGGCGTCCGGTGTCAGCGTCCGCGCGCTGCGCGACCTCGAGCGTGGCCGTGCCCAGGCGGCCCAGCGACGCTCCGCCGAGGCGCTGGCCGACGCACTGGCGCTCGTCGGAAAGGAACGCGAACGTTTCCTGTCCGCCGCCAGGGAGGGGCGACGCCGGACCCAGCGGACCAACCCGGTCACCGCCGCGCTGCCCCCTGCCCTGCTGGACCTGGTCGGACGGGACCGTGACCTGCGGCGACTGTGCGCCGAGGCGATCGCCGGCGCCGCCACAATCGCGGTGGTCGGGCGGCCCGGCGTCGGCAAGACAGCACTCGCCGTGTCGGCCGCGCACGCCCTGCGGCCCGAGTTCCCGGACGGGTGCTTCGCCGTCGACCTGCGTGGCATGGACGACCAGCCTGTCACACCACGCGCCGCCCTCGACCGGCTGCTGCGTGCGCTCGGCGTGCCGCCCTCGGAGATCCCGGCGTCCGAGGCCGACCAGTCGGACCTGTACCGGACCGTGCTCGACGGGCGCCGCGTACTGGTGCTGCTGGACAACGCCGCCGACGAGGCACAGGTCAGGCCGTTGCTGGCCGCGGCTCCCGGCTGTCTCACCCTGATCACCTGCCGGCGCACGCTCGCCGGGCTGGAGGCCGCGCGTTGGCTGTGGCTGGAGCCGCTCGCCGACTCCGCCGCGGTCGAGCTGCTGGCCACGATCGCCGGCCCGGAACGCGTGCGGACCGAGCCGGACGCGGCCGCCGAGCTCGTGGCGCTGTGCGAAAGCCTGCCGCTCGCCGTCCGGATCGCGGGCAACCGGCTCGCGACCCGGCCGCACTGGTCGCTCGCCTACCTGCTCGGGCAGCTGCGGGACGAACGCACCCGGCTCAGCTCGCTGTCCGCCGGCGACCTGCAGGTGCGTTCGGCGTTCGAGATGTCCTACCGCCGCCTGTCACCCGGCGCGCGGCTGGTGTTCCGCCGGCTGGCCGCGTTGCCCGGCTCGGACTTCGGCGCCGAGCTCGCACACGTGGCCACCGGTCTGACCGAGCCGGACGTGCACCTGTACCTCGACGAGCTGGCGGACGCCAGCCTGCTCCAGGTCACGCCCACCGAGGGGCGGTACCAGTTCCACGACCTGATCCGGATCTTCGCGGGCGAGCGCTGGGCCGCCGAGGAGAAACCGGGCGAACGCGAGCAGGTGGTGCACGCCGTGCTCGACCACCTGCTCGGCACCGCGTCGGCGGCCGGCATGGCGTTCTTCCCCGAGGCCGACACCGACGGCTTCCCGTCCCGTGACGAGGCGGGCGAATGGCTGGCGCGGGAGGAGTCGAGCTGGATCGCCGCGCAGCGGGAAGCGGCCCGGCTCGGCCTGCACCAACAGGTGCTCGACCTCGCCAAGGCCATGCACTGGTACTCGGACGGCCAGTGGATGGGGCTGCCGTGGGACGAGATCTTCCTGCTGGGTGTGGAGGCCGCCCGTGCGCTGGGAAACCGGCCGGACGAGGCCAAGCTGCTGAACTTCCTTGGCTGGGCGCAGGTTGCCTGCCTGTGCGACGAGGAGACCGCGCTCGTCACGCACCAGCAGGCATTGGTCGTGGCGATCGAGACCGGCGACCGGCTGGAGGAGGCGTGGTCGCACGCGTACATCGGCTCGGTGCTGACCCGCCTCGGCAGACCGGAGGAGGGCCTCGAACCCGTGCGGCGGTCCTGCGAGCTGGCGCGGGAGTTCGGGTTCTGGCCGGTGCAGCTGTCGGCACGTAACCGGCTGGGCCGTGTTCTCCAGGCCTTGGGCCGCTACGAGGAAGCACTCGACGTGCACCGGGGCTTGCTCGCCGACGCGGAGCAACGTGGCGGTGAGGAGGCGCCGGACACACGGCGGTGGCTGGTGAACATGGTCGTGTTCGAGGTCGGCCACTGTCTGCTGGGCATGCGGGAGTGGCGCCAGGCCGCGGCGACGTTCCGCGAGTCCCGCATGGCGTTCGCGGAGCTGAACTCCATCGGCCAGGAAGGCCACGCCGCGTTGAACGAGGGCAGGGCGTGGCTGGGGGCGGGGGAGTACGCGAAGGCGGACGAATGCCTGCGGCACGCCCTCGCGACCTACGCCGGCACCGCACCAACGCCGTGGAAGGACCAGGTGCTCGCCGAGTTGGCGAAGCTGCCGGCGGAATGACACGCCGGGCACCATCCGGGGACCGTTCGGGCGGAAGATTGCCAAGATCAGTACGGAGACGCTCGACTTGGTGTTGACTGACGCCTCGTGGGCGGTCCGGATTTCGCGTTATCCAGCTACGAGTTCGACGTTTTGTGGGGACAGGACCGGATGCCCTACCCCCTCGCCGTGCCACGCATCGGACGCACCCCGGCGGAGCGTTCCGTGCTCGCCGGCGAGGTGCGCCGGGCACTGAGCGATCGTGGCTTGGTGGCCGAGGACCAACAGGTCGACGCCCGCCTCGCCGCACTCCTGCGACTGCTCGGCGACTTCCGTGTCGCGGTGGACCTGGTGGGCGACATCGGCTACCCCGTACGAGCACTCGCGGCGACCGACGGGCAGTCCGGCGTGCTGGCCGTGCTGGCCGGCGGAGAACTGTGGCTGACCAGCGTCCCGCCCGCCAACCTGGTGCCGTCGATCGTCGGCGTCCTACCCGGCGGCGTGTCACCGGGTTCGGTGCCATACCAGCGAACGACGGTCCTCGGCGACGACGCAGTGGCCGTGGTACTGGGCCGGGACGCGGTCGTCCTGTCCCGCCTGCCGGCGATCTGCCGCGCGGCCGGCCGGTTCGGCGTCTCCACCGGCGCCAGAGGCCCCCTACCGGACACCGTCACCTGGCTCGACACCGAGACCGGCCCGTACCTCGTCGCACACGAGGGCACCTGCCTGAGCATCGGCCCAACGGGCCCCACTGACGTGACCCGCCGGATCACCGATCTGCTGTCCACAGTGGATAGCCGGTCGGCCGGAACGGAAATAACGAGCCGCTAGCTCCCGCAGCGGATGATGTCAGTCTGACTCGCCTAGTTCGCGGGCCATGTCCACGAACTCCGCGACCGCCGGCACGTCTTGGTAACGCTGAAGCGCGCGACGCAGCACGTTTACCCGTTCATCACTGCGGGCCGACGTTATTCGCGTGGTTAGTTCCAGGGTACGGGTAGCGGCGGCAGCAGCTTCATCGAACGCGCCGAGCTGTATATGGGCTTCTGCCAACCAGCTCGTGTACAACGCCAGCTCACGCGTGCGGCGTTCGTCGTAGTGCGCGAGCGCGCCGGACAACAGCGGTACGGCACGCTCGGCCTGGCCCAGCTCGACGTAGCAGCGGCCTGCCATGATGTGTATTTCATCTTCGTCGAGCCAGTAGACCCACTCCGGTTCATCCTCTTGCCTGCGCTTGCCGTAGGCGGTTTCCACGGTGGCCAAGGTTCGTTCTGTCGATCTACGTTCCCCTGCCCTGGCATAAGCCCAGGCCAGTCGTTCCTTGAACAGCGCTTGCACTGTCGGCGTCGCCTCCCTGCTGCCGGCGTCAGCGCTTTGGGCGAACAAGACCGCCTCACGCGGATTGCCGACATTGGCGATTTGGTAGGAAAGTGTGGATATCAGGTTGCCTGCCAGGCCGGGACAGTTGGCACCATGTGCCGATTTCACGCCCACGGTGTAGTAATGCGCGGCGATGGCGTACTGCCCGGCATCGGCCACCACCCACCCCGCAAGCTGGCACAGTTCACTCACAGCAATCAGCAAGCGGCGACCGAGTCGTTCCGTGTAGCTCGCGTCACGGAGCAGAGAGGCCGTCGCATGCAGCTCCTGTTCCACCAAGGTCCGCAGGTCGCCCCCGGCCACAAAGTCGTCGATGCGCCGCAGCTCAGCGATGCGGCGCTCGATCTTGTCGACCAGCCCTTCGCCGATCCGCCGACCAGACCGCGCCTCGACGACCTGAGGCGGTTCGGTAACCAACCATGCGTGTACGAGCCGGGACACGGTCGAGGCGTTGACAGGTAGCTCCGCGCCTTCTCGCAGAAGCTCGGCCAGCTCGCCGTTGTTCACCGGCAGCCACTCGTCGCTGTGCAGGTCCAGCGGTTCAACCCTGCCTGTGCTGCAGTTGTCAAATAACTCGTTGACACTGGCCGCGGTGATACGCCGGTGTCCGGGCAGGTCGAACCACAAGAGATCAGGTGGAATTCGTAGAACTCGTGCCCAATGAGTCAGCGTGTCTATGTTCTTGAGCGGTGCGCCATTCTCTATGCGGCTGACCTGCGCTTGGGTCAGGCCCAGCCATTGCCCGAGAAGTGTTTGTGAAATTCCGGCCGCGCCATAGACAACCGCGTGGTGGGCATGCTGTCGATAAGCCCGCGCTACCCGCCCGATGTGTCGTGCTGCGAATGCGTCGCGCAACTGCTGCGTCAGCCAGAAGCTGGCAGGCACGACGGGCGGGAAGAGTAAGCGATTCCGTAGTTGACGTCGACAGGAGGTGCAGAGATCGTCGGCATTGTCAGCCGCCATGTGTGCGCCGCAGCGGCAGTAACGCCGGTCCTCTGCGTTGCTCGCGGCCACGGATGTCAACTCCTTGCGTCGGATCTTTCGCAGCTTAGTCCACGCCCGGCTGACCAGGATAAATACGGGTCATGCTGGTCATGTATATCGCTCATGCGCAGCAGGTCATGGGTTGAACTTGGTGAACCTGCTTTGGTGATCCACACGGTACCCAGTGCTCGGTGCCGCTTATCCACGTGCGAGATAGACGAGGACGTGCAAGATGGCCCTAGACCTCTCCAGCCCGCTCAAGGTCGTGAGCTGGGCCAGTGCTCATGCCGACTGTCCCATGCGGTATTCGATCGACGGCTCTGGTCACATGGTTGTGACCTTCGGTAGCGGTTCCAACGAGTTCGAGTTGTCTCTGGACAAGGGTGCATTGCGAAAGCTTGTCCAGCTAGGCGGGGAAGCTTTGGTCAAGATGGGTAGCTAGGCCATGGGCAAACATCGGCGGCAGGAGGCTGATGTACTGATGGCGATCCCACAGTACGAGCAGCTCGTGAAGGTTCTTCACACCCACCGACCGGGTGAGCGGTCTGGGCTCTGCCTGGTTTGCGGCATCGGGTGGCCGTGCGCGGAGGTCTTGTTGGTGCCGCCGATGCCTCGAGGGTGCCCTTGCGGGCGGTGAGCGTCCCGAGGGTGCCCTTCAGGGCATCCGAGGGATCTGACCAGGTCGCACAATCACCTCTTCCTGGCATGGTCCGCTGTATTGACCTATGCTGGCGGGAAGCCGGGGTCGGGGGCCTCGGTGTACTGGGGATGGGGGAGTTTCTCAAAAGCCGTTGTCGCACAACGGGCGTGCTCCCCTGCGCGCATAACGCAGGAGGAATTCACGATGACCGACGTCATCAGTCAACCGATAACGGCCGCGCCGGTGGCGCCGCATTTCGGGCTTACGAAGTTTGCTGATCCGCTGCGGATTCCGCCGGTAATCCGGCCGCATTCGTGGTGGCATCAGGAAGAGATCACGATCAACACGGCCAGGGCGAGTGTGCGGCTGCATTCACAGCTGCCGTTGACCACGATGTGGGCCTACGAGGGACAGTTTCCCGGGCCGACCATCGAGGTGCGTTCCGGACGGCGGCTGCGGGTCGCGTGGAGCAACGACATCGACGGCGCCATCCCGTTGGTGGCCGTGCGCGCACCGATCACGGACGCGCCGGCGAACACGCCAGGGCACCGCGGTCCGGACGGGGATCTGTTGCCGGGGCACGAGATCATCGAGGGTGTCGCCGACCTGCCCGCGTGGACCGTGGTGCACCTGCACGGCGCGCTCACGAACGGCGGCAACGACGGCTGGGCGCACAACGGGACGCTGTCCGGGCACGCCCAGCTCGCCGAGTACCCGAACCGCCAACAGTCGACCACCCTCTGGTACCACGACCACGCGATGGCCGTGACCAGGTTCAACGTGCACGCCGGCCTCGTCGGGATGTACCTCATCCGGGACGACGAGGAGGACCGGCTGGACCTGCCCGACCGGGAACGCGAGATCCCGCTGATCATCACCGACCGCAACCTGGACACCAACCCGGTGACCGGCGCGCTCATCGGGCAGCTGCTGTTCAAGGTGCCGTTCGTGCCGGCCAGCGGTGCGATGATTCCCTTCACCGGGCCGTTCAACCTCGTCAACGGCGTGATCTGGCCGCACCTGGACGTCGACGCCCGCTGGTACCGGTTCCGTGTGCTCAACGCGGCGAACTCGCGGTTCTACCGGCTCAACCTCGTCGACGAGGCCGGCAACACCCACAACGACGCGGTACGCGTCATCGGTACCGACGGCGGTCTCCTGCCGGCGCCGGCGCCGCTACCCGTCGGTGGCCTGGTCCTCACGCCGTCCGAACGCGCTGACCTGCTGATCGACTTCAGCAGGTTCCAGGGACAGCGCCTGCGCCTGACCAACACGAACGTGCCGGTCGGCGGTCCGATCGAGCCGGACCTCATGGAGTTCCGGGTGGAGAGCCGTGATCGGCACGACCCGTTCGAGCTGCCGGAGGAGCTGTCCAAGTCCTACGTGCGGCTCGAACACGGCACGACCGTGCCGGAGGACCACGACCACCTGTTCGTGGCGCTGGTGCCGCCCGGCTCGGCGGGCGAGGCGCACCCGCAGATGTGGGAGCTGCGGGAGATCACCGACCCGGCCAAGCTGCCGACGGCGTTCCCGGCGGAGGGCATCATCCAGCTCACCGACCCGGCCTCAGGGCAGGTGCGCTCGTTCCGCCGCGTCGCGAGCCTGTTCGACGACACGACGACGTTCTTCATCGACCACAAGCGGTGGGCGGTGTGGAACCTGGTCCACCTCGGCGGCCCGGCACACCCGATCCACATCCACATGTCGCAGTTCCAGATGCTCACCCGCCGGGCCCTCCAGAACGTGACACCTTTCGACATCGCGGCAGGCGGCACCACCCAGCCCCTGGAGGCGCCCGTCGAGGGCGTGCCGATCGAGAAGTACGAGGAGGGCTGGAAGGACGTGTTCCGGGTGCAGCCGGGCGAGTGGGTCACCGTCGCGGGCCAGTTCGCCGGCGCCACCGGCGAGTTCATGTACCACTGCCACATCCTCGACCACGAGGACGAGGGCATGATGCGACCCTTCGTCGTGCACCCACCGGAGGTGGCGCGGTTCCACGTCCACCCCGGCGGCGACCACGGGCACTCGTAGTCTCACGGTCGTGGACCTGATCGACGACGAGGCGCTGACCGCCTCCTGGGTGGTGGCCAACCGCGACATGAACCGCGAACGCGGTCTCACCGGCCGCGACGGTTACACACGTGTCCTCGGCGTCGACATCGCCACCGTCCTCACGGACCTCCTGTCCGAAAGTCCGAAGAGGACGGTGGCGTGGCTGGACCTGTGCTGCGGCAGCGGCGGCGCCCTGCGGGAGGCGGCGTCGCTGCTCCGCGAGCGAGACCGGCTCAGCATCACCGGGATCGACCTGGTCTCCGGCGACGAACCGCCGCCGGAGATCCGGCTCGTCACCGCGTCGGTGACCGACTGGCGGCCCGACGAGCGGTACGACCTCATCACGTGCGTGCACGGCCTGCACTACGTCGGCGACAAGCTGGGCCTGCTGGCACGCGCGTCCTCGTGGCTCACCCCCGACGGGCAGCTCGTGGCCAACTTCGACGCGGCCGGCATCCGCCTCTCCGGTGGGGCACCAGCTGGCCGCCGCCTCACGAACGCCTTGCGTGCGGCGGGTTTCGTCCACGACGGGCGCACCAACCGGATCCACCGTCATGGGCCGGCCGACGTCGAGCTGCCGTTCCGCTACCTTGGTGCCGACGACCGCGCCGGCCCCAACTACACCGGCCAACCGGCGGTGCACTCCTACTACGAGCCGCGCTGACCGCTTGGCCTCCGGCCCCCGGGTTCCAGCCTTTCACGAGCCACCGACACCGCTGGCTGGCGCGGGTCGGGTTGTCCACGGTCAGCGGGTCGAGCAGAGGGTTCCGTTCAGTGTGAAGGCCGCTGGTTGGACGTTCGGGCCCTGGTAGTTGCCGACGAAGCCGACCGACGTGGTGGCGCCGACTTCCAGGATTCGGTTTCCGTCCGCGTTGGTCACCGTGACCGTGGTGCCTTGCTGCGTCCAGGTTCCGTTCCAGCCGCTGTCCACGCGTTGCCAGGTCGTCGGCCAGGTGAACGTCAGTGTCCACGTGTCGAGCGGGTGCTCGCCGGTGTTGGTGATGTCGACACCCGCGACATATCCGTTGCCCCAGTTGGTGGTTTCCGCGAAGTGGACCGCGCATGTGGACTGCGCGGGGCTCGACGTCTGGAACGTCAGTGGTGCCGAGGCCCACGACACCCGGCCCGCGCCGTCGCGGGCGAGGACGTTCACCGTGTACCGGGTCGCCGGCGTCAGGTTCGTGACCGTGAACGACAGGCCCGTGGTCTCGCCCCACTGCTCGCTCGTCGTGCCCAGCTGGCGGTGGATCTCGTACTTCACGCCCGCCGCGGCGGACGGAGGTGGCGTCGGCCAGAGGATCGTGGCCGTGCGGTCCGTGACATTGCTGGCCATCGGGCGGCTCGGCCTCCCGGGTAGACCGGTCTGCGCGGTGGACGGCCGGAGCACCAACGTGGTCAGCGAGTACGGCGGCAGCGTCACCGAACGGGCCGTGCCGGACGACGTCGTGATGGCCGTGTCGCCGTTGCCGTACGTCAGCACCTGCGCGGCCGGGGCCGGCGAGTAGCCCGTGTAGTCCAGGTCGACCGTCTTCGCGGCCTCCGGGTCCTCGTTGATCAGCAGGACGGCCAGGCCACCGTCGGTGCGGCGGGCGGCGTGGGCCTTGACCAGTGGGTCGGACGCGCTCGCGCCGACCAGCTGGTCACCGGGGCGGGCGAAGCGGGAGACCATCGCGAGGCCGTGGTAGGGCGCGAACGGGGTGTTGAGCGCGGGCTGGCAGACCGTGCCGTCCGCGTTGCAGTTGCCGCTGGAGAGCAGGCCGAAGTCGTGGAAGTCGGTCTGGCCGCCGATCGTCGTGACGCGGTCCATTCCATTGTGGACGTTCCACCAGTCGATGTTGAACACGCCGTTCGCCATCAGCGTCGCGTACGCGTCGGCCGCGAACAGGGCGCCCGGCTGCGTGTTGCGGCCGTAGGACGTGTTGAGCTCGGTCATCGCGATGGGCAGGTCCTTGCTCGCGTACTGGCGGGCCTGCGCACGCACCAGGCGGACCTGGTCGGCGATCCGGTCGGTCTTCGGCAGCACCTCGGGTCCTGACTCGCCGGCCGGGTACCAGTGCACGATGCCGAAGTCGACGGCCGAGCCCGCGATGGACAGCACGACCTGGTTCCACGATCCCGCGTCTCCGCCCGCCGTGATGGCGTCCGGCCACTCACCGGGCGAGGTGAGCACGGCGCCGATCTTGATGGACGGGTCGACGGCCTTCATGGCCAGCGCGTAGTCGCGGACCAGCGTGGCGTACTGGGCCGGGCTCTTGTCCGGGTGGTCATCGGCCTCCCAGGCCGCGCCGTAGTGGCCGTTTCCGTAGTTCTCGTTGCCGATCTCCCAGTACCGGACGCCGTAGCGCTTCTCGACGTTGGCGTACCGCACCCACGCCGCCGCCTCCTCTGGCGTGCCGGTGCCGTAGTTGGCCGTCACGATCGGCTGCGCGCCCGCCCGCCGCACACCGGCCATGAACTGGTCGAAGTCGGTGTTCGGGGCGACGTACCCGCCCGGCGCGGTGTGGGTTTCCCAGTGGTAGATGTCCGAGTACGAGCCGCCGGGGTACCGCATGGCGCGCACTCCCGCGCCCTTCAACAGGTCCGCGACCTCGGGCGTGCCGAGCTGGGAGTCCCAGATCGCGTGGTTCACCCCCAGCGCCACGTCACTGACCGACTCCAGCCCGGCTCGGGCGTTCACCACGACGTCGACTCCCGCCTCCGCCGCGGCGACCGGCGGGCTGCCGACCTGCGTAGCGGCTGCGAGAACGAACACCAACAACGCGGCAGGGCGCGATCGTCTCATGGGAGGTCCTCCGACGGCGATGTCTGGGAGCGCTCCCAGACTGGCTGCCGGCCGCCCGGTTTGTCAATGACGCGGCGGCCCTACCGCGTTCGCTGCCGCCGGTTGGGGATGGCGCGTTCCACCAGGTGTCGCAGTCTCGTCCGGACACGCCCGTCGGCGCGGACCACGTCCTGGGCCAGAGCCAGGTTCTCCCGCGCGATCTCGGTGTCGGGGTCGTCGGGCCCCACCGTGTTCTCGAGGCTGGCGAGACAGCTCTCGAACAGTGCCGCGGCGCGGGCGGCCTCACCCGCGTCGAGCAGTGCCACCCCCAGACTGTTGCGTGCGTTGATGGTCTGCGGGTGGTCCGGGCCGAACGCCCACTCGCGGTAGGTCACGATGCGGTCGTACAGTTCGGCGGCCTCCCGCGGCCGGCCGGCCAGTTGGTACGCGTGCGCGAGCATCTCCCGTCCGGTCACGGTGTTCGGATGGTCCTGGCCGAGCACGCGTTCACAGGCGGGGAGGTTGCGGGTGAGCAGCTCGATCGCCGCGGTGAGGTTCCCGGAATCCTTGTGTGCCAGGCCGAGGTTGTGCCGAGCCGCGAGGCTCGTCACGTGCTCGGGCCCGACGATCCGCTCGCTGTCGGCCAGCGTGCGGCTCAGCAGCTCGATCGCCTTGGCGAACTCCTCGGCCTCGACGTAGGCGAGCCCGAGGTTGCCGGCCGCCACGAGTACGAGGTCGTCGGAGTCCCCGAGCACGCGTCTCCGGTCGTCAAGCAACCGCTGGAGAATCGCTGACCCGGCAGGGAAGTCGCCGGCCCGCACGTGCGCGTAGGCCAGCTCGTCCCGGATGTTGAACGTGTCGGGGTGATCGGGTCCCAGCATGCGTTCCCGTACCCGCAGGACGATCTCGTACACCCCCACCGCGCGCCGCGGGTCGAATGTGGACAGTGCGCTGGCCAGCCTGGCGCGGGTGTTCACCGTGAGCGGGTGGTCGGCGCCCATGGTCCGCTCGTAGGTATCCACATTGGACTCGAACAGGGGTGCCGCGCGTTCCGCCGCGCCGGCGGACTCGTAGGCGACGGCCAGGTTGTGCCTGGCGCGGGCGGTGTGCGGGCTGTCCGGGCCGGCGACGCTCTCGTAGGTGGCGAGAACGTGTTCGAGCAGCTCGAAGGCGAGCCCGTCCGCCGGCCTCGCGTTGCTGTACGCGAAAGCGAGTGCGGTACGCGCGGCCAGGGTCTCCCCGTCGTCGGTCTCGAAGGCGCGCTGCGTCTCGACCAGGTTCTGGTCGAGGAGAGCCATCGCGGTGTCGGGGTCCCCCGCCGCTCGATACGCCGCGGCGAGGTCGTTGCGGGTCGAGAGGGTGTTGATGTGGTCCCCGCCGAGCACACGCTCGTGCTCGGTCAACGCGGTGCGGAGCAACTGGACAGCTGTCTCGGGCGAGCCGACCGCGACGTGCGCGCACCCGAGGTCGCGGCGCAGCGTGAGCGTGTCCGGGTGGTCCGGGCCGAGGACCCGTTCGCTGTCGGCGAGTGCTCTGCGGTAGACCACAATGGACTGGTCGAGATCACCGGCCTGCTGGTAGACCCTGGCGAGGTCCGAACGCGAGCTGATGGTGTCGTAGCTGTCGGGCCCGAGGACCTCCTCGCGGTCCGAGGTCGCGCGCGACAGCCACTCGGCGGCACGCGACAGGTCGCCGCTCATCCAGTACGCGTAACCGAGGTTGTGCACCGACCACAGGGTGTACGGATCGCGTGGCCCGAGGACTCGCTCCCGGGCGGACAGCGTGCGTTGGTGGAGTTCGACGCCCTCTTCGACCCGGTCGAGCAAAACATAGGTGTTGGCGAGGTTGTTGGCCGACCGGAGTGTGTCGGGATGGTCGGCGCCGAGTACGCGGGTGCGGTCCAGGAGGTTGCGCTCGTGCAGCGCGGCGGCCCGCGCCTCGTCCACCGACTGGCACGCGTGACCGAGCCCGTTGCGTGACATGAGCGTGTCTGGATGGTCCGGGCCCAGCAACCGCTCCCGGGCGTCGAATGCCCGTTCGTGGTAGCTGACGGCCTGACGGTTCTGCGCCTGACACATCAGGAAACACGCCGTCATGGCGAGGACGTTCGCCGTGGTGGTCGTGTCCTGGGCGGGCTCGGTGAGCGCGACGTGGGCGTGGATGTGGGGCAGCAGCGCACGCCACCTCGGCCACGTTTCCGCGGCGAAGTGCGGGACGTTCGGGTCGCCATCCGGCAGAGCCTGCTCGAGCAGTTCGGCCGCGCGCAGCCGGTGCCTCGCGATCGACTCGGCGTCGCCGGCCGAGGCCGAGCGCGCCACCGCCTGTACGAGGCGGTGCACGCTGACGGTTTCCGCGTCGAGGGTCACCATGCTGTAGGCGGCGAGCAGCGCGAGTGCCCTCGGCACGTCGGTGTCGCCGGCACCCAGTGGGGACAGCAGGTCCCTGGGCACCCCGTCCGGCGCGAACCAGGCGACGACGTGCAGGATCTGGGCGGCCAGCGGGTTGCGGTCGCCGATGGTCGCCATGGTCAGGCTCCAGATCCGGCCGACCGTGCGCTGGTGGTCTCCGCCCTCCGGGGGTGTGTCGATCATCGTGTCGGGGCGGCGCCGAAGCTGCGCCAGGTAGTCCGCCGCTGAGATGCGGGTCTGGGCGATGTAGGCCCCGGCCTGCTCCAGTGCGAGGGGAAGGTTGCCGAGTTCGCTGACCAGGTCCATGGCGTCGGCGTCGCTGACGTCGGCGGTTCGCCCGGTCCAGCCGGTGAGCACCGCGAGGGACGACCTGGCGTCCAGCGGGTGCAGCTCGATCGGCGCGGCCGGCCAGCCCTCGCGGTAGCGGGTCGTGATCAGCAGACGGCCGGCATGGCTCAGCTGGCCGGACAGGGTACGGATGTCGACCGGGCTCTCGGCGTTGTCCAGCACGATCAACCAGCCCGGATGGCTCTGCAGCCAGCCGATCGCCCACTCGGCGAGTGCATCGGTCGTCAGGTCGGGCACGGTGCCGTGCACCCGGGCGGTGAGCGCGGCCAGCCCGCCGGTGATCTGCGCCGGCGTGTCCGCCCGTATCCACCAGACCAGGTGGTACTGATGGAGGCGAGAGCGGGCGTAGTGCAGCGCCAGCGTGCTCTTGCCGACACCGCCGAGCCCGCTCAGCGTCTGGGTGATGGCCGTGGTGCCCTCCGTCAACGCCGCGTCCAGCGCCGCGAACGCCGCATGGCGGCCGACGAAGACCCTGGACGGGACGTCGGGCAGGTTGTTGATGCCCCCGTGGCCGTCCACGTCGCCGGGTGAGCGCAGGGCCGCGGTGCCACCGAACGTGCCAACGGCGCTGACGTCCTCGAGCCGCACGTCGGCGTCCATCGCGACCATACGAAATCCGGGCCGGGCAACGAGTGTGGCGACCGGCACGGCGACAAGCTGGTCCGCGGGATAGGCGCCGCTGCGATCGGTGGTGAGCACGCCGACGAGCCGCCGGTCGCAGAAGAGCGCCGCACCCGAGGCACCTGCCCAGCCGGAACCGCCGCGAAACGAGCTTGGCACGGCACTCTGGTCCACGTTGACGGTGACCAGCCCGGATTTCAGCCCGGTCAGCGTTTCGACGTGACCCCGAATTTCCTTGGTGTCGCGTGTTCTGTTCCGCTCCTGCGCGTCGGGAAAGCCAACGGCGACGCAGGGCACCCGGTCATGGCCGGCAACGCGTCCCCACAGCACGGCTTCGCGGCCGGCGGGCGGTTGCCATGAAGGATCCGTGATGCGCAGCAGCGCGGCGTCCGCCTCCGGGTGCGCGACGAGGTCCGGCTCCTGCTCCGGCCATGCCAGCTTGGCCGTCGTCCACGTGGCACTCCCGAGCGGTCGCACGTCCACAGTGCCTTCCGCGGCGACGTGGTAGGCGGTGAGCACCAGACGATCCGCGACGAGATAGCCCGTCCCCACCTTCCCAGCGGACGTCCAGAGTTCCATGATCCGGTGTCTGTCCATCCCCGACTCGTCACTCCGGACGGGTGTCGGAACGCGCGTTGATGGACAGATCCGTGCCGTCCTCGTCCACCGGGTGCAGGACGATCTTGACCTTGCTGGTCCGGGAGGAGGCAACCGCTCCCTTGGCCTCGGCGCTCCAGGGCAGCACCATGATCTTCGCCCGCGCCTCCGCGTCCTTCTTCACGTCGATCGCGAATTCCATCTCGACCGGCCCGGTCCGGAATCGGACGGTTTCCCCCGCGCCCAACTCCATCGCTTTCTTCAACTCCGACCGAATGGCTCTGATCGCTTCAGCGAGTTCTGCCCAAGGCTCCTGACTCAACGCCGCTCCTCCGCACCGATGGGTTTACAAAATTAACGCACATCGGGTCGTCAAGGGCTACCACTTGTCAGGTGGTGACCGGCAGTCGGCGGTGGATGAAGTTCGAGACGTACAGGGCGATGTCCGGGTCCATGTTGGCCAGCACCACGATGACGTACCCGTCACCGGGATGGACCGTGACGTTCGTGCTCACCCCGGGGAAACCGCCGCTCGCGCCGAACGAGTGGAGACCGTAGGCGGTCCATTCCCAGCAGCCGTAGGCCACGCAGCGGCCGGCCCAGCCGTCCTCGTCCTGGCCGGTGGTCACCAACCGGGTGTGCCGGGCGTCGAGCAGTCGATGCCCGGTCAGCGCGTTCGCGAAGCGCCACAGGTCTTCCACCGTCGAGTAGCCGTTGCCGGCCGGCGAGCCGCGGTAGGACAGGAGGCCGGTGTTGACATCGCTGCCCTCGACTTCGTCGGTGTAGCCGATCGCGAGGTCTCCCACCTCCGCTTCCGGCGCGCTGCCCGAACGTGACATCCCCGCGGCGGCGTGGATGTGCTCGTCGACGTAGTCGTGGTAGCTCTGGCCGGTGACGTGCTCGATCAGCGCGCCGAGCACGACATAGCCGAAGTTGCTGTAGCCGTGCCGGCTCCCTGGCTCGAACTCCGCGTCCCGGTGCCCGAACAGACGCACGTAGTCGTCGACGGTGCGGAGTTCCTCGCGCCGCGACTCGTACTCCGGCCCGAAGATGTTCCCCGTGCCGGCACGGTGCACGAGCAGATGGTGGACGGTGGCGCCGGCGGCCAGATCTCTGTTGGGGAAGTCGGGCAGGTACGTCCCGAACGGCTCGTGCGGGTCGACGGCGCCAGCCTGGATCAGTTGGCACACCGCCACGGCCGTGAACACCTTGTTGATCGAGCCGAGCCGGAACCGCGTCGACAGCTGGTTCGGGATTTCCCGTGTCCTGTCGGCCATCCCGTGCGCCTCGGCGAACAGCACGGTGTCGTTCCGAGCTACCAGAACGGCGCCGGAGAACCTGCCCGCGGCCGACTCCGCCGCGAGCCGCGTCCGCAGCGTGGGCAACCACCCATCGGGCTCGTTCAGCATCAGGAATTCCTAACAAAACCCGAACCGTCGCCGCGACCGAATTAGCGGCCGAACGGGTTGTGTGCTTTCCCGATCGGCTGAAACACCTTGCATCCGCTGGCTTTCCGGGCTGACAGTGCCCACGCGGGTTGGAACTTTCGGCTCTAGGGACAGGGAACGCCGCCATGGCCGGTCCGGACTGGATCCGCTGGACGCTGACTGTTCTCTTCCTCGCTGTCGCCGCCTACTGCGTCACCCGGCTCGTGGTCGCCCGGCACGTGCCGGACGGATATCGCGGTTGTCACCGTGCGCTCGACGCCGCTCACGGAATGATGAGCTTCGGCATGGCCGTGATGTGCTCACCGGTCGGTGGGCCGGTGCCGGTGGCCGGTTGGCAGGCGGTGTTCCTGGTGAGCACGGCGTGGTTCGTCTCGGCGTGGTGGCGGCGCACCGCCACGGAACCGATCGGCTGGCACGGCGACTGCCAGCACCATGTGGTCGCCGGCCTCGCCATGCTGTACATGCTCACCGCAATGCCGCACGACCCCGAACACACGGCGGTCCCATGGCTGTCGGGCACCCATGGCGCGGAACGGGCGCTGCCATTCGTCGGGTGGCTCTTCGCCGGCTACTTTTTCGTGCACGCAACGGTTCTCGGGCCTCGGGTGGTCCGGGCCGCCGCGCCGGGGGACACCGGGTTGCCGGCCGCGCTGACCGCGTCCCGGGTCACCGCCGCCTGCGAGGTCTTCATGGCGCTCGGCACCGGCTACCTTCTCGTCGCGTAGCGACGTACGGTGGGCGGATGGTCAACGGGAGTTGTGCGCCGGCGTTCGCGCGGGTGCGCGAGGAGTTCGAGCGGAACTTCGCCGAGCGGGGCGAGATCGGCGCGTCGGTCTGCGTGCTGGTGGACGGCGAGCCCGTCGTCGACCTCTGGGGTGGGGTGGTCGAGCGTGGCGGCGACCGGCCGTGGGAGGAGGACACGGTCAGCGTCGTCTTCTCTACCACGAAGGGCGTGACGGCCCTCTGCGCACACATCCTCGCGAGCCGAGGCCAGCTCGACCTCGCCGCTCCGGTCGCCACCTACTGGCCGGAGTTCGCCAAGTCGGGCAAAGAAGGCGTGACGGTGGGCATGTTGCTTTCCCACCGCGCCGGCGTGCCGGTGGTGACCACGCCGCTCGCCGATGGCGCGTTCTTCGACTGGGACGGCATGGTCGCCGCGCTCGAGGCGGAACCCCCCGTCTGGGAGCCGGGCAGCCGGCACGGGTATCACGCGTTCACGTTCGGCTGGCTCGTCGGCGAGGTCGTCCGCCGGGTGTCCGGACAGTCCCTCGGGCAGTTCGTGCGTGCCGAGATCGCCGAGCCGTTGGGGCTCGACCTGTGGCTCGGGCTGCCGGAGGACGTGGAGCCCCGGGTCGCGACGATGGGCCCCGCCGACCCTCGGCCGGACGACGAACCGTCGAAGCTGTCGGTGGTCGCGGCCACCGAGCCACAGTCGCTGCAGGGCCAGCTGATGCTCAACACCGGTGGCTACCTGATGGGTGCGTTCAACTCCCGCGCCGCGCACGTCGCCGAGATGGGTGCGGTCGGCGCGATCACCAACGCCCGCGCCATCGCCGGCATGTACGCGCCACTGGCCTGCGGCGGGGCACTGGGCGGCGTCCGGTTGGTGGACGCCGCCGCCCTCGCCCGCATGAGCACGACCGTGTCCGCCGGCCAGGACGCGGTGGCGTTCGCCAACAGCAGGTACACCTACGGCTTCGTCCCGTCGATCGACAACCGGCACGAGCCGCCGGGCCTGCGCGACAGCATGATCCTCTCCGCGGACGCCTTCGGTCACCCCGGGCTCGGCGGTGGGGTCGGCTTCGCCTCACCGGCCAACCGGCTCTCGTTCGGCTACACGATGAACGCCATGGGCCCCGGCACACTGCTCAACGACCGCGGCCAGGCCCTGGTCGACGCCGTCTACACCGCGCTGGGCTACACCGACTCCGACGCCGAGATCTGGCGGCGCTGACTCGTCGTAGTGTGACCGAACGCCGGGAGGACTGGGAAGCCGGCGCGAGCAGCGAGGGCCCGGCGGACCTGCAGGGTCACAGTCCTACCGGTGGGCGAGCGGCGTCGCCTTCGGCGCCGCGCCGTTGGCGTGGGTGACTCGGTTGCGCCCGGCGCGCTTGGCGTGGAGCAGGGCGGTGTCGGCCGCGTGGATGAGGTTGTCCAGAGCGGTGCCCGAGAAGGGGTAGACGGCGGTGCCGACGGAGACGGACAGGCCCTCGATGGTGGTGCTGTCGTCGCCGACGGGGATCGCCAGCTGGGTGACGGCGTGGCGGACCCGCTCGGCGACCTCGTTGACGTCCTGGCCACCGATGTCGGGCAGCAGGACGACGAACTCCTCCCCGCCGAAGCGGCCGACGGAGTCGTAGTCGCGGACGTTGTGGTTGATCGTCGTGGCGACGACCTTCAGGACCGCGTCACCGACGAGGTGGCCGTGCGTGTCGTTGATCTTCTTGAAGTGGTCGATGTCGATCATGAAGATGGCGAGGCTGCCGGAGGTCCGCTTGGCGCGGTCGAGCTCCCGGTTGGCGATGTGGTGCCAGCTCGTGTTGTTGAACAGGCCGGTCTTCTCGTCGGTCGAGACGGCCGCCTCCAGCTGCTTGATCAGTACGTGCCGGTGCAGGAGCAGCAGCGGGGGGTAGATCAGCAGGACCAGGAGGGGCTGGTAGACCAACGCGGTCGCGGTGAGACCACCGAGGCAGAGGGTCACGAGCTCGAGCGCGTTGTCGTCCCAGGTGCCCACCAGATCGGTGAACGAGCGCTGCTGCGTGTGCAGGAAGATGCTCGTCGCGACGCCGAGCAGGTTGACCAGTTCGAAGACCAGCGCGGCGACCAGGATCGCGGCCGTTGCGCGGTAGGACAGCGGCGGAGTGTCCGCGAGCCCGCCAAGTCCCGTGATGTCCAGTGCGAGGGCGGCGGCCCAGCATGACAGCATGGCCCACGCCGTACTGCCCATTACCCTGTGGGCCGGACGGGTGCTGACGTCCCGCCAAATGCGCGCCCACAGATGGGCGTAAAGGGCGGCGGCGAGTAATGCGGCCCATCCGGAAGAAAGGAGAACGATACCGGCGAGATACCACACGGACGTGACGTTGATGTGGATCTGGCCGCTTATGAAACGGCGCACGCGTTCGATTCGGCGTGACATCTCCGCCTGTGCGACACCCATGGCCAGCAATACCGCAAACCAGAAGAGGTCGCTATCGTGGTCGGCCTCGACGACCAGGCTCGTCGCGGTCAGACCAACGGCCGCGACCTCGCTGAGCAGCACGAAGACGATCCATCGGGGCCTGGCCGACCACAATGCCCACTGAGCCGGAGACAGCACGAGATGGGATCGCAGCCGAACTCGGGACCCCCTCGTGCTGCGCTTATGCCCCATACTGCTCATGCTGTACTAATCACCCCCTCAGGCGAAGGGTATCGGCCCAGTCACGGTATGTCAGCTGAACGGGCGAGATGTTCGCCCCGACTAGAAGGTGGACGACAATGCGTACGCGCGAACACTGAGTTGCGCATCCTTGATGCCCATTCCTTTGACCGTGGAACCGCCCGGAGGTGAACTGTGATGCACACGCGCGAACACTGATCACTTCTCGTCAGCCTCAGGCGACAACCAGACATCCGGTCGAGCGGTGATCGCGTGCCGCCACGCGATTGCCGCCGGCATGGCGATCAGCAGCCCCAGGACGCCGACCAGGCCGATCACCCGGGCCGTGCCGACGGCGTCGGCCGCCAGACCGCCGAGCAGCGGGCTGAGCCCCTGGATCGTCGCCAGTCCGGCCTGCAGCAGCCCCATAGCCTGTGCCCGTCCATGGTCGGGCACACCGCGCGCGAACGACGCCATGGCCTGGATCGTGACGGCGGTGCCCAACGCGCCCGCCACAGCGAACAACACGACCGACGCGACCAGACCCGGCATGAACAGACAGCCCAGCAGCGGAACACAGCTGGCGACCGTCAGCGGGCCGAGCAGTGTCGGCCTGCGGTGCGCCGGGACGAACCGTGCGAACACGAACGCGCCGATCGCGCTGCCCAACGGGTCGGCCGCGAGGATGAGACCCACGGCGGCCGGCCCGTCGCCGAGCTCCGCCGTGTACGGGGCGGCGAGGCCCTCGTAGAGGATCAGCAGCGCCGACAGCCAGTCGATCACCACCAGCGTGCGCAGTCCCTTGTCCTGCCACAGCAGTTTGGCGCCGGCGAACGCCGACGTGGCGAACGAGCCGGGTGCCGGCGCACCGTTCTGCCGCGCGACTTTCTGTGCCGCCGGCCGGGATCGCACACCGAACCACACGAACAGGGCCGAGGCGACGAACGAGGCCGCGTCGAGGAGCAGGCCGGTCGACGGGGTCAGCGCGGTCAGCAGCACGCCGCCGCCCGCGAAGCCGAGCATCTGCGCGGTCTGCATGGTGATCGTGCGGATGCTCATGCCGACCACGTACTTGTCGCCGGGTAGCACGTCCGGTAGCAGCGCCAACTGGGCCGCCTTGAACGGCGCCTGCACGAACGACACCAAACCCACGAGCACGCACAGCACCCAGAACGGCAGTCCCGGCACCGCGGCGAGCGCGATGAACACCGCCCGCGCGACGTCGGCGACGATCATGACGGCACGGCGCGGGAACCGGTCGGCCAGGCCGGAAAGGAACACCCCGCCGAGGAACGACGGCGCCAGCGTCAGGGCATAGGTCAGCCCCGCCAAGGCGGCGGACTCGGTGGCACCGTAGACCAGAACCGCGAGCGCGACCCGCGCCACCTGGTCACCGGCCTGCGACAAGGCCTCCGCCGCCCACAGTGCCCGGAACTCGCGAACAGCGAAGACGGCGCGGAACGTGGTGCGATCCGCTTCCACTAAGGTTCCTCTCGCCCTGGAGGTCTCAGCCCACGCCCCGTCCCAACCTCACCGTAGTGGTGGGAGTGGTTGGTAGGCCAGCAATCCGGATATGGCCGATCACCATACGCACCGTCTGATATGTCCGAGCAAGCGGCCAAACGTGGGACTCTTTTACCAGCTGGACCCGGCGAGGGTGGCGTCGAGAAATGCCTGCGTGGCCGCCGAGATGGGGCCGGAGCGATGAACCAGCCACTGCGGAAGGCGCTCGCGCGGGGAAAAGTGGTAAACCTCCGCGCCCGCGCGAAGAGCCAGGTCACGCCAGCCGTCCGGCATCAGGCCCGCGCCGATGCCGCGTAACACCATCGGTAGCACCACGCTGCGGTCGCCCACCTCCGCGGCGATCGTCAGGTCGCCGACGGTTGCGGCCAAACGGTCGAACAGCGCGCGGACGGCGGTCGCCGGTTTCGTTACCACGAAACGCATGCCGCGCAGATCCTCGCGGGCCACCTCGCCGTTCGCGCCCAACGCGGTGCCCGGCGGCGTGACCAGGAGGAACTCCTCGTCCCGCAGGTGATGGGCGATCAACCCGCGCCCGGCGGGCCGTTCCCCGCTGCCGCAGACCCCGACCTCGCAGCGACCCTGCAGCACCATCGCCACCACCTCGGCCGCCGACAGCGCGGACGACGTGCTCACGGTGACGCCGGGGTGGTGCTCCCGCAGCGCGGCGATCGTGCTGATCACCGGTTCCAGCGCCGAGGACGACGTGGCCGCCACGTCCACGCGGCCCGCCGCGCCGGTGCCGACCGCCCGGGCGGCCGCACGTAGCGCGTCCAGGTCCCGCAACACCAGCCTGGCCCGCTCGACCATCAGCTCGCCCGCGTTGCTCAGAACCGCGTTGCGGCCGACCCGGTGGAAGAGCGCGACGCCGAGCTCGTGCTCCAGCTTGCCGATCGCCCGGGACAGCGACGGCTGCGCGACCCGCAACGCGCGTGCCGCATGGGTGAAGCCACCGTGCTCGACGATGGCCACGAAGTACTCGAGCTGGCGGCGTTCCATAGCCACAGGCTATTGGACCGGTGTTACGGATGTCTTAGACGTTTCACCGTGTGGGCGCGATACTCGGTACGTGTTCACCACCCGGCCGACACTGCAGGGCACGTTCGGCATGGTGTCCTCCACGCACTGGCTGGCCTCGGCCAGCGGGATGGCCGTGCTGGAGGACGGCGGCAACGCCTTCGACGCGGCCGTCACCGCCGCGTTCGTCCTGCATGTCGTGGAACCACACCTGAACGGGCCGGCCGGCGAGGTGCCGATCATCCTGGCACCGGCCGGCGAACGGCCGAAGGTCCTGTGTGGACAAGGACCCGCGCCCACTGGTGCCACCATCGACCACTACACCTCGCTCGGGCTCGATCTCGTGCCCGGCACAGGTCCGCTCGCCGCCGCGGTGCCCGGCGCGTTCGACGCCTGGCTGCTCCTGCTGCGCGACCACGGCACCAGGTCACTGCGGGACGTGCTGACCCACGCCATCGGCTACGCCGAGCACGGACATCCGGCGGTCGACCGCATCGGTTCCACAGTGGACACCGTGCGGGAGCTGTTCGAGACCGAATGGACCTCCTCCGCCGCGCTCTATCTGCGGGACGGCAAGTCGCCAGCGCCAGGTGCCCTCCTGCGCAACCCGGCGCTCGCACGGACCTGGCAGCGGCTGCTCGCCGAGGCGGAGGCGGCCGGTCCGGGCCGGGAGGCCCAGATCGACGCCGCCCGCGCGGTCTGGCGTGAGGGCTTCATCGCCGAGGCCATCGTCGACGTCGCCGGTCGGTCCACAATGGATACGTCAGGTGAGCGGCATGTCGGGGTGCTGACGGGCGACGACCTGGCCGCTTTCTCCGCGCACTACGAGGAACCGGCCACGTTCACCTGGCGCGGGTGGACAGTCGCCAAACCCGGGCTGTGGAGCCAGGGACCCGTGTTCCTGCAACAACTCGCGCTCCTGCCCACCGACCTGGAGTACGGCGGGGTGGACTATCACCACACGCTCGTCGAGGGTACGAAGCTCGCGATGGCGGATCGGGAGGCGTGGTACGGCGACGGTGCCGACGTGTCGCTCGACACGATGCTATCCCCGGCGTACAACGAAACCCGCCGCGCGCTCATCGGCGATCGGGCGTCCCGCGAGTTGCGTCCCGGCCGGCCAGACGGTCGGGAACCGGTGCTGAGCAAGCACATCGAGGCCGGCGCGCGACCCGTGCCGGCGGGTGCGGGGGAGCCGACCGTGGCACGGGACGGCCGCACGGTGGGCGACACCTGTCACGTCGACGTCGTGGACCGCTGGGGCAACATGATCGCGGCCACCCCGAGTGGCGGTTGGCTGCAGTCCAACCCGGTGATCCCAGAACTCGGCTTCCCGCTGGGGACCCGGTTGCAGATGACGTGGCTCGACCCCGGCCTCCCCAACTCGCTGACCCCTGGCCGTCGTCCCCGCACCACCCTGAGCCCGTCGCTGGCACTGCGTGACGGTGAGCCGGTCATGGCGTTCGGCACCCCAGGCGGCGACCAGCAGGACCAGTGGAGCGTGCATTTCCTGCTGTCGGTCGCGCTGCGCGAAAAAGTACGCGGCGGCCCGGATCTGCAGGGCGCGGTCGATGAGCCGAACTGGCACACCGAGAGTTTCCCCAGCTCTTTCTATCCGAGGGCGATGGCGCCGGGAAGCGTGGTCGTCGAATCCCGGATCGGCGACCCGGTCATCGCGGAACTGCGCCGCCGGGGCCACGACGTGACGGTCGGGGAACCGTGGTCGGAAGGCAGATTGTGTGCCGTGGCACGGGATCCGGAGACCGGTGTGCTCTCGGCGGCCGCCAACCCGAGGGGCATGCAGGGCTACGCCGCCGGCAGATAACTGAACGCGGGTACGCAGCGGTCCGGAAATCGGCGGACCGCTGCTTTTCCGTGCGCTTTAGTCAATTGTCACTATTTACTTTCATTAACCCGTGAGAAATGGTGGGAAAGGAACCGGCGTCGTAGGTTGTCGACATGTCAACCCGGTCCTTGCGTGTGGCGCTGCCAACGCTGGCCGCTGTACTGGCCGCCTGCGTTCCGCTGCAACACCCCACCGCCCGCCCCGAGTACCACGACGACTTCGGCACTCCGGTCGGCACGCGTCCGGTGGCCGACGGCGGTGATCTCGTGATGGGGCTGTCGTCGGAACCGGACCGGCTCGACCCGACCACGTCCTCCTCGCTGTACACGCGGTACGTGATGAGCTCGATCTGCGAGAAGCTCTACGACCTCGACGCCGGCGGCGAGATCATCCCGCAACTCGCCACCGGGCTGCCCACGATCTCGGCGGACGGGCTGACGGTGACCATCCCCGTCCGCACCGGGATCACCTTCGCCGACGGCACCCCGTTCGACGCGAACGCGGTCCGCGTCAGCCTGATGCGGCACCTCACGCTCCCGGAGTCCCAGCGTGCCAGCGAGATGGGGCCCATCGTGAGCATCACCGCCACGGACGCGAGCCACGTGGTGATCCGGTACGAGCGGCCGTTCGCGCCGATCACCGCCGCGCTCGCCGACCGCGCCGGCATGATCATGTCCCCGACCGGGTTGGACGACTCCTTCGGCGACCATCCCGTCTGCGTCGGGCCGTTCACGTTCGTCGAACGCGTGCCGCAGACCTCGATCACCGTGGTCCGCGACCCGAGGTACTACGACGCCGAGAACGTGCACCTCGACTCCATCACCTACCGCATCATGTCGGACGCGAACATCCGCGCCGCCAACCTGCGGTCCGGGGACATCCAGGTGGCCGACACGATCTCCCCGCAGGACGTGGACGCGCTGATCCGCGATCCGGAGTTGCGCGTGCTGCAGGCGCCCTCACTCGGCTACCAGGCCGTCACGATCAACGTCGGTAACGTCGACGGCGTGGGTGAGCCCACAAAGCCAATCGACACGCCGCTCGCCACCGATCCCCGTGTGCGGCTGGCCTTCTCCCACGCCATCGACCGCCAGTCGCTCGTCGACACCGTGTTCAACAACTGGTTCGAGCCGGCGTGTTCACCCGTCGCGCCACAGACGCCGTACGCGTCGGACGCGAGCAACGCCTGCCCCGACTTCGATCCGGCCGAGTCCCGGCGCCTGTTGACCGAGGCGGGGGTGCGGATCCCGTACCCCATCACGTTGCAGGTGTCCAACACACAGGACATCCTGCGGTTCGCGCAGGCACTCCAGGCGAGCGTCGCCGAGGGCGGGTTCGAGCTGGAGATCGTGCCGGTCGAGTACTCGACACTGCTGGACGTGCAGAAGAACGGCACGTTCGAGGCGCTGGCACTGGGTTGGTCGGGCCGGATCGACCCCGACGGCAACACGACCCGCTTCCTCGGCACCGGCAAGGCCGCCAACTACAGCGGGTTCTCCTCGGCCACAATGGACGATCTGCTCGCGCGGGCGGCGCAGACGACCGACGTCGCGGAGCGTGCCGCGCTGTACGGCCAGGTCGTCGACGTGCTGCAGCGCGAGAACCCGGTCATCTACACCTACCGGCTCCGCAACCTGACCGTCCACACGAAACGGATCGCCGGCGTCGAGGTGTACACCGACGGTGTCGTCCGGCTCGGCAAGGCCGCCTTCATGGCCGGAGAGGACTGAGGTCATGGTGCGCTACACGTTCCACCGCCTCTGGCAGTCCGCGCTGACGCTCGTGCTCGCCTCGATCGTCGTGTTCATCGGTGTGCGGCTGCTGCCCGGCGATCCGGCGACGGCGATGGCCGGTGAGGAGGCCGACCCCGAGACCGTCGCCGCGATCAGCGCGAAGCTCGGCCTCGACGAGCCGATTCCGGTGCAGTACCTGACTTTCCTCGGCAACGCGCTGCGTGGCGACTTCGGCGAGTCCGTCCGCACCGGCACGCCGGTCGACGAGATGGTCGGCGCGACCCTGCCGGTGACCGTGCAGCTCGCCGTGTACGCCATGCTGATCGCGGTGCTCGCCGGCATGGCGTTCGGGGTCGTCGCAGCGGTGTTCCGAGGGCGGTGGCCGGAGTGGGTCGCGAACGGCTTCTCGCTGTTCGCCCTGTCGGTGCCCACGTTCTGGCTCGGCATCCTCGCCGTGTTGTACCTCGCGGTGCAGCTGGGCTGGTTCCCGGCGTCGGGCTACGTGTCGCCGTTCTCCGAACCGTTGCGTGGCCTGTACTACCTGACGCTGCCGGCGGTCATCCTCGGCATGACCCACGCCGCGGTGGTGCAGCGGCAGACCCGTGCGTCCATGGTGGACACGCTGGCCGCCGACTTCGTCCGCACCGCGCGGGCGAAGGGGCTCAGCCGGGGCGCGGTGGTGTTCCGCTACGGCCTGCGCAACAGCCTCATCGTGGTGACCACGATCGTGGGGCTGCAGCTGGGCGGGCTGATCGCTGGCGCCGTGGTCACCGAGCGGATCTTCGGTCTGCCCGGCATCGGCAAGCTGACGCTGGACTCGGTGTTCACCCGTGACTACCCGGTGATCCAGGCCGTGGTGCTGGTGATCACCGCGGCGTACATCGTGATCAACCTGCTCGTCGACGTGCTCTACACCGTCATCGATCCACGCATGCGAGTCTCCGGGAGGGCCCGATGACGACCGCCGAGATCACCGCCACACCGGCGCCGCTGGTCCGCGGCCGCACCCTGCGCAGGCTGCGGCGCAACCCGCTGGGTGTGGTCGGCGGCGTGCTGTTGCTGATCGTGGTGGTCGCCGGCGCGTTCGCGCCGCTGCTGGCCCCGTACCCGCCGACCGAGGTGCACTTCGCCACGCCGTTCCAGCAACCCGCGACGGTCGGTTTCGCTCTCGGCACCGACGACCTCGGCCGCGACGTGCTTTCCCGTGTGCTCTACGGCATCCAGGCCTCTCTCGAGGTCGGTTTGTTGGCGGTGCTGGTCGCGGTCGTGGTCGGGGTGCCGCTCGGCCTGCTCGCCGGGTACTGGCGCTGGGTCGACGCCGTCGTGTCGCGGCTCGCGGACCTGATGCTGGCCTTCCCCGCGCTGGTGCTCGCGGTCGGGCTCGCGGCGATCAACGGCGGCGGGCTCGCCAACGCGGCCGTCGCGCTCGGTGTCGCGCAGATCCCGACCATGATCCGGGTGGTGCGCGCGGAGACGTTGCGGCTGAAGGAAAGCGAGTTCGTGCTCGCCGCGCACACGATGCACGCCGGGCCGTCGCGGATCCTCGGCCAGCACATCCTGCCCAACGCGCTGTCGGCGATCATCGTGCAGGCCACCGTGATCATGCCGACGGCGGTGCTCGGCGAGGCGATCCTGTCGTTCCTCGGGCTCGGTATCCAGCCACCCAACCCGAGCCTGGGCATCATGCTGTCCGACGCGCAGCAGTACCTGTTCCGCACCCCGTGGCCTGGCATCTTCCCCGGTGTCGCCCTCGGGCTGATCTGCCTCGGCTTCAACCTGTTCGGCGACGCCCTGCGTGACGCACTCGACCCGAGGAGCGGTTCGTGACTCTGTTGCTGGAAGTCGACGACCTCTCGGTGTCCTTTGGGGACACGTCCGCGGTGCGGGGCGTCTCGCTGTCGTTGGCGCCGGGGGAGCGGGTCGCCGTGGTCGGTCAGTCCGGTTCGGGCAAGTCGACGACAGCGCACGCCATCATCGGCCTGCTGCCCGGCTCCGGCCGGGTCACCGGCGGCGCGATCCGCTGGCGAGGCGAGGACATCACGCACGCCGAGGAGCGCAGGCTGCGGCGGTTACGCGGCCGGGAGGTGGGCCTCGTGCCGCAGGACCCGATGTCCAACCTCAACCCGGTGTCCAAAGTAGGCAGACAGGTCGCGGAAACCCTACTGGCACACGGAATGTCAACCCGCCGTCAGGCGTGGCGGCACGCGGTGGACCTGCTGGGGCAGGCCGGCATCCCAGAACCGGCGCGGCGCGCGAAACAGTACCCGCACGAGTTCTCCGGTGGGATGCGGCAACGCGTGCTCATCGCGATCGCCCTGGCCTGCCGGCCGGACCTGCTGATCGCCGACGAGCCGACGTCCGCTCTGGACGTCACCGTGCAACGGCAGATCCTCGACCACCTGGAGGCGCTGACCGACGAGCTCGGCACCGCCCTGTTGCTCGTCACCCATGACCTCGGCCTCGCGGTCGACCGGACCAGCCGGGTCGTGGTGATGTCCGAGGGCGAGATCGTGGAAACCGGTCCGGTGCGGCAGGTGCTGACCGAACCGAGAGCGGATTACACCAAGCGCCTGGTGGCGGCCGTGCCGTCGCTCACCGCAGCCCGGGAGCCCGTCGCGGACACGGAACCGGTGCTGGAGGTCGTCAACATCTCGAAGGAGTACCGGATCCGGGGCCGCGGCGGGGTGCTGCGCGCGGTCGATGACGTGTCGTTCACGGTCGGACGGGCTCGGACCACGGCCGTCGTCGGCGAGTCCGGCTCCGGCAAGACGACGATCGCCCGCATGGTGCTCGGCCTGGTGCACGCGACGTCGGGCACGATCCGCCTCGACGGCGCGGAGCTGGACGGCCTGCGCGGCGACGGGTTGCGTGCCGCTCGCATGGCGATGCAGCCGGTGTTCCAGGACCCGTACGCCTCACTGAATCCGATGTGGACGGTCGAGCGCGTCGTGGCGGAACCGTTGCGCACGTTGGGCTCCGCCGACCGTGCCACCCGCCGGGCGCGGGTGGCGGAGCTGCTTGACCAGGTCGCCATGCCGCAGTCGATGGCCCACCGGTACCCGAACGAGCTGTCCGGCGGGCAGCGGCAGCGGGTGGCCATCGCCAGGGCACTCGCGCTCGGGCCGCGGCTCGTGGTGTGCGACGAACCGGTGTCCGCATTGGACGTTCTGGTGCAGGACCAGATCCTCGGCCTACTGTCGGAACTGCAACGCGAGTTGGGGTTGAGCTACCTGTTCATCTCCCACGACCTGGCGGTGGTGGCCGCCCTGGCACACGAAGTCCTGGTAATGCGAAACGGCGCGGTGGTCGAACACGGACCGGTGGCACAGGTCCTCTCGGCGCCCACCGAGCCGTACACCCGTCAACTCCTCGACGCGGTCCCGGGCGCCTCGGTCTTCGACGGTTCGATCGTGGTTCCGAGGTAGGTGTCGTCGAGAAACCGGGCGATCAGCGGTGCGATCTGGGGCAGGTGGTCCTCCAGGGCGAAGTGGCCCGTGTCGAACAGGTGGAGAGCGGCGTCCGGTAGGTCGCGCAGGTATGCCTTGGCGCCGGCCGCGGTGAAGAAGGGATCGTTGACACCCCAGGTGATCAGCGTCGGCGGGCGTTGTTCCCGCAGCCATGCCTGCCAGTCGGGGTAGGCCGCGACGTTGCTGTGGTAGTCGTAGGCCAGCGCGAGCTGGGCTTGTCTGCGACCCGGCTGGTCCAGGAAGAACTGGTCGAGCAGCCATCCCTCCGGCGCGACCAGTTCCGGATCGACGGTGCCGCCCTCGTACTGGGCACGGGTCGAGTCGAGTGTGAACAGGTTGAGGATCGTCTGCTCGGCGCCAGGGGCTTCTGGCGTGAGGGCGATGAACGCGCGTGCCGTGTCCGACAAGCCCTCGGCGTAGACATTGCCGTTCTGCACGATCAGACCCGCGACCCACTCCGGCCGGCGCAGCGCCAGCCGGAAGCCGACAGGTGCGCCGAAGTCGAACAGGTACATGGTGAAGCGGGTCAGCCCCACACGGTCGACGAACCCTTCGACGATGTCGGCGAGGCGATCGAACGAGTAGGAGAACCCCTCAGGGGCCTGGGTCTGGCCGAAGCCCGGATAGTCGGGCGCGATGAGCCGGTAGCGCGTGCCGATGGCGTCGATGAGCCGGCGGAACTGGTGTGAGGCGGACGGGAAACCGTGCAGTAGCAGCAGGACCGGCGCATCCGGACGGTCCGGCATGGACTCCCGGTAGAAGACGTCCACGCCGTCGACGTCGATGTGGCGGTGGGCGACGCGAGCAGTCATGTCACATGCCTCCTGAGTGTGATGACACATTAGGTATAGCCGAAATGATCTAATGCATCAAGTGCGTCTGGTAGCGTTAGTGACATGAGCGACACCGGGCCCCTCACCGGCGAGCCCCTCGCGCTGGATCTCGTCAACACGCGTCCGCTGTCCGGGGACGGCCCCGTCGACCTGCTCGACACCCCGGAGAGGTTGGCCTCCTGGCTGGATCTGGAGCCCGCGCTTCAGGAAGAGGTGGGGGACGCGGTGCCGACAGCGGCGGACCTCGTCGCGGTGCATGCCGTGCGCGAGCACATCGACGTAGCGGTCCACGCGTTACTGCACGGAACCCGGCCGCCCAAGACCGCCTTGCGGGGCCTGACGGAGGCGCAGCGTGCGGCGCCCGCCGTGTGGGAACTGGACTGGGACGGTGCCGCCGTCATCGCGACCGCCAGGCGCGGCGGCCGGCTTGGTGTCCGTCTGGCGGCCCGGCTCGCCGAAGCCGCTGTGGATCTCCTCGCCCAACCCGCGATCCGCCGTCTCAGGGAATGCGAAGCCGATGACTGCGTGATGCTCTTTCTGCCCGCGCATCCTCGCAGGCGCTGGTGCTCACCGACCCGCTGCGGCAACCGTGCCCGCGTGGCGCGCTACTACCACCGCCACAAGGCATCCTCGTAAATCCGTTCGCCAACCGGTTGTGCCGGGGGAGCTGCTGGCCCTCGTGCGAATCGAGATCGTGGCGTTCGACGGCTTCGACGAACTGGATGTGTTCGGGCCGTTCGAGGTGTTGTCGTTGGCCGGGCTCGAGGTGGCGCTCGTTGCCGTTGAGCGGCCGGGGATCGTGACCGGTCAGGGCGGAGCCCGGCTCCAGGTGTCCGAAGTGCTCGGTCGGGCCGACGGCGTGGTCGTTCCGGGTGGCGGGTGGTTGAACCGGTCCGCTGTGGGTGCCTGGGCGGAGGCGCGGCGCGGGGTGCTGCCGGCCCGGTTGGCGGAGCTGGCGCCGTCGACGCGCTGGATGGCGTCGGTCTGCACGGGTGCGTTACTGCTGGCCGCGGCCGGGTTGTTGACCCACCGGCGGGCGACGACCAACCGAGGTGCCTTTGAGGAACTGCGGGCGCACGACGTGACCGTGCTGGACCAACGTGTGGTCGACGACGGGGACCGCGTCACGGCGGGTGCCCTGTCCGCCGGGCTCGATCTCGGACTGCGGCTCACCGAACGGGAACTGGGCGCCGCCACCGCGGCCCGGGTCGCCGCCGCCATCGAGTACCCGGTGCGCTAGAAGAGAGGCCCGCGGCGCGGGGCCGCGGGCCGTCCGTCACTTGGGGTCGAGGACGAAGACCGGGATCTGCCGGTCGGTCTTCTCCTGGTACTCGGCGTAGGCCGGATAGGCCGCGACGGCCCGCTCCCACCACTGGGCCCGCTCGGCACCCGCGACCTCGCGTGCGACGTAGTCCTTCGTCACGGTCCCGTCCTGCAGCGGGAACTCGGGGTGCGCCTTGATGTTGTAGTACCAGGTCGGGTGTTCCGGGGCGCCGCCCTTGGACGCCACGACCGCGTACCGGCCCTCGTGCTCCACCCGCATCACCGGGGTGTAGCGCTGCTTGCCGGTCTTCGCGCCGCGCAGTGTCAGCAGCACGATCGGCTTCCCGAGGATGTCGAGGCCCTCGGTCGTCCCGGTCTCGAGGATCTTCTTCGTCTGGTTCCGCACCCATTCCGTTGGGCTGAGCTCTACGTCCGACATGCCCATGGTCAACACCTGGCACGACGCGTTCATTCCCCGTCTCACAGGTCCCGGCGCATGCACGCCCGTGGCCAGCGGTCGAGGCCGTGTGCCGCCTCGGCGGCGCGGATCTGGCGCAACCCGGGGGTGAGCTCGGCGTCAGTGAGGTAGCGGAAGCCGCGGCGTTCGTAGTACGGGCCGTTCCACGGCACCTCGGTGTAGGTGGTCAGGGTGATCGCCGGCAGCCGGCGCGCCCGCGCCCAGTCGATCATGTGCTCGAGCAGTGCCCTGCCGAGCCGGCGGTGTGCGTGGTCGGGGTGGACCGAGACCTGTTCCAGATGGGCGTTCCCGTCGACGACCTCCGCGAGCAGGTACGCCACCGGGCGGTCGTCCCCGTCGGCGCACACCCAGGCCCTGCCGTCACGAGCGAACTCCGCCAGCGTCTCGAGCGAGGGCGGCTCGTCGTCGGCCACGAACGTCATGCCGATGTCGGCGAACCACTTGCCGGCCGCCCGCTCGATCTCCCGCAGCGTCGAGAGGTCCTGGTCCATTGCGGGACGGATCGAGTACTCGGTCACAGGCACACCCTAGGAGACGTTCTTCAGTGCGGCGTCCATGTTTGTCGGGGCCAGGGCGAAGGTCTGCTCGGTCGCCGAGGAGTCCATGACGAACGGCCGGGTGAACTGGTAGTGGGTGGCCCGCAACTCGCGGATCATCGGCGAGAAGAGGCCCGCCGTCCACAGTGCCGCGTACGGGAGCGTGGCGAGCTTCGCCGGTGGGAGGCCGTGGACCTCCGTGAAGCGTTGTGCCAGTTCGCGAACGGTCAGTGGTGCGTTGGTGGGCACGAGCCAACCCTTGCCCCACGCGCGCTCGTCCGCCGCCACGGTGACCAGGGTCTGTGCCACGTCCGCGATCGACGTCCAGCTGTGCGGCATGTCGAGTGCGGTCGGCACCAGCGCCCGCTTGCCCGCGCGCAGTGGGGTCGCCAGCACCGCGTTGAAGATCGAGTTCGCCTCGATGTAGTCGCTGCCGCGGACCTCGGTGACCCGGATCCGGCCGGCCTCGTGGCGGGCCAGGGCTGCGCGCCACAGGTCGGCGCGGATCTTGAGCTTGGGGTGTGCCGCCGCGAGGGGCGTCTCGGGTGTGATCGGGCCGTCGACCTCGCCGTACCCGTACAGGTTGCTCGCGGTCGCCAGCACCGCGCCGCTGCGCTCGGCGGCGGTCAGCAGCGACTCCGCGATCGGCGGCCAGTCGGTCAGCCAGCGGTGGTACTGCGGGCTCGCGCAGTTGTACAGCGCGACCGCACCCTCCGCCAGCTCACTGAGCCGGTCCGCGTCCGTCGCGTCGGCCGCCACCCGCTCGACCCCCGGGTGCGCCAGCCCGCCACCGCTGCGCGTCACGACCCTGACCTTGTCGCCGCGTGCGGCCAGCAGCTCCGCGGTGGCGGTGCCGACCGGGCCCGCACCCACGATCACGTGTAAACCGCTCATGACTGTGCTCCCCTGTCTCTTTTGAGAGCAGTGCTCTCGCTCTGGTGCAATGTTCTACTGAGAGACCGCTCTGTGTCAAGAGCAGTGCTCTCGGATGTGTGCAACAATCTCGGGCATGGCTGAGCGCACCAGGGGATCGATCCGGGCGCGGGTCCGAGCGGAGATGATCGACGAGATCAAGGACGCGGCCCGCCGGCAGCTCGCGGAGGGCGGGGCGAACCTGTCGCTACGGGCGATCGCCCGTGAGATGAACATGGTCTCGTCGGCCATCTACCGGTACTTCGCCAGCCGCGACGAGCTGCTGACCGCGCTCATCCTCGACGCGTACAACGCGCTCGGCGAGGCTGCGGAGCAGGCCGGCGCGTCGGTGCGCGACCGTGACGACCACCTCGGCCGGTGGCTCGCGGTGGCCCGTGGAGTGCGGGCGTGGGCCACCGCGAGCCCACACGAGTACGCCCTGATCTACGGCAGCCCGGTCCCGGGCTACGAGGCGCCGCAGGACACGGTCGAGCCGTCCATCCGGCCGGTCGTCGTGCTCGGCGCCATCCTCGAGGACGCGCACGACGCCGGCCGCCTCACGACGAAAGGCATCCAACGTCCGGTGCCGGACCTGCTGCCGGAGCTGGCGCAGATCGCGGCCTACATCGCGCCGGGTGTCAGCGAAGCGGTCATGGCGCGGGCGCTGATCGCGTGGACCGAGCTGTTCGGCGCGATCAGCTTCGAGCTGTTCGGCCGGTTCAAGAACACGATCACCGACCTCGCGGCCTGGTACGAGCACCAGGCCAGGGACATGGCCGCCTACCTGGGGCTCACCGCCCGCTGAGCACGGTGTTTCCCCGCGTGCCGCCAGGTAGGACTCCACGGTGGAGAGTGGCGGCATCGAACGACCGTGGGGGAGGCGGACCCCGTACGGGCATGGCCGGTCCGGGTGGACGGTCACCTCGCGGACGGGGTGACCCTGGAGGACGTCGACGCGTGGGTGCCGACCGCCGCGGTGTCGCATTCCAACGGGGACGGGATGGAACCGCGATCAGGAACGGCGGGCTCGTCGAGTCCACATAGGACGATGCGATGAGCCGAATAGTGACCCGCGCCAAGGAACTGCTCGCCGAGCGGCGCTCGGCTTCTACACCAGCGGCCAGCACAGGTCGTGCTGTGGGATCGGATCCTGGACCGCCTCGCCGGGCAGAACCCGTCAGAGCTGTTGTGCGTCGACCCGAGAGAGACCGAGGTCGCACGCGCCGCGACCGTCCACCTGGCACCACTGCCCGACACGAACCTGGCGCTGATGAACGGTTTGCTGCACGAGGTCCTCGCGCCGCGTCCACCTGCGCGTCGGCGACCTGGCGGAGATCACGACTCCCCGCGGCGCGATCCACGCGCGGGTCCGGATCGGCGGCATGCATGACCGACTGGAGGCGGAACGGCGCTTCGGCCTGAACCTCGATACTCGCCAGCTGACGGCGTGCTCCGCTGCGCGACGGCCACGCTCGCGAGATGCTGCTGTCATGGAGTTCCTCATGAGCCGCATGATCGTGCGGCCACGTGATCCCGACCGGTCGCTGGCGTTCTATCGGGACACGCTCGGGTTGGCCATCTATCGCGAGTTTCCCGGTGGGACGGTGTTCTTCGCGGGGAGCGGGCTGATCGAGCTGTCCGGACAGGGCGACACCGGGCCGGGACCCGACGTCGCGCTGTGGCTGCAGGTGCGGGACGTCGCCAGCACGGCCCGCGAACTCGCCGACCGTGGCGTGCCGATCGAGCGCGGGCCAAAGGAGGAGCCCTGGGGCCTGCGCGAAATGTGGATCACCGACCCGGACGGGCTGCGGATCGTGCTCGTCGAGGTCCCCGCCGACCATCCCATGCGGCGCGACCACCGGCCATGGCCCTCGTAGGGACGAACCCGTGCTGGCCACCTGGTCGGTGGCCAGCACGCACCGGGGTCAGGACTGGGGCAGGTCCTCGAACTCGACGACCTGGCGCACCTCGACCTCGATCTCGATGCCGTCGAACAGGGCGATGTACTCCTCGGCGAACTCGACCGCCTGTGCCCGGTCGTCGGCGTTGATCAGGGCGAAGCCGCCGATGACCTCCTTGGCCTCGGTGAACGGCCCGTCGGTCACGGTGACCTTCTCGGCGCGGGACTTGCGGACCAGCGAGCCCTTCTCGGAAGGGTGCACACCCTCCGCCGTGATCAGGATGCCCTTGTCGAAGGACTGCTGGATGAACCCGCCCATCTTCTCGATGAACTCGGGCGTGGGGTTCCATGCCTCCGGCACACGCTCGTCCAGTCGGTGCATCATCAGAAACCGCATTGTCTGCTCCCTGTGTTGTCTGTTCGGGCCGCTGTCACGTTCGCGTCGAACGGCCAAGTACCGGGTCGACAGTTCTACACGAGAAAATTCTGTCGGCCCCGGTTGCTTGGATGATCTGCGTGGCGGCGGTCAAACATGGCCCGCAGGGAGGCGATGCGGACCGAGCAGACGGAGGGCCTCCCGCGGGTAGAGGCCCTCCGTCCTTTCTCATGGCCGTCCGGCGCCCAGGGAGGTGGCGGCGGCGACGGCGTCGACCAGCCCGGTGCCCTTGTCGTAGCTCGACAGGTACGGACCGGCCTGCTGGTACGGGGCACCCGCGGTGAAGCGGTATGCCGTGGACTTCAGTGCGTTCTCGATCTGGCCAGGGGTGGCCGTCGGGTCGGCCTGGAACAGCTGGGCCACGATGCCGGTGATCTGCGGGGCGGCCATCGAGGTGCCGCTGATGACGTTGTACGTGCCGACGTCGAGCGGGCCGGGGCCGTTGACCGGCTGCAGGCCGGTGGCGCAGATCGGCAGGTACAGCCGGCACGCGGACACGATGTTCTCGCCGGGCGCCGAGATGTCCGGCCAGGTGGTCTGGTCGGCGGCGGCGCCACGGGAGGAGAAGTCGGACACGGCGCCGTCGCGGGTGCCGGTGCCCAGGTCGTGGTACGACGCGACCGAGAGGATCCCCGGGGTCGGGTCGGTGCCCGGCGGGTTGGACAGGTTCGTCGAGCCGTCGCCGCCGTCGTTGCCGTTGGCCCACACGGTGACCACGCCTTCGGCGGCCAGCTGACGCTGGAGCAGTACGGTGGCCGAGTTCGGGTCGAACTGGCCGCCGCCCGACGGGCCGTAGGAATTGTTGATCACCTTGATCGGCGGGCAGGTTGTGGCCGGCACCCCGGCGCCGCACGGCGCGGCGTGGTTCTCCAGCACCCAGTTGAGCGCGGCGTCGGCCCCGATGATCAGGAGCCCGGCGCCGACCGACAGCGAGACGATCTTCGAGCCCGGCGCGGACCCGCCGACCACGGTGCCGTCGGGCAGCGTGTAGTCGGTGCCGGCGGCGATGCCGCTGACGTGCGTGCCGTGCCCGCCGACGGCGAGCAGGTCGGTGTCGACGGACGTGGGCACGTCGACCAGGCAGCTTGGCGTGGTGTCCTCGGTGAGGCAGACGCCCTTGAGGCTACGCACGACCCGCGTGGCGCCGCCCGGTCCCGCGAAGGCCGGGTGGGTCGGGTCGATCCCGCTGTCGATCACGGCGACGCTCACGCCGGTCCCGTTGAGCGGTGCGCCGTTGGCGCCGACCAGCGTCTGCTGTGCTTCGCGGCTGCGGCTGGCCACGGTGCCGGACGTGGCGAAGAACTCGATGGGGTCGTTGCCCTCGACGTACGTGACGCCCGGTTGTGCCCGGACGGCCCGCACCTGGTCCGCGGTGCCGGTCGCGGCCACGACGCCGATGCGGTCGAAACTGGTGACCTCGGCAAGCCCGACCTGCTGCACGGCGCTCCGCGCGGCGGCGAGGTCGGCCCCGTGCACGAGGACGGTCATCGTGCCGGTCGCCGACCCGAGGGTCGACACCAACGACGGGGACACCGGCGCGAGCGGCTCCGCCGAGGCGACCCCCGGCACCACCCCCGAGGCGGTAAGAGCCACCGCGACAAGCAAAGTACAACGCCGAACTCGACTGACCATCAGACCTCCAACCAGCAACCCTCCGTTGCCCCCCTAACGAGCGACCCCCAATCAGGTGACGCAAGGTACGCACACAACAACCCAAAGCACCGCGAGTCTCGCGTTCAGCCCCGGCGAGTCTCGCGTTCAGCACCCCCGAGTTACGTTTTCAGGTACACCCGGGCGTTCACGAAAACGCAACTCGCAGGGGCCGAACGCGCGACTCGCGGTTAGTGGGCTAGGCCGGACTGGTAGGCCAGCACTATTAGTTGGGCTCGGTCTCGCAGGTTGAGCTTTTGCAGGATGTGGGTGATGTGGGTCTTCACCGTGGTGTCGCCGATGTAGAGGCGTTGGCCGATCTCCGCGTTGGACAGGCCGTCGGCGATGAGGCGGAAGACCTCCTGCTCGCGGACCGTGAGGTCGGCGAACTCTTTGGGGGGACGGGCGGGGCGCGCCAGGTGGGTGAACTGCTTGATGACACGGCGGGTGACCGTGGGGGAGAGCAGGGCTTCGCCGGTGGCCACGGTGCGGATCGCGGCGATCAGCTGTTCCGGCGGGTCGTCCTTCAGCACGAAACCGCTCGCCCCGGCGCGCAGTGCCTCGTAGATGTACTCGTCCAGGTCGAACGTCGTCAGGACCAGGACCCTCGCGCCGCCGTCCGCGGCCAGGATGCGGCGGGTCGCTTCGATGCCGTCCAGGTCGGGCATGCGGATGTCCATCAGGATGACCGTCGGGCTCGTGGTGGCCGCCGCCGTGATCGCCTCCCGGCCGTTGCGGGCCTCCGCCACCACCTCGATGTCCTCTTCCTGGGAGAGCAGCATGCGGAAACCGGCACGCACCATCGACTGGTCGTCGGCGACCAGGACACGGATGGTCATGAGCCGCTCAGCGGTAGGCGGGTGCTGAGGACGAAACCCCGCTCCGGCAAGGCTTCCGCGGTCATCTCGCCGCCGTAGATCTTCACCCGCTCGCGGATACCGGCCAGCCCGTGCCCGATGCCGCCGGCCGTCGACGCGCCGGGGCCGTCGTCGCGCACCTCCAGGCTCAGCTCGTCCGGACGGTAGCGAACGGTCACGTCCGCCTGCCGTGCCCGCGCGTGTTTGAGCACGTTCGTGAGGCCTTCCTGGACGATCCGGTACGCCGAACGGTCGATCGCCTCGGGCAGCTCGACGGTCTCGCCGTCGACGTGCAACCGCACGGGCAGTCCCGCACGGCCGACCTCCGCGACCAACGCCTCCAGGTTCCCCAGACCCGGATGCGGCGTCAGCTCCACGGCTTCGCCTTCCTGCCGCAACGCACCCAGCAGGCGGCGCATCTCCGTCAACGCGGTGCGGCCCGCCCGTTCCACGTCCCGCAGCGCGTCCGTCTCCTCGGCCAACTCCGCTGGCATCTTGTGCCGGATCGCCCCCACCTGCAGAACCATGACGCTGACCGCGTGCGCCACGATGTCGTGGAGTTCCCTCGCGACCCTGGCCCGTTCCTCGGCCACGGCGATCCGCACCACCGTCTCACGTTCCCGTTCGGCGTCCGCCGCGCGTCGCTCCGCCGCCTCTGTCTGCACGGCGTGCTCGCGGAGCGCGAAACCGGCCAGCCAGGCGATCGCGAACACGATCGGGATGAACGCGAGCTGGCTCGTGTCGTGGTCGGGGTCGTTGAACACCACGAGCGCACCGCCGACCAGCACGACAGCCAGGCCCAGCCTCGTCCGCCCGGCGTCGTCCACGTGGCCCAGCAGGAACGACGCGACCAGACCCCCGACGAACGCGCTGATCGGGAACACCACCAGCCGGCCGTCCACGAACGACACCGCGATCGCCACCACCCACACCGTCGCCGGTGCGGCGAAAGGGAAGCGGTGACGGCCGAGTAGCGGCAGCACGACGAACGCGACCGCGGGCGCCGCGAACCAGAGGCGCACCTCCGGCGCGTCGTACCGGAGTGCGATCTCAACCGCGCTCGCGAGTGCGGTGAGGACGATCAACACGTCCACCCCGCGTCTGATCCGGTTCACGCCGCCGACCGTACGGGACGCGCGGGCCCGGCACGTCCTACCCGAGTAGGAGAGGGAAATCGCCGGTCGGTCCGAGATCGAATCAAGCCTCGCGACGACGTGCCGAGGCACTGTCTCTTCCTAGCGTCGACACCATGAAACCAACACGCGTCGTTGCCATCGCGCTCATCGCGATCCTCGTGGGAGGACTGGTGTTCCTGCGCTTCGGGTCGGGACCGGACGAGGTCGCGGTGCCAGACGGGGCCAGAGCAGGCGACCTGACGCTCGAACCCTGTGAGTACACCACGGAAAACGGCGACCACGCCGCCGACTGCGGCACCCTCGTGGTGCCAGAGAACCGGAACGACCCCGGCTCGCGGCTCATCGCGTTACCCGTCGTCAAGATCCGCGCGGAGACCGACGAGCCGGCCGAACCGATCTTCCACCTCGAGGGCGGCCCCGGCCTGTCGAACCTGGACTTCCCCACCGCCAACCGGTTTCTCGACGGCCACGACGTCGTCCTCGTCGGCTACCGCGGTGTGGACGGTTCGACGGTGCTCGACTGCCCCGAGGTCACCGCCGCGCTCAGGCACTCCACCGACTTCCTCGGCGAGGAGTCCTTCCGCGCCTACACCGATGCCTTCCGCGACTGCGCGAAACGGTTGACCGCCGAGGGCGTCGACCTGGACGGGTACAGCCTCACGCAACGGGTCGACGACCTGGAGGCCGCGCGCGTGGCGCTCGGCTACGACCGCATCGACCTGCTCGCCGAGAGCACGGGCACCCGCACGGCACAGATCTACTCGTGGCGTCGTCCCGACAGCATCCACCGGTCGGTGATGATCGGCGTCAACCCGCCCGGCCATTTCCTGTGGGACCCGGCGACGACCGACGACCTGATCCGCCGCTACGCCAGGCTGTGCGCCGAGGACACTGACTGTCGCAAAAGGACGGACGAGCTCGCCGCGTCGATGGACCGGACGGCGGAACACGTGCCGGACAGCTGGGGCGTCCTGAACATCAAGCCGGGCAACGTGCGGCTCGCCGCCTTCTTCGGGCTCGTCGACTCGACGTCGGCCGCGGCGATGCCGGCACCCGCCACACTGGACTCCTGGCTCTCCGCGGCGGAGGGTGACCCGAGCGGGCTGTGGTTCGCCTCGCTCGCCGCTGACCTGATCTTCCCGAGGTCGTTCGTCTGGGGCGAGTACGCCGCGATCGGCACGGCCGACGCGTGGGCGCTCCCCGATGTCCGGCAGGACTCCATCCTCGACGACCCCGGCACGGCCTTCGTCTGGGCCGGCGGGCAGTTCGCCGACGCGTGGCCGACCTCGCCGGACGACGCGGAGTACCGCACCGTGCGGACCTCGGACGTGGAGACGCTGCTCATCGGTGGCACGCTCGACTTCTCTGCGCCGGCGCGAAACGCGACCAACGAGCTGCTTCCGTTCCTGCCCAACGGTCACCAGGTGATACTGGCCGAACTCGGGCACACCACGGACTTCTGGGCCACCCAACCGGAGGCGGGCGACCGGCTGATCAGCACCTTCCTCGGCAGCGGCCAGGTCGACCACTCGCTGTACCGGACCGCGAAGGTCGACTTCACGCCGTCGGTCACCCACCCGGCACTGGCCAAGATCATCCTCGGCACGATGACCGGGCTCGCGCTCGTCATGGTGCTGTCGCTGCTGCTGATGGCTCGCCGGGTCCGCAAGAAGGGCGGGTTCGGGCCGAAGGCGAGCGCGGTTCTGCGGTCGGTGTTCCCGCTCGTGCTGGGCCTCGGTGGCTGGTTCCTCGCCGCCCTCGTCATCCTGACGTTGCTGCCCAGCGTTCCCCTCGACGACGAGCTGGCGTCGGCGCTATCCGTCGGTATGCCGGTGGGGCTGGGGATCCACCTGGCCTGGCGGCGTCGCGACCAGGCCAGGAACGTCCGTACCATCGGGCTGGTGGCGGCGGTGGCCGGCGCGCTCGTCGGCGCGTGGCTGGGATTCCACGCCATGGACGGACTTCTCGCGCTCCTCACCACGATCGCCGGCGCGACCGCCGCGGCCAACCTGGTTCTTCTCGCCCTCGACATCGCGTGGGAGCGGCCTAGCGCCGTTGTTGGTACCAGTCGACCACTTCTTGGCTCAGCAGCGTCGAGATGACGACGATCGCGATGACGATCCCGAGCAGCGACGCCACCGCGCCGTTCACCAGGTTGATCAAACCACTGACGATCGAGACCGCCTCGACGGTGATGATCACGGGTCGCACCCACGCGCGGGGGCTGATGGTGAGCACGGCACAGACCAGCAGCACGAACGCGATCGCGACCGACAGGTACCCGATGAAGTAGTACCCACCGGCGCCGTCCATCGAGCTGCCGTGCTCGGCGTCCTCGTTCAGCTCGTCGATCAGCACCCAGCCGAGGAAGCCGTTGCCGATCATCTGGATGGCCAGCACGACGAGTACGCCGATGAGCCGGCCCGGCATAGAAACCTTCTGCTGTTCGGTCATGTCGGGTCTCACCTCCGCCGCCGATTTTCGTTCCGTGTGGGGATGGTGGCATAGAGTAAAGTTCCGAACATCGGATGACTGCCGCCGTGCACCCGCTGGAGCGTGTATGCGAACGCGATCGAGGTCGATCCCGTCCCTGCTGGCAATGACCGTTCTACTGACCGGAATCACCTCGACCGCCACCGCCGGGCCGCTCGCCGCGGCAGCCGCGGTGCCCACGTCTGTGGTCATACCTATCGACCGCTCCTTCGACAACGACGGCATCGACTCCGCCTCGGCGCGGGACGGGAACTTCGACGGTTCCGGCTACACGTTCCCGGCCGAGGCGTTGCCGTCCGGCCAGGTCACAGTGGACGGCGTGCCGTACGCGTTCCCTTCCGCCGCACCGGGAACGGCCAACAACATCGTGGCCATGGGGCAGCGGCTCGATCTGCCATCTGGTCGGTACCACAGCGCGCACCTCCTGGTCGCCAGTAGCTACGGCATGGCGTCCGGACAGTCGACCGTGCACTACGCCGACGGCGGCACCACGACCGCGGCGTTCGGCGGACCGGACTGGTACAGCGGATCCGGCGCGATCGCCGCTCCCTTCCGTTACACCCCAACGGGAGGCACCGACCAGCACCCGGTGTCGATCTCCGTGGCGCGGATCTGGCTCGACCCCGGCCGGGACGCCGTCGGCATCACGCTGCCGACCACGAAACCCGCGCAGCCCAACCAGTCCAGCCTGCACGTGTTCGCGCTGACCGCACAGCCCGCCGCCAGCGGCAGGGCCCTCGCGGTCCTCGGTGCGCGGTCCACCACGAAACTGCTGTCCGGCAACAACATCGAGGCGGTCGAGGCCACCGTGGTGAACCTCGGCGACGAGTGGATCACCGAGCGGGACGGCGTGTCGGTGTCCGTCGAGGTGTTCGGCGCGCGGACCGTCCGACCGGCCGCGGTGCGCAGGCTCGCGCCCGGCGAGGAGGCCCGGGTGCGGGTCGGGATCGTCCGCACCGGCGCCCCCGTCGACACGATCGTCAACGGAAAGGTTGTGGCGCAAGGCAAACGACTGCGTGTCGAGCAGCCGGTCCGCCTCACCCTCGGCGTCGCGGACTACCAGGCGACCGACGCCTCCCTCGGCCGGCACGAGTCGCCGTACTGGTTCGACGACGCCAAGTTCGGCATCTTCATCCACTGGGGCGTCTACTCGGTGCCGGCCTGGTCACCGCCGGGCGAGCAGTACGCCGAGTGGTACTGGCGCTGGATGGAGGACCCGAACAACGCGGTCCACGCCTACCACGCGCAGACCTACGGCGAGGACTTCGACTACGACGACTTCATCCCCGGCTTCACCGCGTCCCGGTACGACCCGGTGGACTGGGTGACGCTGTTCCAGGCCGCCGGCGCGAAGTACTACGTGCTGACCTCCAAGCACCACGAGGGTTTCGCGCTGTACGACTCGGCGGTGTCCGGCCGCGACTCGGTCGACCTCGGCCCGGGACGGGACCTGGTCGGCGAGCTGTTCGAGGCGTCCCGCACGCACACGCCGGAGATGAGGAACGGCCTCTACTTCTCGATGCCGGAGTGGTACAACCCGGACGGTCCGTGGACGGGCCACGGCCCGGTGAACCCGTACACCGGCACGGCCGTCCCGTACACCGGCTACGAGTCCGGCCGGAACTTCGTGCGTGACTACCAGGCCCCGCAGATGCGGGAGATCGTCCAGCAGTACGACCCGGACGTGATCTGGTGTGACATCGGCGGCGCCAACGACAGCCGGTCCGTCCTCGCGGACTACTTCAACCGGGCCAAGAACCGCCTGCACCCGAAGGACGTGACGGTCGACGACCGGTGCGGCATCCCCACCCACGACTTCACCACCCCCGAGTACACGACCTACCCGGACACGGTGGTGAAGAAGTGGGAGGCGAGCCGTGGCCTCGACCCGCGTTCCTACGGCTACAACCAGGCCACCCCGGACGAGATGTACATGACCGCCGACGAGGTCGTGGACACCCTGGTCGACGTCGCCAGCAAGAACGGCAACTTCCTGCTGGACATCGGTCCCCGCGCCGACGGCTCGATCCCGGAGATCATGCGCACCAGGCTCCTGGAGACCGGCGAGTGGCTGAAGGTCAACGGCGAGGCCGTCTACGGCACGACATACTGGTCCCGCATGGCCGCACAGGGCCCGCTGCGCTTCATGGTGAAGCAGAACGAGGCCTTCTACATCACTTCCCTGGAACAGCCGGGGGACCGGGTCGTGGTGGACGCCCCGGTCCCGATCCGCGCGGGCGACCGGGTCACCATGCTCGGCCACGGACAGAGTCTGAAGTGGACCATGGAGAGCGGGAAGCTCGTGATCGAGGTCCCGGAATCCGCCCGCGCGGCCGGCAGGTGGGCCTGGACGTTCAAGGTCACACCGAGATGACGACCTTCGCGCGGGCGTGTTCGACCTCGACGTAGTCGATGGCGGCCGCTGTCTCGGTCAGTGGGTAGGTGCGGTCGACGACCGGGGTGACCTTGCCGGACTCGATGAGTTCGCGCAGTGTCACCAGGTTCTCGCGGCTCGGCGCCTCGGTCAGCCGGACGATGCGGTCGCGGGCGAAGCGGGCCACCAGTTCCGCCTTGATCACCAGACCCATCGGGCCGACGAGGCTGCCGCCGCGGGAGACGCCGCCGCCAGAGAGGACCAGGATGCCTCCCGGGGCCACCGTTCGCCGGAGCGCACGCAGTGAGTGGTTGCCCACCAGGTCGAACACCACGTCGTACTGCTCGCCGGCGCGGGTGAAGTCCTGCTGCGTGTAGTCGATGACGTGGTCCGCGCCGAGGTCGGTGACCAACTGGACGTTCCGCGTGCTGCACACGGCGGTCACGGTCGCGCCGAACGACTTCGCCAGCTGGAGCGCGAACGTGCCGACGCCGCCCGACGCGCCGTTGAGCAGAACGCGTTGCCCCGGCTGAACTCCTGCGACGTCACGCAGCCCCATGAGCGCGGTGTTCGCGGCGAGCGGCACCGCGGCCGCCTCCTCGAAGGTGAGGTTCGCCGGCTTGCGCTCGATCTGTCCATCCGGGACGGACACGTACTCGGCGAACGTTCCTTCCAGGGCGCCGAGATCGCCGTACACCTCGTCGCCGGGGCGGAAGCGGGTGACGTTCTTCCCGACCGCCGCCACCGTGCCGGCGAAGTCCCTGCCCCGGATCCGCCGCCTGGGACGGCGGAGTCCGAACATCAGGCGGGAAAGATACGGGTCGCCGCGCATGACGTGCCAGTCCCAGGCGTTGACCGACGCGGCACGCACCTCCACCAGCACCTCATCGTCCCCGGCCACCGGGGTGTCCACGGTGCCGAACTCCAGTACGCCGTACCGGTCCTGCACGATCGCCTTCATCTCTTCTCCTTGAGGTTGAGCCATTCCGCGACGGCGAGGTTGATCACCCAGCCGGCGATCAGCAACACGTCGCCCGCCAACTGGCTTGGCGTGCCGGCGGCCGCGAACCAGATCCCCGTGACCACCGCCTGCGTGCCAGCGCCGAGGCCGATCGCGTAGCCCCGGCGCATCCAGGCGCGGTGGACGGCGACATTCCGGCGTCGGATCGCCGCCAGCCCCACGACGAGCGCGGCGACCATGAACGAGCCGAACACGAGGCGGGACCCGTTGAGCAGGTAGCTGCCGGGGTTCGGGAAGAACACGGTCAGCCACAGGCCGGCCAGTGCCGCGACGAGTCCACTGGGGACGAGTACGCGACCGGCGACCCGGTGCCACGCGCGGCGCCGCAGTCGCGGCACGAACTGGAACGCGCCGAGCACGCAGAACACTGTCGCGCCAACGATGTGCAGTACGACCGGCACGGGCGCGGCGAAGAACCGGGCGTTCTCCTCCGTGATCCGTGCGCCTCCGGTCAGCTGCGCCACGCGGAACGTGCCCGCCGCAACCGGCACGGCGCTGAGCAGGATGAGCGCGGTCGGTACCCGCCACTGCGGTCTGGCCTGGGTTCGCGTCGTCATGGCGATGATCGTGCCGCGCGGAACCCTTGCGGCTCATCGGAAGTTGGGCCGCGACCTCGTCGTCCTACGGTCCGGTCGCGGTGTCGTACTTTCGGCCAGGTCGGACCCGGTTGGTCTCGTAGGCCCACATGGCGATCTCGACCCTGTTGCGTGCGCCGAGCTTCGTCATGAGGCTGGTGATGTGTGACTTGACCGTGCTGAGCGTGATGTAGAACTCGCCGGCGATCTCGTTGTTGGTGCGGCCGCGGGCGACGGCGGCGAGGATCTGCTCCTCGCGTTCGGTGAGCGGGTCGACGGGTTGCGCCGGCGGGGTTGCTGGCTCGGCGCCCGCGAAGGTCGCCAGCAGCCGCGCCGTGACACTGGGCGCGATGAGGGCGTCTCCGGTCGCGGCGGCGTGCACGGCCTGCGAGAGCATGTCGGCGCCCGCGTTCTTGAGCAGGAACCCGCGCGCCCCGGCACGCAACGCGGCGTAGACGTACTCGTCGAGGTCGAACGTGGTGATGACGACGACGGCGAGCGGGTCATCTACGTCGGGCCCGGCGAGACGGCGGGTCGCCTCGATCCCGTCCATCTCGGGCATCCGGATGTCGAACAGGCACACGTCCGGCCGCAGCCGGCGGGCGAGGTCGACGGCCTGCCGCCCGTCCTCGGCCTGCCCCACGACCTCGATGTCCGGCTGCGCGCCGAGAATCATGGCGAGACCTGTACGCACGATCTCCTGGTCGTCGGCGACGATCACCTTGATCGTCACGATGCCGCCCTCGGCAGCACGGCGGTGACGGTCCAGCCCCGTCCGGCGTTCGGGCCTGCCTCGCACGTGCCGCCGAGCAGGCTGGCGCGTTCGATCATGCCGACGAGCCCGAACCCCGGCGACCCGGCCTGGCGCAGGTCACCGTCGTCGCTCACCCGCAGTCGTACGGTGCTCTCGTCGACCACGACCCGAACCTCGATGCGGGTCGCGTGCTTCGCGTGGCGCCGGGCGTTGGTGACGGCCTCCTGCGCGAGGCGGAAGACGGCCGCGCTGACCGGTGACGGGAGCCCGCCGGCGTCCCCGACGACCTCGACGTCGATGGGCGGCCGGGTGCGGGAGGCGAGCCGTTCGAGGTCGGCGACGCGCGGACCGGGGGACAGGTCGGCCTCGGTGCGCAGCAGCCGCACCATGCCTCGCATCTCGTCAAGGGCCCGTGCCGCCTCGGCGTCGATGAGGTGCAGGGCGTCGACCGCCGCGTCCGGATCCGAGTTGGCCATCGCGATGCCGGCCTGTGCCCGGATCGCCATGGCCGAGACGTGGTGGGCGACCGTGTCGTGCAGGTCGCGGGCCAGCCGTTCCCGCTCGAGCAGCTTCACCTGGTCCAACTCCCGGACCCGCGCCCTGGATCGGAACCGGAACACGGCACCCAGCGCCATGACGAAGGCCAGCACGACGACCCCGCCGAGCGCGTCGCCCGGGGTCAGGTAACCCAGAACGCTGGACAGGCCGATCTTGCCCGCGATGACCGCCACACCGAGCACGGCCTCACGCCCGGACCCCCACCGGAACAGCGAGTACGGCAGCAACACCATGAAGACCAGCACGTTCTGCTTGGGGAAGTCCGCACCCACCACCAGCGACACCACCGTGGCGACCCCGAACCCGACGACCACCATCAGCAGCGGCCGGGACCGCCGCCACAGCAGGGTCGCGACCAGGCCGGTCGACACGATCACGGAGAGTGCCCGCCACGACAGATCGGGCCGGAGCAGTCCTTCGAGGAGCGCGACCGGCACCAGCACACCGACCAACACCCAGTCCCGCCACACCCGCGGCGGTGCCGGGGCAGGCCGAGGCTCCCGCCAGACGGAACGAAGGAGCTCGAGCACCGACCCATCCTACGAGCCGCCCGACCGGCTCAGATCAGCCGAAAGTACGTATCCGAACGGCTCCCGATTGTTGAACTCACGGGTCGCGAGCGTTGAACACGCGGGTCACGTGCGTTGGACACGCGGGTCGCCGGTGTACCTGAAAACGCGACTCGCGGGGGTTCAGGGGGTGCAGGGTGGGGGGTCTGTGGTCAGGGTGGTGCGGACTTCGTTGGTGGCTTCGCGTAGGGCTTTCGTGTCGACGGGTTGTGCGGTCAGCGCGTCCTCCACCCGCTGCAGCGCGTCGCCCGTTCGGGCCAGGTCCGGGCCCGCCTTCTCGGCTGCGTCGGCGAAGGAGTCGATCAGGTCGGCGCCCGCCGAGCGGACCTGGTTGACGGTCGCTTCGCCGGTGGACAGGCCGTTGGCCACCACGGCGAGTGCGCCGGCCTTGGTCTCGAGGTCGGCGCACTCCGCCTGGATCGGCCCGCTCGTCGTGGTTCCCCTGGCCCGCTGGTCGTTGCCGGCCTGTGCGCAACCCGCGAGAGTGAGGCAGAGGGCGGCCGAGACGACGGCGGTGACACGCTTCATGACCCTCGGGTACCCCGTTGTCGCCTACCGTATGCCCCTGGGCTGGTGCCCCGCCAGCCCAGGGGCCACGGCTACCTCACGAGGTAGGCATCGCTGACGGTCTGCCGGACCGAGTTGCCGTTCCGATCCGTGGCTTCCGTCCTGATCGTGATGGCGCCCGCGGTGCGGGGGTTGATCACGGAACCCCGGTACGCGTTGTCCTTCGTCCGGTTCACCGTGGTCCGCGTCCAGTGCTTGCCGCCGTCCGCGGAGATCCACACCTTCACCTCGCGCAGTGGTACGACCGAGTCGCCGACCCGTGCCCGGACGGTGAAGGTGAACGGCCGGCCCGCCCGCGCGGTGTCGTCGGCGGCGACGTCGAGGTCGTGCGTCAGCTGGAGCAGCGGTTGCCACGCGCACGGCCGCTTGTCGTTGAACAGCGCCGAGTCGATGCAGGCGTACGGGTCGGTGACGGTCCCGCTGGCCGGGCGGCCGGAACGGAACGTCCAGTCCGTGGTGACGGTCTTCCCGCCGTGCTCACCGGAGAAGGCACTCTTGTAGACATCGGTCAGCCGATAGGTGGCCGTCTTCTCCGGCACGTCGTAGTACGGCAGACCGAAGACGTCGTACGCGGGTGTCAGCTCCGTGCCGTCCCGGTACAGGCGGATCTCCTCCGTCGCACCGAGGTCGGCCGCGTACTGGTGGCTCGGGTCGGCGTCGGCGAAGTGGGCGAAGCCGGCCGAGCCGAGCGAGCGCAGCCGCAGGCGGTCGCCCTGGCGGCAGTTGTCGCAGATGACCTGTGCCTGACCGGTCCCGGGCAGGGCAGGCCCGGCGAGCGTCTGTATCGGCACGACCGTCTCGTTCCAGTCCTCGGTCTCCCGTGTGCCGCGGGTGAAACCACGCCACGACATGGCGTTCCGGTCGCCGCCCGTGACGGCGTCGCCGAACCGGTAGGAACGGTTCCACAGCACGTCGTCCTGCACGGTGTAGTACTCGACGCGGCTTCCCGGCGCGGTGAACGTGTGGACGCCCCGCACGCTCAGGACCTGACCGGGGACGAAGGTGTGCTGGACCTCGGTGAACGACGGGACCGGACCCCACCGGCCCTGCATCGGCGCGAACCGGGCGTGGTAGGTCGTGTCGACCCTGGCGAGGTCCCGGTCCCGCATCCGGATGTCGATCTTGGCGGGGATGCGGTCGTGGAGGTAGTGCACCGCCTTGTACTCGTAGGGGTTCCCGAGCTCCGCGTGCAGCGCGGCCGACCTCGGCAGCTTGGCCACCAGCTGCGCGTTCTCGGCGTTGTTCACCCACAGCAGCGGGATCTTCATGTGCTCGGCGTACATCTCGCCGGTCATGACCCACGCCAGGTGGTTGTTCGTCAGCAGCCCGGCCGCGCCGTGCGCGACCGCGAGGTCCACATCGGACAGGAAGGTCGCGAGCGGTGTCGGGGTGAGGTACACGAGCTTGCCCCGGACGTCCTTGCCGGCACGCAGGTCCTGCTCGGTCGCGAACCCGACCCTGCGGTCCTCGCTGAACTTCGGCAGGATGTCGAGCCGGTCGGTGACGTACTGGGGATGGACGTTCAGGCCGGGCGCGGTGAGCGTCACCTGCGGCGCGATCCTGGTCTCGTCGCTGATGAAGCCCAGATCGCCGATGCTCGGCGCCTTCTTCGTCGGCGAGATCCAGTAGCCTCCGCGCGCGATGGCCGGGTAGCTGACGACCGAGCCGCCGGTGTAGAGCTGGCCCGCGGCGCTCGACTGGTAGTAGAAGTAGCTGGCCATAGCGGTTTCCGACGGCTGCTCGGTCGAGACGTTCACCCGCGCGAGCTTCGTCGCGTCGAGCACGACCGTGCGGTCACCGTCGACGGTGAGCTCCGGCTCGACCACCTGGCCGTACTGGGTTTCCCGGTCGGCCTTGCTCCAGAACAGCGACGTGGTCAACGAGTAGGTGCCACCGCGTGCCAGCGAAACCGTGGCCTCACGGACGTTCGGCTTGTCGGTGGCGCGCCACACCAGGAGCTTCGTGTTGGGCTCACCGGCGAACCTGGGGTCGGTGTCGGACAGCAGGGTGGTGTCGACGTAGGTGGCGAACATCGACGTCCAGCTCGGGTCGCCGATGAGCTGGAGACGCACGGTGTCCTGTTCCGCCTGCAGCCACAGGGCGATGGGCACCGCCAGGTGGTTGGTCCCGTCTCTCGCGGTGAGCCGGCCGTCGTACCAGCCGGGGGCGGCGACCGTGGGGTCGAGCGTGAGGTCCACGGTCGTGGTCGCGCCCGGCTCGACCGTCACGGACGGCGTGCTGACCGTCGCCATCCCCGCCGGTGCCGGGGTCCCGTCGTGCGCCATCGTCACCGACAGGTCCAGCGCGACCGGGGTCGTCCCGGTGTTGCGGTAGGTCACGGTCTTCGTCACCGCCTGCCCGTCGTACGGGTGGGTGACCTTCGTGAAGATCGTGCTGACGTCGTCGACCACGGTTTGCTTCGCCGCGCGGGCGAGGTCGAGGCGACCGGCACCCTGCTCGTACGCGCTGAGACCGACGTCCTTCGTGGTGCCGACCAGCGCGGCCTTGAGCTGCTCCGGCGTCCAGTCCTGGTGTGCCGCGGCGATGATCCCGGCGGCGGCCGCGACGTGCGGTGTGGCCATCGACGTGCCGGACGCGGCCGTGTACCTGTCGTCCAGTGGGCGGCCCATGGTCGTGCCGGTGGCGCGGGCGGCGATGATCCCCACGCCGGGCGCGGTGATCTCGGGCTTGATCGCCAGGTCGCCGATGCGCGGGCCGCGGCTGGAGAAGTCGGCGATCTTGTCGTTGGCGTCGACCGCGCCCACGGTGAGCGCCGAGGTGGCCGCACCCGGGGCCGCCACGGTGAACCCGCCGGGGCCGAAGTTGCCGGCGGCGATGACGAACAGCGTGCCGTACTGGGCGGTGAGCTCGTTCACGGCCGTGCTGAGCGGATCCGTGCCGTCGGTGGGGCCTGCGCCGAGGCTCATGCTGATGACGTCGACCTTCCGCGACGCCTCCCACTCCATGGCCGCGATGATCGCGGACATGGTGCCGTTGCCGTTGTCGTCGAGCGCCTTCGCGATCACCAGATCCGCACCGGGAGCGACACCCTTGTACCGGCCGGCGGAAGCGGCGCCGCTGCCGGCGACCGTGGACGCCACGTGGGTGCCGTGGCCGTGCCGGTCGGTCACGTCCTCCGGCGCACCGCCACCGGGAAAGCCCGGCTCGACGAAGTTGCGTGCCTCGACGATCCTGTTGGCCAGGTCGGGGTGCGCGCCGTCCACGCCGGTGTCGATGATGCCGACGGTGGCGCCGGTGCCGTCGTGGCCGGCCGCCCATGCCTCCGGCGCGCCGATCTGCGCGTTGCTGACGTCGTCGAGCGCCTCGACCTTCGCGTCCAGCCACACCTTGCGCACACCGCCGGCGCGTGCGGTCTGTGTGCCACTCAGGTCCGCCCAGAACGCACCGACCTGGTCCTTGGCCACGTCGAGGGCCGCGCCGTTGATGCTGGGCAGGCTCTGCGCGCCGATCGTGCCGGGGACAGCGCTTGCCTTCAGGCCCTGTCCGTACTGGACGATGACCGGCACGGCCGCGGTCGCGTTGTCCGCGTAGCCGTTCTCCGCCAGGTAGTTGACGTTGAACAGCTGACGGTCCAGCACACCGGACGCGACGAGCGGCGCGGCGTCGGACGGGAACAGGAAGTACCCGTCGTCTCCCTGCTGGGTGGAGTAGGTGAGCGACTCGCCGCCGGGCCGCGGCGTCACGTCGACGGAGGTCCGGCCGGCGGAGTCGGTCGACACGGTCACCCGGTCGCCGGTGATCAGCGTGATCGTGGCTGGCGCGGTCGCGGTGACGGCGGCCGGCGCGACGGGCTGTGGCGCGGCAGCGGCCGATGGCGCGGTGGCCACGGCGGCGACCGCGATGACCGGGACGGCGAGGAGGCGGAACAATCGCAAGGCGTGCTCCCGAAGGGGGGAAGGGGAGTTCGGGCTAACCTTGGGGCTGTCTTGATCGTTAGCGCAAGTACGCCGACAGGGCCAATACCCGCCACGTGGCGGGATCCCGCCACGAGGAGGACGCGTTGCTTGAGCCGATTGGACTGTCCGAGGTGGAGAGTCGGCTGTACGTCACGCTGATCCAGCACCCTCGTTCCTCGGCGGCGGAACTGGCTCTGCACTGCGGTGTCTCGACCGCGCAGGCCGCCCGCGCGCTCGCGTTGTTCGTGCGTCAGGGCATGGCCAGCCGGCTGCCGGGCCGGCGGTCGAGCTACCTCGCGGTCCCACCGGACATCGCGCTCCAGCCGCTGGTCGGCAGACGGGAGGAGGAACTGCACCAGGTCCGAACGGCCGTACACGAGCTGACCCACCAGTTCCGCCGCGCGTCCCGGTACACGCACCCGGCGGAGCAGGTCGAGGTCGTCACCGGCGCCAACAACATCCTCAGCCGGGTGCGGGCCCTGCAGGAGAGCGCGAAGACCAGGATCCGCGGCATCGACAAGCCACCGCACCTCATGACCGACCCGTACGCCAACACGGCCGACGAACAGCGCCGCATGGCGGACGGCATCTCCTACCGCGTCATCTACGACCGGGAGGTGCTGGCGATGCCGGAGAAGTTCGAGGAGGTCCTGGGTTCCGTACGCCGAGGCGAACAGGCCCGCGCGGTCACGGCCGCCCCACTGAAGGTGTGGATCGCCGACGACACCAGCGCCCTGCTCCCCATGCGCGGCGACACGTACACGATCGACGCGGCGTTCGTCGTGCACCAGTCGACCCTGCTGGACGCGGTGATCGCACTGTTCGAGTCCGAATGGCGCCGCGCCACCCCGGTCCGCGAGCCGGCCGCCTCCCGTTCCCCCGCCTCCCCGGACGACGAGACGAGAAACCTGCTGGGCCTCCTCGCCGCGGGCCTGACCGACGAGAGCATCGCCCGCGCACTGGAGGTCGGCCTCCGCACGGTCCAACGCCGAATCCACGACCTCATGCGAGAACTCAACGTGGTGACCCGCTTCCAACTGGGCCTGGCCGCGAAGGACCGAGGCTGGGTCTGAGCGCCACCGCGGCCGGGACGCTACAAAGTAGGCATGACTTTTCCTCCCGCCGCTGAACTGACCCTGCCCGAGGACGGTGCCTCTGGGGCGCTCGTCGGTCGTGTCTGGTTGCCTTCGGTCGGTGGTCCGGCGGTTGTCGTGGTTCGGCCTGACGGGGTGTACGACGTCACGGCCACGTTCGCGACCGTGCGGGACCTGTGTGAGACCACCGAGCCGGCCACGGCGTTGCGAGCGGCGGACGGGACGTTCGTGGGGGAGTTGGCCGCGTTGCTCGCCAACACCCCGGTCGACCACCGTGACCCGGCACGCCCGTGGTTGCTGTCGCCGGTCGACCTGCAGGTGGTCAAGGCGGCCGGGGTCACGTTCGCGGTGTCCATGTTGGAACGGGTGATCGAGGAGCGCACGGGCGGCGACGCGGCCGGGGCGGCGGACGTGCGGGCCGAGATCGTCGCGCTCGTCGGTGGGGATCTGGCCACGCTGCGGCCCGGGTCGCCGGAGGCGGCCGAGGTCAAGCGAATGCTTGTGGCACAAGGATTCTGGAGCCAGTACCTGGAGGTCGGCATCGGGCCGGACGCGGAGATCTTCACCAAGGCGCCGGTCCTGTCCACGGTCGGCACCGCGACGGACGCGGGCGTGCACCCGGACTCACGGTGGAACAACCCGGAACCCGAGGTGGTGCTGGCCATCGCTTCCGACGGCCGGATCGTCGGCGCGACCCTGGGCAACGACGTGAACCTGCGGGACATCGAGGGCCGCTCCGCGCTGCTGCTGCCGAAAGCCAAGGACAACAACGCCTCCGCCGCGCTCGGTCCCTTCCTTCGCTTGTTCGACGCGGACTTCGGCCTCGACGACGTCCGCGCCGCCACCGTGACGCTCACGGTCGACGGCACGGACACCCACCACCTGGACGGCACGTCGTCCATGCGTGAGATCAGCCGCGACCCGGCGGACCTGGTGGCCCAGCTGGTCAACCCGACCCACCAGTACCCGGACGGCGCGGTGCTCTACCTGGGCACGATGTTCGCCCCCATCGAGGACCGGGACGCGCCGGGCCAGGGCTTCACCCACCACACGGACGACGTCGTCGCGATCAGCACACCGAAGCTGGGGACGCTGGTGAACCGCATCCGCCCGAGCGACAGGTGCGAGCCGTGGCGGTTCGGTGTCGCGGCGCTGTTCCGCAACCTCGCGGGCCGTGGCCTGCTACGGGACGACCAGTGACGTGCTGACCAAACCCGCCCACGACAGCGGGTTCACCGCGCCAAGACGTGGGTGCGCCGCACGCTGTGCCTGGTTGAGCAGGTCCGGCAGCGGGGTGACGCCGTCGAGTGCCCGGTACACATGCGACAGCAGCGAGCCGGTCCAGTGGTCGGGCAGTGTCCACGAGCCGGTGACCACATTGGACGCTCCGGACGACAGGAGCAGTGCGAGCGCGCCCGTCGCGTCGGCGTCCGCGTCCGAGTAGCACGCGGGGGCCACCACGTCCCTCGGTAGCCGGGCACCGAGCAGCGAGGGCAGCGTGAGGTCACCGTCCGGCAGGTGGAACCGGTAGTCCAGACCGGCGCCGGAGCCGCGCGTGGACAGCACCAGCAGGTCGTACTCCTGCCCGACGAGCGTCGCGACCAGCTCCTCCGGGTCCGTCACCTCGGCCAGCCACACCTGTTCGCTGTCGTGCAGTTCCCACAACGTCTTCTGCTCGCGGAGCGAGCCGGACAGCGTCGGGTCGAACGCGCCGACCACGCGCACCGGGCCGTGCCGGTGTGGCCGTTCGGCGTGCTCGGTCACCAGGCGCAGCAACGGGAACCGGTTCACCACGGCGCGGTCGGCGACCACCTCGTGCTCGCTCACCAGCAGCGCAGCGACGGGCACGTTGCGCACCACGCCGTCCGCGCACGCGAGCAGTTCGGTCTCGTGTGTGGCGAGCCAGTCACGCAGCCGGGCCGGGAGCAGCAGGTCCGTCAGCTCGTCCCGCACGTCCAGCCACGTCTGCGCGAACGCCGTCCGCTCGCCGGGGTCACGGCCCGTCCGGCCGGTGTGCAGCTGCCGCACCAGGTCGGACGCCGCCGGGGACAGCTCGAACCGGCGCACCGACACCGGCTCGCCAGGCACGGACCACACCGTGTGCCCGCACACGCTGCCGCCGTCCTCGCCGTCGGTCGCGGTCAGCGACACCATGGGTCGGTCGCCGCAGGCCTCGACGATCCGGTCGCCGTCGACCGGCCCCGGCACGTACTGGCGGGCGAAGCCCTCGTTCACGGCACGCGCCAGCCGGCCGCGCAGGTCGTCGAGCCGCGGCTCGAGCTGGGCCCGGCCGTGGGCGTGCATGTCGGGCTGGTCGGGCAGCGTCGTGGCCGGCTGCGGGTGCGCGATCGCGGCACGCAGCGCGTCGATGCGGGTCACCAGCTCGTGCAGGTCGTCGGGCAGGGACGTGTGGTTGGCCCGCAGCGTGGCCGCGCACGTGTCCTCGCGCCAGGTCTCGGCCACCTCCAGCGCCACCAGCCCGGACCGCGACACCCCGGCCCTCGCCGCGCTCGTGGTGATCGTCAGGCAGCGGGCACGCTGGTCGGCGTTGCCGGCGAGGAACCGGCCGCGGACCGTGCTGGCGCCGACCGCCGCGCTGATCGTCCCGTACCCGCGCACCGCGTCCCGCACCAGCGCGACCGCGTCGTCCGCCTTGCCGAGCTCACCGGCCACCCACGCCGCCAGCAGCGACATGTGGAACGCGGAGACGGGTTGTGCCAGCTCGTGGCACAGCGGGACCACCTCGACGAGGCCTTCGTGTGCCTCGGCCAGCCGGCCGTTCGCGACGAGTGCCTGCGCGTGGTTCTGCAGGGACCGGGCGGCCATCAGCTCGTTCGTGCTCTCGATCGACCGCAGCGTGTCGGTGACCTCCAGCGCGCGTTCCGTCCGGCCGAACGAGAGCGCGATCTCGGCCTCCGCGGCCAGCACCTCGGCGAGCAGCTCGGGCGAGCCGGCCTGTTCGGCCATCTCACGGCCCTCCGCGAAGCCCTCGTCGAGCCCTTCCGCGTTGCCGGCCGCGGCCTGGAGCCGGGCGGCCTCGACGGCGACCCGGATCATCGCGGTCGCCGCCGCGACCCGGTGCGTCGTGCTGAAGTCCAGTTCCCCGAACGAGTCCATGGCCGTCGCGACACAGCGCGCGGCCTCGGTGTCCTCGCCAACGATCCGGTGCAGCCACGCGCGGTCCGTGAGCGCGGCCAGCGCCACCGGCCCGTCCCGGTCCCGCCACGCCGAGTTGACCACGTCCTCGTTCACGCGGATGGCGTCGGCGACCTTGCCGGTGCGGCCCAGCAGGTCGGCGATGCCGAGCAGCGACTGCCGGCGGTAGCGGGCCACGGCCGACGCCTCGCCGGACGCCATGATCGCGGGGGTCCGCGATGCTCGCTCGGCGATCACCACCGCCCGCTCGAAGGCCAGCATCGCGTCCGGGACACGCATCGCCAGGTCGTGCAGCAGGGCCTGGTTGTGCTCGACGTGCCACTGCAGAAGCGGCCGTCCCGCCGAGCGGTCCCGGCCGGTCGCGGCCCGAACCGCGTCGAGCGCCCGCTCGGCCGCGTCGAGATCGCCGAGCGCGAAGTGCGCGCGGTAGACCACGAGGTCCGCCCACCCCTGGTCGGCGTGCCGTCGATGCCGCACGGCGAGTTCGGCGGCCTGCTCACCGAGACTGATCGCCCGCTGGTAATCGCCCTGATCGAACGCTGCCGACGCCGCCTCCACCCCACGGCGAACCTTCGCGCCAGAGAACAACCCCACGACAGATTGTCGTGAGTTGCATATTGCTCGTTAACAGATGTGACCATTTGGTCAAGTCCTTTTTCAGTCACTGGGCCGCTACCGGCCGTCGGACTCGCCAGGCACAATGGCCATGAGGATCATGAACTAGGGGGGATTGGTCATGCCGCGTCGACGGCGTCGTGTCTTTGAACTGTTCGTGCTGACGATCGCGCTCGTGCTCGGTGTTTCGGTCCTGGTCGGCGTCGGCCGGGACGCCACGCCCGCACCGGCCGGTCAAAGGTTCGACGGCACCGGACGGGTGGTGGTCCGCAACGCCGCGCTGGTGGTCACGATGGATCCCACCCTCGGCACCGGTGATCTCGGGTTGATCGAGAACGCCGACGTGGTGCTGGACGGTGACCGCATCAGGGCGGTCGGTCGCGGCGCGGGCAGGTCGGTCGCCGGCGCCAAGGTCATCGACGGCCGCGGCAAGATCGTGCTGCCGGGGTTCGTCGACCTGCACACGCATGCCTGGCAGTCGCTGATCCGCGGGTGCGCGACCGACAAGGAGCTGAACGGGTGGCTCGGCGGCTGCGTGCTGCCGCTGTACGGCGCGCCGGTCACCGCCCAGGACGCCTACGCGGGCGCCCGCCTGTCCACCCTGGACGCGGTGAACACCGGGGTCACGACGATGACCGACTGGTCGCACGCGTTCAACGCCGACTTCGCGCGCGGCAACCTCCGGGCACTGGCGGACTCGGGCGTGCGGTTCGTGTTCTCCTACGCTGCCAACGCGAACCCGGCGACGCTGGACGAGGTGCGCCGGGTCAAGCGCGAGGTGATCGACCAGAACCCGCTCGCGAACCTGCAGATCGGCTCACACCCGACGACGGAGAACTACGAGAACCTGGCCGCGTCCGAGCAGCTGGCACGGGAGCTGGGGGTGCCGCTGAACGTCCACCTGCACGAGTCGCGGGCGGACCCGGCCACCGGGCAGATGGACGCGCTGCGCCGCGCCGGTGCGATCCGCCCGGGGCTGCTGGTCGACCACGCGATCTACCTGACCGACGCGGAACTGGACGAGCTGGCCGCGGCCGACGTCCGGGTGGCGCACAACCCGCTGTCCAACATGCGCCTCGCGTCCGGCGTGATCCGGCTGCCGGACATGCGGGCGCGGAACATGAAGGTCGGGCTCGGACTGGACGGCGGCACCAACGACACGAACGACATGTTCAACGACATGCGCGCGGCCGTTGGCCTACAACGAGCCACGGCAGCGGACCCGACCCGCTACCCACAGCCGTCCGACGCGCTGCGGATGGCCACCCTTGGCGGCGCTGAGGCACTAGGCCTCGACGCGGAGATCGGCTCGCTCACCCCTGGCAAGCAGGCCGACATCCAGATCGTCGATCCACAGGAGACGAACTTCGCGCCGAGGGTGGACTGGGTCAGCCAGCTCGTGTTCAACGCTCAACCGGCGAATGTCGAGTGGGTGTTCGTGGCCGGCGTCGCGCGCAAACGCGGTGGCCAGGTGCTCGGCGACGTCGACCGCGCCATCACAGAAGCACAGGCGGCGGCGGATCGCCTGCGCGAACTGCTCGGGCGATGAAACGGCGGCGGCCGGCGGTTGTCGCTCGACCGCCGGTCGCCGCCTTGTCACTTACAGCCGGTAGAAGTCGGTGTAGTGGTTAGGGGAGAAGTAGACGACGCCGTTGGTCAGGTCGACGACGATCCGGTAGGCGTCACGCGAGGCGCCGCACGAGCGGGGGTAGACGTCGAACTCGCGGTAGGTGTGGTTGGCGGGCAGCTGTCCTTCGTTGTTGTAGAACCGGCCGCCCGCGAAGTTGCACTGGCCGTTCGGCCAGTTGTACCAGCCGCGGGTGCCGGGGTAGCCCATCGAGTTCCAGGTGCTGTTCGCCGAGCGGGCGGCGGAGCACCTGGAGATGGTGCAGGAGCTGTAGACGGTCGCGTCGGCCGCTGGTACGGCGACCAGCGACATGCCGAGCATGCTCGCGACGGCGGCGAGTGTCAGGACGAATCGCTTCGTCCAGGGAAGTTGGGCGCGCTGCAGGGTACGCACGGGACCTCCTAGGCAGGGTGAGGACTTACCCGACTGATCGTGACCTTCTGTTCCTGGCAGATCGTCACCGAGATCGTCAAGAGTCGGTGAACTTTTGGGGAAGTGAGAACGGCCTGGCCGTGGGGTACTCCGGTGACTGATCCACTCCGGAGGTGCCATGAACGTGTTCGGCGTTGCCTTTCCCGACCCGCTGACCAGCGTGGGGCGGCTGGCCAGGGGGCTGGGCGGGGTCGCGCTCACGTCGCTGGAACAGCTCGCCGGCGGGCGGGAGCGCCGCGCGGTCTGGTCGTGCCCCGGTCGGGTGTATGTGGAGGCGCACGGCGTGCACGGGCCGGACGGCGCGCCGGTCGCCAAGCGCATCGAGCGGGCCCTCGCCAAGCAGCCGGGGGTGCGCTGGGCGCGGGTGAACGCGCCAACCTCCCGGGTGATCATCGCCGTCGAGGACCCGCCGCCGCGTAAGGCCAGCCTGGTGAGTGTCGTGGCCAGGGCGGAGACCGAGCCGGACGACGAGGAGAAGATCGTCGAGGACGAGCTGCACCACCCCGCCGACGGGACCACGGGCACGCGACTGAAAACGACCGTCGCCGTGGACGCGCTCGGGATGATGCTCGCGCTGGTCAACAAGATCGCCCCGTGGGCGCCGTTGCCCGCCGAGGCCGCTGGAGTGCTGTCCGCGCTCAACGCGCACCCCGACGTGCGCAGGCTCGTCGGCGAGCGGCTGGGTGGCCACGAGAAGGCCGACTCGGTGCTGTCGATGACCACCGCGCTCGTGCACGGGCTCGCCGCCCGCGGCGAGGGCACCTTCCTGGACATCGCCACGCGGGCCGCACAGTGGTGGGAGGCTCGCGCGCACGAGCGGGCGTGGTGCCGGGCCGAGGCCGGCCTGGTCACCGGACCGGAGCACGCCGAGGCCGAGGCCGTGGTGACCGAGCGGCCCCGCGAACTCCCCGACGGCGACGTCGAGCGCTACGCGCGCCGGGCGCTCGCGGTCGGCGCCGGGGTCGCCGTGGCCGCCACGCCGTTCGCCGGGCCGCGTAGAGCCATCGGCGCCGGGCTCGCCGCGCTGCCCAAGGCCCCGGAGACCGGGCGGTCCGCGTTCGCCGCGCAGCTCGGGCGGGTCATGGCCCGGCGGGGCGTGCTCGTGATGGACCGCGTGGTGCTGCGCAGGCTCGACCTGGTCGACGTGCTGGTGCTCGACACGGAGGCCCTGGTCACCGGGCGCTGGCAGCTCACTGACCTGGTCCCCCTGCCCGGCAGCGATCCCGCCGAGCTCGCGCCCGTGGTGTTCCGCCTGTTCGACCCCGTCGAGCCGAAGGTGGTGCACCGGGACGGCGAGTGGGCGATCGGCCCGGTCGACGAGCTGGACCTGACCGGGCGCAAAGGCAGTCGGGAGCAGGAGAAGCTGAGCGGGCTCGTGCTGGGGCTCGCACGCGGCAGAAGGCTGGAAGCGGTGGTCGCCGCCGGCGAGGAGACCGCGCCGGGCCTGCACGCGCTCACCACCGCCGCCCGCCAGGCCAACCTGCGGGTCGTCGAGCACACCGAGGGCTCACCCGTCGCCGCCGTCCGGTCGCTGCAGGCCGACGGGCACGTCGTGATGCTGCTGTCCGGCGACCGGCGCGCGCTCGGTGCCGCGGACTGCGGCATCGGCACGCACCGCGACGGCACCCCGCCGCCGTGGGGTGCGCACCTGCTCATCGGCGCGGACCTCGACGGGGCCGTGCTGGCGGTCGAGGCCGCGGGAGCCGCCCGCCGCGTCAACCGGGACACGACGATGCTCGCCAAGGCCGCCAGTGGGATCGGCGCCGTCAACGCGTTGAACAGCCCGTTCCGGTCCGCGTCCCGCGGCATGCGTGCGGTGAACACCGGCGCCGCGCTCGCGTTCGTCGACGGCACCTGGCGGGCCGGGCGCCTGCTCGGCAGCAGCGCCGGGGACGCCCCCAGCGCCGGGGCCAGGACGCCATGGCACCTCATGCCCGTCGAGCTGGTGCTCGACCGGCTCGGCAGCGGGCCCGACGGGCTGACCGACGCCGAGGCCCGCCGCCGCCCCGCGACCGGGGACGGCGACGGCAGCCGGGGGACCAGCTTCGGCCGTGCCTTCCTCGCCGAGCTCGCCAACCCGCTCACCCCGGTGCTTGCCGGGGGCGCGGCGCTGTCGGCGGCGGTCGGCTCGCCTGTCGACGCCGCGCTGGTCGGCGCGATCGTGTCGGTGTCCGCGGTGATCGGCGGCCTCCAGCAGACCCACACCGAACGCGCGCTGGCCAGCCTGCTCAAGCGTTCCGCGGTACGCGCCACTGTGCGGCGGGGCGGCGAGGAGCGGCGGGTCACCGCAGGGGAGCTCGTCGTCGGGGACGTCGTGGTGATCGACTCCGGCGACGTCGTGCCGGCCGACTGCCGGTTGATGAGCGGGCCGCCGCCGTCTGGACTGACGAGCACGGAGGTTCCTGTGCGAGGTACGAGCCCAGGGGCCTCCGCGCGCAGGAGGGAAGACGGCGGGTCAAGGCCCGCGAACGCCGAGCGGAGGCGAGGCAATCCAACACTGGCGGGCGCGGGGGTCGAGGTCGACGAGTCGTCGGTGACCGGGGAGTCGCTTCCGGTGGCCAAGGACCCTGGCCCGGTGGTGGCGGCGGAGATCGCCGACCGGACCTCGATGCTGTACGAGGGCACCACGATCGCCACCGGCACCGCGGTCGCCGTGGTGGTGGCGATCGGCGACGAGACCGAGGTGGGCCGCGGCATGGCGGCGGCGCGGGCGGACGCGCCGACCACCGGTGTCGAGGCTCGGCTCGCGTCGCTGACCCGCAAGAGCCTGCCGCTGGCCCTCGGCTCGGCCGCCGCGGTCACCGGCGCGGGGCTGCTGCACGGGGTGCCGCTGCGCGAAACCCTTGGTGCGGCGGTGAACCTGGCCGTGGCGTCGGTGCCGGAGGGGTTGCCGTTCCTGGTGAACGCCGCACAGCTCGCCGCGGCGCGGCGGCTCGCCGACCACAACGCGCTGGTGCGCAACCCACGCACGATCGAGGCTCTCGGTCGCGTCGACGTCCTGTGCTTCGACAAGACGGGCACGCTCACCGAGGGCACGTTGTCGTTGAGCCAGGTGGACGACGGCCGTGACGCGGCCGGCATCGACTCGCTCGGCGACACGCAGCGCCGGGTGCTGGCGGCGGCCGTGCGTGCCACCCCGGACGCCGACCGGCCGGAGGAGCTGGCCCACCAGACCGACCGGGCGGTCGTCGAGGGCGCACGCCGGGCCCGGGTCGGGCAGGGCAACGGGTGGCGGCTGGTCGACTCGGTGCCGTTCGAGCCGTCCCGCGGCTACCACGCCACGGTCGGCCAGTCCGGTGACCAGGCGGTGCTCAGCGTGAAGGGCGCGCCCGAGGTGGTCGTGCCGCGCTGCGGTCGGCACCGGGTGGACGGCACTGACCGTCCCATCGACGGTGCCGCGCGCCGCAGGCTGAAGCGGCGGATGGAGAAGCTCGCCGCCTCCGGGCACCGGGTGCTGGCCGTCGCGGAACGTCCGGTGTCCACTGTGGAGGCCACGGAGGACGCCGTTGACGACCTGTGCCTACTGGGTTTCGTCGCGCTGTCCGACCCGGTCCGGGAGAGCGCGCCGCCTGCCGCGGCCAAGCTGCGGGAGGCCGGGGTGCAGATCGTGATGATCACCGGCGACCACCCGGCGACCGGCGAGGCCGTGGCGGGCCGGGTGAACGGCGGTGGCGGTGAGCTGACCGTGCTGACCGGCGCGGAGATCACGTCCCTCGACGACGACGAGCTGTCCTCGGTGCTGCCGTCCGTCAACGTGATCGCCCGATGCAGCCCGGCCCAGAAGGTGCGGATCATCCAGGCCTACCAACGGCTCGGCAAGGTCGTGGCGATGACCGGCGACGGCGCGAACGACGCGCCGGCGATCCGGCTGGCGGACGTGGGCATCGCGCTCGGCCGGCGGGGTACGCCCGCGGCCAGGGCCGCCGCGGACCTGGTGGTGACCGACGACCGCCTGGAGACGATCATCGCCGCGCTCGTCGAGGGCCGCGCCATGTGGGCGTCCGTGCGGGAGGCGCTCGGCATCCTGTTGGGCGGCAACGTCGGTGAGATCGCGTTCACCGTGTTCGGCTCCGCCCTCAGTGGACGGTCGCCGCTGACCGCGCGGCAGCTGTTGCTGGTGAACCTGCTCACCGACCTGGCCCCGGCGCTGGCGATCGCGCTGTCCCAGCCGAGCCGCCGGTCGGTGGACGAGCTGTTGCGGGAAGGCCCCGGCACCTCGCTGGGCACGGCACTCACGAAGGACATCTCGCTACGCGCGATCACGACGACGGCGGGCGCGACCGCGGCCTGGCTGGCAGCACGGTTCACCGGCCGCGCGCGGCGAGCGTCCACAGTGGCCCTGGCGTCGCTCGTCGGCACGCAGCTGGCCCAGACCCTGGCCGCCGGCGGTCGCGACCGGACCGTCCTTGCGGCGGGCCTCGGCTCGGCTCTGCTGCTGGCCGTGGTGATCCAGACGCCGGGCCTGAGCCAGTTCTTCGGCTGCACACCCCTCGGCCCGGTCGGCTGGACGATAGCCCTGGGCAGCGCCACGACCACGACGCTGCTGAGCACACTCCTGGCCCCCTGACACGCGGGTCTGCGGCGTTGGACACGCGCTACTGGGTCACTGCCTGGGTGTCGAGTGCGACCTTCAGGCGTTGCAGGTCGCCGTGGAGCTTGCGGGTCGGGTTCGCACCAAGGAGGGTGGCGACGGCGTGGCCGATGGCGCCGGCGACGGGGTTGTAGGTGAGATGCACCTGGACGCGGGTGCGGCCGTCGTCGGTCGGGTCGAGGCGGATCGTGCCGCTGTGCGCGACATGCTGCCCGTCGCGGGTCCGCCAGCTGATCTTGCGACCCTCGGTGCGGTCGGTCTCCTCCGCCTCGAAGCGGACCGGCAGCCCGCCAGGGCCCCTGATCTCCCAGTGGGAGACCTTGCCGTCCGCGGACCGGCTGACCATGAGCACGTCCGGCATGAACAGCGGGAACACGCTGTAGTCGCTCACCACCGGCCACACGTGTGCCGGCGGGCCCGGCACGCAGACGGCCGCCTGTGCCTTCACGGCGTACCGGCCGGCGCCGACACCGGTGATCCGCTTGAGCGGCAGGTTGGTCACCGCTCGGGTCCCGGCCGCGGCGCTCGCGCTCCGGATCGCCCAGGTCAGCGGTGCCGGGGTGCGGCCAGAGAGCAGCCACGCGCCGACCGCCGCGGTACCCATCAGGAAGCGCGCGGTCGGTGACCACTGCTCCTGCAGCAGCTCGGTGGTCGGCGTCCGCCTCGGCCGGCCGTCGCCCTGGAGGGCGGACACGCCGGTCGTGTCCGTGTGGGACCGCCATTCGGCCACGACCCGCTTGACGCCCGGCACCCGGCGCAGCGCGCGCCGGGTCCGCTGTTCCTCGTCCGCGCGGATGTCACCCGTCAGCGTGACGACGCCGTTCTCGACGTGCACGCCGACCGCGTGCGGGTGGGTCACGTGGCGACCCAGCTCGGCACGGACGCGCTCGTGCAGCACGTCGTCCTCGACGCGGCGGCCGGCCACGAGGTAGCGGGCGTTCGCGACCACACCGCGACCCCGGCCGGCCATGTCCCGCCCAAGGACCCTGCGCCCGTCGTTCAGCTTCGTGGTGGTGTGCACGGCCTTGTCCCGCAACCGCGCGCGGCGCGCCCGTCCCCGGTCGGGGTCGAACACGTACTCGATCGCGGCGCCGGCGCCAACGGCGGCCGCCGCCGCGCCCACCACCTGGGGTAGTGGCAGCGAGCGTTCCTCGACGACGGTCGTTCCGCGCGTGCGCCCGGCGAAGCGACGGACCTGAACAGCCATGATGATCAACTCCTTGCCGATTCCAGGGTTCTGGTGGGGCGTACCCAAAGTCGACCGGGAAGATTCACTCGAGTTGCGCCACCAGCGGGTTGGGCGCACTGTCGGGTGGTCAACCAGGCCATTGTGTAGGGAGGTGCGGTCGATGGCGACCTGTGACGTGTGCGGGAACGACTACTGGATGTCCTTCGAGGTCCGCACGGCCAGCGGCAACACGTACACGTTCGACAGTTTCGAATGTGCGATGACCAAGCTCGCGCCGGTGTGTGAGCACTGTGGATGCCGGATCGCCGGGCACGGCGTCGAGGTGTCCGGCCGGTTCTACTGCTGCGCCCACTGCGCGCGGACCGCGGACTCCCGCATGGGCGCGCGGATCCGCGACACAGTCGGCTCACACCCGGGCTGAGGCGCCTACGCGGCGGGCTTCGGACCCGTCTGCTGGATCACCTCGAACGACCACACCGACGAGTCGGCCGCCGCCGGTCGCTGGCCGCCGCCCTGGTGCGCGGCCTGCATCGGCCCGGACATCCAGTTCTGGAAGTCCTCCTCGCTGCGCCAGCGGGTGTACACCAGGTACTTGTCCGTGCCCTCGACCGGTCGCAACAGCTCGAACCACTCGAAGCCGTCCGAGCTCTCCACGATCCCGGCGCGGGCGGCGAACCGCTTCTCCAACTGCTCGCGCATCTCCTCGGGGACCGTCAGCGCGTTGATCTTCACGATGCTCATTGGCCCATTTTGGCCCACATGACGGGTGGTGCGCCGGTCAGGACTGCCCCTCGCCGGCCTGAACATCAATGATTCCCTCGCAAGCTCGGTCATGTGTCGAGCGCGATGACCACCTTCACGTCGTCGCCGTCCGTCGTGAACGCCTCCGGCGCCCGGGACAGGGGGATCCGGCGCGTGATCATCCGGCCGAGCCAGTCGAGGTCGGCCTTGGCCAGCGCGTCGGCGGCCTGCCGGTAGTGCCGCAGGTTCGCGTTGACGGAGCCGAGCACGACGTCGTTCTCCAGCACCAGCTCCCGGTTGACGGCCCCGGCGTCGATGCCGATGCTGCGGCCCGGCGCGGAGACACCGGTCAGGCAGACGACCCCGTAGGCGGCGGTGTGGGCCATGGTGTCGAACACGACCTGCCCGACGCCCGTCGCCTCGATCACGACGTCGGGTGCGAGCCGTTCCGCGACCTGCAGGGCGGGTTCGTGGTGGTAGGTCGCGCCGAGGGAGGCCACGAGGTCGGGCTTCGGGCCATCAGTCACCTGGTCGAGCACGTGGACGTCCAGGCCGCGCTGCACGCCGAGCAGTGCGGCCAGCAGCCCGATCGGCCCGGCGCCGGTCACCAGTGCCCGGCGCGGCTCGAACCAGGCCCGCGCCCCCACCCGCTCGATCTGCTCCCACGCCTTGGCCACGACCGTCGTCGGCTCCATCAGCATGCCGACCTCGGCCAGCCTCGGGTCGAGCGGCACCGCGTACTCGGGCTCCACCCGCCACTGCTCGCTGCCGAACCCGTCGATCTCCTTGATCCCGCGCTCGGTGTACTGGCCGTTGCGGCACATGTCGAACTCGCCACGCTCGCACGCACCGCACGGCACCGGGTCCGGCCGGCGCACCACCCCGACCACCAGGTCGCCGGGGGAGAAGTCGCTGCCCGCCGGTGCCTCCCGGACCCGGCCGAGCGACTCGTGCCCCAGCACCAGCCGCTCATGGCCCGGCGGCGCCCAGCCGTACTCGCCCCGAGCGATCTCCTTGTCGGTGCCGCACACGCCGAGCGCCAGCCCGTCGACCAGCAGCGTTCCCGCTCTTGGCTCAGGCTCGGGCACCTCGGACACCTGCAGTGAGTCGGTACGGCCGGGTTCCACGGTCAACGCACGCATGACAGCGGTTGTACCCAATGCGCGCGGTCGCCAACAACCGACTGGGGGTGACAGCGTCATGTATCGCTGTTATGCGGACCTGCTACGGTTCAAACAGAATATGTGTTCGGTTTGGGGAGGGCTGTCATGGGTCGTACCCTCAATGGCATCCGCGGGACATCTGTGGCCGTCGCCGCGCTGCGGATGCTGGAGTCCGGCCGGCCGGACCGGCTGTTCGAGGACCCGTACGCGCGGTACTTCGTCGACTCGGCCTGCGCACCCGGCGAATGGGCGGACGCCGCGGACTTCGTCGAGCTGATGTCGGAGCAGGTCGCGGTTCGCACGCGGTTCCTCGACGTGGCGATGCTCGGCGCCGGCTGCGCCCAGGTGGTGCTGCTCGCGTCCGGAATGGACGCACGGCCGTACCGGTTGCCCTGGCCGGCCGGTACCCGACTGTACGAGCTGGACTTCGCGGATGTGTTGTCGGTCAAGCGAACCGCGCTCGCGGGCAGTGGCGCGTTGCCGCGCTGCGTGCACGTCGAGGTGCCGGTGGACCTGCGGGACGACTGGCCGGAAGCGTTGCGGGAGGCGGGTTTCCAGCCGGAGGAGCCGACCGCGTGGCTGCTGGAGGGCCTGCTGTACGGGTTACCGGCGAGCGCCGCTGACACCGTGCTCGAGCGGCTCACCGGCCTGTCGGCACCCGGCAGCGCGCTGGCGGCCGACCATGGCGAGGACTCCGTTGCGCTGCGGGCCGCGCGGGCCGCGATCTCCGCGGAACTGGTCGCGCTGTGGCAGGGCGGCCCGAGCGACCCCGAGGCATGGCTGCGCGCCGGCGGCTGGTTGCCGGAGGTGCACGATGTCGCCGAGGTGGCCGCGCGCTACGGGCGCCCGGCACCCCCGGCGTTCGACCCGGCCCGTCCGGATGCGGGCCGCGGCTGGCTGATCACCGCCCGGCTGGCGGCCGAAACCCCATAAGTCCTTTGTGGAACGTCTGGGCGTCCACACCGTCCAGTAGGGCCCGCTGGAACACGAAGGCCGGGCCGAGGGTGGTGAGGAAGCGGGCGACGTCGTCGGCTTTCGCGGCCTGGTCGAGCAGGCCCGCTCGTTGGTAGTGCCGCACGAGCCGGGTGAACCGCTCACGCAGCGTCCGGTAGCCGGCCGCGACCAGTTCGCCGAGCGCCGGGTTGTGCAGTGCCTCCGCCCACACCTGCACGGCCAGCGTCGCCGCCGCGCCGTCCTGGCGGTCCAGCACGTCGAACACACCCCGGATGACCTCGTCCGGGGTGGCCGGCTCCTCGGCGTCCAGCGCGGCTTCCACGCCGGTGACGATCTCGGTGACGACCTCCTCGACGATCGTGCCGACGAGTTCCTCCTTGCTCGCGAAGTAGCCGTACACGGCGCCTGCGGACAGCCCGGACTCGGCGAAGATGTCCTGCATGGACGTGGCCCGGAAACCGGAACGGGCGAAGCAGCGCCGGGCGGCGTCGACCACCTGCTGGCGACGCGCGTCCCTGGAACGCTGGGTGAGCCTGGGCACCGTTGGATTCTAAGTCGTGACCGCCTGTGGGAAGGGGCGTGGCTCGACGTCGATCTCGGCCATCCGGGCCACGTAGGTGCGGTAGCGGCGGCGGGCCTCGCCGTGGCTGCCGGCGGCCGCCAACGCGCGGACCAGCGCCAGGTGGGCGGGTTCGTGGTACTGGTCCCGTTCCAGGACACGCAGGCAGTAGCGGCTGGCCGTGATGTGCTCTCCGTTGTCGCTGGTGTGTCCGGCGAGGACGGTAGCCACCTCCACATAGGTCAGCCGGGCCTCCTCGCGCAGCTCGACCGCCCAGTCCTCGTACGGGTCCTCCTCCAGGAAGTCGCCTGTGTACTCGGCCTCGGCGGCACGCAGGAGCGGCCACGCCTCCGGGCGGCCGTGGCGCCACGCGTGCAGGCCACGGTGGGCGTCGGTCAGGAACGACAGCACGTCCACGGCCACCGCGGCCAGGTCCAGCCGGACGGTGTCGCCCTCGGTCACCACGCAGTGCGGGGCCGCGCCGCACTGCGCGCGGAGCACGGACCGGGCCGTGGACAGTGCCACGGACAGCCGGTTGGCCATCCGCTCGGCTGGTTCTCCCGGCCACAGCAGGGAGATCAGCGCATCCCTGGTCACCGGGCGGCCGCGGCGGGTCACCAGGATCTTCACCAGGTCCCGTGCCTTGCGTGACTGCCATGCGGCGACCGGGACCGGCTCGCCACTGTGTAACACGCGGAAACCGCCGAGGGCCTGTATGGACAGCACCGGCTCACCCCGTCTCCTGTCGTCGGCGGAGATCGCGGCCCGTGCCGTGGTGAGCCTGCGTTCGGCACGCAGGTTGCCCAGCTCCCGCCAGATGCGGGCCGCGTCGTCCACGAGGGACAGTGCGGCGCCGTCCCCGGGCCGCAGCAGGAGTTCGGCTCTGGCCCGCAGTTCCAGCGCCTCCGCCAGCGTGGCGTGGTCACCTCGTGCGCGGGCGAGCCGTTCGGCCTCGGTGGCCGCGTGACGTGCCGCCACCCCGTCACCCTGGCGCAGCCGCAGCGCGGCCGAGGCGAGCAGCACCGCCGAGTACCCGAAACCGGTGCCGAACGACAACGCGCGGCGAACCAGCTCGGCGCTCGTCTCCGGTTCGTCGTCGACCAGCAGCCGGGCGAGGCCGGCGAGGGCCGGCACGAGCTGTGTCGCGGTGTCGTTCAGCTCGGCTAGCTCGATCGCCTGGCGGTACGCGGTCGCGGACCGCTCCCGGTCGCCACGCAACCGGTAGGTCTCGGCGAGCCAGGTCAGCGGCACCGCGGCGTGGCTGGCGCCGATGGCCGTGAAGATCGTCCGGGACGCGACGAGGTCGGCGGTGGCCTCGTCGAGCTGGCCGAGGCCGAGGAGGGCCTCACCTCGGTTGTTGAGACAGAACGACCGGTAGGTGGTGAACCCGGTCAGCTCGGCGAGCGGCAGCGCGACCTCCAACTCGGCGAGCGCGCCCCGGTAGTCGCCCGCCTCGATCAGGTGCGACGCCCGGTTGGAGCGGATCCTGATCACGCTGAGCACGTCGCCCGCCCGCTCCGCGTGCCGCAGGCCCTCGCGGTTGTGCTCGGTGAGCGCGGCCTGGTCGCCGGTGGCGGCGGCGAGCATGGCGAACACGGTGTGCGCGGCGGCGAGAGCGGCGGCGTCGTCGCAGTCACGGGCCAGCGCCATGGCATTGGTCGCCGCGGTCCGGCACGCCGCCAGCTCCCCGCGTGCCCACTGGGCGCTCGCCGCACAGCTCAGCAGCAGCGACGTGTTCACCGCGTCGGCGCCGTCCGGCTCGTAGCGTTCGCACACCGCGAGCGCCTCCGCCGTCGCCCCGCTCAGGTAGTGCAGCCACGCGATCCGCCGGGCCGTGCCGACACCCGGACGTCCATTCTCGACACTCTGTTGTAGACAGTCCAGGGCGTGTGCCCAGTCGCCACGAACCTGGTACGCCTCACCGGCCAGCTGCCAGGTCCGGCGGTCCCGTGCCTCGGGCGGTACCAGTCGGACCGCGGCGAGCACCGCGTCCGCACCGCCCTGGCGCAGCAGGTCGTCCGCGCGTTCGTCGACGAGCCGCCGGATCCGGTCGAGATCCCCGAGCTCGGCGAGCGCGGACAGCGCCGCGTCCAGGTGCCCACCGGCCGCGAGCCAGCGGGCCGCCGCGTCGTACAGCTCCCGCAGTTCGTTGTCCCGCATGGACATCCGGGCACGGACGAAGTCGGCGGCCAGCGGCAGCAGGCCGAACCAGCCCGGCGCCGACGGCAGCGCCTCGACGAACAGACCCCGGCCGACGAGGTCTGCGATGATCTCGGGAGCATGCCGATGACCCAGCGCCACCAGCAGTTCCGGCCGGAAGCGGGGGAACCGGGCGGCGACGCGGAGGAGCTCGCGGGTCCGCGCCGGCTCCCGGTCGACGATCTCGGTCGCCACGTAGTCGAACAGCGGACCGGGCCGATCGACGACCTCGCCGTGCCGCATCGCCTCCGCCGCCAGCCGCACCGCGATCGGCCATCCGCCGGTGGCCCGGTGAATCCGTGCGCCGTCCACCCCGAGCTGGTCGGCCAGCGCGGCGACTTCCGCCGTGGTGAAAGCGAGATCGCTCGCCGTCAGCTCGACCAGCTGCCCGTCGTCCCGCAGCCGCCGCACCGGGAACGGGGGCGGGCACCGGCTGGACAGGACCAGCCGAACGGTCGGCGGCAGCTGTTGGCAGAGCCCTTCCAGCAGCCGCGCGGACGGATCGCGCTCGGTCACCACGTGCACGTCGTCCAGCACGAGCACCAGCTCCGCCGAACCGAGCGCGTCACACAGCGCCGCGGTCATCGCGTGCGCGTCCCTGGCCGCCGCGGGCACGTCGAAGTCCAGGCACGGCAACACGGTGCGCACCGCCCTGGCCAGGTTGTCCAACGCGGGCCGTGGTTCGCGGTCCTCGTCGGTGCAGGTGTGCCACGCGGTGCGTGCCGGGTCGGCCCAGCCGGCCAGCAGCGTCGTCTTGCCGTAGCCGGCGGGCGCGACGACCGTCGTGAGCCGAGTCCCGCCGGCGAGCACGGCGGACAGCCTCGGTCTGGCCACAAGCGGTTGACTCACGCCGCTCCCCTCGCCGTGCGTATGCGCCCGTATCGAGAGGTTCGCCAACCGCACCCGGGTTCGTGATGCCCCGATGGGGCGAACTATGAGCCCCCCACAGACCAACTTAAGAGGACCTTAATGAGCGTTGGTCTGATGGGCGCGTCCGCCTTTCCCCCTCAAGCAAGGAAGGCACAGCATGCTCCGAAGAACGCTTTCCCGCTCCCGGACCGCGGCGGCCGTCCTGGCCCTCGTGGCCGCGCTGGCCGGCACCGCAGCGGCGACGACACCGAACGACCTGCCCATCCAGGCGGCCCCTGGACTGCCGAGCCCGCACGACTTCGTCTCGAACCTGGACCTCGAGTGCTTCCGGACGAACCCGTACGTCCCACCGCCGGTGCCGGGCGGACAGCTCACCCTCGAGCACCTGAACCCCGTGCTGGCTCCCCAGGCGGCGCGGTGGACGGTCAACGGCGTCGGCCAGCGCCAGCAGCTCTGCACACCGGTGGCGAAGAACGGCGTCATCCCACCGGCCGAGGTGTTGGAGTACGTCAAGTACATCGACCTGGCCTGTTACCGGATCGGCGGTCCCACGCTCGAGATCCCGCTCGTCCTCGAGCACCTGAACCCGGTGCTGTCGCATCTGCCGCGCAGGGAGGTGCGGCTGATGGAGCCCCAGCAGCTGTGCCTGCCGGTCATCAAGAACGACTCCGTGCCACCGAGTGGGCCGTTGCGAGTGCTGATGTCCATCGATCTCGTGTGCTACCGGGAGGTTCCGCAGGTCCCGATGAACGCGACGTTGAAGCTGACCCAGCTCAACCCGGTGCTGTCGCATCTGCCGTCGACCGAGGTGGGTGTCCGCGAGAACCGTCAGCTCTGTGTGCCGGTGCGGAAGAACAACCAGAACATTCCTGAGCCGATCCTGAACATCGTCCAGTGGATCGATCTGGAGAAGTACGACATCGCCGCGCCGACGCTGCCCACGGTCGAGCTGCGACTGCGCCACGTCAACCCGTTGATGCAGGGCTGGCCGTCCGAGCAGGCCCTGCTGCTCAGCCCGCGTCAGCTCGCGGTGCCGGTGGCCAAGAACGGCAAGCTGCCACCGAAGCTCTGATCCGACAACCTCCCCGGGTGCGCCGCGTTGCGCACCCGGGGACTACTGGACACCCCACTTGCCCGTGTGCAGGTCGGCGGTGTTGCCGCACGGACCGATCGCGAGGATGTCGTAGGAGTCGACGCTGTTGATCCGGAGCTTCATCACGAGGTTGTCCTTGACGATGACGTACACCTCGTTGAGCTTCTGGAAGTCGTCGACGATGCGGTAGCTGCGGAACAGCGACCCGTCCTGCATCGCGAACAGTGCCTTGTAGACGGCGTTCTTCTTGGTCTGGCTCGCGGTCTCCGCCCAGACGTCGAGCACGTCCAGACCGGTCTCCAGGCGGAAGCGCGGGCTGTTGTTCACCTGACTGGATTCGTTCGCCATGACCGTGGCCAATCTCGAGAGTTCCATAACGCTGTTGTCCTATTAAACATATCCGCGTTATATAACACCGTCAAGCAAACGCGGGCCGCCCGCCCACGGAGAGCAATCTGGAAGAAGTACCAGCGCAAAGAACGGCCCCGTCCGCGTGGACGGGGCCGTTCCGCTGCCATGCGGACGGGCCGTTCCGCCGCCGTCTGGACACGCCCGCCGAGCGGGCTGCCGGGCGCGCAGCGCCCGGCAACACCCGCAGGGTGCGGCGCCGCGAAGGACGCTTTTGGGGCATGGCCGGTGTACTGAAAGACGCGATGGGGACGTTCAACGACATGAACGCGTCTTTCGGGACATCGCCCGTGGGTGGGAAAGTACGCCTTCCTCACGCTGGCGGTGATGAAGGACCTTCCTCGCATGGCTGCACGGCCGAAGCGGTCACCGTCCCGTGACGTCAGGCGGTTTCGGGCGCTTCGCACCCGAAACCGCACCCTGGGCTGACCGAGCCGCACTCTGGGCTGGCCGAGCCGCACTCTGGGCTGGCCGAGTCGTGCGGTGGGCTGGCCGAGTCGTGCGGTGGGCTGGCCGAGCCGTATCGCAAGCCACCGAGACCGTCGGTGGATCTGGGGTTCAACGACATGAACGCGTCTTTCAGGACATCGCTCGTGGTGTACCGCCAGCCAACATAGGCGCGGCCCCGTCCGTGTGGACGAGGCCGCGCCTATGTGGGGTTGGAGCTGGTCAGGCTCCCGACAGGGTGGTCTCGTCAACCCTGTCGGGAACCCAGTTCCTGGCGTCGCCGGTTGTCAGCATCCGGTGATCCAGTTGGGCGAGCAGGGCCGGCGGGTCGAAGATCCGCGGCGGCCGCAGCCACATGTCGAAGTCGCGGCCACCCGGGTTGGTCGAGGAGATCTCGATCGGGCCGAAGGTGGCCACGTACGGCGTGTCGGGGCCTGTGTCCGGGTCCGACGGGTCGTACCCGGCCTCCGTCGAGTACGCGAGCACGTGCCAGCTGCCCGCCGGGACGTCGTCGATCTCGAACGGGCCGATGCCGTACCGGGTGACGTGCCGGACCGGGGTGCCCTGCGCGATGCGCCCGGAGAACAGGCCAACCACGACCGGTCCCGGCCGGCAGCCCGGCGTCGACCACACGTGGCCGCGCACCGCTCCCGGATGTGCGACGCCGTCCGGCCGCGGCGCCGTGAGTGGTGCGACGAGCCCCTCGTAGTGGCGGTACTCGCTCGGCGAGACCCCGACGCTCGCCCGGAACCGGGAGCTGAACGTCCCGATGCTGTTGTATCCCACCAGATGGCTGATGTCCGCGACGGTCATCGAGGTCGTCAGCAGCAGCCGCTTGGCCTCCTGTAGCCGCAGCGCGGACAGGAAGCGGCCCGGCGAGATGCCGGTCACTCGGAGGAAGATTCGCGAGAAGTGGAACTTGCTGAACATGGCCGTACGGGCCATGTCGTCCATGGTGATCTGTTCGCTCAGGTTCTCCCGCATCGCAGCGATGACGCGTTCGACCGCCGTCTCGATAGCATCGTCCATTATGTGGCACCACTTGTTTGTGCGTCGATAAAAATTGAAGTCGATCTCAAGGTAGGCTTTCTGGTAAATCGTTGACAACCGCGCACTTCTATTACTCAATTCCGTCACCAACCGGGTGAGATCAGAAGTTCAGTGACGGTCAAGGTGTGTTCTAGGTCGGCTGTTGCCGCAGGTGGGCAAGGGCGTTCCCGGAAGAGGGCAAGTGAGGAGATGCTCGCCGTGCGCAACCGTGTGAACAATTAACCGTCGTAAGTCCGACAGGCCGCTTTGGCGACGCGCTTGGAGGCCCGGTAGTGGCAAGCCCGGAATTCTTGGACGACGTTCAGACGATGACGCTCGAGGCATTCGCGGACACGATCATCCCCGGTGTCAAGCGTTTTCCGGGCGACCGTGCGATCGCGGGCGTCTGTGACGACGCCGGTTCGGTCGAGGCCGGCGCCCTGGAACTGCTCGCCGACCCCGCGACCGGCGTCGCGCCGGCACTCGTCCCGCTGTCACAGATGCTGAACGGGCACGCGACCGCCTACGCCGAGGGTGCTGGGCTGACGCTGGACGACGACGTGCCGCCGTTCGTCGCACTCGGCTACGACGATCGCGCGACGCTGATCGCCGAGCTCACCGCGCCAGGCAACCCGGAACGGGACGGCTGGGTGCTGCTCTGCATGTTCAGCACCATGGCCTTCGACACCGCCGCGCACCGCAGCACCGCCGAGGCGATCGCCGACGGCCACCCCGGTCTGATCCAGATGGGCTTCGCCGAGCCGAACAGCGACGGCCTGTGGCGGTTCCCGGACTACGGCTACGGCCGCGAGCTCGCCAAGCGCCACCCGAACACCACCGAATCGGGGAGTCCTGAATGACCGCCACGGAAAGCACGGACGTCCTGATCGTCGGGAGCGGCTTCGGCGGCTCCATCGCCGCGTACCACCTCGCCGCCGGTGGCGCCAAGGTCACCGTGCTCGAACGCGGACCGTGGTTGTCCGCCAAGGACTTCGACCACGACTACCTCCTCGGTTCCTCATACACCAGGGCTTTCGACTTCGTCGTCGGCGACGGCATGGGTGTGCTGGGCGGCAACTGCGTCGGCGGCGGTTCGGTCGTCTACTTCGCCGCGCTGCCACGCGCGCCCCGGTTCGTCTTCGACAAGCAGGGCTCCATCGGCAGGCGGCTGTGGCCGACCGCGATCAGCCGCGAGACGCTGGATCCTTGGTACGACCGGGTTTCCGAGGCCATGCCGGTGACCAAGCAGGACTGGAACGACGTCACCTACGCCGGCGGCCTGTGGGCGGCGGCGTGCAACCACAGCGGCTACAGCGCGAACCCGGTGCCGGTCGGCGTCGACGCGTCGCGGTGCACCAACTGCAACTGGATGATGGCCGGCTGCCGGTTCGACGCGAAACAGTCACTGCTGCTGAACTACCTGCCGGCAGCGCTGTCCCACGGCACGGAGATCCGTCCGCTGCACGAGGTCCAGAAGATCTCGCGCACCGACGACGGGCGCTACCGGGTGCACTACAACAACATCCACGACGTGGACTACCGGGTCACCACGGGTTCCGGCGAGATCGACGCCAAAATCGTCATTCTCGCCGCCGGAGCCGGCGCGACACCGCCGATCCTGCAACGTTCCGAGGAGACCCTCGGCGCGATGCCCCACGCCGTCGGCAGGTACTTCTCCGGCAACGGCGAACGGCTCAACAACGCGGTCATCAACGAGGAACGCGCCGCCGAGCTGCTCGGCCTGCGCCGCCCCGACGGGAAGGCCTACGAGGCGTACCAGATCGGCAAGGGGCCGGTCGTGGCGTGCTGGGACTTCCTCGACGCGAGCCTGCCGGAGTACTCCCGCTTCTCCATGGAGCAGCTGTACTTCCCGCCGGGGCTCGGTACCCAGCTCGCCCAGGTGTCGGACTCGACCGGGCCCGCCGCCTGGTTCGGCAAGGAGAAGAAGGAGATCCTGCGGAAGTGGAAGTCGTGGCTCACGGTCTTCCTGATGACCGAGGACGACAACGAGGGCGTGTTCGGCCCGCCGCCGCCCACCGGCAACTCCTACCGGATCTCACAGCAACTGCTCGCGCGCGGTCCGCTGCGCTACGACCCGACGCCCAACACCCTGCGCGGGTGGGCCGAGGCCGACGCCAAGGTCAAGGAGATCCTGGAGAAGGACGGTCTGGCGAAGGTCATGCCGTGGACCAACGACGTCGTCGGCGCCTACACGGTGCACCCCCTCTCGTCGTGCCGGATCGGGGACGACCCGGCCACGTCGGCACTGGACGACCGGCACGAGCTGCGCGGACACCCTGGCATCTTCGTGACGGACGGTTCCTCGGTCCCAACGGGACTCACGGTCAACCCGGCACTCACCATCGCCGCGCTCGCCGAGCGGGCGATCCCCGGGATCGTCGCCGCCGCACGGGAGCGTGGAGTGGAGGTCACCTATGGAGCGCCGCTTCCCAAGTCCGTTCGGAACAGTGTGGCCAACCCGGCTGCCTGATCGCCCCATTGAGCACCTGTCCCGAATGTGCGAGGCTGGTCGAGCTTGGTCATTTGCGTGGAACCAGGTTCTGGGAGGGCAGGAGATGGCTTCACTCGAGGTACCCGGCTTAGACGTGTCCGGGCGCGTACGGGCCAGGGACATCCAGATGGCCGGCGTGGCCGACGTGCGTCGACGCGTGCTGATGATCTCCGGCGCGATCGACGTGGTCGACTACGACGTCTCGGTGGCGATCAACCTGCCGGAGCCCGGCCGGTGGCAGGTCATCAAGTCGGAGACCAACCTCACCGACCAGACCTGGGTGGCCATGCAGGTGACCACCGACGAGGACTCGCACTTCGTCGACGGCGGCGAGGCGATGGTCATGTCCCGCCAGTTCAGGAAGACCTTCCTCACCCCCGACCAGCGCCGTCTCACGTTCTTCGACGGCGAGGTGCGGCCCGGCGAGGCCGTGCTGAAGGTCTTCGAGATCGAGACCGAGAGCCGGCGGCCCGCGTACTCGCACGCCCGGTACAGCCCGATCTCCTCCGCTACCGCGGAGGAGTCCGAGGACGCGTTGCAGCGGATGGTCACCGACGGCATGCCCGGTCGGCCTGCCATCGAGGTGATCGTGCCGGTCACGGTCATCGGGTGACCACTTTCGTCCCACATCCCCGTGTCCTGCGTTCGCCGCGACACCGAGACTGGCCGCGTTATCCCGAACCCGCCAACGACGAGGCGGCGACCCTCCCGGAGGTCGCCGACGTCGTGATCGTCGGCGCGGGACCCGCTGGTCTCGCGGTCGCCGCTGCGCTGTGGCACCTGGGGATACCCGACGTCGTGGTGCTCGACCGCACCGGCAAGCCGGTCTCGCGGTTCTTCGAGCGGGTGGACCGGCTGGAACAGCGGGTCCTGCGCTCGCCCTACGAACACCATCCGGGCGTCGAGGGCTACCGGGACTGCGAGCTGCGTGACTTCGCGCGACTGCACTGGTCGCTGCTGACACCCATCGAGCGCCGCGAGATCCGGATGTCCCAGGCAGGGCACCGGTCGGTGGTGCCGGTCGACGTGTTCGAGGCCTACTGCCACCACACCGCGGCCATCCACGGGGTGACCGGGCGGCTCTGGCGGCGCGACGTCTCCTCGGTCGAGCCGAACGGCGAACGCGTCACCGTACGCGGTGCGGATTTCCGGATCGACGCCGGTCAGGTCGTGCTGTGCCTCGGTGAGGAACGCCGGGACGCGCCGGGGAACTGGTGGACCGGAACGCGCCCGGAGGAGATCGGCTACTGGGACGAGACGGTGCCGGCCGGCGCGGAGCGCGAGGTGGTCGTCGGCGCCGGGCTGACCGCCGCACACCTGATCCACAACGCGCTCGACCGAGGCGCCCGCGTGGAGTGGGTGATGCGCGGCGAGAACGAGCGGTACCAGTGCTCGGACGTGAACGCGTCGTTCTTCCGCGCAGAGGGCAGGGCCCGCTTCGACAGCTTCCGCGCGCCGGTGCCGTGGGCGGACCGGCTCGCGTTGATGGGCCGTCAGCGGCGGGCGTCGGTGATGTTCGAGTTCCGCCCGCTTTTCGAGGCGGCACAGGCGGACGGCCGGTTGACCGTGCACCGCGGCACGGACATCGGCGCTGTGCACGCCAAGGGCGTCGAGCTCACGGACGGCCGCCTCGTGTCGGGCGACCACACCACGCTCGCGCTCGGCACCGTGCCGTCGATCGGCGGGGGACTGATGTCCGACGAGCTGGTCGGCGCCCGCGACGGCTGGCCGGACCTCGACGAGCGGACGCTCGCCTACCAGCGCGCGCCGAGGGTGTTCGCCGCGGGCGCCGCAGCGTGCATGGTGCTCGGCCCGGCGGGACGCAACATCGACGGGCACCGGGTGGCCACCGCACGGATCGCCGCGACCATCGCCGCACGCGTCCACGAGAAGGCGGCCGTGCATGTCTGAGCGGTATGACACGATCTTCTCCCTTCCCTCGGTCGACGACGATCCCGACACGGAGGTCGGGGTGCTGTTGATGGGGCTCGCCCCGGACCGGCTGCTCGCGGGCCTTGGCGTGGCGACCCGTGACCCGGCGGCCGACCCGGCCACGGTGACGCTGCTGGTGGACCAGCTGCGCCACGACGCGCGCCCGGGCCTCACGTTCTCCGACGCCGTCGCCGCGGGCGCGCAACGGTGGCGCGTCGCCTGTGAGGGGAGTGTGGATCTCGGTTCCGGCACACGGTCGGCGGCACTGCGCCAACTGTGGGAGTCGACCGCCCGCGCGGTCGCGGCGGCCGGGGACGAGTTCCCGCAACTGAGCACGAATGGCGCTGCGGAACGGGTCTACCTGACGGCATGCTGGTCGCGGCCGGAGGAGATCACCAAGATCGCGGAGGAATGTTGTCCTACCTGAGTTCCCTTCCTGACGACGCGGTGCTGATGGACGTCTTCAAGCTCCACCCGGAGACCTCCCGGCCACTGCTGGACTACCACGAGGTCGTCATGCGTGGCCCGTCCCCGTTCTCGGTGGCGGAACGCGAGCTGATCGCGGCGTACGTGTCCGGCGTCAACTCCTGTGGTTACTGCCACGGCGTGCACACGGTGACCGCCGAGGCGTGTGGTGTGGCGGAAGGCGCCATCCCGGCGGCGGTCGTCGATGTGGACAGTGCACCTGTCCCGGAGAACATGCGTCCTGTGCTGCGCTACGTCGGCAAGCTGACCCGCACGCCAGCAGCCGTCACACGCGCCGACGCCGAGGAGGTGCTCGCGGCGGGCTGGGACGAGAACGCGCTGCACTCCGCGGTGATGGTGTGCGCGCTGTTCAACTTCATGAACCGGATGGTCGAGGGCCACGGCATCAAGGCCGGTCCCGAGTACTTCGCCACGTCCGGTCAGCGGCTCAAAGAGGTGGGCTACGCCGGCCTGAATCGCTTGCTGGAAGCGTGACCGGCGGCCCCCCAGTCGTCGTTCTGTCAGCGGTTGAACACGAAGTTCGGGTCGTCGATCACTGCCTGCCCCGTCAGGATCCCGTGGTGAAGCTGCCGCACCCGTGGCGACGGCTCGACCCCCAGCTGTTCCACCATGTTGCCCCGCAGCCGCCGGAACGCCTCCAGGGCCTGGCTCTGCCGCCCGCAGCGGTAGAGCGCCACCATGTGCTGTGTGCAGAAGTTCTCCAGCAGCGGGTGGCGCGCACACAGGGTGGCGAGCTCACCGAGCAACTGGTGGTGTCGCCCGAGCCGCAGGTCGGCCTCGATCCGCAGGTGCAGGTCACCCAGCCGGTTCTCCTCCAGCCGCATGGCCTCGATGGCCAGTTGGGGACCGGTTGGCACGTCGGCGAGTGCGGAGCCACGCCACAGCCGCAGGGCCTCGCCCAGCGTCCGCGACGCGCGTTCGTGGTCGTTCTCGTTGACGGCCTGGCGGCCTTCGGCGGACAGCCGGTCGTAGCGGACCGCGTCGACGGCGGCCGGTTCCAGGTTGAGCAGGTATCCCGAGCGGCGCGTGATGAGGATGTCCTTCGAGGTGACACCCCCTTCCCCGGCCAGGGCGTCCTGCAACTTCCGGCGTAACTTCAGTATGTAGGTGTGCAAAGTCGGCACTCCGCTGCGTGGCGGTTCGTAGTCCCAGATCTCGTTGGTCAACGCCGAGAGCGTGACGACATGGCCCGCGTTGAGCGCGAGCAGGGCCAGCAGTTGGCTGGGCTTGCTCGCGGTGGGCACGATCGAGACACCGCCTACGGAAACCTCCAGAGGGCCGAGAACCTTGATCTCAACTCGCATGACGAAACCTTTTCCCATTTGGTTCGTTGCATGACGAATTGCCCACCCGACGGTAGTGGGTGGGCAATTCTTGTACGGATCAGATAGCGCTCGATTTTTGTGCGGGCGCGCGAATCCCAAGAAAAGCGTGACAGATCCGACAGAGCCTGTCAAGCGGGCGTCGAGTACGCAATGAGAATCGCACCACAACAAACGCAGCCCGGACACAGAATTGTCCGGGCTGCGCGAAGACACAAATCAACGAGGTCGGCGATTTGTCGGTGAGATAAATGAACGGTTGTCGTCACACGGTGTTTTTGCCCCCCGGCTCGACGACCAGTTCGTAGAGTTCGTCGATGTCGTACTCGGCGCGGCCGGGCCGGCCGTAGCGCGTGAGCTTGCCCCGGCTCGCCCACTTGCGGATGGTGGCCTCGGTGACGCCGGCGAGCATCGCGGCGAGCTGGGTGGGCACCGTCCGTCGCTGGCGCTGTTCCGCCTCCCCGGAATTCAAGGTGTTGGTTGCGTCGGGGGACGGAGGGTTCTGTTTGGTCACGTACTTGTGGCTGGCTTGCGTCACGTTCCCCTGAGGCGCGGCTCCGAAGCACTCGGCCTGGTGTGACCTCGAGGTTGACAGAGGGTGTCTCATTCCACGCCTCCCGGGCCGTGGCCGTTCACGTGTCCGTTCACCCGAGGGGTGCCGTGCCCGTTGGTCTTTCCGTTGGGCTTTCCGTTGCTGTGCCCGTTCGTCCTGCCGTTGGTCTTGCCGTTCGCACGGGCGCCGTTGTTCCCGTTTCGCTTGCCGCGCAGGGCGAGCCAGTGCTCCGGGGCCCATACGTGACCGGCCTCGCAGCTCACCTCGTAGGGCTCGCCGCCTTCCCGGTGCGCCTCGGCGTACACGGTCCGGTCGCAGTCGGGGCGCAGGCAGGTGCCCACGGCGACGCGGAACGCCGCCTCGGGCTTCATCGCCTCGTTCGCCGCCTCGGTCAGGTCGGTCAGCTCGTCGACGAAGTCCGGCGCCGCGGGGTGGCCGAACAGCCAGTGCACGTGGATGGCGAGGAAGCCGACGAGCTTGCGGATGTCAAGCTCGTCCGGTGCGAGCACGCCCCGCTCGGTGGTCACCAGGCCGCACCAGGCGCCGAGCACGCCCAGGATCTCCGAACGCACCGAGACCACGGCGTCGCGCAGCACGATGCCCCTCGGCCGGTGCCCGCTGACCCGCTCCCTCGGCTCGTTCGGCCGCAGATCGAGGGCGTGCGCGCACAGCTCGAACAGCGATGGCAGCTCGATCAGGGTGTCCTCGGCGAGGTCCCGGCAGGTCGGGCAGATCATCAGGCCGGCGGCGAGCAGGGGAGCCTGGCCCGGCTCGTGCCGCCGGCTGCGGCAGGTCGGCTGGTCGTGGTCGTCCCGTTGGTCGTGATGCCTCACCATTACGGTCGCTCCCAGTCCGTGCGCAAGGTCGGTCATCTCAGTTGGCGGTCCGCACACCAAGGCCGGTGTGAGTGGCGACTTCGTAGATCCGGTAAGCGAGGTCGGCGTTGAGCTCGCGCACTCCGAGCAGCTCCACCAGCACGATGTCCCCGGTGCCCCGCCGGACGGAGTGCCGACCGGTCAGTAGCTGGGCGAGGTCGCTGGTGATCCGGCGGTCCGTGGCGCTGCGTGTGACCACGCCCCCGCCCGCCGGCTCCGCCTGGTGCGCGGCGACGACGTCGCGCTCCGGGTAGTGGTCGAGCAGGCCCATGTCGTCGACGTAGATCTGGTCCACCTGGTCGACGAGGTCACTTGGCAGGTCGGTGCCCGTGGCGTTGACCAGCAGAGCACCGCGTGCGAGTTGGTCGATCCGCAGTTCCGCGAGGTCGTTCGCGGTCGCGGTGTGGTCGGTCGCGATGACCAGGTTCGCGCCGAACACCGCCTCGGCGACGGTCGGCACCACCGACAGCCCGATGCCGGACAGCTCGAGCTGGTCGGCGAGCCGCGGCTCCACGTGCTCCGTACCCATGCTGGCGCTGCACAGCGCGACGTGGCTGATGTCCGGCACGTGCCTGGCAACGACCGCCAGCTGTGGCTGTGCGACGCCGGCCGGGCCGAACACGGCCATCGTGACGCCGGCGGACATCAGCAGCTCGCGGGCGGCGACCGCGGTCAGCGCCGCCGCCACCGAGTCACGCAGGCTCTGTGCCGGCACCACGCACGGCCCCGGGGCGTCCGGGACGTCGAGCAGGACGAGCTCCGCGCCGTCCGCCCCCAGCTCACGCCACGAGCTGAGCCGGCCGGGTGAGCGGCGACCGTGTCCCGTGGCCCGCACGACCCGGCCGATCAGGTACTCGGCCATCGTCGCGACGGGATCGGTCGCCTCCAACGCGCTCCACACCTCGTGGGAGCGCAGCTGGAGAACCGTCCCGTCCAACGAGGCCTGGCGTGCGCGAGCCATGTGCGTAATCTCCCGGATTGCTCTACCGACGCCTTATCCACTCGCTATCGACGGACGATAGCGGTTCTTAAACAGCTTGAATGCCAAGCAAAGGCAGGGCGTTGTTGGCTTGTTCTCAAGCGGGGTTATCGCCGCTGGAAAATATCTCAGCCACAGTTTTCGGAGGCATCGCCGTGTCTGCTTTTCGCAAGATTGTCATGCCTGTGACCGCCCTGTTCCTCGGCCTGTCCGCCATGTTCCTGGCGGCCGGCACGGCGGGTGGGGAGAGCAACACGTGCGACACGGAAAACGACCACGACTGGCACATCGTCTGTCCGTGAGGCCGTCGGCGACAAAATGACTTCGGCGGCAGGGCGCTACTGGGGAGCCGCCCTGCCGCCATGCGTCGCTATCGGCGAATGATGGCACTCCCGCGGTTGCGCTCCAGCTCGCCGCGCAACCGGACGGCCTCGGCGGAGTCCACCGTGCCCAGCAGCTCGAGGGCCTGGGTGAGGCCATGCGCGGCCAGGTCGTCCTCGCCGCGGCCCTGGTGGATGTCCGACCGGAGGATCAGCGCCTTGGCCCGCCAGAGCGTGGCGCCCAGGTCCTCGAACAGGACCAGCGCCGCGTCGACGTGGTCGGTGCCCGCCGCGCCCTTGCCGCGGGCGAGCGCGATCTCGCCGAGGGCGTAGTGGGCCGTCCCGGCGACCATCCGCTCGCCGACCTGTTGGGCCAGGGAAAGCGCGTGCTGCAGGGTGGTCTCGGCGTTGTCCAGCCGCCCGGAGTGCTGGCGGACCACACCCAGCCGGCACAGCGCGTGTGCCTCGCCGATGCGGTCGCCGATGTCGCGCACGATCAACAGCACCCGGTTCAGCGCCTGGTGCGCCTGCTCGACCTGGTTGACGAGCAGGTGCAACTCGGCGAACCGGTGCAGGACGATCGCCTCCCCGCGCAGGTAGCCGGCCTTCCTGTTGCACGCGAGGGCGGCGTCCAACAGGCGCTGGGCACCGACGACGTCCCTGCTGTCGATGCACACCTTGGCCATGTTCTGCAGGATGTAGCTCTCGCCGATCAGGTCGCCGAACACGCGGATCTTCTCCAGCGCCAGCTCGTACTTCGCCATCGCCGCGTCTCCGTCGCGCAGGCGGTCCAGGGTCGCCGAGTTGCGCAGCGCGAGCGCGTAGCCGTGCTCGTCGCCCACCCGCTCGAAGATCTCCATCGCGGCGGTGAAGTGGCGCTGGGCCTCGCTGAGCCGGGTCTGTTGGGAGTACATCGCGCCGAGCGAGTACATCATCGCGGCGCGGCCGCGCTCGTTGCCCGCCTCCTCGGCCGAGGCGAGCGCACGCTCCGCGGTCTCGCGCCAGTCGTCGAAGTGTCCCTTGACCTCGAACAACGTCATCGCCGTCAACGCGAGGTCCCAGCATGCCTCGGACATCCCGTTGTCGGCGGCCAGGTGGACGGCCGACACGAGCGAGCGGCGTTCGACCTCCAGCCACTCGATCTGGTCGCCCATCTCGTCGGTCTCCTCCAGCCCGGCCGCGCCGGACCAGCGGGGCGCGGTGCCGTGGAGGATCGTGTAGTCGCCGCCGAACTCCTTGCGGTGCGCGTGCTCTCCCCGCGCGAGCCAGGCGCCGAGCAGCCGCTCGACCGTCTCGGTGCGCTCGTCCTCGGTCTCCTCCTCGTGCAGCCGTTCGGTGGCGTACACGCGGATCAGGTCGTGGAACCGGTAGCGCAGCCGCTCGCCCGGGTACTGCACCGTCTCCAGCAGCTGCGCCTCGACCAGGCTCTCCACGACCTCGTAGGCGTCGTAGGGGTCCGTGTCGAGCAGCGCGGCGGCCGCCCACCCGGGAAAGTCGTGGGTGGTGAGCAGCGCGAATCGGCGGAACAGGCGTCGTTCGGTGCTCGACAGGGTCCGGTAGCTCAGGCCGATGTTGGAACGCAGCCCGAGTCCGCGGTAGGACAGCTCGTCGAGCCGGCGCAGCGTGTTGCGCAGCCGGGCGACCAGCACGTCGATGCGCCAGTGCGGCCGGGAGGCCAGCCTCGCGCCGGCGATCCTGATGGCCAGGGGAAGGCCGCCGCAGAGGTTGACCAGCTCGAGCGTCGCCTCCGGCTCGGCCTGCAGCCGGTCCGGGCCGACGATCGTGGTGAGCAGCTCCAACGAGCGGTCCACGTCGAACACGTCGATGTCCACGGTGTGCGCACCGGGCAGGCCGGACAGCCGCGCCCGGCTGGTCACGATCACCGCGCACCCCTGACCGGCCGGCAGCAGAGGGATGACCTGGTCCTCGTCCATGGCGCCGTCCAGCACCACCAGCACTTTCCGGTTGGCCACGCGACTGCGGTACAGCTCGCCGCGCTCCTCGTCGTCGTCGGGCATCGCGCTGCCGTCGATGCCGAGCGCGCGCAGGAACCTGGCGAGGACGCCACGTACCCGGTCCTCCCCGTCGGGGGACTCCAGGTCGCCGTAGAGGTGACCGTCGGGGAAGGCGTCGCGCAGCTCGTGCGCGGCGCGAAGCGCCAGGGTGGACTTGCCGACCCCGCCCTTGCCGGAGACCGAGACGATGCGCATGCCGTAGGCGAGCGACCCCTCGTCCTGCTGCTCGGCGAGCACCCGCTTGATCTCGTTGAGCTGGACCTGGCGGCCGGTGAAGTCCGCGATGCTCGCCGGCAGCCGGCGGGGCACCACGGACTGGTGCTCGGCCGCGTGCACGACGGCCCTGGCACCCACGTCGCGCATGCCGGCGTCCAGCTCGGGGTCCCCGTTGAGGATCGCGGTCTCGAGCCGCCGCACGCTCTGACCGAGCTCGATGCCGAGCTCCTCCATCAACGTGGCCCGTGCCCGCCGGCACACCTCCAGTGCCTCGGCCTGGCGCCCGGAGCGGTACAGCGCGAGCATCAGGTGCTCGTACAGCCGCTCCCGCAACGGATGTTCCTTGACCAGCGCGAACAGTTCACCGACGAGCTCCTCGTGCCGGCCGAGCGCGAGGTCGAGCCGGATCCGCTCCATGATCGCGGCGATCTTGGCGTCCTCGAGCTGGGCCGCGCCCCTGCGCAGCAACTCCGAGTACATGCCGGCCAGCGCGGGACCGCGCCACAGCGACAGCGCGCTGCGCAGCGTGGCGACCGCCTCGGACACCCGGTTGGCCTCGACATGTCCCCGCGCGGACGTCACGAGGCCCGAGAACTGGGCGACGTCGAGGTTGGCCTCTTCGATCTCGATCAGGTAGCCGGGCGCGCGGGTGCGGATCTGTGCCGTGTCCTCCGCGCCGGCGAGCACCCTGCGCAGCCCCGAGACACAGATCTGGATCTGCGCGCGGGCCGTGGTCGGCGGTGCGGTGTCCCAGACGGCGTCGATGAGCTGCTCGATCGGGACCACCCGGTTGGCGTTGAGCGCCAGCATCGCCAGCACCACCCGCTGACGGGTGCCGCCGAGATCACGCTCCTCGCCGTCGACCGACAGCGTCAGGGGTCCGAGCAGTCGCAGTGCCAGCACGTCTCGCCCCCCAGTCTCCTCCCGACCCGTCCTTGATCAGGCTGCCTGGTGCCCGAGTCTCCCATACGTCCACTTTAATTCTGCTCGTATTCCTGGTCAGCCATCGCGCAAACCGGAAGATGCGTCTCGAACCGCTGGAGCCGGACCATGGGAGACGCAAGCCAGACCACCAGCTGGTAGTGGCGCCGCTACCTGGTCGAACGCTCGATGAGATTGGACGCTGACAATGACGGAGTCCGCCTGGAAAGTGGTCATGGACGGGGACGGCCTCACGATCTCTGGTGAGAGTTTTTCGCTTACCACCAACAGTTCCGACGCGGACATCGACTCGGTGGTGTCCCAGCTGCAGGGCGTCGCCCGGGGAACCTACGGTCAGTACTGCGGCCTCTCCCGTGCCATCGAGGCCGTCGGCGAGCGGTGGGGCATGCTCGTGGTGCGCGACCTCCTGGTGACTCCCAAGTCCGCACCGGAGCTACAGAGGGGCCTGCCCCGCGTGCCGTTGAACCTGCTGTCGATGCGGATCAGGGAGCTGGCGTACACCGGCATCCTCGAGAAGGACGGGACCACCGACGCGGACGGCCAGGACCGCTACCGGCTGACCACCTACGGGCGGCGGTTGGAGGACATCCTGCTGGCGTTCGGCCGGTGGGGTTCGGCGATGCTGGCCGAGCCGCGCCCGGAGGACATCGTCACCGAGGACTCGCTGATGGTGGCCATGCGGGCGGCGTTCGTCTCCGAGGCGGCCGCCGGCCGGTCCGAGCGGTTCGAGCTGGTCTTCGGCGACATCGTGATCCACGTGGTCGTCGAGGACGGCCAGCTCGAGGTCGGCCGCGGTCCGCTGCCCGGCGCGCCGTCGATCGACCCCGGCCCCTACCTGAAGGACATGCTGACGCGCGCGATGTCCCTCGAGGAGGGCATGGCCACGGGCACGGTCCACACGAACGGCGACCCGAAGGCCATGGAGCGGCTGCTCTCGCTGTTCGCGCTGCCCTACCAGGCGCTGCCGCAGCGCTCGATGCTCTGAGCCGGTCGACGGAATGCCCTGAGGGTCCGCCCTCAGGGCATTCTTCTGTGTCAGGCCACCCGTGCCGGCGGATCCGACACCACGTACCGCTGGTAGTCGGCGACCAGCCGAGGCATCAGGTACCGGCGGCTCGCGGACTCGGCGGCGTGCCTGCCGAGCCTGCGGCGCAGCAGTGGGTCGTCGAGCAGCGTGCGCACGGCGAGGACCACCGACTCGTGGTCGCGGGGGCGCACCAGCAGCCCGTTGTGCCCTGGGGAGATCTGCTGGCGCAGCCCGCCGACGTCGGCGGCGACCACCGCGCGGCCCTTGAGCATCGCCTCGGTCAGTGTGAGGCCGAAGCCTTCCGCGAGGCTCTTCTGCAGCACCACGTCCGCCCGCCGCTGCAGTGCGTTGACCACCAGCGGGGCCCGCTCGCGGTCCTGCCCGTCCGGCAGCACCAGGTGCACCCTGGCGCGGTCGGCGGGGGACAGGCCAGCCCGTATCCCGCGGACCACGTCGAGGACCGCCCGGCCGTCCGGGTCGTCGGGTGTCGTCTCGGGGTCGGCGCCGGCCAGCACGACGTGCACCTCCGGCGGCAGCTCCGGGACACAGCGCAGGACGCCCGGCATGTCCTTGAGCGGATCCCAGCGCGCCACCTGCAGCACGACCGGCGCGCCGTCGGGCAGCGGCCCGTCCTGCTCGACGCGCCCGGGGTGTGCGAGCAACTCGGCCATCTCGCCGCGCGACAGCGGCCGGTTCCTCGCCGAGTGCGGGTCGACCGCCGGGGCGAACACCCGCCGGTCCGCCGGTGGCACGATGTGGGGCGCGAACTCCGGCAGCGTCGTCACCACTTTGTCCACATCGGATAGTTCGGCGGCGAACGCGTGCCAGACGGTCAGTGGGCCGGACGCCTGCTCGTCGGTGGTGCCGGCGTGGCAGTGCCACACCACCACCAGCCCGGCCTCGGCCAGCCGCGACGCCATGCCGAGCGTGGCCGGGTCGTGCAGTACCACGACGTCGCCGGGGGCGAGCTGTTCGGCGAGCCAGTCCGCCTGCGGTGCGAGCACGGCACGGTAGCGCGTGGCGAACGTGCCGAGGCGTTCCGCGGTCATGGCGTTGGCGCGGCCGTGCAACAGTTGGTGCAGGTACCGGGTGAACGCGAAGAACTCCGGGTCACCGCCGAGCACGGCCCATCCGACGGACATGCCGGTCGCGGCCTGTGCGGGCACCAGACCGGCGAGCAGTTCGGCGACCCCACTTCCGTGCGCGGCCGCGCTCACGTGCACCAGCCTGCGGCCACTGCCCGGTCGACGTTCCCATGCCGGCGTCACCATGAGAGGAGCTTGCGGAGCGAATCATTCATGGCCGGCATTCCATCTGTCCGACACGGACCATGGTCATGCCTCATGTCTAGTGAGAGTGCGGCGGGGCGGCCACTCCCATCGTGCGCCGCTCCCCAGGGATGCGTCGATCGGCCTATTGCGTTCTGCCTGGTACGACCGGGAAAGTGGGTTGGGGACATGGGGAATCGCGCAAACCCAGAGATGCGTCACGAACGGCGCGGCCCGACCATGGAACCGCACGGTCGCGGGTCTGCTCGGTCCCGTGTGGCCGGAACGGATTGGACTAGCGGAGATGACTCAGTCGGACTCGGTGAGGACCGCGCTGCGGGCGGCGTTCCGTGCCGGCGCGGCGCGGAATGTCCGGGTGTGCTTCGAGGTGCACGCGTCCGGCGTGGTCGTCCATGCCTTGGTCGACGGCGACCGGGTCACCGTGCACCGCGGGCCGACCTCGGACGCCGACGTCGTGATCGACGCAGGCCCAGTCCTGACGGCGCTGCTGACCGGGGAGGTCAGTGCGGCGGACGCGCTTGCCGGCGGGCAGGTGAGGGTCATCGGGGCGCCCGAACTGCTGTCCATGTTCGTCACCCTGTTTCACCTGCCGGAGCTGCCCAGCTCGGTGGCAGCCTGATCGTGAGGGAGCACCAGAGATGACCAGCGCGACCGAAAGCCGCCGCCTGCTCGGCGCGGACGGCTTACTCAACACCCGCTACCACAAGCCGGCGCTGATGATCTTCCTGGTCATCGTGATCGGGCACTGGGCGGAGCACCTCACACAGGCATGGCAGATCTACGTGCTCGGCTGGCCACGGCCGCAGGCGGGCGGCATGCTCGGCCTGGCCTTCCCGGTTCTGGTGAAGTCCGAGTGGCTGCACTACGGGTACGCGATCGTGATGCTGGTGGCGCTGGTCACGTTGCGGCACGGGTTCACCGGCCGGGCACGCACGTGGTGGAACGCATCGATGTGGATCCAGGTGTGGCACCACCTCGAGCACCTTCTCCTGCTGCTGCAGGCACTTTCCGGCTCGAACCTGCTCGGCAAGGCGGCGCCGACGAGCGTCGCGCAGCTGGTGTTCCCCCGGGTCGAGCTGCACCTGTTCTACAACGCCATCGTGTTCGTCCCGATGGTCGTCGCGATGATCCTCCACATGCGACCGAACCAGCAGGAGCGGGCCCAGATGCGGTGTGGGTGCGCGGTACGCGCACACGCGATCGCCCCCGCCTGAGCCGATGACCGTCGCCAGCGGACAGCACGGGCACCTGGACGTCGGCGGCTTCAGCCTCGGTCCACTGTGGCTGCGCGTCCTGTTGCTCGGCGCGGTCCTGTCCACGGCCGCGTTCGCGATGCTCCGCGGTTTCCTCGGTGAGCCGAACCGGCGCACCACGACCGCGGTGCTGACCGCCACCTTCGGTGCGGCGGCACTGGAACTGTTGCTGTCCGGCGGACTGGCCGTACCGGAGCAGACGGTGCCACTACTGCTCGCGGCACTGGCGGTACCGCTGTATCTGGCCCTGTCCCAGGACCCGGCCCGCGCGACGATGGTCGCGCGGGCTCGCCGGTACGCACTCTGGCTGTTCTGGCCCGCGGCGTTCCTGGCGGCCGTGCGGTTCGGACAGGCCTGGCTCAACGGGTGGGAACCGGTCCTGCTGCACACCGGCGTCGTGTTCGGCCTGGTCGCGGTGGCGTGGTTCACCGTGGCCAAGCCGCGGAAACGCGGTGTGATGACGTCTCGCGTCGGCGCCGGCCTGCTGGCGGTCGGCCTGGTCGGCGCGGTAGGACAGGCCGTGGTGACAAGACCGGCCGAGCCGACTCCCGGCCTGGCGAGCACCACGACCGTCACCGTGGGCACCCGCCAGGCGAACGTGATCGTGGTGCCGAACCTGCCGGGCTGGAACCTGGTCCATGTGGACACGAGCCTCGAGATCGGCGCCGACCCCTCGAACCTGGCCAGCCCCACGAACGGCTGGCTTCCCGTCCAGCTCCCGCCCGGCCGCGCCGAACTGTGGCTGAGCGACGGCCGCGACACCGGCTCGTTCGCCACGAACACCGGCACCGGCGCGACCGCGCTCCGCGACCTCGCCGGCCCGAACGGCCAGCAGTGCGCGAACGCCCTACTGGGCCGGATGCTGGTGAAGGGCGCACTCACCGGTGCCATCGAATGCCCCTCGGCCGCGTCACCCCCGGCGAACCTGACTACCAGCGATTCGTTCCAACGGTACGAGGCCGCGCACCGCGCGGCGTACCCGTCGCTCGCACCGTCCATGGCGGGGTTCCAAAGTTGGCTGTCCGCAAGGGAATCGGCCCAGAGCCTGACCTAGTGCCGCGACCGCGGTGGCTCGGTGTCTGGAGCGAGCTGGCGAATGTGATCGGTCCGCGCCTAGCATGGCGGGGCATGGAGCTGACGGAACGTTTCGAGTGGCAGGGACGGCACATTGCCTGGGGGCGGGCAGGGACGGGCCCGGCTGTGGTGTTCTGTCATGGCACACCGTGGTCGTCGCTGTTGTGGCAGCCGTTCGCCGAGGCGTTGAGCCGGGACTTCACCGTCCATCTCTGGGACATGCCCGGTTATGGTCTCTCGTCCAAACAGGCCGGACATCCCGTGGACTTCGGTGTCCAGGCCGACGCCTTCGCGGCGCTGCTCGCGCACTGGGGCCTTGACCGGCCCCATGTGATCGCCCACGACTTCGGCGGCGCCGTGTCCCTGCGTACCCACCTGACACTGGGCGTCGACTACGCCTCGCTCATGCTCGTCGACGTCGTCGCCATCCCGCCAAGCGGCTCACCGTTCTTCCGGTTCGTACAAGAACATCCGGACGTCCTGGGCCAACTACCGGCCTACATCCACACCGCCATCGTGCGTGCCTACATCCAGGGCGCGAGCCACCGCGGCCTGCGCGAGGACGATCTCGACGCACTCACCCGGCCATGGCTCGGTGAGGACGGCCAACGCGCCTTCTACCGGCAGATCGCCGACTACGACGAACGTTTCCTCGAGGAGAACGAGCGGCGACTGGCCAGCATCACCATCCCGGTGCGGATCCTGTGGGGCACGCAGGACACCTGGATCCCCACACACATCGCCCACAGACTGCACGACGCGATCCCGGCCGCCGGCCTCGCACTGGTCGACGACGCCGGTCACCTGATCCATCATGACGCGCCCATCCCGTTGATGAACGAGATCCGCACATGGCTCAGCTCAGGCTGACGGTTCAGCGCACGAAGGCCGGTCCCGCACGGGACCGGCCTTCGTGTATCAGGGGTCAGGCGCTGTTCTTCTGTGTCGTGGGCTGTAGAACGCTGTACGGGGCGAGTGCTTCACGGAGCTGTACGGGCACCCTGGTCGGCACGGTCGCGTTGTTCGGACCACGCATACACGCGATCCGCTGCTTCCCACGAGCCACCAGACTCTCCACACCATCCCTCAAGTGCACATAATCAAACGTGAACT
>NZ_DASUVO010000064.1:0-68122 GCF_036378875.1 Actinophytocola sp.
GCCCGGCTTCCACCGCCGCGACAGCCCGCAACCGCATCGCTTCCAGCGTCTGATGATCAAGCTTGCGGCCATCGTCTTCGCGCATACCTGATTCTCGCAAACATCGAGATCAAAGTCGACTAACTAACGCGCGTGTTGGTACGTAGCGGCTTAACCTCATGGTTGAAGTCAATCAGTTCTCTTCGAGTATGTATGCGCGCACCGTCGGGTCCTTTGCGTACAGGCTGCCGCCTGGTGTCATAGTGCGTGTCACCCCGTGCGTGCGAGTCCAAGTGGCCACGGGGTCGAGCCCGTCACGTACGGGTCCCACGGGCGCCGTGCCATTCTTGACGTCCGTTATGAATTGCGCTGCGTCGTGCGCAAAACCGCCAGGCCGAGGATTGGTCACTTCCCTGATCGCCCGCGGAGGAGCCTCTTGCTCGTCCGAACGGAGCTCCAGATCCTGGTAGCCGAGGTAGATGCGGTGGGGATGATCCTGGAAACAAACGACCCTGACCGGGTCGTGCTCGACAGTTTCGGGCTGGTCTCGCATGTGTCAACTCCTGAACTGTGCGATCGCATGATTGCTGTGTGCTCACAATATTCATCGGTCAGGTGGGTGGATCGCAAGACGAAAGATCGAGTTGTCGAATTACTACCCATTTGAGTGTACCTCTAATGGGTTACTATATAGTTTGTTTAGCTGCTGCTATGGCCTTTCCGGCCTTTCCTCTCGTGATGAAGCGGCGTATTCAGGAGGGTGAGGTAATTCCTGCTGATATCGAGATCCATCCTCCAGGTAGCCAGCGAACATCGCCGTGAGCGCCAGCCTGTCTTCGTGGCTGACCTGGTCTACCGGCTGATGTGGAGTATGGAAGCGGCCCGCGTGTACGAAGACGCACAGGGTAACCCCTCCGCCGTCGCACTCGACGGGTCGGCACGAACCGCGATCGAAACCGATACCTTCATGCGACCGGCCTCCATCCTGATCCGAGTCGGCTTCGACCATCGTGGCACCGCCATCGAGCAGACCGATGTGACGTTCGACTCGACTGGAGCTATGCCGGACTGGATCGCCCAACTTGACCCCGAGGTCACCAGGCCACCGACTGGCCGACAACGGAGTCCCACGAGGCATGGCGACGGTTCGCGAACCGTGCAGGGCGGCAACGACGCCGGCGATGGCGACGACAAACCGCGCGGCTTGACAGCATCACCTGGTCCGGACCTGCTCCGCAGGAAAGCACCCGGTTGCGTGTGACGAGTGGTCCGACGGGGAGATCGAGCTCTGGTCGCCGGGCTATGAACCCGTCGGTACTGCCGAAATCCGGCTCAACCCAGCCAAGGAAGGCATCCTTCGCGAGCGACGACTGAGCGACGGACCAGGTATCGAGCTGCACTACCGGGGACCTGACGACCTGTTCTGCGACGGACGTTAAGCCCTGATGGCGACACTGCGGCCGAGCTGGGCACGCAGCCCGCGCGCCACGGTGCTCTTCTTGGCACCGGAGTTTCCACGCAACACGATCAACTGCGCATGATTGCGCCGGATGGCATTGGATGCGGCGATGTCCGGTGATCGCGGTGACGTAGTTGTTGAGCTGACCATATTCGACCATCGTGACTCGCATGGGGCGTTTGAGTTCGACGACGAGATTGCGGTTGCGTTCGCTTTCGGGGAGGTGTCGGTAGAACACCAGGTCGACGCGCTCCTGTTTGCCCGAGGGCAGCTTGACGGGGGTGGGAGCGAACTCGGTGGTCTCCGACTTCGTGACGATGTCCTTGACAACCCGTGTCAGACCAGATTCGGACAGTGCGAAGGTCCACTCGTCACCGAAGATCCACGGTTCGTTGACCAGCATGGGATGCAGTTGGTCGACCTCGCGGAACACCTTGCGTGTCTCGTCGGCGTACAACAGGCGTCGGAGACCGGTGACGAAGTCAGCGCGGTCTGCCACTGTCTGTGCTGAACGGATGATCGCCCCGAAGGTGGTCCGTTCCAACAGGTCGACCATGACGTCCTGCTCCTCAGCAGACAAGGTGAGGACCTTGGAGAGGATGCGGCGGGTCTTGGTGGGTTCCGCGCGAGTCGCTTCCTGGAGGAGGCGCAGTGACAGTTCCTTCTGCTGTCGGTCTTTCCCGATCGCGGGGCTGGCGACCACGGCGACGATGTCGAAGACCTCGCGTTCTACTTCTTCGGTGGGCGTGAGTGGTTCACCGGTGTACGGGTAGACGCCCTGGGATTTCCACTCGGCGATGATGGTGCCCTTGCGCTCGTCGAGGCGTTGATTCAAGTAGCTGACGAGGACACGGTGGGCTGCGTCGAGCAGTTCACCGTGGCGCATGTCGGGCACCACGAGGTCCGCCTGCGACATGAGTTCCTCATCGCGGAAGCCTTCCCACAGAAGGTAGGCGCTCCAGTGCACCGGGGCCGGAGGCAGTCGCGTGAGCTTGTGTTCGGTGACGACCCCACCGTGTTCATCGCAGAGGAAGAGCTTCTTGGAGCCCATGTCCTCGTCCCACTCCACCACGCGCAGCGTGGCTGCTGCCTTGCCGTGCAAAGCATCGCCGGGCACCGGCACCTCGAGGTCGGTCTGGTCGATGACATGCGAAGCAGGGGCCAGAGCACGTCCGCGGTAAGTAACGGTGACGTCGGGCAGCGCCAACAGCGAGCCAGCAAGCCGCGCGGTCAAGGGACCGTTGACGTCGCCCTCGACCAGGTAGACAGCGCGGGACGTCTGCCGAGCAGACATGCGCACTGTCGTCCCCCTGGGCCCGTTGGACGGCTGAGGGTCGCTGAGGTCGAACTCATCAGGTGCGCTGCGTGAGCCGCGAATGACGGTCGCGACGAAGGAGTCCCCGTCCTGGACCACAGTGCGCCATTCGACGGTATCCGCGATCCCGTAGGTCAAGAACCGTCCTCGGCCGAGTTGCCCGTGGAGCGGGCGGTGGATCTCGGGCGAGAACCGTGTCGTCTTCTTCCAGGAATCCCCATGCGTTTGGAAGTACTGAGGGACGTCCTCATGCTTCATTCCATGACCATCGTCGGTGACAACGATCTCGTGGGTGCTCTCGAACGCATCAAGCTCGATCGTGACGTCGACCCTCGTCGCTTCGGCGTCGATGGCATTCCAGATCAGCTCACCGACGATGTCCACCGCGCTCGCTCGGTCAACGTGGGCCAGGATCGTGTTCTTCCCCAGCTTGGACGCGCATCGTTGTCACCGGCTTAGCCTACTGAGACAACGCGGGCCCACCAGCCGACAGGAACCACCGACTCGGATGCGCGCTCGCGCGGCGCAACCACGGTGCGCTAGTCACTGGACGGAAGCCGTTTCCACGTCGGACCGTTACGCAACGTGCTGGCGGGGATCAACGCGGGGCGGCGCTCGCCCTCGTCAGGCTCGAACCACACCGTGTCGTCGGCGAGAACAACCCATCGGCCACCGCCGACTGGTCGGCGAGCTTCGACGAAGACCTCGACACCCTTGTCGGTGTCCGCACCTGACTCTCCGGCCACGTCTGGGCCGCCGTTTTCGCTGCTCTCAGCCATGGCTGCAGTCTTACATTCACCACTGACGGTTCGTCGTACGACTCGGCACAGGTTACCGACACGACCTCGGATATGCCGACGCTGGTACTGGTACCGGTCTCACGCTGAAGACCGGTACCAGTACCAGCGAGCGGTCAGGCAGCGAGCGGGTGCGGCTCGCCGGTAAGAGCGGCCAAGGCCGTGGCGACGTCGTGGACGGCGGCCTTGACGTAGGTCAGAGTGGCGTTCTTGTTGTCTCCTTCGTCGAAGTGGCCGGCGTAGGCGTGAGCGATCGCGAAGCCGAAGTTGCGTTCAACCCAGGTGAGGGTGGTGTGCCGGATCCAGTGGGCCGACACGTTCAAGGTGGTCACCCAGGGCAGGTAGCGGCCGAGGCGATCCCACAGGTGGTTGTACCGACGGTCGGTGATCGGATTCCCGTTCCGATACCGCAACAACTGACGGTTAACGTCAGCGGCCGCGCCGCGTTGCTCAGCGTGCTCGACAAGTGCGGTCATCAGGGTGCGGGACACCGGCTGCCAGCGGGCAGTGCCCTCCTTCTCCCGCAGGTACACCAGGCACTGGTCCCGGTTCAGATCGCGAGGCCGCAGGGCCAGAGCCCCGCCGGTCCGGCACGCCGACTCGGTGTGCAGCCGGATCAGGAGGGTGTCCAGTTCGGGATCGTCGCCGGTGGTGCCGGCATAGAAGTTGATCTCACTCATCTGGGCGTTCGAGAGCGCGTGTCGGGTGGAGCCCTGCCGGCGCGGCTTCGTCGTCTTCGCGGCGGGGTTCTCGTCCGGTTTGATCAGGCCGTCTTTCTCGGCGTGCTTGTAGAGGCAGCGGAGGGCGGCGATGAAGTTCTCCGCGGTGCCGCGTCCGCCGCGGGAGTTGCGGCGCTGGACGGCGCCTGCCTTGATCTCCTCCTTGAACTGGTCGATCTCGGTCGGGGTCGGGTCGAGCAGGCTGCGTCGGCCCCATTTCGCGGCGATCCGTTTCCAGTAGGACCCGTAGGTGCCGGCGGTTCCGGGTGTGACTGCGGCCTCGACTTCGGGGATGTACTCGTCGAAGGTCGGCACGCGGGGCCGGTCGGCGGGGTCCTGCATCAGGTCGGCCGGGTCGACGCCCATGCGCTGCAGCAGTACCCGTGCGGCCTCCACGACTTCCCGGTCCGCTTGCGCGCTGGCGGCCTGTGTCGTCTGGGTGGTCATCGCGGGTCACCTCCGGTGGTGAGGGAGGTGTGGTAGGCGGTGATCATCGTGTCCAGCGCGGTGAGAGGGTGCACGACAAGCACGTCGTGGTGGGGGTCGGCAGCCAGCAGGACTCGGTTGCCGGGGCGGACGCCGCTGCGGTGCCGGACCGTGGCCGGGAGGACAAGGTAGGGCTTCGGGCCCATGGCGAATGCACCGGCTGGGTCGCGGTGCGCCACCACGGATCCGCCGACCAAGGCGATGTGGAGGCGGTCATCGGGTGTCCAGCCGAGGGCCTGGATGGTGTCCCGATTGGACACGACACCCCAGGTGTCGATCTTCCCCATCCCGTACACGAGCGACCCGGCCCGGGGAGGGGCGAGCAGTTCGGCGACTGGCAGCCGGCCGCTACGAGTGGCGAGGAGTTGATGCCCAGCGGACGCTGACAAACGAGGCGGCACCAGCGGAGCGACCTTACGCTCAGCCATGGTGCCCACCCCCGACCAGCACCAACGGGAGGCAGGCTAGGGCGCGATGAGACCGCAGGCAGGGGTGAGTGAAAGACTGGTTGCTTCCAGGAAATATCTTGGGGATCTGTGTCCGAGGGGGGACTTGAACCCCCACGCCCTTGTCGGGCACTAGCACCTCAAGCTAGCGCGTCTGCCATTCCGCCACTCGGACTCTGTGGTGCGCACAGCGTAGCGGATGCTTTTCAGTCCCTCGCAGGGGGCTCGGCAATGGTAGGAAGGCCCCGTGACCGAGCTGATGAACCTGTCGTCTCAGGACGAGGCTGTTGAGCTGACCAGCGAGCTCATCCGCATCGATACGACCAATACGGGGGAGGCCGCGACGACCGTGGGGGAGCGGGCGGCTGCCGAGTATGTGCTGGGGAAGCTGGAGGAGGTTGGGTACGAGACCACGTACGTGGAGTCCGGGGCGCCTGGTCGGGGGAACGTGTTCGCTCGGCTGCCGGGGGCCGATCCGGGGCGTGGGGCGCTGCTGGTGCATGGTCACCTGGACGTGGTGCCCGCTGACCCCACCGAGTGGTCCGTTCACCCGTTCTCCGGTGCGGTCCAGGACGGGTACATCTGGGGCCGGGGCGCCGTCGACATGAAGGACATGGTCGGTATGACCTTGGCCACTGCTCGGCGGTTCAAGCGGGACGGAGTGGTCCCGCCACGTGACCTTGTCTTCGCTTTCCTCGCTGATGAGGAGGCTGGTGGGGCCTTCGGGTCGCAGTGGCTCGTCGAGAACCGGCCTGATCTGTTTGACGGGGTCACCGAGGCGGTGGGTGAGGTTGGGGGGTTCTCCGTCACGCTCGGTGAGGATCTGCGTGCCTACACGATCGAGATCGCCGAGAAGGGGATCGCGTGGATGCGGCTTCGGGTTCGGGGGCGGGCGGGGCACGGGTCGATGCTGCACGACGACAATGCCGTCACCAAGCTGGCCGCCGCGGTGGCTCGGCTCGGGGAGCACGAGTTCCCGATCGTCCTCACCGACTCTGTGCGTGCCTTTCTCAGCTCGGTCACGTCGATCACCGGGATGGAGTTCGATGAGGACGATCTCCCGGGCGCCGTGGCGAAGCTCGGGCCCTTCTCGCGGGTCGTGGGGGCCACGCTGCGCGACACGGCCAACCCGACGATGCTCTCGGCCGGCTACAAGGCCAACGTGATCCCCTCCGTGGCCGAGGCCGTTGTGGACTGTCGGGTGTTGCCCGGGCGTCAGGAGGCCTTCGAGCGCGAGCTGGACGAGATCCTGGGCCCTGACGTCGAACGGGAGTGGGTCACCCACCTGCCCGCTGTCGAGACCACCTTCGACGGGGACCTCGTCGACGCCATGACCGCGGCCGTGCAGGCCGAGGATCCCGGGGCTCGGACGATCCCGTACGTCCTGTCTGGAGGGACCGACGCCAAGGCCATCCACAGCCTGGGCATTCGCTGCTTCGGGTTCGCGCCGCTTCGGCTGCCGCCCGACCTGGACTTCACCGCTTTGTTCCACGGGGTGGACGAGCGGGTGCCCGTGGACGCCGTGCGGTTCGGCACACGGGTGCTCGACCGCTTCCTGCGCACCTGTTGAGCGAACGGCCTCACGAGGGCTGGGGAGTCCGCCGCGGACGTCGCTGTCGTGGTCCGCGACCACCGAGGGCATCGCGCTCGAGTTCGCCGCCGGGCAACCCGTGGGCATGCCCGGGCGGCTCGCGTTCGGCGCGGGCACTTCGTCACCGTCCCCAAGCGCCGGGCACATGTTGCCCCTGAGGCGCGCGCGGAGATCGTGCCCAGGATAATCGCCCAGGTCCGTCAGGTCCTAACAGGATGAACCTTCCGGCCGAGCGGTGCGTAAGCAGCTGATAATCATTGTCCGAGACAACGGAGGCAACGTGCCCGAATTCATTGACGGTCTCCCGGTGCACCCCCTGGTCGTGCACTTCGTGGTGGTGCTTCTCGTGATCGCCGTCCTCGGGTCCGTCCTGACCGCCGTGTGGCCGGCTGTTCGCCGCCGGTACGGGTGGCTCGCTGTCGCGGCCGCCGCGGTGGGGACCGTGCTCGTGCCGGTCGCGACCACCAGTGGGGACAACCTGTCCAGCCGGTTACCGGAGAATGACCTGATCACCGAGCACGAGCGGCTCGGGGACCTGATGCTGTGGTGGGCGCTGGGCCTGACCGTGGCGGTCGGCGCGCTGATGGTGGTGCACACGATGGCGGCGCGGAAGGCCGCGGTGGCGGTGGGGGCCGGGCAGGAAGACACCGAACCCGCGGCGAAGGCCCCGGCCCTGGTCATGATCGTGCTCGCGCTGGTGACCGTCGGCGTCGCGGTCGGCGCGGGCATCCACGTCTACCGCGTCGGCGACGCCGGCGCGCGTGCGGTCTGGGAAGGTGTCGAGAACCTTCCCGTGCAGAGCGGCGGCTGAGTCCTTACGTGCTCAGCCCGGGTAGGAGCCCGCGGGCGCGGCGCCGTTTGAGCAGCACCCGCCGGCTTCCGTCCGAGTAGAGCCGCACGTTGGACAACTCCCAGCCGGCGAACTCGGCGTGGATGGAAAGCTGCGTGGCCGCTGAGCGCCGCGAAACCCCGGGCGGCAGACGCAGCGGCCGGTACTCCCAGTCCCCGTCGATCACCTCTGAACTCATATGGAAATCACCTGAATCCCATCTCCAGTGCCGGACGCGACGATCACGCGTCCGGTTTCCGGGTCCACCGCCACGGTGTTCGGCTGGGACACCGTCGGGAACCGGTACTTCTCCTTCGGCTGCTCGCCGGCCACCTCGTAGCCGACCACCTCGTTCGTCTCTGTCAACGTCACCCAGGCGATGTCGCGTTCCGGGTCGTACGTGATGCCATACGGCGCGCCAGCGACCGGGTAGTTCTGCCGCAGCAGTAGCGGGTCGGCGGAGAACGCGAGCAGCGCGTCGCCCCGGGTGTCGGTCACGAGAACCCGGCCGAACCGGTCGGAGACGGCGTTGGTCGCGCCCTGCCCGGCACGCAAGCCCTCGGCGATACGGCCGTCACCCACGTCGAGCCTGAACACGGCGTTGCGTAACCGGTCGAGTACGACCGCCCGCTTGCCCGTGGACAGGACCTGGTCGGCGCTCATCAGGTCACCGCTGATCGTCCGTTGGACCCGTGACCCCTCGACGACCGCGACCGCGCGCTTGTCCCGCAGTGCGACCAGCGTGCTGCCGTCGAACGTGGTGGCGCTGACCGCGTCTCCCTGGACCTCGGTGGCCGGGCTGGTCCGGCCGTCGGGCACTCCAATACGGACGACTTGACTCGCAGCCGTCGCCAGGAAGCCGTCGCCGCCCGTGGTCAGCGACTCGGCGGCCAACGGCACGGAACCGGTGGGCGCGAGAGTGTCGCCGAGGTGGAAGAGCTGGACGGCGCCGTTCGTCGCGACCGCGAGGGTGGCCGACGTCGGCTCGAACGCCATCGCGGTCACGCCGCCGAGCGCGGTCACGGTGCCGGCCGGGGTCGTGCTGGCTGGCGGTGACTCGGCCGCGGCCGCCGCCACCGGATTGTCGGTCACCATGAGCTGGTCGCTCGGCTGGTTCGAGGAGCAACCAGACCCGACCGCCGCGCAGACCACCATCAGCACGGCTACCTTGCGACGCAACATTGACCTCCGGCACGTCCCGTGTGTCACGCCGGTGGCCCCATGTCGCACCAGCGGGACATCTGTCCAGCATTCCCTAAAGTTTGACTGGACGCTAACCCCCGTTACGGGGTGTCGCTCCGCCGGGCTTGACTACTTACTGTCAACCGCTGGTCACGGCTGTGACGATGAGTGGACGTCGCCCCTCTGACCGCTAGTAAGCGGTCCATCACGTTCGGTCAAACGGAGCATTGTCCTCGCCCGTACCCACCCTGATCATGGATTGAAACGTTCACACAGCTGTCGTGGGCCCAACGAAGGGAATGCGATGGGCGAGGGCATGAGCCGCCGAACCTTCCTGCGTGGTTCGGCAGCCAGCGCTGGCGCGCTGGCACTCGCGGCCGAGACATCGGCCGCCGACCCGAACCACTCACCGGTGATCATGCGAACGACAGTCGAGTCCGCTCCGACCCTGCTCGGCACGGACGTCTCCGCGCCGCGGCTCTCCTGGGTCGTGATCGGGGCGGGCACACGTCAGACCGCGTACCAGGTGCGCGTCGACGACGTGTGGGACTCCGGCAAGATCACCTCAACACGAACCGTCGGCGTCCCCTACGGCGGACCGCCACTGACACCACACACGCGCTACCACTGGCGCGTACGGATATGGGACGAGCGAGGCCGCGTCTCACCATGGCATTCGGCCGGCTGGTGGGAGACGGCGTTCCTCGGCACGGCGTGGCAGGCGCGGTGGATCGGCGGTGCCCCCGTCGAGGCACCACCCGGCTTCGGCGGAGCCTCCTGGATCTGGTCGCCGGACGCCACACCGAGCGACGCGCCCGCCGGACCGCGCTGGTTCCGCCGGACCGCGGACCTGCCCGCCGGCCGGACGGTCACCAGGGCGCTACTGGTCGCCACCGCGGACGACGACTTCACGCTCTACGTCGACGGGGAACGGGTGCTGCACTCGCCCGAACAGGTCGACGGCTGGAAGATCGGCCGGTTCACCGACGTCACCAGGCGGATCCAGGGCTCGCGCCTCACCCTCGCCGCCGTGGCCACCAACCGCGGCAACGTCGCTGTCAACCCGGGCGGCCTCCTGGTTCGGCTCGTCCTCGACCTCGACGACGGCACCCAGCACCAGGTGGTCACCGACGGCGAGTGGCGGGTGGCCGACGCCGAGCATCCGGGCTGGCAACAGCCGGACTTCGACGACAGCGCGTGGTCACGGGCGACGGTCCTCGCGTCCTACGGCGCCGGACCATGGGGCACCCAGGGCGAAGTGGTGGTCGAACGGCCGGCACCCGTGCTGCGCCGCCAGTTCACCCTGGACAAGCCGGTGGTGTCGGCACGGCTGTACATAGCAGGACTCGCCTACTACGACGCCGAGCTGAACGGCCGCCAGGTCGGCAAACAGGTCCTGGACCCCGGCTTCACCGACTACGACGAGACCGTCCTGTACGCGACACACGACGTGACCCGCCTGCTCTCCCGGGGCGCCAACGAGATCCAGGTGACGCTGGGTCGCGGGTTCTACGGCCTGACGACACCCAACGTGTGGAACTGGCACCGCGCGCCATGGCACGGCGAGCCGCGGCTGCTCGCCCAGCTCGTGGTGCACCACCGGGGCGGCGCGATCACGACGATCGGCTCGGACACCGGCTGGCAGGTCGCCGACAGCCCGACCATGTCCGACTCGATCTACGCGGGGGAGACCTACGACGCCCGCCACACTCCGACCTGGCAGCCGGCGACCGCGCTCGACCCGCCCCGAGGCACGCTGCGCGCACAGCAGCACGAGCCGATCGAGGTCGACGAGACCGTGACCCCGGTGTCGATCACCGCCCTCGCAGACGGTTCGTACGTCGCGGACATGGGCCGCACCATGGCCGGCTGGACCAGGCTGACCGTCTCCGCGCCGGCCGGCACCCTCGTCGGCCTGCAGCACGGGGAGCAGCTCAACACCGACGGCAGCGTCCAGGGACGCAACGGGCACGTGCCGGGCCGCCACCAGTTCGACGAGTACATCTGCGCGGGCACGGGCGTGGAGGTCTGGGAGCCCCGCTTCTCCTACAAGGGCTTCCGGTACGTGCAGGTCACCGGTCTCGACGAGGCACCGAAGCTGGTCGGCCGCGTCGTCCACAGCGCCGTGCCCGACACCGGCGGGTTCCGCTGCTCGGAGCCGTTCTTCGAACAGCTCGAACGCGCGATGCGCCGGACCATCCGCAACAACCTGCACGGCATCCCGACCGACACCCCCATGTTCGAGAAGAACGGCTGGACCGGCGACGCGCAGCTCGGCACCACCGTGATGATCTACGCGCTCGGGATGCAGCGGTTCCTGACCAAGTGGCTCGGCGACCTCGCGGACAGCCAGAACACGGCCGGGCAGCTGCCGGTGATCGTGCCGAGCGGCGGTTGGGGCTACCAGCAGCTGGCCCCGTCCCCCGAGTGGACGACGGTGTACCCGCATGTGTTGCGCGAGATGTACCGGGTCTACGGCGACGACCGGGTGGCCACGGAACACTGGCCGGTCCTGGTGCGGTATCTCGACTGGGAGATCGCGCGGCTGCGGGACGGGCTCGCGATCACCGCGCTCGGTGACTGGCTGGCTCCCGGCTACGAGATCCCACCGGAGGACACCCGGCTGACCGCGACCGCCTATCTGCACCGCGCGCTGCTCGCCACCGCGGAGCTCGGTGACCTGCTCGGGCACGCCGACGTGGCCGCACGGTACCGGCAGGTCGCGGGCCGGTGCCGGGACGCGCTCAACGCGACGTTCCTGCGTGACGGCGCCTACCGCACCGACAAGGACCCCGGCTACCGCCAGACGTCGAACGCGATCCCGCTCGCGTTCGGCATGGTGCCGGCCGACGCCGTGCCCGCCGTCGTGGACAGCCTGGTCGCGGACATCCGGGAAAGGGGCAACCACCTCAACACCGGTGCCCTGGGCACGAGCGTGCTGCTGCCGGTGCTCACCGCGCACGGCCACGCCGACGTCGCGCACGCGCTGGCGACCCAGCGGACCTACCCGAGCTGGGGCTTCTGGTTCGACAAGGGCGCGGACACCATGTGGGAGGCCTGGCCGCTGGACTCGCGGTCGCGGGGCCACTACTTCCTGGGCACGGTCGTGCAGTGGCTGTACGAGAACGTCGCGGGGCTGCGGCCGGGTGACGCGGGCTACGAGCGCTTCGTGGTCCGCCCGGACGCCCGGGTCGGGGTCAGCTGGGCGAAGACGTCCATCGAGACGGTCCGTGGCCGCGTGGCGGTCGAGTGGTCGGGCACCTCTGCGGTGACGCTCACGGTCGGGGTGCCGTTCGGTGCGACCGCCGAGGTGCACGTGCCGACGACGGGACCGGTGACGGCGCCCAGAGGTGCGACGTTCCGCCGCACCGAACCGGGCTTCGCCGTGTATGAGGTCCCATGCGGCAGGTGGCGGTTCACCGGCCGCTAACCGAGGCGCTGTTCCGGGTAGCCCAGCTCGATGTCGCTCACGTCGTCGAGTGCCGCCCGGATCGCGTCGGGCAGGGTCAGCTCCTCCGAGACGAGGGAGCCCAGCAGCTGCCCGGTGTCGCGTGCGCCCACGACAGCGGACGCGACACCCGGGCGGTCACGGACCCATGCCAGCGCCACCGACAGCGGCGAGGTGGCGAGCCCGTCGGCCGCGGTGACGACGGCCTGCACGATCCGGGCCGCGCGCTCGTTGCGGTGGTGGTCGACGTACGGGGCGAAGTGCGTGGACGCGCCGCGGGAGTCGGCCGGGGTCGCCGCGCGGTACTTGCCGGTGAGCACCCCGCGGCCCAGCGGTGCCCACGCCAGCAGCCCCAGCCCGTGGTGGGCGGCGGCCGAGGTCACCTCGCGTTCGACGCCGCGTTCGAGCAGCGAGTACTCCACCTGCGTGCTCGCCAGGCAGGACGGCTTGCCGCGTTGCTGTGTGGCGGCTGTCGCCAGCTGCCAGCCCGAGTAGTTCGACACGCCGACGTAGCGGACCTTGCCGCTGGTCACGGCCGCGTCCAGAGCGGAGAGGGTCTCCTCGAGCGGCACCGCGGTGTCCCAGGCGTGCAGCTGCCACAGGTCGACGTGGTCCACGCCGAGCCGGCGCAGTGAGCAGTCCAGCGCGTGCAGCAGCGCGCCGCGGGAGGCGCCGCCGCCGAACGGACCGTCGTCCCGCCGGGCGACGGCCTTCGTGGCGATCACCAGCTCGTCGCGCGGCACGAGGTCGTCGAGCAGACCGCCCAGGATGCGCTCGCTCTCACCGTCGGCGTACACGTCCGCCGTGTCCACGAGCGTGCCGCCGAGGTCGGCGAACGCCACGAGCTGGCTGGCTGCCTCGTCGGCGTCGGTGTCCTGGCCCCAGGTCATGGTGCCCAGGCCGATCCTGGACACCCGCAGCCCGCTGTGCCCGAGGTGTCGTTGCTCCACCGGGCGAAGGGTACGGGCAGTGTCGCGTAACCGCTGGCAGGCACACCGGCATCGCCGTTTGGGCCGAGATGTTACTGCGCGGTAGGGTCCGCTCATGCGACTCGGACTGAACCTTGGCTACTGGGGTGCCGGCAACGACGCGAACAACCTCACACTGGCACAGGAAGCCGACCGGCTCGGCTACTCCGTGGCCTGGGCCGCGGAGGCGTACGGCTCCGACGTGCCGACCGTTCTCGCGTGGGTCGCCGCGCAGACCGAACGGATCGACGTCGGCTCGGGCATCCTCCAGATCCCCGCTCGCCAGCCCACCATGGCGGCCATGACGGCGGCGACGCTCGACACGCTGTCCGGCGGCCGGTTCCGGCTCGGGCTCGGCGTGTCCGGGCCGCAGGTGTCCGAGGGCTGGTACGGCGTCAAGTTCGACAAGCCGCTCGGCCGCACCCGCGAGTACGTCGACATCGTCAAGCAGGCGCTGCGCCGCGAACGGGTTTCCTTCCAGGGCAAGCACTTCACGCTGCCGGTGCCGGACGGTCCCGGCAAGCCGCTGAAGCTGATCGTGCACCCCGTGCGTGCCGAGATCCCGATCTACCTCGCCTCGATCGGCCCGAAGAACCTGGAGCTGACCGGTGAGATCGCCGACGGCTGGCTCGCGGTCTTCTACTCCCCGGAGTACGGCCCCGAGTCGCTCGAGCTGATCCGCAAGGGCCGTGAGAAGGTCGGCAAGACCATGGACGGCTTCGACGTGGTGCCGACCGCCCCGATCGTCGTCGGAGATGACTGGAAAGTCGCCGCTGACCAGATTCGGGCTTATGCGGCGCTTTACATCGGTGGCATGGGCAGCCGGGAGCAGAACTTCTACAACAACCTCGCCTGCCGCATGGGTTACGAGGCCGAGGCCGCCGAGATCCAGAACCTGTACCTGGCAAAGGACTACGCGGGCGCCGCGGCGAAGGTCCCGCTGGGTTTCCTCGACTCGACCGCGTTGCTCGGTCCCAAGGAGCGGATCGCCGAGAAGATGCAGGCGTTGGCCGAGTCGGGGGTCACCACGCTGACGGTTTCCCCGGTACTGCAAGATCTGGAGCACAGCATCGCGGCACTGCGTGTCGCGGTGGAAGCTCTGGATCGCGCGGGAGTTGGTAGTTGAGCTGGCTCGAAGCCCTCGTACTTGGCCTCATACAAGGACTCACGGAGTTCCTGCCCATCTCGTCCAGCGCGCATCTGAGAATCAGCGCGGCCTTCGCGGGCTGGGACGACCCCGGTGCGGCGTTCACCGCGGTCACCCAGCTCGGCACCGAGACCGCGGTGATCATCTACTTCCGCAAGAAGATCGGCCGGTTGCTCGTCGCCTGGTTCCGGTCACTGCGCCGGGGGGCGTCGTGGAGCGACAACTCCGACTCGCGGATGGCGTGGCTGGTCGTCGTCGGCACGATCCCGATCGCCGTGCTCGGCCTGCTGTTCGAGGACGACATCGAGCACGCGTTCCGTGACCTGCGACTGATCGCGACCACGCTGATCGTGTTCGGCATCCTGCTCGGGATCGCCGACTACGTCGGCCGCAAGGAACGGGATCTCGACCACCTGACCGCGCCGCACGGTATCGCTTTCGGCTTCGCGCAGGCACTCGCGCTGATCCCGGGTGTGTCCCGCTCGGGCGGCACGATCACCGCGGGCCGGTTGCTGGGCTACAAGCGCGCGGAGGCGGCGGAGTACGCGTTCCTGCTGGCCGTGCCGGCGGTGTTCGCGTCCGGCCTGTACCAGCTGAAGGACATCGGTGGGGACGACTCGCCGCCCTGGGGGCCCACGATCGTCGCCACGATCGTGGCGTTCGGGGTCGGCTATGCCGTGATCGCGTGGTTGATGCGGTTCATCTCCACGAACAGCTTCATGCCGTTCGTGGTGTACCGGATCGCGCTCGGCATCCTCCTCATCGTGCTCGTCGCCACCGGGGCGCTCGCGCCCGACGCCGGGCCGGTGCTCGCGCCGCCCAAGTAGTTAGGGTTGCGGCGTGGCCACAGTCGTACTCCTCAGGCATGCCCGCTCGACCGCGAACGGTTCCGGTGTTCTCGCCGGCCGCTCGCCAGGGGTCGAGCTGGACGAGAACGGTCGTAAGCAGGCCGACGAGTTGGTGTCGCGACTGGCCGCGGTACCCATCGCGGAGATCGTCTGCTCGCCGCTGTTGCGTTGCGAGCAGACGATCGCGCCGCTGGTGGCGGGCCGCGGACTGACCCCGGTCACCGAGCCGGACCTGGCCGAGGTCGACTACGGCGACTGGACGAACCGGGAGCTGAAGGACCTTGCCAAGGAGAAGCTGTGGTCGGTGGTGCAGCAGCATCCGTCGGCCGCCGTCTTCCCTGGTGGGGAAGGGCTCGCGAACGTGCAGAGCAGGGCGGTCGCCGCGGTTCGCGCACATGACGCGCGAGTGGCGAGCACCCACGGCAACGACGCCGTCTGGCTCCTCTGCAGCCACGGTGACGTGCTGAAAGCCATCCTCGCCGACGCGTTGGGACAGCACCTCGACTCGTTCCAGCGCATCGTGGTGAACCCCGCGTCCGTCTCGGTGGTCCAGTACACCGAGACCCGGCCGTTCGTGCTGCGGATGAACGACAACGGCGGAGAACTCGCGAGCATCGTGCCCCCCAAACCGAAGCCGTCCGAAGCGGACGGTTCTCGTCCGGGTGACGCTGTGCCGGGCGGAGACCCGGGCCGCACGGCCTGACCTGGCAAAAACCGGTCACGATCCGGGTGGAACCTCAGGTCAATTGGCGACGTCTGTGCCAGTATCTGTGCACTCACCGTCTAAGCTGCGGCGGCTTCATAGGAGTGGTAATGACACAGCCATACGGCCAGCAGCCCGGTCAACAACCGGGCGGCGGGTATCCCCAGTCCGGTGGGTATCCGCAGGGGCCGGGGTATCCGCAGACGCCTGGCCAGGGACAACCGGCACAGGGGTACCCCCAGAGCCCGCCCTACGGGCAGCCCGCGCAGGGGTATCCCCAGAACCCGGCCTACGGATACCCGCAGGCACCGGCCTATGGCGCCATGCCCGCCGCCCCGCCGGAGTACAGCTCGGGGCCGATCGGCAGGCCGGGCGCGGCGACCGCCGCGGCGGTACTCGCGTTCGTGCAGGCCGGAATCACCGCGATTCCCGGCATCATTCAGGTCGTGGCCTCGGCCGGTGGGTCCGACACCTTGGACAGCTCCGCCGTCGTGGAAGGCCTGATCGTCGCGGTGGTGGAACTCATCGGCGTCGCGCTGCTGATCATCGGTGGTGTGCAGCTGCTCGGGGGCAAGTCGCGCAGCATGTTGATCGCCGGTGCCGCCTTGGAGCTGGTGATCTGTGTCTATTACGTCATCCGGTTCGCGGCCATCGAATCGGCCGGGGTCGAAGCCATAGACGTGGGTAAAGGCGTCTTGATCGGCTTCGCTATCTTCTTCGCCATCATGCCGACAATCAGCCTTGTTCTGTCGGTGGGTGCGAGCACAACGCAGTTCCTGCAGTCACGACGCGGACACTGAAGCCGCGCGAGAGGGGTAATGAAATGTCACAGCCGTACGGGCAACAGCCCCCCGGCAATTACAACCAGGGCCCGGGCTACGGCGCGACGCCTCCGGGTGGGTTCCCCGGTGGCGGCATGCCGCCGGCGCCGCCGGAGTACTCGGGTGGTCCGATCCCGCGTCCCGGCACCGTCACCACGGCCGCGGTGCTCGCGTTCGTGCAGGCCGGCCTCACCCTGATCTGCACGGTCATCGTGATGATCGGGTTCGGCGCGGTCTCCGCCGCGACCGACGAGGCGGAGTCCATCGGTGGCGTCGACATCGACGAGGGCCTGCTGGCGGTCGGTTGGGCGCTGGCGTTCGGTGGCCTCATCGGCGGCGGTCTGCTGATCTGGGGCGGGATCAAGGCCCTGAGCGGCACCGCCGGTCAGCTGCTCGTCATCGCGGCCGGCGTGCAGATCCTCCTGTGCGTCCTCTGGCTCGCGATTCTCGGTGGCGGCATCGTGTCGGTCATCCTCGCCGTCATGCCGATCATCATTCTGGTGATGGCGCTCGGCGGCCCGGCCAAGCAGTACGAGGCCTCCCGTCGCGGCTGACGTTCACGTTCTTCTTGTGAGGGGCGCCTTCCCACTCGGGGGAGGCGCCCCTCACCGTGTCAGCAGCTCCACCTCGGCGAGCGTCACGGTGTCGCCGCCGGAGTTCTCGGTGATGTCCAGCCGGTAGCGCCGGTACAGCCCGGGGTTGGCCACCTTGAAGGGGCGGGTCTGGCGGCGCCAGCGGAAAGTCTCTCCCTGCCGGGAGTCCAGGACCGTCCACTGTGCTCCGTCGGCGGAACCGCGCAGTGTCCATGAGCGCGGGTCGTCGCCGAGTGTGCCGGACGTCAACGTGTAGTACCGCACCGTCGCGCCCTCGCCGGACAGTTGGTAGGCGAGCCAGGGTGTCGCCGTGCGGAACGTGACCTGCGTGCCGCTGTCGTCGTCGAACAGCGGAGCCACGTTGATGCCGTCGCTGCCCTCGCCGTGGCCGCCGACCGCGGCGTCACGCATGGGCCGGGGTACCGCGCCGTCCGGTGTGACCGAACGCGGCAGGGCGTTGTCCTCACAGCCCCAGGTGGACGGTCGCGGACCCATCCGGAAGTCCAGCACGGCGCCGCGGCTGATGACCGAATGGGGCAGGTGGACCTCGTTCCACGGCTTGCCGTTCACGGAAAGCCCTTGCACGTAGATGTTCTGGCGGCTGTTGTTCGGTGCGTTGACGACCAGCTCGTTGCCGTTGTCCATGCGCACCACCGCCCGCCGGAACAGCGGCGAGCCGATGACGTAGGTCGGGCTGCCGACACCGAGCGGGTAGATCCCCAGCGCGCTGAACAGCCACCACGCGGACATCTCGCCGTTGTCCTCGTCGCCGCTGTACCCCTGGCCGATCTCACTGCCGGAGTACAGACGGGACAACACCTCCCGCACCTTCTCCTGCACCCGCCAGGCCGCGGCCGCGTGGGCGTACATGTAGATGATGTGGTGCGACGGCTGGTTGCTGTGGCCGTACTGTCCCATTCGGACATCGCGGGCCTCGGTCATCTCGTGGATCACCCGGCGGTACGCGCCCCGCGCCCGTCCGGTTTCCGGTGTGGCGAAGAACTCGTCGAGGCGGGCGGCGAGCGCGGCGCGACCGCCGAGCAGACCGGCGAGGCCCGCGCCGTCGTGCGGCACGCTGAACGCGGTGTTCCAGCCGTTGGTCTCGACGTAGTCACCGCCCCACGCACGCGGGTCGAGGTCTCCTGACGCGTGCCGAGGTTCGCCGTTCTCCTTGCGCCCCACGAAGAAGCCGTTCGCTGGGTCGAACGCGTTGACGTAGTGCAGTGCCCGGTCGAGGAAGTACTCGTGTAACTCGGTGTCGCCGAGTTCGCGGGCCATCGCGGCGATGGCGAAGTCGTTGACGGCACCCTCGAGCGTCCACGACAGACCGTACTCGGTGGAGGTGGGGGTGTAGCCGAGGAAGAGTGACCGCTCGATGCCCTTGCGCCCCACGCCATTGACGTCCGGCGCGACGGTGGCGTTGCGCAGTGCGGCGTCGTAGGCGGACTGGATGTCGAAGTTCCGCACGCCCTTCAGGTAGGCGTCGGCGAACGCCACGTCGGAGCTGGTGCCGGTCATGAGGTCGGCGTAGCCGGGGGAGGACCAGCGGGCGATCCAGCCGCCGTCGCGGTACTGCTGCACGAACCCGTCGATCAGCTCGCCGGCGTGGTTGGGGGTGAGCAGCGCGTACGCCGGCCACACGGTCCGGTAGGTGTCCCAGAACCCGTTGTTGACATAGATCTTTCCGGGCCGCACGGCCTTCCCGGTGTGGGTTGGACTGTCCTTCTTGGACGACGGCACGACCGGGCTGGCGTAGGCGATGTTCTGCACCTCGTCGGTGCCGGTGTTCTCGTGGCCGCGGTTGGGATAGAGGTAGAGCCGGTACAGGTTGGAGTACAGCGTGACGAGCTGGTCCTCGGTCGCGCCCTCGACCTCGACCCGGCCGAGGAAGGAGTCCCACGCATCGGCTGCGCGGTCGCGGACGGTCTCGAACGTGTCGGCGTCCGGGATCTCCAGCCACAGGTTCTTCTTCGCCTGCGCGAGGCTGATCAGCGAGGTGGCGACCCGCATCGTGACAACGGTCGGGCCGTTGAGGTCCGGCTCGAACTTGAGGTAACCGCTGACCTTGCGGGAGAACCAGTGCCACAGCCGGCCGCTCGCCGAGATGGCGCGGTCGAAGGTGGCGTAGACGAACAGCCGACCGGCCCCCTCGGACAGTCCACTGCGGACGTCGGACCAGCCCGTCACGACGCCGGCGACCGGATCGATCGTGAGCTGGCCGTGGCGGGTGATGTTGTCGAAGACCAGGTTCGCGTCCTCGCCGGGAAAGGTGAAGCGGAAGATCGCGGCGTGGTCGGTCGGCGCGATCTCGGCCGTGATGCCGCTGGTGAACCGGACGCGGTAGTGGTGCGGGCCGGCGTTCTCGTTGCCGTGCCGGAAGGTGAGCTGCCGCCTGCAGCGCCACGAGCTGGGCTTCTTCGCCGCCGCGGACGGCAGCACCTGGAAGGTCTGCCGGTCACCCATCCACGGACTGGGCAGGTGGCTCGCGGCGAACGCCTGCAGTGCCGGCAGATTCTGGTCGTTGTTGTGCCGGTGGTAGCTGTACTGCCAGCCGAGCGCGCCCGCGTCGGTGACGGGAGTCCAGAACGTGAAGCCGTGCGGGACTGCCGTGGCGGGGACGGTGTTGCCGCGCGAGTACGCCTTGGTGGAGTCGCTGCCCCGGGTGGTCACCACGTACTCGACGGGCCGGCGCCGCGACGGTTCGGGACGATCCGTGATCCTGATGTCGTCGAGCCAGCCGGCGTACTCGGCGGGACCGTCGGGGTTGTCGTAGGTGAGGAGCGCGCGGACGGCGACCTTGCCCTCGGCGACCGCGCCGAGCCGGACACTGCGGTAGTTCCACTGGTTGGGGGTGAGCGCCTTCGACGCGCCCTGCCCCCGGGCGGTCAGCGGGAAGCCGAGCTGGTCGGTCGCGCCGAGGTCACTGAGATAGGTGCCGTCGGAGAACGCGAGGTCGACCGCGACGTACGTGCTCGGGAAGCGCAGGTCGTCGCCGCGTGGTTCCGGGAACACGACGTAGGACAGCTCGGTGTCCTCACCGATGGGCAGGTCCAGCTGGTACAGCTTGTTGGTGACGCTGCCCGGGCCCTGCGCCGTGTGCGAACCGGCGTACCGCAGCGCACGCAGGCCCGTGAAGCCGACGCGCCGCTTGGCGGTGGCCGGCTTCTTCGGCCCCTTACCCTCGCGGGTGCTCATCGTGGCGCCGGAGGCGCGGTCGGGTTCGCCGGTGTCGACCCAGGTCAGCGGCGGGTCGGTGTTCTCGAACGACGAGAAGAAACCCCGAGCCTTCAATTTCCGTCCCCCGATCAGGTGACTGACGTGGCGGTGATCCTATTGAATGCGGTCATGCATCCCGCACGTCGACTCTGGGCGACCCTCGAACCGCTGCACGCGCTCGTGTACTTCACCCCCGAAGTTCGCGAGGCCGGCAAGGCGATCGGGCTGCGCGGCTACTGGGACACCTACTTCGCGTTCCGCGCAGCGCCGCTGGGACCGGTCTCGGCGCCCGCCGTGGTCGCGATGTTCGCCGGGTTCGAGCCGGGCATGGTGGCGCGCTCGCTGCCGTCGGCGTGGTCGCGGGCCTCGGTCGAGACATGTCTCGCCACGCGGTCCACGGTGGCCGCCGACGCGATGCGGACGGTCGGGGTCTTGGCGGACGCGTGCGCGACCGCCGTGTCGCTGCTCTCGCCGCTGGATCTCGCCACGACCGGCCGCCCCCTCGGCGCGGCCAACGCCGCGCTGCCGCTGCCCGACGACCCGGTCGGAGCGCTGTGGCAGATCACCACCACGCTGCGGGAACACCGCGGCGACGGCCATGTCGCGGCGCTGACGGCGGCCGGGCTGTCCGGCCTGGACGCGGTGCAGCTGCAGCTGGCCCCGAAGGGTCTGGACGCGGAGACGATGCGGCAGGTACGCGGCTGGTCGGTGGACCAGTGGGCCTCGGCACGGTCGTCGCTGCTCGAACGAGGCCTGCTGGAGGAGGGCGGCCTCACCGCCGACGGCACCGCGCTGCTGGCGGGCATCGAGGAGACGACCGACTCCCTCGCCTGGCACGGCGGCCTGTCCACGGTGCCGGTGGACGAGGTGGTCGAGGTCCTCGCGCCCGCGGTGGCGGCCGTGTGGGGATCCGGACTGGTGCCCGCCTTCAACCCGGTTGGCGTCCCGCGTACCTCTTGACCTCCACTTTGGTGGAACTCCTAGCGTCGGCTACCGAAACTGTCGGTGGGTCGTGCGAGGGTGGCCGTCATGGACATGGAGACCACAGCGTGGATGTCGCTGTACAACACGATGAACGCGACGGACGACCGCCGCCCGTTCTCGGTGGCGACGTTACGCCGTATCGGCCGGTTCGCCCGGCGGCACAGACGTATGCTCGCGTGGTTCCTCATGCTCAGCGTGGTGACCGCGGTCCTGGCGGTGGCGACGCCGGTGCTCGCCGGCTGGGTCGTGGACGCGATCGTGGCGAGATCGTCGCTGCGCCTGGTCGTGGTGTTCGCCGTGCTGATCGCGGTCATCGCCGTCGCGGAGGCGGCGCTGGGGCTGGTCTCGCGGTGGCTGTCGGCGCGGATCGGTGAGGGGCTGATCCTCGACCTGCGCACGGCGGTGTTCGACCACGTCCAGAAGATGCCGGTCGCGTTCTTCATGCGTACCCGCACCGGCGCGCTCGTCTCGCGGCTGAACAACGACGTGGTGAGCGCACAGCACGCGTTCTCCTCCACCCTGTCCGGGGTGCTGTCGAACGTGGTGATGCTGGTGCTGACGCTGGCCGTCATGATCGGCGTGTCGTGGCAGATCACACTGATGGCGCTGGTGCTGCTACCCGTGTTCGTCGTGCCGGCCCGGCGGATGGGGGCGCGGCTGGCCAAGCTGGAGCGGGAGGCCGCCAACCACAACTCGATGATGAGCACGCAGATGACCGAGCGGTTCTCCGCGCCTGGCGCGACGCTGGTGAAGCTGTTCGGCCGGCCGGCGGACGAGTCGGCGGAGTTCGCCGCGCGGGCGCGGCGGGTGGCCGACATCGGGGTGCGCACGGCGATGGCGCAGTCCGTGTTCGTGACCGCGTTGACGCTGGTGTCAGCACTCGCGCTGGCGCTCGTGTACGGCGTCGGCGGCTGGTTCGCGTTCGCCGGCACGCTCGAGCCGGGTGCGGTGGTGTCGCTGGCGTTCCTGCTCACCAGGCTGTACGCGCCACTGACGGCTCTGGCCAGTGCGCGAGTCGAGGTGATGAGCGCGCTGGTGGCGTTCGAGCGGGTGTTCGAGGTGCTCGACCTGAAACCGCTGATCGCGGAGAAACCAGACGCGGGGACGGTGCCCGACGGGCCGGTATCGGTGGAGTTCGACAAGGTGTCGTTCGCCTACCCCTCGGCGTCCGCGGTGTCACTGGCCTCGCTGGAGGAGGTGGCGAAGCTCGACACACGGGGCGGCGTCGAGGTGCTGCACGACGTGTCCTTCCGGGTGGAGGCGGGACAACTGGTCGCGCTCGTCGGCTCGTCGGGCGCGGGGAAGTCGACGATCGCGTCCCTGGTGCCCCGGCTCTACGACGTGGACTCGGGCGCCATCCGCCTCGCGGGGACGGACGTGCGGGACGTGTCGTTCGCGTCGCTGCGGGAGGCGACGGGCACGGTCACGCAGGACGGGCACCTCTTCCACGAGTCGGTGCGGTCGAACCTGCTGTTCGCCGCGCCTGGTGCTGCCGAGGCGGATCTCTGGGAGGTGCTGACCCGGGCCCGCCTGGACACCCTGGTCCGGTCGCTGCCGGACGGGTTGGACACGATCGTGGGGGAGCGGGGCTACCGGCTCTCGGGCGGCGAGCGGCAGCGGCTGACGATCGCCCGGCTGCTGCTGGCGAAGCCGCGGCTCGTGATCCTGGACGAGGCGACCGCACACCTGGACTCGACGTCCGAGGCAGCGGTGCAGGAAGCGCTCGTCGAAGCGCTGTCGGGCCGGACCGCGCTGGTGATCGCGCACCGGCTGTCGACCGTGCGGGCGGCGGACCTGATCCTGGTCGTGGAGGACGGCCGGATCGTGGAGCGGGGCACCCACGAGTCGCTACTGGCCGCCGGCGGGAGGTACGAGGAGCTGTACCGGACGCAGTTCGCGGACACGGCCGCGGTCTCATAACCACCCATGAGGGCCCGGCGTCGGGTGGAATGGAGGCATGTCGATACCTGTACCGCGGCCGACCGACGTCATCCGGTGGACGGCGAACACCGTTGCCACCGCCGCTTCCGTGCCCGGCCGTGTCGTGGCGTTGTTGAGCGGGGCCGAGTCGGTGGTCGCCCGCGCGAACGAGCTGGTGCGCGGCACGGAACGGGCGATCGCCGGTGCCGAACAGGCGGTGGCGCACGCCCAGCGGGTGACCGCGGCGGCCGAGGAACAAGTTGCCGCGACCCGCCCAATGATCGAGTTCGTCGAGGAGTTCAGCGCGCACGAGGTGCAGGCGGCGATCAGGCTGGTCGACGAGCTGCCGCGGCTGGCGCAGCACCTCAACGACGACCTGCTGCCGATACTGAACACCCTCAACCGCGTCGGCCCCGACATCCACGAGCTGCTGGACGTCGTGAAGGACGTGCGCCAGGCCATCCTGGGCATCCCCGGGTTCGATTACCTGCGCCGCCGAGGTGAGGGCAAGGACAACGAGGATGAATGACTATTCGGTTGATCGCATGATTATCCTGGCGTTGTGATCGATCAGCTGATGCGTGCCGCGTGGCCCGCGCTGGAGGAAGTACCCGTGGACGGATGGCTTGCCCGGTTCTCCGGTGGGGTGACGCAGCGGGCCAACTCGGTTCTGCCGCTTGCCGCCCCTGTCGACCTGGACCGTGCTCTGACCCGCGTCGAGGCGTTGTACGCCGACCGCGGGCTACCCGCGATCTTCCAGCTCGGTCCGGACAGCGAGCCTGGCACGCTCGACCGGGTGCTGGCCGAGCGCGGCTACGAGACCGGCTCGCCGACCTCGATCCAGACAGCCAAGATCGACGGGGTGACCCGTCCGGCCGGGGTGGCCGTCGCCGAGGCGCCTGACCAGGACTGGCTCGACCTCTGGTGGGCCGTCGACGGACGAGGTGACGCCGACGCGCTCTCACTCGCGGTGAAGATCCTCACCGGCGGGCCGGCCCTCTACGCCACGATCAACGACGAGTACGGGGCGGCGGCGGTCGGGCGGCTGGCGCTCGTCGGCGAGTGGGGTGGCGTGTACTGCATGGCCGTGCGTGCCGACGTGCGCCGTCGCGGGCTCGGTGCCGCGGTACTGGCCGGCCTGCACGCCGCCGGCCGCGAGCGCGGCGTGACCCGAACCTGGCTGCACGTACTCGCCGAGAACGCCGCGGCCCAGCAGCTGTACGCGCGCCACGGGTACGCGCAGGTCAGCACGTACCACTACCGAACCCAACGGTGACGCGCCCGCAGTAGGTCCTGCCCCTCTCAGGGCTCGCCGCGCTGAGGCGCGTCTGCGCTCGGCAGCAGCGGCGACGTGGCCACCAAGACGGCCGTATGGCTTCGGCGTGACCCACTCCGTTCCTTTCGTCGAATCCATTCGGCTCAGCGCCATCAACCAACCCAGCCTGGCAAGTCCACTCCCCCAAGCTCGTCACAGAAATCTTCAATTCACTATATTGATGTCCGATTTTTCGTCGAGGACCGTGGGCGTGGGCGGACGTGCCTCACTGGCGTAAAGAAGCAGAGAAGGGGAGGGGTCACCGTGCTGTCCGGCGGTCATGGTGACCGCCTTAGCAGGTAGAGAGGAACCGGTCCAGTACGTTCACTCCGAACCGGAGGCCCTCGATCGGCACGCGTTCGTCCACACCGTGGGCCATGAGGCGGTGGTCGAAGCCCTCCGGCAGGTACAGCGGGGCGAAGCCGAAGCAGTTGATGCCCAGGCGGGCGAAGGCCTTCGCGTCCGTGCCGCCGCCCATGCAGAACGGCACCACTACCGCCTCCGGGTCGAAGGCACGCAATGAGGCCGCCATGGCGTCGAACCACGGCGACTCGACCGGTGCCTCTACCGCGGGCTGGTGCTGGACGAACTCGCGTCGCACCCTCGGGCCGATGAGCCGGTCGATCTCCGCCATCAACTCGTCCTCGGTGCCCGGTAAGACTCGGGTGTCGACCAGCGCGGACGCCGTCCCGGGGATCACGTTGACCTTGTAGCCGGCGGTGAGCACGGTCGGGGTGGTGCTGTTGCGGACGGTGTTTTCGATGATCTTCGCGGCGGTGCCGAGCCGGCGCAGGGTCTCGTCCATGTCGTCGAGGTCGACCTCGATGCCCAGTGCTGGGCCGGCCTTGTCCAGGAAAGCGCGGACGGCGGGTGTCAGGTGGACGGGCCAGCGGTGGGCGGCCAGTTCGGAGAGGGCGTGCACCAGGTGGGTGACGGCGTTGTCGTCGTTGCGGCGGGAGCCGTGTCCGGCGCGGCCCGTGGCGGTGAGTCGCAGGTGGGAGGTGCCGCGTTCGGCGGTCGCGACCGGGTACAGGCGGACCGGGGTGCCGTCGGAGTGTGTCGCGCGGATCGTGTAGCCGCCGGACTCGCTGATCGCGGCCGCGCAGCCGTCGAACAGTGCGGGGTGCTCGTCGACCAGCCAGTGGGCGCCCCACTCGCCGCGGTCCTCCTCGTCGGCGACGAACGCGATGACGATGTCCCGGCGGGGGATCCTGCCTTCCACCGACCAGCGGGACAGCGTGGCCAGGATCGTCGAGCACATGTCCTTCATGTCGACGGCGCCGCGGCCCCACACGAAGCCGTTGCGGATCTCTCCGGCGAACGGCGGGACGGACCATTCGGCGGGGTCGGCCGGTACGACGTCGAGGTGGGCGTGTACGAGCAGCGGCGGGAGCGACTGGTCGGCGCCGGCGACCCGTGTCACGACGTTGGATCGGCCGGGGGAGCGTTCGAGCAGTCGCGGCGCGTACCCGAAGTCGGTCAGGTGCTCGGCCACGTACTCGGCGATCGCTCGTTCCCCGAGCAGCGACTCACCGTCGCCGAGGTTGGTGGTGTCGAACCTGATCAGTTCCGCGCACAGTTCCTCGACCGCGAGCTCACCCATAGCTTCCTTCCACGGCGCCGCTGGCGATGGCTGTGACCACCTTGAACGCCTTCATCGCGTCGGTCATGGTCGCGGCGTCGAACCCGACTCGCCGCACGTCGAGTTGCTCGACCGTCGGCACGACGGCGGCCGCCGCGGCGAGGTGCGCGGCGTCGAACTCGACCTCGATACGGTGCCCGGTGATCGTCCCGTTGAAACGTCCCGCCCGCGTCATGGCCGACTGGGCCGCGTCCTCGATGGCCGTCGCGGTCACCGAAGGCGGCCGGCAGATCGCCGCGTACCGGCTCACACACTCCTTGACCGCCACGGTGCTCGCCTCCGGGACGTAGTCGTTGGCATCTTCGCAGGTCAGGTCGTCACCGGTGACGAGAAGTACTGGCACGCCGTGCTCGGCGGCGAGTGCCGCGTTGAGCCGGCCCTCGCTCGCGTGGACGCCGTCGAGCCACACACCGGTTATTTGGTTGGGCAGGTAGGTGTGCGAGAGCACGCCTTCGACACCCGCGCCGGTGTGGTAGCCAAGAAACACCACTCCGTCCACGCCCGAGTCGATGCCCTGCATCATCGACAGCGGCTTGTGCCTTCCGGTGAGCATACGGGCCCGCGTGTCGAGGTCCTCGAGGAGGATGTTGCGCTGGCTGGAGTGGGCCTCGTTGACGAGGACGTCGGTGGCGCCGCCGCCGTACAACCCGGCGACGCACGCGTTCACGTCACTGGTGAACATGTTTCGGAAACGTTGCCACTGCTCGGTCCCTACCTGCACGTCCGCCGTCCAGGTGACTCCGGTGGCGCCTTCCATGTCGGCTGAGATCATGATCCGCACGGCGCACACGTTACGGCTTGGCACAGGTTCCCGACACAGATTGACTTCAACCGCCCATAAGTGGTTACTTCCTCTCAACTTACGAGGGAGAGGTGATCAACGTGGGATCGAAGCGCCGAGCGCTCGGTGTCACAGTATTGGCGTCTGCGCTGATCACAGCACCTGTGATGGTGCCAAGCAACGCGGCGGCCAGTGGCCAGGACGGCAAGATCCTCCGGATCGGGGTCACCCAGGAGGTCGACTCGCTCAACCCGTTCATCTCGATCACCCGAACGGGTACGGACATCCTGCGCGCCAACTTTGACTACCTGACGGTCTACAGCCAGCAGGACTATTCGGTGGAGCCGAGTCTCGCAGAGAAGTGGGAGACCTCTTCGGACAATCTCACGTGGACGTTCACGATCCGCAAGGGTGTGAAGTGGTCGGACGGCAAGCCGTTGACCGCCAAGGACGCGGCGTTCACGTTCAAGAAGATGATGGACGACGAGACCGCTGCCACCGCCAACGGCAGCTATGTCGCGCAGTTCGAATCGGTCGAGGCGCCGGACGACAACACTCTGGTGGTCAAGACGAAGGTGCCGCAGTCGACGATGCTGGGGCTCGACGTCCCCATCGTGCCGGAGCACATCTGGTCCAAGGTGACCGACATCGGCGCCGAGCCGGCGTTCCCGATGGTGGGCAGCGGTCCGTACTACGTGACCGACTTCAAGGAAGCCCAGTACACCAAGATGAAGGCCAACGAGAACTACTGGCGCGGAGCTCCCAAGGTCGACGAGGTCCACTTCATCTACTACCGCAACTCCGATGCCGCGGTGACGGCGTTGCAGAGCGGACAGGTGGACCTGGTCAACCGCCTCACCCCGACCCAGTTCGACGCGCTGAAGAACAACCCCGAGGTCGCGCTGAACAACGCGCAGAACCGGCGGTTCAACGAGATCGTGCTCAATTCGGGTGCGGCGACCAACGACGGCACGCCGATCGGTGACGGGAACCCGGCGCTGAAGGACGTCAAGCTGCGGCAGGCGATCGCGCAGGCCATCGACTCCAAGACGCTGGTCGACAAGGTGTGGGGCGGCTACGCCACGGAGGCCGCCGGTTACATCCCGCCGGCGTTCAAGGACTACAAGTGGGCGCCGTCCGCGGACAAGAAGCGTGAGTTCGACCTCGACGCCGCCAACAAGGCACTGGACGCGGCCGGCTACAAGAAGGGCCAGGACGGCATCCGGCTCGACAAGGAAGGCAAGCCGCTCAACCTGCGCCTGCTGGCGCACGCGGAGAACGTCGTCGACGAGAACGCGGGCCCGTTCATCAAGGGCTGGCTCGCCGAGGTGGGCATCAACATCACGCTGGTGCCGATGTCGGACACGCAGATCAACGAGGCGACCACCCGCGGCGAGTTCGACCTCGCGTTCTCCGGCTGGAACGCCAACCCCGACCCGGACTACATCCTGTCGCTGCAGACCTGCGCCAACCGCCCGAACGCGGAGGGCAAGGGCGGCACGCCGGACTCGTTCTTCTGTGACAAGACCTACGACGACCTCTACGCCAAGCAGTTGTCGGAGCTCGACCCGGCCAAGCGCGCCGACATCGTCAAGAAGATGCAGGCGCGGATCTACGACCAGGTCCCGCTGGTGATCCTGGGCTACGAGAACGCGCTCGAGGCGTACAACAAGAGCGCGTTCGAGGGCTTCCCGCTTCAGCCCGCCAAGGGCGTGATCATGAACCAGCAGGGCTACTGGGGCTACTACGGCGCTACTCCCGCTGGTCAGGGCCCGGTGCCGGTGTTCGGGGCGAACGGTGAGAACACCGCCAGCGGTGCGGACACGACCGAGGCGGCGGCGTCGGACAGCTCCAACACGGGGCTGATCCTGGGCATCGTCGGCGGTGTCGTGGTCCTGCTGCTGGTCGGTGGGTTGCTGGTCACGCGGAACCGGCGCAAGACGGCCGACGATCGCGAGTAGCCAGTGACCGACATCCTCAATCCGACTGAGGAGGTACTGGCGGAGGCTCCGCCACCCACCCGTGGTGGCGGAGCCGTCCGTTATGTGCTGACGAAGATCGGTGGCGCACTCCTCAGCTTCGCCATGGTGATCGTGCTGGGGTTCCTGCTGTTCCGGGCACTGCCGGGCGACCCGGTGCAGACCATGACCCGCGGCCGGCCGGCGACCCCGGAGATGATGGCGCGGCTCGAGCACAAGCTGGGACTGGACCTGCCGCTGTGGCAGCAGTTCTGGAAGTACCTCGGCGGCCTTCTGCACGGCGACATGGGTGACTCGTACTTCTACAACGTGCCGGTGCTCCAGAAGATCGGGGAGCGGTTGTGGCCAACGGTGCTGCTGGTCGGAGTGTCCACTGTGATCGCGGTGGCGCTCGGGCTGTGGCTGGGCACCCGGTCGGGATGGCGGCGGGGGAGCCGGTTCGACCGGGTCTCCACCGGGGTGGCGCTGACGCTGTGGTCGACGCCGACGTTCTGGCTCGGCATGCTGCTGATGGCAGCCACCACCGGACTCTTCCCGACCGCCGGGATCGTCTACACCGACACGCCGGACGACTTCTTCTCCCAGGCACTGGACATCGCCCACCACATGGTGCTGCCGACCATCACACTGGTGGCGGTCACGTATGCCCAGTACCAGTTGGTGATGCGGTCGTCGCTGATCGAGGAGGCGGGCGCGGACTACCTGACCACCGCGCGGGCCAAGGGGTTGCGCGACGACGTGGTGCGTCGTCGGCACGCGGTGCCGAACGCGCTGCTGCCGACGGTGACGCTGGTGTTCCTGCACCTCGGGATGGTCATCGCGGGTGCGATCAGCGTGGAGACCGTGTTCTCGTGGCCCGGTCTCGGGTTGCTGACCTACGACGCCCTGCGAGTCGGTGACCTGCCGCTGCTGCAGGGCACCTTCGTGGTGCTGGCCGGCGCGGTGATCTTCATGAACACGCTCGCGGACTTTCTCTACCGCGTGCTCGACCCGAGGGTGCGTGCCTCATGAGAACGCCATCACCGCGGGCGCTCGCCTGGCACCGTCGTGGTGTCGCGTTCGCCGCCGGCTGGCGCGAGTTCGCCAAGCAGAAGTCCGGGCTCGTGGGGCTCGGCCTGCTGGTGGTGATCGTGTTGCTGGCGGTGCTGGCGCCGGTGATCACCGACCGGACAGGTCTGGACGTCACGAAGGCCACCGGCGACCGACTGGAGGCGCCGAGCGGAGAGTTCTGGCTCGGCACCGACCGGCCCGGCCGGTCGGTGCTGCTGCTGACCTTGTGGAGCGCGCGGGTCTCGCTGTCCGTCGGACTCATCGCGACACTGCTGTCGGTCGCGATCGGCACGATCATCGGCATCCTGGCCGCGCACTTCGGCCGGTGGGTGTCGGCCGGCCTCATGCGGATCACCGACTTCTTCCTGGTGCTGCCGTCGCTGGTGCTGGCGATCGCGCTGTCGACGGTGCTCGAGCGGGGCATGGGCACGATCATCCTGGCGATCGGGCTGACGTCCTGGCCGGCCGCCGCGCGGCTCGTGCGGGCGCAGACACTCACGATCGAGGCCAGGCCGTACATCGAACGAGCGAAGGCGCTGGGCGGCGGTCACCTGCACGTGATCACCAAGCACGTGCTGCCGGCCGTGTTGCCCCTCGTCTTCGTGAACACGACCCTCGCCGTCGGCTCGGCGATCGTGGCCGAGTCCACTCTGTCGTTCCTCGGCCTGGGTGACCCCGACCCGATGCGGCCGTCGTGGGGCTCGATGCTGCGCTCCGCGTGGCTGGACTCCGCGATCATCGCCGGCGCCTGGTGGTATCTCCTGCCCCCGGGTATCGCCATCGGTGTCGTGGTGCTGGCGTTCACCATGTGCGGTCGCGCGCTCGAGGCCGTACTCAATCCACGACTGCGGGAGGGCTGACGTGCCGCTGCTGGAACTGCGCGACCTGTCCGTCCACTATCGCAACCGAGCTGTCGAAGCCGTTCGCAACGTGTCACTGACCCTGGAAGCGGGGGAGACCCTGGGACTCGCGGGGGAGTCGGGCTGCGGCAAGTCGACCCTCGCCATGTCGGTGCTGCGGCTGCTGCCCACGACGGCGAAGATCGACGGGCAGATCCTGCTCGACGGCGAGGACGTGGCCACCATGAAGTGGGGTCGCCTGCGCGCCGTGCGGTGGACGTCGGCGGCCATCGTCTTCCAGGGCGCGATGCACGCGCTGAACCCGGTGCGCCGGATCCGGGACCAGATCGCCGAGCCCATCGAGTTGCACAGTAAGACCGAGTTGTCCGCGGCCGCTCTTCGCACGAGGGTCGACGAGCTGCTCGGCCAGGTCGAGCTGCCGCCGGAGAAGGGCGACTCGTATCCCCACGAGCTGTCCGGTGGGCAGAAGCAGCGTGTGATGATCGCGATGGCGCTGGCGTGCGAGCCGAGGCTGGTGATCGCGGACGAGCCGACCACGGCGCTGGACGTGATCGTGCAGGCGCAGGTGCTCGCATTGATGGCCGACCTGGTCGCGAAGAAGGACATCGGGCTGGTCATGATCAGCCACGACCTGGCGGTGCTGGCGTCGACCTGCCAGCGGCTCGCGGTCATGTACCAGGGGTCGCTCGTCGAGGAAGGCCCGTCCGCCTCGGTGATCGCGTCCCCCAAGCATGTGCACACCAAGACGCTGGCCGCGGCGTTTCCCACCGTCGGCGACCCGGAGTCGCGGTACGCCCCGGCGACGAGCAGCCGACTGCCGGACGAGACACCGTCCCCGGGCGAGGTGCTGCTGCGGACGTCCGACCTGCGGGTGACGTTCCGGACCCGCGGGGTCACCCACGCGGTCGCCGGCGTGGACCTGGACGTCCGGCGAGGTGAGATCGTCGCGCTCGTGGGCCAGTCCGGCTCGGGCAAGACGACGCTGGCCAGGACGATCCTGGGGCTGCAGCAGTCGACGGGCGGCCAGGTGCTCTACGACGGCCGGCCGGTGCCCCGCTCGTCGAAGGGTCTCAAGGCCTACCGGCGCGAGGTGCAGCTGGTGCTCCAGGACCCGACGAGCGCGCTCAACCCCCGACACTCGGTGTACGAGTCGATCGCCGAGGGCCTGCGCATCCACCGTGTCCCGGGCGACGAACGGGCCCAGGTCGCGGCGGCGCTGGACGCCGCGGAACTGCGGCCGCCGGAAGAATTCATGCCGTTGTTACCTCACCAGCTGTCCGGCGGTCAGCGGCAGCGGGTGGTCATCGCGGGCGCGCTGGCCCTGGAGCCGAAACTCCTGGTGGCCGACGAGCCGGTGGCGTCCCTGGACGCCTCGGTGCGCGGCGAGATCCTGGCCCTGCTGCTGCGCCTGCGCGCCAACCTGGGCCTGGCCGCGCTGGTGATCACCCACGACCTGGGACTGGCGTGGAACATCGCCGACCGCGTCGCGGTGATGTACCAGGGCGAGCTCGTCGAGGTGGGGCCGGTGGACGAGGTGCTGAACGACCCCCAGCACTCCTACACACAGTCCCTACTTGCCGCGTTGCCATCCACCCACCCGAAGGAGAGCGACGCCGTCAACGGGCGTTGACCGTCCAGACGACGCGGTTCGACCTCGACGATTCGCCCTGCGCGAATCGTCGAGGTTGCCGACTCGTGGACTGCCCCCGATGAGGGTCCGGTAGCGATCTCGTCCAGGCCTTGCCGATCTCGGCGAGGCCTCTCCCCTGGTCTTTCACTTAAAATAAGCTATCAATTATATTGATGTCCAATTTTGCGTCCCGGCCGCTCGGACCAACGCAGTCGTCCCGAAAACAAAGAAGCATGGAGGGGAGGGGCCAGACGGCGGACCCGCATCCGCGCTCGCTACCTCGGGTGTCCCGCCCGGCACGCCCGGTAGGTGAAAACCCGCACGCTGCGACAAACAGACCAACCGGCCTGTGTAATCTCAGACCGCCATGACCACCACCACCGACGCCCACGGGGTGCCTCCCGCAGTGAGCACCGTAGAGAACGCGACTCCCGCGCCGACCGTCGCGCGGCGCATGCCCGTGTTCCCCTCACGCACTGTCACGCTGGGCACCATCGGCAGCCTGCTGATCCTCGTGAGCGCGCTCGGTGCCGGCGCGATCCTCGCCCAGGACCCGTTGATCGGGCAGGGGCCGTTCTCCTGGATCCGATACGGCCACGGTCGCATCCTCGCCACGCTCGTCCTGTACACCGGGTTCGCGCTCGTGGTCTGGGCCTGGGTGTTGCTTGGGCGGCACGTGTTGGCCGGGCGGGTGGGCGCGCGGCCCGTGTTGATCGCGTCGGCGTGCTGGACGATCCCGATGCTGTTCGCGCCTCCGGTCTTCTCCCGTGACGCCTACCTGTATATCGCGTACGGGACGCTCCCGCTGCACGGTTACGACCCGTACTCGGTGGGGCCCGGTGTCCTCGACGTCGACCCGGTCGTCGACAACGTCGACTCGTTCTGGCAGGCCACGCCGGCGCCGTACGGGCCGCTGTTCATCCTGTTGGCCAAGGGCGTCATGTCGGTCACCGGCACGAACATGATCGCCAGCGTGATCCTCATGAAGCTGGGCCTGGTCATCGGTGTGGCGTTGATCGTGTGGGCCATGCCCGGTCTCGTCCGTCACCTCGGGGGGCGGCTGCCGGTCGCGTTGTGGCTCGCGGTCGCGGGGCCGATGACCGTGGTGCATCTGGTCGGCGGGCCCCACAACGACGTGCTCATGGTCGGCTTCCTCGCGGTGGGCACCGTGCTGGTGTTGGACCGAAAACACGTGCTCGGCATGGTCGTCCTGACGCTTGCCGTCGCGGTGAAGGCCACCGCGGTGGTCGCGTTGCCGTTCCTCGTGTGGGTCTGGGCCGGTCACCTGACCTCGACGCGTTGGCGGAACTTCACAAGGGCGTGCGCCTGCTCGGTCGGCATCTTCGTCGTCACGTTCGCGGCCGCGACGGTCGTGTCCGGGGTCGACCTCGGTTGGATCACCGCGCTCGACGCGCCCACGGCGATCGTGAACTGGCTGTCCGCCCCGACCGGCGCCGGGGAGATCCTGCACGGCCTGGTCGGCGTGTTTGTCGACCTGCCCAAGATGTGGTTCGTCACCATCCTGCGGATTGCTGGTGGGATCCTGCTGGTCTGGGTCCTCGTGCGGCAGTGGTGGTTCGCGCGGGACGGCGGTCCCGACGCCGTCCGCCGCGCGGCGATCGCGTTGTTCGCGTTCGCCATCCTGTCGCCGGCCACCTTGCCGTGGTACCTCGTGTGGGGCTTCGTGCTGGCCGCCGCGTTGCGCTGGGAGCGTCGTCAGCTCGCCGTGCTGGTCACTTTCGCGGTGTTCCTGGTGCTGACGTACTCGCCGGCCGGCGACGACCTGCTGTACAACTGGCTGTTCATGACGCTCGCCGCCGGCGTGTCCGTTCTCGCCGGGCTGTCGCTGCTGCGTCGTGACCCGCTGAACCTGTTCCCTACCCGTGAGCCGCTGCTTTCGGGCGGGCCGAGCGTTGAGCGCTGACACGGCCGACACCGCGACCGATCCCGTCGCAGCCAGACCGTTCAAGCCCCGGCCCACCATCGTTCTCGGCACGGTCGGCAGCCTGCTCGTGCTCGCCGCCAGTTTTGCCGCTGGGGCCGGGTCGGTCGATCACCCGTTCGTCGGCGGTCGGCTGGCGTGGCTGACGTATGGGCACGGCCGCATGCTCGCGGAGCTCACTGTCTACTTGGGCTATGCGCTCATGGTGTGGGCGTGGATCCGGCTGGGGCGGCGGGTGTTGGCTGACCAGGTCGGCTCCCGGCTCGTGCTCGTCGCCGCCGCGTGTTGGATGGTGCCGATGCTGTTCGCGCCGGCCCTGTTCACCCGTGACGTGTTCTCCTATCTCGGGCAGGGCGCGGTCGCGTTGGCCGGGTACGACCCGTTCACGGTGCCGCCGACGGTCCTGGGGCCGGACTCGGAGATTCTGAACAACATCCATCCGTTCTGGCAGGGCACTCCTGCCCCGTATGGGCCGCTGTTCATCCTGCTGGCCAAGGGCACGGTGTGGTTAGTCGGCTCGCACGTGTACGCCGGTATCGTGGTCACCCGCTTGCTGCAGCTCGTCGGGCTCGCGTTGCTGGTGTGGGCGTTGCCGGGGCTCGTGCGGCACCTCGGCGGCCGGCTGCCGGTGGCGGCGTGGCTGTTGATCGCCGGGCCGATCATGGTGGTGCACCTGGTCGGTGGCCCGCACAACGACCTCATGATGATCGGCTTTCTCGCGGCCGGCACGCTGCTCGTGCTCGACGGCAAGCATGTCGCCGGGATCGCGGTCGTGACGGTGAGCGTGGCGGTCAAGGCCAGCTCGGCGGTCGCGTTGCCGTTCCTCGTGTGGGTGTGGGCGGCGCGGTTGCCGTCCACCCGATGGCGGAACTTCGTTCGTGCGGCGGCGTGTTCGCTCGGTGTGTTCGTGGCCGTGTTCGGCGCGCTCACGGTGCTGGCCGGGGTGGACCTCGGCTGGCTGTCCACGGTGAACGCGTCGTCCCGGTTGGTGAACTGGCTGTCGCCGCCGACCGCGCTGGGTGAGATCGTGCATGGCCTGGCCAGTATCTTCGTGGACTCCTCGCGGGACCCGTTCGTCACCGTCACCCGGATCATCGGTCAGGCCGTGCTGGTCCTGTTGGTGGTGCGGCAGTGGTGGCTCGCCCGTGACGGTGGCTCGGATGCCGTGCGCCGGGCGGCCATCGCGTTGTTCCTGGTGGCGGTGCTGTCGCCGACCATGCTGCCGTGGTATCTGATGTGGGGGTTGGCGATCGGTGCCGCGCTGCCATGGCGGCCCCGCTGGCTGGCGGTGGCGGCCGGGGTGTCGGTGTTCATGGTCGCGCCGTACTCGGCGGCGGGGGAGCAGTTGCTGTACGAGTGGCCGTTGATGATCCTGGCGGTCGCGTTGTCGGCGTGGGCGGGCTACGCGTTGGTGCGGCCGGCGGCGCGCGCGTAGCGGTCGGCCAGTTTGGCGAGTTCGGCCACCAGTTCGGGTGGCCCGGTCACCTCGAAGTCGGCGTCCATCAGTCCGATGTAGACGGCCAGCATGGCCGGGGTGTCGGAGCCGACGGCCACGACACAGCCCTCGTCGGTGACCTCGACGACGTCCACCCCGGGGGTAGCCGCGGCAGAAGTTCGTCGGCGGGAGCATGGACGGTCACCGTGGCCCGGTACCGCCACATCGCGGTGCCGAGCCCGCGAGCGACGAGGTTCGCCACGTCGTCCGGGGGTTCTCTCGGCGTGAACCGCGGCCCGGTGGGGATCTTCGGTGTCATACGGTCGACCCGGAACGTGCGCCAGTCGTTCTTGTCGAGGTCGAACGCGACGAGGTACCAGCGGCCGCCGGCGTGCGCGAGCCGGTGCGGTTCGACGTCGCGCCGGGAGGTGCCGCCGTCGTGGTTCTCGTAGTCGAACCGCAGTCGTTCGTGGTCGCGGCACACGGCGGCCAGCGTGGTGAGGACCTCGGCCGCCACGCGGGGCTGTTGGCCCGGCACTGGGACGGTGGCGGTGTGGAGCGCGTTGACCCGGTGCCGCAGCCGTGAGGGCAGGACCTGCTCAACTTGGCCAGAGCCCGCACGGACGTCTCCTCGATACCGGTCACCGTGTTGGCGGTCCGCAGTCCGACGGCGACCGCGACGGCCTCCTCGTCGTCGAGGAGCAGCGGGGGCATGGCGGCGCCCGCGCCGAGCCGGTAGCCACCGCCCACGCCAGGGGTCGCGTCGACGGGGTAGCCGAGGTTGCGGAGCCGCTCGACGTCGTTGCGGATGGTCCTGGTGGTCACGCCGAGCCGTTCGGCGAGTGCGGGCCCGGTCCAGTCGCGTCGGGTCTGCAGGAGGGACAGCAGTCGAAGCAGGCGTGCCGAGGTGTCCACCATGGCCGGAAGTCTGCCGGTCATTGCGGAACGGTTCTTTCCGCGATGACCTCTAGCGTGGGTTCATGACCAAGAGCAAGCCGTGCCGCCTGCGGGAGTTCTTCAATGCGTATCGATGAGCGGATCTTGAACCGGGTGACGTTGGCTCGGCAGCTGCTGCTCCGGCGGCACCGCATGTCGGCGCTGGACGCGGTCGAGCGACTGGTCGGGTTGCAGGCCCAGGCGGTGAACGCGCCGTACCTGGGGTTGTGGACCCGGCTGTCGGATTTCAGGCACGCCGACCTCACCGCGCTCCTGGAGGGCAGGTCGGTGGTCCGGTCGTCTGTATTGCGTGGCACCCAGCATCTGGTGCGCGCGGACGACTTCTGGTGGCTGCGCCCGCTGATCGAGCCGTCGCTGCGCCGCGGCCGCCAGGCCGCGTTCGGGAAGCAGACCGCCGGGCTGGATCTCGACGGGCTGGCGGCACACGCACGGACGTTGCTGGCCGGCCGCAGGCTCACGCGCCCCGAACTGGGTGCCGCGCTCGCGCAACGGTGGCCGGAATACGACCGTATGGCGCTCGGATGGTCGGCGCAGACGCTGGTACCGGTGGTGCACCCACCGCCGAACGGCACGTGGCGGCGAGGTGGTTCGACCCCGTTCGTGCTCGCGTCGGAGTGGCTGGACCCGGCGCCGGCCGTGCCCGGCCCGGACGAGCTGGTTCGCCGGTACCTGGCGGCGTTCGGCCCGGCGACGGTGGCGGACGTGCAACAGTGGTCCGGTGTCCGCGGGCTCGCTGAGGTGGTCGAGGAGATGCCGCTGGTCTCGCTGGGCGGCGGCCGGTTCGATCTGCCGGACATGACCTACGAGTCCGATGTGGACGTGCCGGTCCGGTTCCTCCCGGAGTTCGACAACCTGATCGTGGCGTACGCGGACCGCCGACGGCTCATGCCGGACGAGTACCGCAAGCGGGTGTGCGTCGGCTCGATGGTGTTCGCGACGGTGCTCGTGGACGGAACCGTGCGCGGCACCTGGAAGCTGGTGCTGGGCAAGGACAAGGCGACGATGACGATCACCCTGTTCGAGCGGCTGCCCCGGGCCGCGCAGACGGAGGTGGAGGACGAAGCGCTGCGGCTGCTGGACTTCGCGGCCGAAGACACCCTGAAGGATCTCGTGTGGACGTGACCCCGCACCCACTCCTCGCGGTCCTCCACGCCGCGGCGGCGGGAGCGTTCCCACCAGCCGACGGCCGTGCCCTGTTCCTCCCGCCGCTGCCGAACCGACAGGCGGCGGTCGTGTCCTTGACCGGCCGGGTGTACCTGGCGACGGACCACCGGCCACCGGACCTGGACGGCTTCGGCTCCGCCCTGCACCCCGCGGTACTGCGACAACTCGCCGGCCCGCACGGCGAGATCGGCACACTCGACGTGACGCTGGCGAGCCAGGGCCTGGGCGGTGGCACGCTCCCGGCCCGGCACGACCTGGCGGACCATCCAAGGGTCCGCCACGCACACGCGATCCGCGAAGCAGTACGTGTGTATGGCGACAACCGGGGCCTGGTGACCATCGCCGCGGGCCTGGCGGGCCGGACGGAGATCTCGGTCGAAGTCTTCTCGACGACCGGAGCCGGCCAAGGAGACGGATCGACGACAGCAGAGGAACAGAACGCGGCGACCGCCGGAACAGCGTCACCCCCTGTGGACAACCCGGTCGGACAGCCCCAGAACTGTCGGTGCTCTCCGGTAGCGTGGTTCGAGGGGCCGGAGGCCAGGCCGCGCACCGGCGTGGCCAGCACGCCCGGGCCAACGACCGTGGCACCGATCCCGATCCGGCCAGCGCCAGCGACCTCGCCATTCCGCCAATCCAGTCCGGTGTTGGCGGCCAACCCGAGCGTGACACCTGGCCCGGGCGACTCCACCTCAGCACCGGGCGGGATGAGCAGGGTGGCCGCCTTGCGCCGCGCGTCAGTGCCGGCCGAGCCCTGATCCGTGAGGCGTTGCGGCTCGTGCCAGCGGGCGAACCGGTGTTCGCCGCCGTCGCTCCGGGCAACGCCCGTTCGCTCCGGGCGTTCCTCGCCGAGGGTTTCGTGCCGCTCGGCAGTGAGGTGATCATCCAAGGAGTCGACCGACGCCATCATGCTCGAGCATGATGTCCTTGCTGGAGACCGAGCCGCTGCCTATGGTCTGAGCCGCCGGACCGCGTCGACCACCTGGTCCATCTGCGCGGGTGTGGTCACGATGCTCGGCCCGAACCGCAGGTACTGGGTCTCGTACGGGGTCACGCTCGCGACCACGCCGGCCGCGCGCAGTGCCCGTACCGCGTCGTACGGGGCCACCCCGTCGACCTCGCAGCACACGATGCCCGCGGACATGGCCGGGTCGTCCGGCGTGACCAGGGTGACCGACGGGACCGTCGTGAGCCCGTCCTTGAGTCGGGTCGCCTGTACCGCGACGCGCTCGGCAACCCGGTCGCGGCCAATACGGTCGTGCAGTTCGAACGCCTCACGCACGGCCCATCGGTGTTCGAACGAGTGGTAGCCGCCCGGGGTGAACAGCGCGCCGGGGGAGTCACCACCGGAGAACGTGGGGATCACGGGGGCCAGCGCGTCCCATGACCGCCCCCACAGCAGTCCGGTGCCTCGCGGGCCGAACAGCCACTTGTGGGTACCAGTGGCGAGAAAGTCGCAGCCGAGGTCGGCGACTGGCAGGTCGACCGCACCGAACCCATGCACGCCGTCGACGCACAGGAGAACCCGGTCCTCGGCGGCGCGGCCGGCGTTGACCTCGGTGAGCATCGCCGCGATGGCGGGGATCGGAAGTCGTACACCCGTACTGGAGTGGACCCAGGTGACCGCGACGACACGCGTGTTCGGCGCGACGGCCTCCTTCAGCCGGGTGACGATGCCCGACTCGGTAGCCGTGTGCGGGTCGTCGTAGAGAGTGACGCTGCGGACCGGTGCGCCGGTGCGCTCGGACATCAGCTCCAGCGCGGCGTGGTGGGCCATGAAGTCATGCGTACTGGTGACGACGTCCTGGTCGGGCCGCAACCGCAACCCGGAGTAGAGGAGCCCGAGCCCCATGGTCGTGCTGTCGGTCAGCGCCACCTGGCCCGCAGAACCACCGAGATAGGCGGCCGCGGCCGCGCGGACGTCGTCCTCGAGACCGCGGTGCTCGTGCAGGTAGGCGTCGGTGTCGGCGTCCAGCCCGCGGCGATGCCGCTCGATGGCGTCCCGGACCGGCTTCGGATGGGCGGCGAGGACGAACGCCGCGGTCTGGACGAGGCCGGTGTCGAGAGCGAACAGCCCTCGCACGTCCTCCCAGTCGGTCGGGTCGAAACGCGCAGGCACGGTGGGGGACGTCGTGGTGCACGCGGTGAGGGCCGTGGCGAGCCCCGCCGCCAGGACGGTGCGCCGCCCCAGTTCGTCCATCGATGCATCGTATGCGCTGACAGCGAGAACCGATGATGGTTCGTACCGGGCTGTCTACGTTGGCGACCATGGAGATCGTCGAGCTGCTGCCCCGCCTGCACCAGGTGAACCTCGATTTCGGTCAGGTGTATTTGTGGCGCGACGGCGACGACCTGACGCTGGTCGACACCGGCACCCCCGGCAGCGGCGCCGCCATCGAGTCCGCGATCGAGTCGCTCGGCCTGACCCGATCGGCGGTGCGCCACATCGTGATCACCCACGGACACGAGGACCACGCGGGCTCGGCGGCCGAGATCCGCGCGTGGCACGGCGCACTGGTGTACGCGCACCGGGCGGACGCGCCGGTGGTGCGCGGCGAACGCCGGCGTGCGGAACCGGAGATCACCGACTTCGAACGACCGTATTGGGAACGGGTGGCGGCGTTGGGCATCTCGTCGCTGGAGATCCCGCCGTCCACAGTCGACGTCGAAGTGGTCGGCGGCGAGGAGCTGGGCTTCGGGGACGGGGCGCGGGTCGTGTCGATTCCCGGCCACACGGCGGGGAGCATCGCGATCCACCTGCCGGCACACGGCGTCCTCTTCGCGGGCGACACGGTCGCGTCCCTGCCGGAGACGGGGGTCATCCCCGGTGCGTTCAACGTCGACCGCGTCGCACTCCTGGACTCCTACCGTGTGCTGGCCGAGCTGGACCCGGACGTGGTGTGCGTTGGCCACGGCGCATCGGTGGTCGGCGACGCAGGCAAGGTCATGCGCGCCGTTCTCGACGCGTGACTCAGCGCTCCGCGCACAGACAGCGAACGCCCTTCTCGATCCAGTCCCGTCCCTCCCAGTCCGGACGCCGGCGGACCAGGACGTCCGTGACCTCGTCGACGATCGTCTGCTCGTCCATCGCCGAGTCCTGACGCAGCCACGTCTCGTCGCGGAGGAGTTCGAGGTGGTCGAGGACGTCCGCCAGCACCTGCGGCCCGCCCGGGTCACCGTGACCTGGCACGACGACCCGCGGGTGCTCAGCGGCGAGCCGCCGCACGACCTCGATCCAGCGGATGCCGGACACGTCGACGTCGTGCGGCGGGAACCACGGGAAGATCGCGAACTGCCCGGTCTCCGCCAGGTCCCCGGTGAACAGGACGTCCTCGTCCGGCACGCGGACCACCTGGTCGCCCCTGCTGTGCGCTCGTCCGGTGGCACGCAACTCCACCACCCGACCGCCGAGGTCGAGATCGTAGGACTGGTCGTACACGAGGTCCGGCGGCGTCAGCTCGACCCCGTGGAGCTCACGGGCGATCGCGTCCCCGAGCCCGGAGAACATCGCCAGGTAGCCGGGTCCTTTGCCGCCGCGGTCCTGGGCCTGCTGCCGGTTGACCAGATAGGTCGCCGCGGTGAACACCTGCGCGCCGAACGCGTGCTCGGGATGGAAGTGCGTAGTGGTCAGGTAGAGCTCGCGTCCTTTCGCGTACTCGGCGGCGAACGCCAGCACCTTCTCGGCATTGCGGGGCCCCATGCCCGTCTCGACGACCAGGACGGCGTCCCGACCGCCGATGATCCCGATGTTCGGCACGAGCGGCACTCGCCGGTTCGGGATGACCACGACGTCGCGGGCGATGTCCTCGGCGCCGGTGACGTCGACGACGGGTTCCATGAGTGTCATGCCGCCAGTTCATCGAGCGCTCGAGCGTGCCGTCCAACACCGAATCCGCATCCCCGATACCGCGCCGGTATCGTCGCCGGTGATGGATCTACGCACGCTCGGCTACTTCGTCGCGGTCGCCGAGGAACTGCACTTCCGCCGGGCGGCCGCGCGGCTGCACATCACCCAGCCGCCCCTGAGCCGGGCCGTCAAGCAGCTGGAAGCCGAGCTCGGCTGTGTGCTGCTGCGGCGCTCACCCACCGGCGTGGCCCTCACCCCGGCCGGCGTGTCGCTGTACGACGAGGCACGCACGTTGCTCGCGCAGGCTGAGCAGGCACGGGTCCGGGTGGCCGCCGCCGCCGGCACGGACACCCTCACCGTCGGCACACTCGCGGACAGCGCGGAGCAGGTGGGCACCGACCTGGCGACCGCCTACCGGCGCCAGCATCCCGACATCCGGATCCGTATCCGTGAGGCGGATCTGACCGACCCCACGGCCGGGCTGCGCGCCGGCCTGGTCGACGTCGCCCTGACGAGAGCGCCGTTCGACGTGGCCGGGCTCGTCACCCACGTGCTGCGCACCGACCCGATGGGCGTGGTGCTCCGCGCCGACGACGTACTCGCCGGCCGGGACAGCGTGACGACGGACGACCTCGCCGACCGTCGCTGGTTCCGCCTGCCGGAAGGCACGGACCCGGTGTGGCGCGCGTTCTGGAGCGGCGGGGCGGAGGGACCGGTGGTGCGCACGGTCCACGAGTGTGTGCAGCAGGTGCTGTGGAACGGCACTGTGGGGCTGGCCCCGAGCGCACATGCCCTGCCGCCGGGACTCGCCTGGGTTCCCTTGCGGGACAAGGCACCCAGTCGTCTCGTGGTGGCCTGGCCCAGCACCGGTCCAAGCCCGCTCGTCCGCTCGTTCGTCCAGCTCGCCGCGAGGACGGCTCAGCTCAGTGCCGGCTCCCGCAACGTGAGCGTGCCCTGATCGGCGTCCACTGTGGCCTCCGCGCCCAGTGGGATCGTCAGTTGGTCCGCGCAGTGTCCGAAACCGAACTCCCATACGACCGGGATCCCCAGCCCCACGAGGAGATCCGCCACCACGTCGCGGATCGCGTCGAGCGTGCCGCAGCCCTGCCACGAGCCCAGAACGATGCCCGTCGCACTGTCGAACCATCCGGAACGCAACAGCTGGGTGAGCATACGGTCGACCCGGTACGGCTCCTCGTTCACCTCCTCCAGCAATACGAGTGACCGGTCAGGAGGTGTTGCGGGGTCCGGCGCGCCGAGCCCGGCAGCGAGTAGCGACAGGTTCCCGCCGACGATCACGCCGGTCGCCACCCCGTCCGCGAGCGCGGTGGCCGCCGGGCCTGTCAGCGTCTGGACGGCCTCGGGGTCGAACAGTGTCTGGCGGAAGTGCTTCTGTGCCCCGGCGTCGAACGACAGCTCGCTCGCGATCAGTGGCGCGAACAGCGTCACCAGGTTCAACCGCGCGCCGACCGCCTCGTGCAGTGCGGTGATGTCGCTCGACCCGGTGAACAGCTTCGGTTCCGCCTCGGCCATCGCGGGCCAGTCGAGCAGGTCGACGATCCGGGTGGCGCCGACGCCCCCGCGTGCGCACAGCACCGCGTCGACCGTCGGGTCGCACCATGCCTTCTGCAGATCCGCGGCGCGGTGGACGTCGAGGCCCGCCAGGTACGGCAACGTGGGATGCCGGTCGAGCACATGTTCACCGACCTCGACCACCAGCCCCCAGCTCTCCAGCAGCGCGATGCCCCGGCGCAGCCCTTCCTCGGCCACGGGCCCGGAGGGTGCGACGAGCGCGACCTTGCTGCCCGGCCGCAACCGCGGCGGCCGCCGCGGGCTCACTGGTGCAGCTCCAACGCCGGCACGTCGGGTGCGGCGAACCCGAACACCTGGCCGTAGAACGACAGTTCGGCCTCCAACGCCCTGATCACCGACGACGCCCGCCGGAACCCGTGCTGCTCGCCCTCGAAGGTCAGGTACGCGTGCGGCACGCCGGTGCCGTCGAGGCTCGCCACGAACCGGTCGGCCTGCTCCGGCGGGCACACCTTGTCCTCCAGGCCCTGCAACAGCAGGACCGGGCCGGCGAGCCGGTCCACATGGTGGCTCGGCGAACGCTCCGCGTACCGGTCGGCGTGCTCGGGTAGCTTTCCGACGAGCCCCTCGATGTACCGCGATTCGAAGTCGTGTGTCTCGCCGCCGTGGTCGGTCCACCCGGTGAGGTCGAGGATCGGGAACATGATGGTCGCGCAGGCGAATGTGGACACCGACGTCATCGACGCGGCCGCGGTCCAGCCGCCCGCGCTGCCGCCCCGCACCGCGAGCCGTGTCCCGTCCGCGACGGTTTCCTCGGCGAGCGTGGCCGCGACGGTGGCGCAGTCCTGCACGTCGATCACGCCCCACTGTTCGTTCAGCGACTCCCGGAACGCCCGCCCGTATCCCGACGAGCCGCCGTAGTTCACCGCGACCACGCCGAAACCGCGGCTCGTGAAGTACACGATGTCGCGCCTGAGCACGTCGGTCGACTTGCCGGTCGGCCCGCCGTGCACGTTCACCAGGAACGGCGGGGACGCGTCGTCCGGGCCGGCGAACCCCGGGTTCTTCGGCAGGTACACGAACGCGGGGATCCGCCGCCCGTCAGGGCTGGTGAACACCCGGTGCTCCGGGATCGGCAGGTATTCGGCGGGCAGCTGGTCGTCCCGCTCGGCGGACACGGTCGTGGTGGCGCCGGACTCGAGGTCCAGCCGCACGACCGCCAGCTCATGCCGTGGTCCACCCGCACCCGATACGACCGTGTTGCCAACCGCGGTCACGTCGGACGACCAGGACGTCAGCTCGGTTTCGACATCGGTCACCGTGCCGGTGTGCTCGTCGAGCACCGCGAGCCGGTCCGACCGCAGGATCGCGTGGCGGCCCCCGCCGAGCGGCGCGAACCACCGGCTCCCCAGCACCCACAGAGGACCGCCCAGTTCTTCCTCGCACGGCGCCAAATTCGTTGCTGTGCCGTCAAGTCCGACACGGAACAGGTTCCACCAGCCGTCCGGGTCGGTGAGCACCAGCAGCGAGTCCGGCGACTCCCATTCGACCTGGCACACGCTCTCCCTCGGCCCGCCCGCCAGAACACGGTGCGGTCGACCTGGTTCCGCGACACAGAGTTCCGAGCCGTCCCACGGCATGTCCGGGTGGTCCCAGCCGATCCACGCGAGCCACTTCCCGTCTGGCGACAGCCGGGGAGCGGCCAGGAAGTGGTGGCTCGCGCCCAGCGACCTCGCCCCGGAACCGTCGAGCGGGATCTCGACCAGGTCGCGCGTCACGTCGGTCGGCCGGTCCCCGGTGATCGTCTCGCGCACGCACAGTACGGACGTATTGCCGAATCCGGGGGAGAGGTCGGCGTACCGGACACCGTGATGCCGCTCGGGTTCCGCGGTGAGCGGCCGGGGTTCGTCCACCCCCTCGGTGAACGCGTAGACGCGCTGATCGGCCCAGTTCGTGAAGACGACCGTATTGCCCAGCACCGTCCACGGCCGGCCGCCGTACTCCTGCACCCGGTTGCGCACGTTCCACGGCGCGGGCAACACCTCGACCGGCGTTCCGTCCGGTCCTTCACGCATGAGCGCCGAGCGACCCTCCTCGTTCGGCCGGCCCTCGGCCCACCAGACGACGCCGTCGTGCACGTCGACCCACCTTGGCGCGACCCCAGCCGCGGCGACCATCTCCGCGGTCAACGGTGACTTCCAGCTCCCGAACTGTGCGATCTTCACCACGTCCAGACCCTAACCCGGCGCGCCCCTGGCATCACCGCCGTGGTGGCCCCATCGACCTGCCGATAACGTTCCCCGATGGCAGGTGTGTCTGTGTGGGAACAGACCTGCTCGAACACGACGTTTGCCGTAGGGTCGGAGGTGCCATGGCTCGAGTAATACATGTCTTCCGCCAGCCCGACCGGTTCGTCGCCGGCACAGTCGGGCAACCTGGCGACCGCACGTTCTACCTGCAGGCCTCGGAACGTGCCCGTACTGTCAGCGTCGCGCTGGAGAAGCAGCAGATGGCGGTGCTCGCGGAGCGCATCGGGTCGCTCCTCGAGGAGGTCCACCGCCGGTTCGGCGCTGAGCTGCCCGACGAGACGCCGACCGATCTGGTCGACGCCGATCCTCTCAGCGTCCCGGTCGAGGAGGAGTTCCGCGTCGGCACGATGGGCCTCGGCTGGGACTCGGAGACCAGTGCCGTCGTGATCGAACTGCTCGCGATCACGGAGGCCGAGGTCGACGAGTCGATTGTGCTGGACGACACCGAGGAGGGCCCGGACGCGGTCCGGGTGTTCCTGACCCCGGCGGAAGCCAGGGCGTTCGCGGAGCGCGCAGACCGGGTGATCAACGCCGGCCGCAAGCCGTGCCCGCTGTGCGGTGAGCCGCTCGACCCGGCCGGGCACGTGTGCCCGAGGCAGAACGGCTACCGGCGCACCGAGGACGACGAGGCGGAATAGGGACGTTGCTGCCGTCTGACCCGAGCGTCCTCGACCTGCTCACGCGAGGACGCATCGAGATCGAGGGGCGACTCGTCGACGCCTCCAACGCCACCCTCTTCTGCGAGGTCTCCGGTGCCGACGCCGTCGCGCACTGCGTGTACAAGCCGGTCAGCGGTGAGCGCGCGCTCTGGGACTTCCCGGACGGCACGCTCGCCGGGCGCGAGGTCGCGTCCTACCTGGTGTCGCAGGCGGCTGGGCTCGCGGTGATCCCGCCGACCGTGTTGCGCTCCGGCCCGTTCGGACCGGGCATGGTCCAGTTATGGGTGGACACCAAGGAGGGCGACGACCTCGTCGACGTGCTCGCGCCGGACGACGTGCCCCAGGGGTGGCGACAGGTGCTGCATGCGCACGACCGGTTCGGCGAGCCGGCGGTACTCGCGCATGCCGACCACCCGAGCGTGCGGCTGATGGCCGCGTTGGACGTGGTGCTGAACAACGCCGACCGCAAGGGCGGGCACGTGCTGCACGGCACCGACGGCAACGTGTACGGCGTCGACCACGGGATCTGCTTACACAGCGAGCACAAGCTGCGCACCGTCCTGTGGGGCTGGGTCGGCGAGCCACTGCCCGAGGACGTGGTGGACATGCTGAAGACGCTGCGTGCCGGCGTCGACGACCTCACCACGGCGCTCGCGGACCACGTGACCACGGGAGAGGTACGCGCACTGCGTAACCGCCTCGACGACTTCCTCGCGGCGGGGGAGTTCCCCACACCCGGCTCGGACTGGCGGGCCATCCCGTGGCCCGCGTTCTAGTGAGCTAGCGCCACTCCGTCGCCCTTCGGTTCGAGGGTCCACTTCGGTGTCCCTTCGACGCATCCGTTTCCGCCGGCCTTCGGCACCCTCACAAGCGGCTTGGCGCATCCCCTCCCCCGATCTGTAGTGCTAAAAATCATCAATTGACTATATTGATGTCCAATTTTTTCGCCCCACCGTCGGGGCCCCTACACCGACGCTCGGCTCCAACAAACAGCAAGGAAGGGGAGGGTCTAGCTCTCGATGTGGACGTCTGTGGTCTCGGCGTCGGCTGCGATGAACGGCAGGAGGCTGTTGCCTTCCTTGGTGAGGGAGGCGAGGTCCTTCTTGGTGGTTCGCGCCCACGGCGTGATCGTCAGTACGGCTGACTTGCGTTGCTTGCTGATCCGCCACGAGCCGCGGAGGAAGCCGTCGACGAGGAAGGTGCCGGGGAAGACGCCGTTCTTGACGTTGAAGAGGCGCTTGCGGTGGTCGTCGGCCATGACGCGGGTGCGGTCGGTGTGGGAGAGCAGGAGGTTGTCGAACTCGGGGAGGAAACGCACTGGTGCGGGGGTATCTTCGTCCGGGCGTGGGGCGTCGGGGAGGTCGAGGAGTTCGCGGCCGTCTGCGGTGCGGAAGGTTCGCAGGTCGAGTGTCTCGGTCACCTCGCGGAGGCGGGTGAGTCCGGACCAGGTCTGGATGTCGGCGACGGCGGCGGGGCCGAAGGCGCCGAGGTAGCGCTGGACCATTCGTGCGGGGTCGGGTTCGGTGTCGAGTTCGCGGCCGAGCCAGTGTTGGGCGGTGCGGTAGGCGGTCTGTCCGCTGCGGCCCCACACCGCACGCGGGGGTACCTGCACGAGTGGCAGGAGTCCGCGTGCGGCGTGGGCGAGTGCGGCTGGTGGCCGGTCTGGCCATCGTTCGGCGAGTGCGATGCCGAGTTCTTTGGCGGTGTGGGCTCGTTCGGCCAGTACGAGTCGGGCGGTGTCGGCGACCTTGGGTAGGTCGAGGTCACGCAGGTGTGTGGCGTACTGGAGGTTGGTGCGGAGGTCGCGGTCGAGGAGTGGCTGGATGAGCGGCCGCAGGAAGCAGGCATCGGCGGCGCTGACCAGGTGGACGGTGCCGCGCATCAGCGCGATACGGACGACTTGCTTGTTGAGGAGGGCGTCGGCGAGTTCGCCCGGCTGGAAGTCGGCCAGCCGGGTCCAGAGTCCGGTGTAGGGCGGGAAGGGTGCCTGGGCCTGCATGCCGACGAGGTGTTCGATCATGCCGACGGCGGTGTGCTGGGTGCGGGTCAGCAGGTGTTGGCGGGCGAGTGTTGCTCGGTTGATCGCCCGGAGGCTCAGTGTGTCCATTCCCGTCCTTCCTTCTTTCAGCGCAGCCCGCGGAAGAACTCTCGCACGTCGGTCACGAGGAGGTCAGGTGTCTCGAGTGCGGCGAAGTGGCCGCCGGTGTCGAAGTCGGTCCAGTGGGTGATGTTGTTGGTTTGCTCGGCGTACCGGCGGATGGGGATGTCTTCGGCGAAGGCGGCGACGCCGGTGGGCACGTCGGTGCGGTAGGGCCATTCGCCGGAGTGCATGTTCTCGTAGTAGATGCGCGCGGCTGAGTTGGCGGTGCCGGTGAGCCAGTAGATGGTGATGTTGGTGAGTAGGCGGTCGCGGTCGATGATCTGGTCGGGGAGCGCGTCGACGGGGTGGGTCCACTCCTTGAACTTCTCGATGATCCAGGCGAGTTGGCCGACGGGGGAGTCGGTGAGTGCGTAGGCGATGGTCTGGGGTCGGGTGGCCTGGAGTTGGAAGTAGGCGTTGCCGTCGTTCATGTACTGCTGTTGGCGGGCCCAACGGGCGCGTTCGAGGTCGGTGAGGTCGTCGTCGTTGGGTGGGCTGAACGGGATGAAGCCGACGGTGGCGGCGTTGACGTGCAGGCCGATGGCGTGTTCTGGGTCGACGCGGCCGAGGTCGGGGGTGACGAGTGCGCCGAAGTCGCCGCCCTGGGCGCCGTAGCGGTGGTAGCCGAGGCGGTGCATGAGTTCTGCCCAGGCCTTGGCGATGCGGCGGGTGTGCCAGCCGGTTTCGTGTGTGGGTCCGGAGAAGCCGAAGCCGGGGAGGGACGGGATGACGAGGTGGAACGCGTCGGCTGGGTCGCCGCCGTGGGCTTTCGGGTCGGTGAGTGGGCCGATGACGTCGCCGAACTCGATGAACGAGCCGGGCCAGCCGTGGGTGAGGACGAGGGGGAGCGCGTCGGGTTCGGGTGATCGGACGTGGAGGAAGTGGATGTTCTGGCCGTCGATCTCGGTGGTGAACTGCGGCAGGTCGTTGAGTTGCTTCTCGTGGGCGCGCCAGTCGTAGCTGGTGCGCCAGTGTTCGGTCAGGTCCTTGAGGTAGTCGAGTGGGACGCCGTACTGCCAGTCGACTCCGGGCAGTTCGTCGGGCCAGCGGGTGGCGTCGAGCCTGCGGTGCAGGTCGTCGAGGTCGGCCTGGGGGATGTCGATGTGGAAGGGCCTGATGTCTGTCATGAGGAGCACGCTATGTGCTATTGGTGACAGGTTCGGTCACTGATTCGTGGGAGGATTTCGGGTGTGTTGGAGACCTCGGCTCGGTTGCTCAAGTTGCTGTCGTTGTTGCAGGCGCGGCGGGACTGGTCGGGTGCGCAGCTCGCGGAGCGGTTGGGGGTGACGTTGCGGACGGTGCGTCGGGATGTGGATCGGTTGCGGGATCTGGGTTATCCGGTGGAGGCGCGGCCGGGGGTGGCTGGTGGGTACCGGTTGGGGGCGGGGACGGCGATGCCGCCGTTGTTGCTCGATGACGACGAGGCGGTGGCGGTGGCGGTGGGGTTGCGGACGGCCGGCACGGTGACGGGGATCGAGGAGACGTCGGTGCGGGCGTTGGTGAAGTTGGAGCAGGTGTTGCCGGCGCGTTTGCGGCGGCGGGTGAACGCGGTGGGGTCGGCGACGGTGTCGTTGGTGCAGCGTGGTCCGACGGTGGATCCGGCGTTGCTCACGCAGTTGGCGACGGCGTGCCGGGATCGGGAGGCGTTGCGGTTCTCGTACGCGCGTGCGGACGGGTCGACGTCACGGCGGGTGGTGGAGCCGGTGCGGTTGGCGTGTACGGGTCGGCGTTGGTATTTGCTGTGTTGGGATCGTTCGGCGGCGGACTGGCGCACGTTTCGGGTCGACCGTATTGCGTCGTCGCCGTCGGGTGTTGGGCGGTTTCCGCATCGTGAGCCGCCGGAGGAGGACGTGGCGGCCTACGTGTCGCGGGCGATTTCCACGGCGCCGTACCGGTATCAGGCGAAGGTGTTGTTGCGGGTTTCGGCGGAGGTCGCGGCGGAGCGGGTGACGCCGGCGTCGGGGGTGATCGAGGCCGTGGATGCCGATACGTGTGTATTGCATGTGGGTGGGCCGTCGTTGGACGACTTCCCGGTGTACGTGGCGCAGATCGGGTTCGAGTTCGAGGTTCTGGAGCCGCCGGAGCTGGTCGAGCAGGTGCGCCGGTTGGCGGGGTTGTTCGGGCGGGCGGCGGGGTTCAGCCGGTGAACAGCGTGTCGAGGTAGTCGTCGAAGGCTTGTTCGGCGTCCTCGGGTGTGTGGTGTCCGACGAGGACGTGGGCAGTGAGGCCGTCGACGAACGAGAGGAGCGTGCGGGCTTCGCGGCCGGGTTCGAGGTGGAGCGGGACGACGCCGCGGCGCTGGCCACGGCGGAGCTGGTCGGCGATGAGGTCCTGCAGCTGTGCGTGGGCCTTGCGGAGTCGGGTGGCGAGTTCCGGGGCGACGGCGGCCCTGGTCAGGAAGGCGACGGTGATCTGTGCCTCGAGTTCGCGGTCCTCGTCGAGCGGGAGCAGTTCGGTGAGCGCGTCGCGGAGCACGTCGCGGGGGCGGGGTTCCTCGTCGGTGGGCTCGAGGGCTTCTGGGGCGCGGACGCGGCCGGCGACTTGTTCGGCGACCAGTTCGTAGGCGAAGGCGAGCAGTTCGTCCTTGGTGGGGAAGTAGTGCTGGACCTGGCCGAGGGACATGCCGGCACCGGCGGCCACATGACGCATGCTGACCGCCTCGAGGCCGCCGCGTGCCATGAGCTGCCACACCGCGGCGGCGATGCTGGCTCGGCGGGAGAAGTGGTCGACCTTCTTGGGCATGGCTGTCCAATACGTTGCTGCTCACGGGGTGAGCCGGTCGCGTGTCCTCGTCGGGTGCGTGCCCACCGTGGCTGAAGGTACTCGACGCCACCGTCATCGCGGTATCGGTTGTCCACAGGTGTGTTCGCGCAGGTACTGCCCGGTGTGGGTCCGGTTGCGAGCGCTTGGGCGGCCGCGTCCGGTGGCCGGGGCTGGGAAGGCCGTCGGTTGCCTCACGCGAGCGCCTGGCCGAGTCTCTGGCCCGGGCTATCGCGCGACCTTCCGGCGGGCGTGAGGCTATTGGGTGACGGCGATCCGCACGCCGATACCCACCAGCAGGGTGCCCATCACCGCGTCGATGGTCCGGCGGACCTTCGCCGCGGTGAGGAACCTGCGAAGCTCGGCCGGCCTCCGGCCCCCCGGAATCCAGCCTAGCGATGGCCACCGACACTCGCGGCCGCACAACGGGCAACCGGCGAACAGTTCACCCGCCCGACCCGAGCGAAAGTCCCACTCATGCGCCGGGGGCCCCCCGATTTCCAGCCTACTGCCGGGCACCGACAGTTTTGGATGTCGGCGGCGTTGGCTGTGGACAACATGACGATGGATGTCGTCAGTCGACCGGCTGCCAGAGCTGGAAGTGGGCGCCCTGGTCGTCGACGCATTCGACCAGCAGTCCGTAGGGGCGGTGGGAGATCTCCTCGGCGGTGCCGCCGGCCACGCGGACCCGTTCGACCGCCGCGGTGATGTCGTCCACCCGGAAGCACAGCTGCACCTCCGGCGTCTCGTCCTGCGGTGACCACATGCCGAACGGCGGGTTGATGTCCTCGGCTCCCCAGGCGCCCGGTGACGTGCCGGGTGTGAACGGCACCTCCAGCACCGTCTCGTAGAAGTCCTTCGCGCGGACCGCGTCCGCCGTGACCATGGTCACGTGGGCGATGTCGCCCTGGCGTAGCCGGGTCGCCCGGCCCGGTGGTGTGAGCACCATCCAGCGGTGCCCGAACGGGTCGACCAGCACGCCGGTACGACCGTATGGCTCGTCGGTGGGGTCGCGTTCGATCATCGCGCCCCGACGACGTGCCAATACGACTGTCTCGTCCACGTCCTGGACCTGGAGGTGCAGGGTGTGGCTGAACGTCGTGGGGGAGTCGGGTGCCAGGACCGGCACCTCGGGATACAAGTCGGACGACTCGGCGAACATCAGCACGGCGTCGCCGATGCCGACCTCCATGTGTCCGATTGTGCCGTCGGCGTTGACGTACGGCTCGCCTCGTGGTGCGGCGCCGAACACCTCGACGTACCAGTCGAGGGCGGCCCGTGCGTCGGACACGATGATGTAGGGCGTGAGCGTGGGCGGCCACGCCGCGGTATCGCGAGTCACCTGTCCTGCCATGGTGGTGTCTCCTTGGTCGAGCACGGCGCGGGTCAACCGTTCCCGCAGCCGCGCGGCGAACGACGGGTCCGGGTCCACGGGGACGACAGGCGCGTGCAGTGACCGCAGCGCCGTGTCGAACGGATCGGTCATCGTGGGCCTTCCTCCCGGTAGATCCGGCGGAACGCGGCGCGGGCGCGCACCAGCAGCGCTTCGGTGGCGTGCACGGTCCGGCCGAGGCAGCCGGCGACCTCGGGCACCGGCAGGCCGTCGAGGTAGCGCAGGGTGAGCGCCGCTCGGTGGTGCGGGCCGAGTTCGGCGAGCGCGATCCTGGCCCGGATGGCGTCCAGTTCCTCGTCCCACGGGTCCTCCACGCCCGCCGCGAGTTCGCCGTCCAGCAGCCGCAGGCCGCGTTCCTCGCGTTCCTGCCGCCGCCAGTGGTCGGCGAGCTTGTGGCGGGCGACCCCGATGAGCCATGCCACCGAGGGCGCCGTCGCGCCCGGTCGCCTGACCGCCGACACGGCCGCCAGGAACGTCTCGGCGGTCAGGTCCTCGGCCAGCGGCGCGTCCCGGCAGCGCGCCACCAGGTAGCCGTAGACGTGCGGCAACGCCTCGTCGTACAGCTCCAGCAACCCGAGCGCGGGGTCGGGTGCCACGCCTTCCCGCGTTCCCATGTCCTCATCGTCGTCCGGGACACGCCTTCTCCGACGCCCGAAATTCGTGATCGGCCTCGATAGGGTGACTGGTCGTGCGATCAGAGAACTACGGCGACGTCCTGGGCGGCGGTCGACGCCGCAAGCAGATCCCCGAGGTGGTCGCCGAGCCGGGGCTCGTCGCCGAGGATCCGGCCAGCGGGTTCTGTGGTGCGGTGGTCCGGTTCGAGCAGGGAAACGTTGTGCTCGAGGACCGGCACGGCCGCCATCGCCTGTTCCCCCTCACCCCGGCCGGGTTCCTCATCGACGGCAAACCGGTCACCCTGGTACGCCCGACCCGAAATGATCCACCCAAACGGGTGATTTCGGCGTCGGGGTCTGTGCGGGTCGGCGGGGTGAAGGCCCGCACGGCACGCGACAGCCGTGTGTGGGTCGAGGGGATCCACGACGCCGAGCTCGTCGAGCGGGTGTGGGGCCACGATCTGCGGGTCGAGGGTGTGGTGGTGGAGCCGCTGCACGGTGTGGACGACCTGCCCGCGCGGATCGCCGAGTTCGGCACCGCGGCGCACCGACGGCTGGGGGTGCTGGTCGACCACCTTGTGGCCGGTAGCAAGGAATCCCGGCTTGTCGAGTCCCTGCGCGACCCGAACGTGCTGGTCACCGGTCACCCGTATGTGGACGTGTGGCAGGCGGTCAAGCCGGGCGCGGTCGGTATCGAGAAGTGGCCGGTCGTGCCGCGCGGCACGCCGTGGAAGGAGGGCGTCTGCGCGTCCCTGGGTTGGGGTGAGCCGGCGGAGGGATGGCGGCGTGTGCTGGCCGGTGTGCGCAGTTATCGGGACCTGGAGACCCCGCTACTGGGCGCGGTGGAGCGGCTCATCGATTTCGTGACTACCGGTGAAGAGTAGTGACCGGAAGCATCGGGTGGTGCGATCATTGCCCGCATGGCGGCATTGTTCTGGCTCATCGGTGGAATCGTGCTGATCGCTGCCGAGATACTGTCCGGGGATTTGTTCCTCCTCATGGTCGGCGTGGGCGCGCTCGCCGGCGCCGGCACGGAGTGGATTTCCGGCAACACGCTCGTCAGCTGTGGAGTGTTCGCGCTTGTGTCGATCGGGCTGGTCACCTTCGCCAGACCGTGGCTCAAGCGCCGCCTGCACGGCGAGCTCGTGCACACCAACGCGGACGCGTTGATCGGTCGCAAGGCGGTGGCGGTGTCGACGGTCGACGCGTCGGGTGGGCAGGTCCGGCTCGACGGGGACGTGTGGTCGGCGCGGGCGTTCGACGACAATCGGCCGATCCCGCCGGGTCAGTCGGTGACGGTCGTGGAGATCGCGGGTGCCACCGCGGTCGTGTTGGCGGACTCGGATTGACCGGCGCCGGCGTGAGCGCGTGCCAACTTCTGGTTGGACGCGACTTCGAGATGCCCCGACCAGGGGGCATGTTGTGATCTACTTCCTGAACGCCGGCCACGGAGCGCCGACCGGAGTGGAGGCACGTTGAGCATTCTCATCATCGTCGTGGTCGTTGTTCTGTTCGTCATCACGGTCGTGGTGAAGTCGATCCTGGTGATCCCGCAGGCGCAGTCCGCGGTGATCGAGCGCCTCGGCAGATTCCGGTCGGTGGCCGAGCCGGGGCTCAACTTCCTGGTGCCGTTCCTCGATCGGGTCCGTGCGCGGATCGACCGCCGCGAGCAGGTCGTGTCGTTCCCGCCGCAGCCGGTGATCACCCAGGACAACCTGACGGTGTCCATTGACACGGTCGTGTATTTCCAGGTCACCAATCCGCGTGACGCGGTGTATGAGATCTCGGACTACATCGTCGGTGTCGAGCAGCTGACCACCACGACACTGCGCAACGTCGTCGGTGGCATGAGCCTGGAGGAGACGCTGACGTCCCGCGACTCCATCAACGGGCAGCTGCGCGGCGTGCTGGACGAGGCGACGGGCCGGTGGGGCATCCGGGTGGCCCGCGTCGAACTGAAGGCCATCGACCCTCCACCGTCCATTCAGGACTCGATGGAGAAGCAGATGCGCGCGGACCGCGAGAAGCGCGCGATGATCCTCACCGCGGAAGGTACCCGGGAGGCCGCGATCAAGACCGCGGAAGGCCAGAAGCAGAGCCAGATCCTGGCGGCGGAAGGCGCGAAGCAGGCGGCGATCCTGGCGTCGGAGGGTGAGCGGCAGTCGCGGATCCTGCGGGCGCAGGGTGAACGCGCGGCACGGTATCTGCAGGCGCAGGGCCAGGCGAAGGCCATCGAGAAGGTGTTCGACGCCATCAAGGCCGGCAAGCCAACCCCGGAGGTGCTGGCGTACCAGTACCTGCAGACGCTGCCGCAGATGGCGCAGGGCGACGCGAACAAGGTGTGGATGCTGCCGAACGACTTCGGCAAGGCCTTGGAGGGGTTCGCCCGCGCGTTGGGTGCTCCCGGCCAGGACGGCGTGTTCCGGTACGAGCCGCCGGCCTACGACCCGCCGGAGCGCCGCGACAACGACGACGAGGAGATCGCCAGCTGGTTCGACACCTCCACCGACCCGAAGGTCGCTGAGGCCGTCCGCGCGGCGGAAGCCGTTGCGCGGCAGGAGGTTCCCAGCCCGCTGGGGACCAAACCGGCCGCCATCGAGCGCCCGGCCCTGCCGACTCCGCCGGGTGCGCTGCCGTCCTTCGACCAGCCGACCGCCTACCAGCAGCCGCAACCGGGTCAGCCGCCGCAGGGTTTCGAGCTGCCGCGCCGGACGTCTGGCCGGCCGAACGAGTCGACGGAACTGTCGGACGATCCGCGTTTTCCGTGACGTTTGATGTGTGGGCCCCGACTCCCTGCCAGGGAGTCGGGGCCCACACACGTTGGCCTCCGGCCCCCGATTTCCAGCCTACCGGGGAGGGCCGACAGAAAACGGGTCGTGCGGCCACGCTTGTGGATAGTCGCGTCCGTTGTGGATAACGCCGCTGAATTGTCGGTGGCGCCTGGAAGAATGGAAACCGGGGGCCGGAGGCCACCACCTTCCGGGGGTGTTCGCCGTCGGTGGAAGGCGGGGATCAGTCCACGGAACGTGCGGCATAGTGGCCCGATGACAGAGTTGCGACTCGACGGAGCGGTTCGCCTGCCCGACGGTGCGTGGGTCCGGGGACGAGGCCTGCGCAACCCGATGCCCGACGGCCCACTACCCGAGTTCGGGCTCTACCTCGGCTCGCGCCGCCTTCAGGCCCGGCATGCCATCGACTGGCCACACGAGTGGATCGACTGGCCCGACTTCCTGCTACCCCGCGACACGCGCCGCGCTGTCGAGGCCATCCAGAAACTGCACCAGCGGGCACTCGACGGGCAGCGGGTCGAGGTCGCCTGTGGCGGCGGGGTCGGCCGCACCGGAACCGTCATCGCCTCGCTCGCCGTGCTCGCCGGCGTGCCGGCCGGGGACGCGATCAGCTGGGCCAGGGCCTACTACCACCAGCGGGCGGTCGAAACACCGTGGCAGCGGCGGTGGATCAGCGCCACGCTCGGACGCTGACCGCCTCCAGCGCCACCGCGGGCGCCGGTGCCTTGCCGCAACTCGCCGGTCGGCTCGCCGCGACCTCCCGCTCCGTCACCGCGACCCGCCACGCCCGGCCGTCGACGTGGGAGACCGTCACCAGCCAGCCGCTCCCGGGCAGGTCGTCGGTGGCCGTCACCCACAGCGCGTCCGGATCCTGCTCGTCGACCGCGGACCGCACCGCCAGTTCCGCGACCTGACCTGGCGGTGACCAGGTCGACCGGCCACGGCAGCGCGCCACCAGCGGCCCTTCGGTCAGCAGCCGTGTCCCCAACTCGTTGGTCAGTCGACCGTATGAGTACCCGGTCGGTAGCAATACGGCTGTAGGGGCGAACCGGTGCCCGCCGATGTGCGTGCACTCCCACACCCGGTCCCCGTGGACGGCCGCCAGGTCGGCGACGATCGGGCGGCCGCGCAACGCGCAGCACACGTCTCGACGGCCGTTCGTGCACACCAGCAACAGCGATTCCGATACAGGCGTACCGAGCAGACCGGGCTCGCCGGCACCGGCCCGGGAGAAGTCCAGCCCCAGCAGCTCCTTCGGATCGGTCACCGACGTGCGTTCCAGCCAGGTGCGACCCGGCGCGGTGTGTGCGAGATACACCGTCCTCGGCGTCGGGCGGTGCCGGTCCGGGTGGTTGCCCGGCCGGCGGATCAGCACGACACGCACCCCCGTGCCCGCCGACAGGGCTGCCAGCTCCCGCGCGACGACGTGGTCGAGGTGGCTCGCCGACAACGCGTCGCGGCCCCACGGCCCCGGCTGCTCGAGCGCCAGCCAGGCCTTCGCCGCCGCCGAGGTGCCAGCCAGCGGTTCCTCGATGGCCTCGGACACTGCCGCGCATCTGGCGCCGTTCTCGTTCATCGGACTCCAGCGTCTCACGCTCGGTACCGCCAACAGGGTCATGCCCAACCCCATGGGAGTGAAAACCTGAAGTCGGTTGGCCACCGGCAGAACAAGTGACCGGAAAACCGGTTACCTCACTCCATAGGGTGGGGATCATGCGCCTGAAGGTCCCCTACGCCGACCCCGGCGTGCCCGACGCACGTAGCCCGATGCGGTACCTGTGGTGGCTCGTCATCCGCCAACGGTGGCGGGTCCTGCTCGGCGCGACGCTCGCCACGACCTGGATGGGCCTGCTCATGCTCCCGCCCTACCTGATAGCCCGTGCCATCGACGACGGGTTACGCGCCCAGGACTTCGGCGCACTCGGGCTCTGGGTCGCCCTGCTCGCGCTGTCCGGCGCCGTCAACGCGGGGATCGGCGTCGCGCGACACCGCACCATGACCTTCATCCGCAACGACGCCGGCTACCGCACCGTCCAGGTCGTGGTCCGCCACGCCGTCCGCGTCGGCGCCGAACTGCCGCGCCGGGTCACCTCCGGCGAGGTCGTCAGCATCGGCTCGGCCGACCTCGACCGCATCGCCCACACCATGACCTCCACCGGACCCGGCGTCGGCGCCATCCTCACCTACGCCGTCGTCGCCGTCCTGCTCGTGTCGATCTCCCCGCTGCTCGCCACCGTCGTGCTGATCGGCGTGCCGCTGCTCGTGGTCGCCATGGGCCCCCTGCTCAACCGGCTGCGCCGCACCGAGTCCAGCTACCGCGAACACCAGGGCGCGCTCACCGCCCGCGCCGGCGACATCGTGGCCGGTCTGCGGGTGCTGTGCGGCATCGGCGGCAAGGACCTGTTCGCGGCCCGGTACCGGCGCGACTCCCAGGACCTGCGCGCCGAGGGCTACCGGGTCGGCGCGGTCGCGAGCTGGATCGAAGGCCTCGCCGTCGGCCTGCCCAGCCTGTTCCTCGCCGCCGTCACCTGGCTCTCCGCCCGGATGACCGCGGCCGGAGAGATCACCGTCGGCGAGATGGTCGCCGTCTACGGATACGTCGCCGTGCTCGCCACGCCGGTGTTCTTCCTCATCGAAGGCGCCCAGGACATCAGCCGCGGCCTGGTGGCCGCCCGTCGGATCGTCACCGTGCTCAACCTGACCCCCGCCGTGCGAGACAAGTCGACCGTACCGGCGCCCGCGGCACCGGCCGACCTGCACGACCCCGGCAGCGGGCTGACCGTGCGGCCCGGTGAGTTCCTCGCCGTCGCGGCCGCCGTGCCAGCACAGGCCACCGACCTCGTCGACCGGCTCGGCCGCTACACCGACTCGGCCGTCACCTGGGGCGGCGCCCCGCTCGCCGACATGCCGCTCACCGACGTGCGGTCCCGGATCCTGGTCGCGGACAACGACGCCCACCTGTTCGCCGGCTCCCTGCGACAGACCGTGTCCACACGCGACCAACACGACGACACCATCCACGCCGCGATCCGCGCCGCCATGGCCGACGACATCGTCGCCGCCCTCCCGGACGGGGTCGACTCGCTCATCGAGGCCCAGGGCCGATCGGTGTCCGGCGGGCAACGCCAGCGGCTGCGGCTGGTCCGCGCACTGCTCGCCGACCCGGAGGTGCTTCTGCTCGTCGAGCCCACCTCGGCGGTCGACGCACACACCGAGTCGGTCATCGCCGAACGCCTCACCGAAGCCAGACGGGGCCGTACGACCGTATTGGTCGGCACGTCACCGCTGCTGCTGGACCGCGCGGACCGCGTCGCATACCTCGTCGACGGTCGGGTCGCGGCCACCGGCAGCCACACCGACCTGCTCGCGACCCAGCCCGGCTACCGGGCACTCGCGTTCCGCGGCAGCGACGAGGAGCTCGTCCATGACTGACCGATGGCAGCTGCCGGTGGCCGACACCAGGGGAGTGCGGCGCGCCAGCCGGGACATCGTCCGCGCCGACCCCGGCGCCGCCGCGCTGGTCGTGCTGACCACCTGCCTGGCGGCGCTGGCCGGGCTGGGTGCCCCGTGGCTCATCGGCCGCATCGTCAACCACGTCGAATCCGGTACAGCCGACCTGACAACCGTCGACGTGCTCGCCGCGACCATTGTCGCCTTCGCCGTGGCCCACATGGTGCTCACCCGGTTCGCCCGCTACTTCTCTCACCGGTTCGCCGAACGCACACTCGCCCGACAACGGGAACAGTTCGTCGACCGGACACTCGCGCTGCCGACCTCCGTGGTCGAACGCGCCGGTACGGGCGACCTGATGTCGCGCACCACGGCGGACGTGGCCACCCTCGGTGGCGCCCTGCGCGACGCACTGCCCGAGGTGTTCATGGGCATGCTGCAGGCCACGCTGATGTTCGGCGCCATGGTGGTGCTCAGCCCACCGCTGGCGTTGTGCGCGTTGGTCGGCGTGTCCGGGCTGTGGTGGGTCGGCCGCTGGTACCTCAAACGCGCCAGGACCGCCTACCTCGCCGAAGGCGCCGCGACCTCCGACCTGTCCGAGTCGATCGCCGCCACTGTCGACGGCGCACGCACCATCGAAGCGTTCAACCTGCGCAAACGCCGCGTCGCCGACGCGGACGCCCGCATCGGCGAGGGCTACCGCACCAAACTACGCACCCTGTTCCTACGCAACGTGCTGTTCCCGTGGGCCGACTTCGCCAACATCGCCGCCATGGTCACCGTGCTCCTCGGCGGCGGTGTCCTCTACCGCAACGACCTCGTCAGCCTCGGCGTGGTCGTCACCTCCGCCCTGTACGCGATGCAACTCGTCGACCCCATCAACCGGGTGCTCCTGTGGATGGAACAGGTGCAGCGCGCCGCCGCGTCGCTCGCCCGCCTCACCGGCGTCGGCGACGTCGAACCCGCCCCGGTCGGCACCGCGACACCCCGAGACGACCGTATCGAGATCCGCGGCGTGCGGTACGCCTACAGCGGCGACCGGGACGTGCTCCACGGCGTCGACCTGTCGGTGCACCCGGGGGAGCGGCTCGCGATCGTCGGCCCGTCAGGCGCCGGGAAGTCGACCCTCGGGCGGCTCATCGCCGGCGTGGACACACCCCGAGCCGGACACATCACCGTCGGCGGCGCACCGGTCGCGTTGCTGCCGCCCGACGAACTGCGCCAACGGATCGTGCTGGTGACACAGGAACACCACGTGTTCCTCGGCAGCGTCCGGGACAACCTGGCGATCGCGGCCCCGGACGCGGGCGACGACGACATGCTCGCCGCACTGCGCGCCGTCGACGCCACCTGGGTCGCCGACCTCCCGGACGGACTCGACACCGCGCTCGGCGCCAACGCCCTCACCCTCGACGCGCCACAGGCACAGCAACTCGCGCTCGCCAGGGTCGTGCTCGCCGACCCGCACACCGTGATCCTCGACGAGGCGACCGCCCTGCTCGACCCCGCGACCGCCCGACACGCCGAACGCGCCATGGGCGCCGTGCTCGCCGGCCGCACCGTCATCGCCATCGCACACCGCCTGCACACCGCGCACTACGCCGACCGTGTCGCCGTCATGGCCGACGGCCAGGTCACCGAACTGGGCAGCCACGACGAACTCGTCGCCCAGGACGGCGAATACGCGACCCTGTGGCACCACTGGCACGGCGACTAACCCGGCGAGTCGCGTTTTCAGGAACGCCCGCGTGTACACGAAAACGAAACTCAGGGGTGCCGAACGCGCGACTCGCAGGGGCCAGAAGCGGGACTCGCGCGGTTGCGGGCGTGAATCGCGGGTGGCCGGGGTGTGGGGGAGCGCGCTACCTTTGACGGAGTTGATCTTTCTGCCAGGCAGGTCCCTCGCCACGTGGACATCACGGGGTCGACATAGCGTTATGTCCACATTTCACGGCACAGGGGAGTGGCGCCCGACCAACTCCGTCCCGAGCCGCACCAGCTCGGCACGGACCTCCGGTGAATCCTCCACCTCGATCATCGCGCCCCACCCCGCCAACGGCTGGGCGATCATGAGGGGAGTGGGCGCCGCCAACCGGACCCGGACCCGGCCGTCGTCGACCGTGTCGAGCACCTCGCAGTGCCGGCCGTACTGATCCTGCAACACGAACACGGACCGCGCCGCCACCAGAACCGTCGCCGATACGAGCGACCTGCGCTGTTCGATCTCGATGACCACCTGGTCCCACGCCTGGGCCAGATCAAACCCCTCGGGACGCGTGAACGTCCCGCCGGTCACCGCCGCGTCCTCAACACGGTCGACCCGGAACGTGCGCTGCCCCCGGTCCGTGCCCGCCACCAAATACCAGATGTCGTCCTTCGCGACCAGACCCCACGGGTCGACCGTACGGTCGACCCGCTCCCGACCCCGGCTCGCGTACCCGAACCGCACCCGCTGACGTCGCACCACCGCCTGCTGCAACAACTCGACCACGTCCGCCCGCTCGCGGACCCGCTCACCCCACCGCGCCGGATCGATCACCACCGCACTCGCCGCCGCCTCAGCGTCCGCCCGGAACGTGTCCGGCAGCGCGCGGACCAGCTTGCGTAACGCGGCCTTCGCCTCCGGCGCCACCGCCGCGGCCGGCCCCACCAGCAGGAACAACGCCTGCGCCTCGGCGGCGGTGAGACCCGACAGATCCGTGCGCGCACCCCCGACCAGCGACCAGCCGCCACCACGACCAGGCTGCGGATACACGGGGATCCCCGCCGCCGACAACGCCTCCAGGTCACGCCGGGCCGTGGCCACGGAGACCTCCAACTCCTCGGCCACCTCGGCCGCGGTCACCCGGCCCCGGGCCTGCATGAGCAGAAGGGTGGCGACAAGTCGGTCAGCACGCATGCCACGATTCTCCCCGTCAAAGTGCTCACTCGATGAGCACTTTGACCAGGACAGTAGATCCCACCAGCAACCAAGGAAGGGATCACGACATGTTCCGCGGCTTCGCCACCATCTCCTACTTCGCCGACGACATGACCGCCGCCGAGACCTTCTACACCCAACTCCTGGGCATCCCGCCGTACTTCCGCCGCGACGCAGACGGACAGACCGCGTACATCGAGTACCGGATCGGCGACTACCAGGCCGAACTGGGCATCATCCACAGCCGGTTCGCGCCGTACGGCCCGCCCGCGGGACCGGCCGGCGTCATCATGCAGTGGCACGTCGACGACCTGCCCGCGACACTCAACCGACTGCTCGAACTCGGCGCCAAGGAACTGCAGGGCATCACGCCACGCGGCGAGGGCTTCGTCACCGCCTCGGTCGTCGACCCGTTTGGCAACATCATCGGCATCATGACCAACCCGCACTACCTGTCAGTACTCGCCACGACACAGCCGCTGCCGGGGGAGTAACCCACCGAGCGGCAAGGAGGACGTATGCGTAACGACGCCATGGCACGGCTGGACGCCCTTGTCGGATCGTGGCGGACGACGCTTCGGAACGCGTGGTTCCTGGAACCGCCGGACCAGGAGGTGCCAGGCTCGGCGACGGTCGAGTGGCTCGGCGACGCGTTCGTGGTCTTCCGCTGGACGATGGGAGGCGATGTCGGAAAGGCCACGAGCGAGATGGTCCTGGTGCTCGGTCGCAGCGACGCGCGCGACGCCTACACGGCGCTGTACCACGACGAACGAGGTGTCTGCCGGGTCTACGCCATGACGTTCGACGGCTCGCGCTGGATGCTGAGTCGCGAGGACCCCGACATGTTCCAGCGGTTCGTCGCCGACGTCGGCCCCGACCGGATCGCGGGTCGCTGGGAGGCGTCCGACGATCACGGATCAACGTGGCGCAAGGACTTCGACCTCGACTTCGAGCGGACGTAGCGCTCGTCCCCAGGAGAGCCTCCCACAACGCTACTTAACATAATGTAGATTATCGAACTTTCATGGGGAGGCGCGAGCGAGGTCTCCGGCGGCTGAACAGTCCCTGGTCCTAACAGGACTGTTCAGCCTTGTTTGGGGCTACGCGGCGTGTGCTGTCGCCGCCTCGACCAGCACCCGTTCCACCCTGGCGATCAGCGACGCCCTCCGCAGGCACCACACCCGGAACGCCCGCCGATCCCCGTTGTCGAGCGCGGCGTCGATCTGGGCGTCGGTGTTGAGGATGCAGATCTGGAGTCCGCTGATCTCCGCGGAGGGATTGGAGTTGGACATGGTTCACCACCGCCCACACGGAAATCATCCCGACCCGACCGGGTCGTTCCTCTATGTGTACAGCCAGACACTGGAGCGGCGGTTGACTATGTCACGGAGTGTTCTCGGATAGCTCCTGATCGGTGTCCCGCATGAGTCTTGGCGTGCGCATCCACGTGCCGTGCGGGCGAGACAGCAGTTCACGCAGTGGTTCCGGCTTGCCGAGATGGAAGCCCTGCGCCACCCGCACACCCAACCGTTTCAGCGCGTCGACCTGGGTCGCGCGTTCCACCCATTCGGCGACGACCGACACGCCGAGGCCACGGGCGATGTCGACGATGCCCTGTACCAGTACGGTGTCGCGGCTGCCGTAGTCGATGGCGCGTACGAACTCGCCGTCGATCTTCAGGCCGGTGATCGGCAGCTGTTTGAGGTGGACGAACGAGCCGAAGCCGGCGCCGAAGTCGTCGAGGGAGATCCGGCAGCCGCTGGCACGCAGCTGCTGGGCGAGGCTGCGGGCCGCGGCGAGGTTGGTGACGGCGGCGGTTTCGGTGATCTCGAACCCGAGTCGGCCGGGCGCGACACCGGCGGCGGCGAGCCGGTCGAGGACGAAGTCGCCGAAGTCCTCGTCCTCGAGCGTGCGGCCGGAGACGTTGACGTTGAACCGGAGACCGGGGTACGGGTGGGCGACCAGCGCGTCGATGGCGGTGCCGGCGACCCACCTGTCGATCTCCAGGACCAGGCCGCTGCGTTCGGCGGCGGGCAGGAACTCCCCCGGCCCCAGCCTCGGTTCCTGGCCGTCTTCCAGGCGCAGCAACAGTTCGTGGCCGATCACCCGGTTGCTGCCGAGTTTGACCATCGGCATGCCGTGCAGTTCCAGCCCGCCGTTCGCGAGCGCGTTGCGGAGGCGGTCGAGCACGGTGACCCGCAGCGCGGTGTCGGCGTAGTGGCCCTGGTCGTAGACGGTGACGCGGTTGCGGCCGCCGTCCTTGGACGCGTACAGGGCGAGGTCGGCGTTGGCGAGGACGGCCTGCCAGTCGTCGCCGGACCGGAAGCCGGCGACGCCGGCGCTGGCGGTGATGCGGGTGGTGCCGACGCCGCCGGTGACCGGGATGGCGGCGACGGCGTTGCGGAGCCGGTCGGCGATCCGGACCGCGGTGGTCTCGTCGGTGTCCGGGAGGACGACGGCGAACTCGTCGCCGCCGAGCCGGCCGAGCACGTGGCCGTGGTCGAGGCGGTCGCGCAGGACGTTGGCGAGCGTGCACATGACCCGGTCACCGGCCGGGTGGCCGCGCAGGTCGTTGATGTCCTTGAAGTTGTCGAGGTCGAGCAGCAGCAGCGCGCCGTGGCCGCCGATCGCGAGATGGCGTTCCAGCTCCCTGGTGAGGGCGCGGCGGTTGAGCAGTCCGGTCAGCGGGTCCTCGTCCGCCATCCGGATCAGTGCCTTCTGCCATTCGTCCCGTTCGGCGGGGTCGACGGCCCGTTCGCGCCATCGAGTGACATCCATCACTCGATAGAGGTATCCCTCGTTCAGGGGGTCGCAGCGGACCTCCAGCCACCGGTGCTGGTCCTCCCCCGCCCGGATCGACAGCACCAGTCCGGTGTGCGGGCCTTCCGGGGCGCCCGCGAGCAGCGCGGGCAGGGAACGGCCGTCGCACTGGTCGGGAGCGAGTTCCAGCAGGTCAGCCATAACGGGGTTGACCCAACGGACTCGGCATCGCTCGTCGGTGATCGCGAATGCGGTGTCGGTGGCGGCCAGCACCTCACTGGGTGAAGTGCCGTCGATGTTCATGCCGGTGCCCTCGGTCGTCGGTGTGCAAGTGCGCACGAAGGGTAGTCGACCGGGTGGGTTCAGCGCAGCCGCTCCAGCCCATGGGCGTTCTCGACGACCGCGGCGGCGAGGGATTTGAGCTCGCTGGGGGCCGCGCCGTCGTCGGCGGCGGTCACCACGTCCTCGGCCGCGCACCGCAGCTGGAACAGCCGGTCCTGCAGATCGGCGAGTTCGGCGGCGGACAGGACCACGGCGTCCTCCGGCAGCCCTCCTCTCTGGACTGCGGAGCGGCGTTCGTACGCGCGTTGGCGGCAGGACTGGGAGCAGTACCGGCGGGGGCGGCCGACCTTGCCGTCCTCCGGGAGCCGTTGACCGCACCATCCACAGTGGCGCACCTCGGCGCGCGACCTGAGCCTGAGCCTTTCTGGTGTGATCACCTCTCGAACCTCATGTTCCCGACGCTATCCGGCCATCGTTCGTGCACCGATGTGCCACGCCGTTGGGTCACACTGGACAGTGTGCATGACCATGCCTTCTTCGCCGGACCGTACCCGCGAGCGTTCGTCCACCGCGGCTGGCATTTCGGGGACCTCGAAGGGATGGAGAACTCCCTGACGGCGTTCCGGCGTGCCGTGGCGGAGGGCTTCTACTACCTGGAGACCGACGTGCACGCGACGGCCGACGGTGTGGTCGTCGTGCATCACGACGCGGTGCTGGACCGTACGACTGACTCGTGTGGCGCGATCGCCCGGTTACCGTGGCAGGTCGTTCGTACCGCGAAGATCGGTGGGCGGGAGCCGGTGAGTCGGCTGGAGGAGGTTCTCGAGGAGCTGCCGGACGCGTTGCTCAACATCGACGTGAAGGCGGAGCGGGCGATCCGGCCGCTGCTCGACACGTTACGGCGCACCAACGCGTTCGGCCGGGTGTGCGTGGCGTCGTTCTCCGAGGCGCGGCTGGAACGTGTCCGCAGGGACGGGCCGGACGGGCTGCTCACCTCGATGGGCACCAAGGCCATCGCGCGGCTGTGGGCGGCGGGCCGGTTGCCGCGGTTCGTGCGTGCGCGGCGCGGATACCAGCGGATCGCTCAGGTGCCGGTCCGTCAAGGTGGGCTCACGGTCGTGGACAAGCGGCTGATCTCGGCGGCGCGGCGGCGTGGCATCGAGGTGCACGTGTGGACGATCGACGATCCGGGTCAGATGAACGAGCTGATCGACCTCGGGGTGGACGGGCTGATGACCGACCGGCCGGGTGTGCTGCGGGACGTGTTGCGTGCTCGCGGTCTGTGGGCGGCGGCGTTACCGGAGTGACTCGGCGATGGTGACGGCCTGCTGTTCGGTGAGCTCGCCCTCCACCCGGTAGGTGAGGCCGTCGTCCTCCCAGATCAGGGTGCTGCCGGCCAGGCGGGCGGAGCTTTCCCGCATCTGCCCGTCCGGTCCGATGTAGAGCACGACGTGTGGGCGGTCCACCCAGACGGCCGGTGTGTCGGACACCGTGACGTGGTGGACGTCGTCGGCCGCGGCGAACTTCGCGAACATCGGTGCGAGGCCGCCGTCGAACTGGTCGACGCGGACGGTGCCGTGCGGCGAGCCGAACACCATGGACACCACGCGGGCGTCGCCGGCCAGGCGGACCGTGGTCGGCTCCCCCAACTCCCCCGGCACCTTCACCGGGAAGTCGACCGCCGCGCGGGCCTGAGCCAGTGAGACGTCGCGTTCGTACGGGAGCGGCGTGTCGGTCGACGGGGTGGTCGGGGCCGGTGCGTTCTCGTGGATCTCGACGCCGCCGATGCGTAGCAGGTCGAACACGGCGGCACGCACCGCCGGCGACAGCGCCATCGCGGTCGCGAGCGCCACCAGCGCGGCGACCGCGGCGGCGGCGAGGCGGTGCACCGGGCGCCACCGGGTCCGTACCGGTTCGTCGAGACGGGACAGCACGGCCTGCGTGACATCCGGTGGTTCCGGCACGTCCAGGCGGGTGCCCAGCGAGCGCAGGGCGGCCTCCAGGTCATCGCTCATGGGCCACCTCCTCCGCCAGGTGGGCCGGCAACGCGCGCCGGAGCTTGTCCAGGGCGCGGGACAGCCGCGACTTCACCGACCCGCGCGGCCAGGCCAGCACCTGCGCGGTCTCGGCTTCGGACAGGTCGAGGAAGTAGCGGCAGGTCAGCACCAGCCGGTCCCGGGGCGGCATCGCGTTGACCGCCGCCAGCAGCGCCGCGTTCGTGTCCGCGGTCACCGCCGACAGCTCCGGGGAACTGGCCTGGTCGGGCTCGTCCGGACGCACGGCCAACCTCAGCTCCAGCGACGAGCGTCGCCGCCACGCGCGGTGGCTGTTGCGGGTCTCGTTGGCCACGATCCGCAGCAGCCACGGCCGGAACGCGGCCCCGGTGCGGAAGCTACCCAGCGCGCGGTACGCCTTCACGAACGCCTCCTGCGCCACGTCCTCCGCCTCGTGGCCCGCGCCGAG
>NZ_DASUVO010000065.1:0-34941 GCF_036378875.1 Actinophytocola sp.
AGCGCACCGTGGCCTGGTACCACGGCATGAAACGACTCCGCATCCGCTGGGAACGCCGCGACGACATCCACGAAGCCTTCCTCGCCCTGGCCACCTGCATCATCACCTGGCGACACGTCACACGGCTTTGTTAGGAACTCTAAGGCACCCTGAGGAGACTCAAGATCGCCGACGGTGAATCTGACCAGCCGAACAGGGCGGGTTTGAGGAGAAGGGTTGGCGTGATGATGGTGTCCGGCGGGTTGGTTCACCACTGGGAGACCGTGTATCGGGAGTACGGCCTGACCTCGGAGATGGTCAACAAGTCCGACCCCGGCGATCGGGATGTCGCTCGGCGCATGGCGCACGCCTCCGCGGACGTGGCCGCGGTGTGGCGACAGATGGCAGCGGAGTCAGACCTGGCGTGGTGGTCGGCGGCGGCGTTGGTATCCGCAGCGCAGGCCTTCGAGTACCAGGCACGGGATTGGGCGGCTCGCGCGAAATACGATCCACCGTCTAATTGGCCATCCGCGGGAGTCGTGAATTCGCTTCACAAGAAGTGAGCCATGGGCTTTATTCGCGCAATTCTTGACACCTCTCCCAAAACAACCAACACAGCACACCCTTTGTGCGGCCGCAATTCTTTTGTTATGATGTCGCCGTTCTACCACAGGCGCTAGACGGGGAGGGTTTACTGATGACTGCCACCGGAAAGCCGGATTTTCCAAATATGGAAGTCACCGGGGCGTTTCTTACCTCGGTTGGGCTGGTGTTCGAGGAGGTGACCGGGCAGCGGGCGCGCGGGTACGTCGAGCTGAACGCTGACCATCACACTCCCTGGGGGGTGGTGCACGGTGGCGTGTACACGACGATCATCGAGAGTGTGGCCAGTGTGGGGGCCTCGGTCGCCGTCATGGACAAGGGGATGTTCGCGGTCGGCGTCAACAACAACACCGATTTTCTGTCGTCCTTGCGTGAAGGACGGGTCGTCGCGGAGGGTGAGGCGGTGCACCAGGGGCGTGTTCAGCAACTGTGGCTCGTCGAGTTGCGCACGGAGGCCGGCAAGCTCGTCGCGCGGGGTACCGTGCGGTTGCAGAATGTGCCGCGCGAACGTCCGAGCTGACGGCGGGAGCAACGATGAGGATCGGATTCCACACCGGGTACTGGTCGAGCGGTCCGCCCGCCGGCATCGAGTCCATGCTGTCGGAGGTCGAGCGGCTCGGATTCGATTCCGTGTGGACGGCCGAATCGTACGGCTCCGACGCGCTCACCCCGCTCGCCTGGTGGGGGTCGCGCACGACGAAAGTGCGTCTCGGCACCAATATCGTCCAGCTGTCCGCGCGTACGCCGACAGCCACCGCGATGGCCGCGTTGACCCTGGATCACCTGTCCGGTGGCCGGTTCATCCTGGGGCTCGGCGCCTCCGGGCCGCAGGTCGTGGAGGGGTGGTACGGGCTCCCCTACCCCAAGCCGCTCGCCAGAACACGGGAGTACGTCGAGATCGTTCGGGCGACGATCGCGCGGGAGCGGCCCGTCACGTTCGCCGGTGAGCACTACCAGCTGCCCTATCCCGGCGGCACCGGGCTTGGCAAACCACTCAAGGCCACCGTCCATCCGCTGCGCCGCGAGGTGCCGATCTTTCTCGGCGCCGAGGGGCCGAAGAACGTCGCGCTGGCCGCCGAGATAGCCGATGGCTGGCTGCCGTTCCTGTTCTCCCCTCGCGCCGACGCCTACTACCGCGACCGCCTTGCCGAAGGCTTCCACCGCCGTGCGCCCGAACGCAGCCCTCAGGCGGACTTCGAGGTCGTGGCCGGCGTGCCCATCGCGATCGACGACGACCTGGAACGCGCCGCCGACCAGATCCGTCCGTGGATCGCGCTCTACGTCGGCGGCATGGGAGCCAAGGGCGCCAACTTCCACGCCGATGTGGTGGCTCGCCTCGGATACGAGAAGGAGTGCGCTCGGATCCAGGACCTGTACCTGAGCGGACACAAGAACGACGCGATCGCCGCGGTCACCACGGCCATGGTGGAGGACCTGGCGCTGGTCGGGTCGCCGGCGAAGATCAAGGACGATCTGGCCAGGTGGCGGGAAACCGTGGTCACCACTCTGCTGGTCCGCTCGGACGATCCCGCGATCGTCCGCGCTTTCGCCGAGCTGGTCGGCTGACCGCTACCGGTGCAGGTCGGCGAAGAACTGGCCGTGGAAGTCGTTCGGGATGTGGTGCGGCACCCGCGCCCGTCCCAGCTCCTCGAAGGACGACCCGTCGACCACCAGCAGGAAGGACGTGCCGGCCTTCGCGTCCAGCACACCAGACAGCACCACCCCGTCGTCCTCTGTGGACGCGCCGGGGCGGGGCACGAACACGGGCTCGCCGGGGAAACAGCCCTTCTCGTACCACGCGCTGTGGGTGCCGTTCACGATGTCCAGTTTGAGCAGCCGGTTCATGGCGCGGATGCTGCGTGGCGAATGCCCGAGGCCGTAGACGTAGCGGTACGGCCTGGTGTTGTGGCCGCGATAGTTGATGCGTGGCATCTCCACCCCGGCGTCGGCCAGCTGTTCCCAGCCGATCCTGCTGGCGCCGCCGCGGGGCGACAGCGTGTAACGCCGCACCTGGTAGCCGTACGCCGACAGGTCGAACTGGTCCTCGGTCGGGGCGAGGCCGAGCACCGTCTCATAGGGAGTGTGCGTGGCCGCGATGTCCACCAGGATGTCGCCGCCCACCTCGACCGCGTTCACGTGGTGGAACGCGAAGAACGCCTCACTCTCGAAGACCGCCGTGCACCTGCCCTCCCGCTTGTCGACCACGCGGAACCGGGCCGGTCGCGTCGGCTGCCAGGTGAAGCACTCGAGGAACGACTTGTCCGGCTGGACGAACTTCTCCTGGTCGATCACGACCGGGAACTCCACCAGCACCACGTAGTTCTCGGTCATCGCGAAACTGTGCATGTAGCAGGGCTCGTCCACCTCGACGGTGGCCATCCGGTGCTGTGTGAGCGTGTTCTCCGGCACGTAGAACACCTGGTACGCGGCGCGGTCGCGCATCGTGGTGGTGTAGTTGACCAGGGTCCTGCGGCCGAAGTCGAAGTGCGGGTGCGGGGTCGACGTCTCCCCGGCGATCTGGCCGTCGAACTCCAGCTCACCGACGGTGTCCAATGTGGTCGGATCGAACTCGAGGTAGCGCGGCTGCTCGTTGAACGCGAAGTAGCGGTTCGCGATCCTGGTCAGGTTGACGTTGGTGTTGTCCGAGAGGTTCGGGGAGTACTCGGCGAAGTGGCGGCCGAACAGCCTCTTGCACGGGTCCATGCCGAACTGCTTGCCGTACAGCTGTCCGTCGTTCACCTCGGCCTCGTAGGACTGGCCGCGCAGGTACTTGTTGGCGTAGGACACCTGCCCCTCGGTGAACGCGAACGAGTGCAGCATGGCCAGTCCGTTGAACCAGTGGGTCAGGCGGTAGTCGTCCACTTCGAACTTGGCCGGTCCGTTGCGCACCAGGGTTCCGGTCAGCCATTCCGGGATCCGGCCGGTGACAGGCAGACGGTCGATGGTCACCTCCCGGTCCAGGGTGGTGAACCCGAGAAAGTCCGGGAGCGGTTCCGGCCGCGCGACCTCTGCTGTGCTCACGCCTGTCTCCGTCCTAGTCGAAGGTCATCGGGATGCTGTGCGCGCCGCGGAAGGTGGGCACGGGCTTGCGCACCACCTCGGCCGGGTCGACGCGCGGGTTGCGGACGCGTTCGGCGAACACGGTGACGGCCACCTCGTTGAGCAACTGGCCGAGCTGCCCGCCAGCGCAGTAGTGGATGCCGTTGCCCAGAGCCAGGTTCTGGACCTTCGGGCGGTCCGGGTCGAGCCGGTCCGGGTCGGGGAAAGGCTCGGGGTCGCGGTTCGCCGCGCCCATCCAGACGAACAGCTCCTGTCCCTGCTCGATGCGCTGGCCGGCCAGCTCCATGTGTTCGACCGCACGGCGTTTGGTCAGCTGGACCGAGCAGTCGTAGCGCATGAGCTCCGGTGTCGCGTCCGGCACCCGCGTCGGGTCCGCCCGCAGAGTCGCGAGCACGTCCGGGTGGGCCAGCAACGCCAGTGTGGAGTTGCCGATCTGATGGCCGGTCGTGACCTGGCCGGCGGTGAGCAGGAACATCAGGTTGCCGAGCAGTTCCTCCTCGCTGATGAACTCACCTTCGTCCCAGCTGTCCACAAGCGACTGCAACAGGTCGTCGGTGCGTTGGACCCGCCGCTTTCCCAGCTGCTCACGGAAGTAGTCCATATATTTGCCGACCTTACCCAGGTGGTACTCGGGGTTCTCCTTGCTGAGCGGTCCGCCGTCCACGACCAGACCCCAGCTCAGGATCCGGCGCCACACGAGCCCGCGATCCGCCACCGGGATCCCGAGCACGCGGCACATCGTCGTGGAGGGCAACGCCATCGCGAAGTCCTCCATGTAGTCCATCCGGCCGGACGGCAACACCGCGTCGAGCAGTTCGTGGGCCGCCGCCTCGATCTCGCCGCGCATCCGCGCCACCGCGGCTGGCACGAACGGCTTCCGCGCGATCCTGCGCAGCCGGGTGTGCGCAGGCGGGTCGGCGGTGAACATCATGCTGTGGAGTGCGCGCAGCTGGCCGGCGAACTCCTCGTCGCGCACAAGGGCGTCCGGCCCGTTCGGGTTCCACTGTGGACGAAGTGCGGAGAGCTTCGGGTTGCGGAAGACCGCCAGCGCGGCCTCGTACCCGGTGACCATCCACGCGCCGTCCACGCCCATCCGCTGATCCCAGAACACCGGGCTGACGTCGCGGATCCGGTGGAACAGGGGGTACGGGTCGACGGTGTACTCCGGAGAGTAGATGTCGGCCATGGTGAGGCCGACCGTGCTCTGCGGTGGCATCAGTGCCGCCTCCTTATCGACATCAGTACGCTCGGCAGCGGCCGCAGGGACACCAGCGCGCCCGGGGTGACCGGATGGCCGGCGACCAGGCTCAGCCGGTACCGCTGGGCGACCATGGCAACGGTGAGCTGGATCTCCAGCAGCGCCAGGTCCATCCCGATGCACTTGCGCGCGCCACCACCGAAGGGGAAGTAGTCGTAGCGGTCCCGGCGCGCGGCGCAGAACCGGTTCGGGTCGAACGCCTCCGGGCTCTCCCAGGTGGCCGCGTTGTGGTGGGCCGCGTAGAGCGGGATGAGCACGGTCGAGCCGGCGGGCACGTGGTAGCCGCCGATCTCGTCGTCGGAGATCGCGTCACGAGGGAACAACCAGATCGGCGGGTACAGCCGCAGCGACTCGTCGACGACCTGCCGCAGGTACGGCAGGTTCGGAAGGTCGTCGGCGGTGGGCACCCGTTCGCCGAGCACCTCGGTGAGCTCCCGCTCCAGGGCGCGTCGCACGTCGGCGTGCTGTGCCAACGCGTACAGCGTCCAGGTCAACGCGCAGCCCGTGGTTTCGTGGCCGGCGAGGAACAACGTCTTCAGCTCGGCCCGGATCTGGGTGTTGGTGAACGGCTTCCCGGTGACGTCGTGGGTGGCGTTCAGCAGTGCCGTCACGACGCTGTCGTCGCTGCCCTCGCCGCGCCGGTGCAGCTCGATGATCTCGTCCATGACGCCGTTGAGCACCCGCTGGTAGTGCTTGAGCTGCCGTTGGTATCTGGTCGGCACCCAGCGCGGCAGCATCTGCTTGACCTCGCCCGTGAGGATCATCGCCTTGAGCGAGAAGCGAACCGCGGGGAGCAGCCGCTCGGCGTAGTCCCGGAGGTCGACGCCGTAGAGCAGCCGGCCGAGCACGCCCATGGCAAGGCGCATCATGTCGTCGGTGATGTCCACCGGCTCATCGCGGGCGGCGGGATCGGCCCAGCTGTCGAGCAGCTCGTTCACCGTGTCGGTGATGGTCGGCGCCCCGGCGCGGAGCTTGGCGCGGTGGAAGAACGGCTGGCTCACCGCACGTCTGGTCTTCCACTCGGGACCGTCGGTCGTCAGCATGCCGTGCCCGAAGAACAGCTTGAAACCCTGGTAGAACCTGCCGCGCGAGTAGTTGCGGGAGTTGTCCTGCAGCACGTGTTTCACATGCTCGGGCTCGGTGATCTGGTGCACGAGGTAGGGGCCCATCTTGGTCCGGACGATGCCGCCGTACCGCCGTTGCAGCTCGACCAGCAGCTTCAGGGTGTCCTTCTTGAAGCTGCTCAGCGCGCCGAACAGCACGCTGCCGCTCGGTCCAGGCGCGAGTCGCCGGACGGTCCGTTCCTCCACAGGGCTCTCCTGGTCGTTCGTCATCGCCGGCCCGCCAGCGCCGACTCCGCCGCCGCCCGGAACTCCCCGGAACCCGCGTCGAGATAGCCCATCTGAGTGGCATTGATGCCCGTCATCCGCGCGACCACCTTTCCGTCCGACGTGGACGCCGTCAGCTCGGTTGGCGTGGCGTACAGCTCGAGCGAGCCGTGTCGGCGGACCAGCTCGATGTCGTTACCCCGCTGGAAAAGCTCCACCCGGCCGATCGACAGCGGCGCGGCGACCGGCACCAGGTGGCCGTCGACCAGGTCGAGCACTCCGGTCCTGGCGAGGCCGTCCAGCAGGATCACCGGCACGGTGAACCGAGACCACACCGGATCGTCCTCGGCCAACTCGGCCCGGTAGCGTGCCCGCTTGCCCGTCGGGGTCAGTCGGGTGTCCGATGTGGACACGAAGGGGCCGGTGAGCCGGACCGGCGACGCCGGCTGGTGGTACGGGTCCGGTACGGGCGTCTCGCCGCCGGACGGCCAGCGGTCGCGCCGGGGCGCCACCGGGAACCGGTCGTCGAGCACCGCCCGCGCGGAGAAGTGCGGGCGGTCGCGGACCAGTGTCACCCCACCCGGCGAGATCACGTCCGTGGTCACTCGAACATCCACGGCCCGCTCACCTGGCACGATCGTCGCCGTGATCCGCTTGACCGCCGGCCCGATGCCGGGCCGCAGCATCAGGAAGTGGTCGAAGGTCAGGTCCTCGAAGGCGACGACCTCCTTGTCCGGCACCAGGAACCGTGCCGCCTCGGCGGCCAGCTCCATGACGAACGTGCCGGGCAGTGTCGGCACGTTCCGCACCCGGTGGTGGTCGAGGTAGGCGTCGGTGTCCTCGTGGAACAGGCACTCGAAGGTCGCTGACCGGTCGTCGCGGGCGACCAGTTTCCTCAGGTAGAAACCGGGTTCGAGGTAGCCGGGGTAGAACGACGCCACGGTCACGCGCTCGGCGGCGCCGAGATGCACGACCGACGCCCGCCTCGGGGTCGCGTGCAGCTCGCGGACGAAGTGGTACGCACCCTCGTCGACTCCCATGTGCGTGTACGCACCGGCACGCCTGAAGTAGGCCTTGGTCAGCTCGTCCGCGCCCATGCCGACCCCGTCCCACAGCGTCCAGCCGATGGTGAACTCGTCCTCGCCGAGCACCTGCCGCGCGTGTGCCGCCGCGGTGGCGAGGAAGTCGTTGCCCGAGGCGTAGTCCGACTCGCCCACCTGTCCGAAGTAGCCGAGCAGCGAGCCGAAGTTGCACCACATGCGTGGCGGCCGGGCCCGGAACGCGCGCTTGAGGTTGCGGTAACCGACGAGCTTCAGGTCCCTGATCGCGGTGAACTCGGCGAAGTCCTTGTCCTTGATCGGCGCGGACCGGTTGCGGCCCGGCGCGTTGACCAGCAGGTCGACCCGTCCCTCCTCGGCCAGTACCTGATCGACCACAGTGGACACCGACTCGGCGTCGGTCACGTCGCAGGGCAGGTAGGTCACCCGGCCGGCGCCGCAGTGCGTCCGCATGGCCGTGATGTTCGCCCGCGCCGCCCTGGCGTCGATCATCCGGTCGAACTCGCGGTTCAGTGCCGCCACGGTCTTCTTGTCACCCGAGGCGAGCCCGCGGCGGATGTAGGTCTGCCGGTCTCGCGCGAAGGCCTCGTCGTCGCCCGCGAACACCTCTGCGGGGTACGAGTCGATGGGGTTGCTGCCGACCAGGTAGATCCGTGGGCGGAAGTGCTCGGCGACGCTCTTCATGACCTCGGCGGTGATGCCCCGCGCACCACCGAAGGCGAGCACCACAGAGCCGCCGTCGAGCCGGGCCTGGTTCGCGCCGGTCAGCTCGACCGGTTCGTCCCGCAGCACGTACGTCTTCCGCACCCCGTCGTGGTCGAACACGACCGGGAAGGCGCGCTCGTTGCCGCTCTCCCGTTCCGCGGCCGTCGCGGCGGCGTGCGCGTCACGGGTCGACGTGCTCAGCGCGAACGTCAGGCATCCGGTCAGCTCCAGGTGCGCGCACTTGACCAACCCGGTGAACAGGCCGGTGTACGGATGCGGAACACCCCCGGATGCCGCGCCGAGCAGCACCGTGACGAACGACGAGCCGTCCGTCGCGAGGTCGGCGTAACCGTGGCGCAGGGCCAGGAACATCGCATCGTGCAGTGCGATCAGCGTGTCCCCGTCATCCGGTGTGAGGTCGGCGACTACTCGCAGGTGCCGAACCGGGTGGCCGAGCTGGATGAGCAGTCGGCTCACCACCTCCGGCGTCGGCCGGGGCACGTGATGTCGGCCGGGCCGGTCGACGGCGGACGGTGCGGTGGATATGACGACCGCGTCCGGCGGCAGGTCCCCCAGGTCATTGTCGAGGTCCGGCGAGTTCGTCAGCACCACGACACCGGGCGGCAGGAAGGGGATGCGCTCCCGTGTCGGGTTCGCAGCGTAATCCCGCAGTTCCGGGACCTGACGTCGCACGCGCGGCTCGGTACCGTCGCGGAACCGTGCCGGCAGCGAGGTGGGTTCGGCGTCCGCCGGGCGGCCGGTCACCGTCAGGTCGAGCAGGATCGGTTGGCTGCCCTGTTCTCCCGTGCACCTGAGCCGCGCAGGGCCGGCGGGACCGTGCAGTGCGGCCAGTAGCGCCACGCCTCCGGCGCCACCGAGGTAGCGCGCGCGATCCGGCGCGGAGACCCCACAGTCCACCTCGGTCACATCAGGTGCCGTGGCGCCAAAGTCGTCCACGAACCCGAGGATCGGCAGCCCGGCGGACCGCGCCGTTCGCTCGGTGGTCAGCGCGAACAGGAAGGCGCCCTCGGCCGCGCCGCCGACGCCGCTCAGGTCGACGAGGTCGGCCAGCATGGCCGAGTACTCGGGGAGGCTGTTGCCGTTGATACCGCCGGCGAGCGCGAAGTCGATCTCGCCGGTGCGCAGGTACCGGCCGGCCGTCTCGATCGCGGTCAGGGTGCCGGCCAGTCCACAGTCGACGGTGATGTTCGGTCCGTTGAGATCGAAGTAGTTCGCCACCCTGGCGGAGATGACGTTGGGCATCTGACCGGGGAAGGAGTCCTCGTTGGACGGTGGGACCTGGCCACGGACGCGTGCGCGAAGGCGGGTCGACAGCTCCTCGTGCCAGCGCTCCGGCCGCTCCTGTCGCAGCGCCTGGTCGATGTCGTCCAGGTAGCACCGGTTGGCGTACAACATGGCCGCCCTGGTCGGCCCCAGGTTGCCGACGAACACCCCGGTCTTCTTGGCCGCCTCCTGCCAGAAGTCGGTGAGCTGACCACGCAAGTCGTGCGCGCACTCGAGGATCATCAGCTGGCAGCGGTCGATCGTGCGCACCGTGGCCGGCGGCAGCCGCACCTTCTGGAACGGTGGCGGCGGGTAGGTCTCGCCGAAGCTCGTGTCGGGTCCGGGACCGGCTCCGGTGACCCACCGCGCCACGTCGTCCGAAGTGGACAGCCCGGGCACGTGTGCCGCCCATGCCACGATGGCCACCCGGTCCGTCGTGGACGGCGTCCTGGTGCTCGCGCTACTCGCGGCGGGCTGCTGTTCCCGCACGATCAGATGCGCGTTGGTGCCCCCGAAGCCGAACCCGGAGACGGCGACCGACCTGGCCCGGCCGGGCTGCCGTGGCCATGGCACGTGTTCGGTCGGGATCGTCAGCTTCGTCTCGTCCATCCCGAACTCCGCCGGGGGCGAGGTGAACCGGTACTGCTTCGGGATCAGGTCATGCTCCAGCCCGAGGATCGCCTCGATCACCGACACCACGCCAGCCGCCCAGCCGGTGTGCCCGACCAGTGACTTGTTGGAGGTGACGTAGCTGGTGCGGTCGGTGCCGAAGTGCCGCTTGAGGGTGGTGAACTCGGCGAGGTCCCCGGTCGGCGTCCCGGTGGCGTGCGCGATGACCCAGTCCACGTCCTGACCGCGCACACCGGTGGACAGAGCCCGCCGCACGGCGAGGTCCTGGCCGGCCGCGTTCGGCGCGTAGATCGCCTTGCCCTTACCGTCGGACGACGAGCCGAACGCCTTGAGCACGGCCAGCACGCGGTCACCGTCGTCGCGCGCACGGCTCAGCCGCTTGAGCACCACCACCGCGGCGCCGTCGGCGAAGATGACGCCGTCCGCGGCGGCGTCGAGCGAGTGCACCGCGCCACGCCTGGACAGGCCCTGGAGTTTCGAGAACAGCACGGTGCCGCGTGGGGCGAGGGCGAACGCGCCACCGCACACCGCGATGTCGTGCTTGCCCATCAGCAGGCCCTTGATGCCGATGTCGATGGCGTACAGGGACGACGAGCACGCCGTGTCCACCATCTGCAGCTCGGTGCCCGCCGGCAACATCCCGGCCATGGCCAGTTGTCCGACCTGGTGTGGCAGGAAACGCGACGGCGCCCGGGAACCACGCCAGTATCGTTTCCTGAGCACGGCGTCGATGCTGGCGAGCAGTTCCGCTCGTTCGGCCGCCGGTATCGACAGTTCCTCGGCGATGTCGTGGATCCGGTGTCCGATGCCGGCGAGCACGCCGGCCTCCTCCAGGTGCTGGCTGCCGTCCGGGGTGTAGCCGACCTGGAACGAGTAGTCGTCGTCCTGGCGCCGCCGCACCCCGCGCAGGGCGTGGGCCAGCGAGTGCCGAAGCCACAGCGTGGTCAGCTCGTGGCCGTCGCCGGCCAGTCCGGCGAGCGTGTCGGCGTCCGGCTGGAAGTCGGTGACGAAGACACACGTGTCCTGGTACGACTTGTCCTCATCGGACGGGTCGGCGGAGAAGAACGTCCCGCGTTCCCAGCGGTCCGCCGGCACCGGCCCGAACAACTCGCCGCCGGTGGTGCGTAGGGTCCAGAACTCGTCCGGGCTGTTCGCCCCGGCGACCACGAGCCCCATGCCCACCACGGCGATCTCGTCGTCGTCCGTCTGGGGCGCCGGCTCCGGTGGCGCCTTGGGCGGCGAGAGCAGGTTGGCGCCCAGCGTCAGGCCGCCGTCGGCGAGGATCACCTGCCCGGTGATCCACCGGGAGTCGTCGCCGGCGAGGAAGGCCACCACGTCCGCGAACTCCTCGGGCGTGCCGAGCCGACCCATCGGGGTGGCGTCCGCGATGGCCGCCCGCATCTCGGTGGCGCGGGGGAACGCGTGTGCCACCTCGCTGTCCAGCATCGCCGAGGAGGCGGTGTTCACGCGGATGTTCAGTGGCGCGAACTCCACCGCGAGGTACCGGGTCACCGCTTCGGCCGCGGCCTTCGCCGGCGCGCAGGCCAGGTAGTTGGCCATGACCATCTGTGAGCCACCGAGCGCGGAGACCGTGACGATCGACCCGCCTCCGTTCCTGGCCATCAGCGGGGCGGCGGCCCTGGCGCACCGCAGCCCACCCTTGTAGTTGGTGTCGATGGCCCGGTCGAGATGCTCGTCGGTGAGGTCGGTCAGCGGCAGCAGCGCGCCGTCCGCGGCGTTGTTCACCAGGATGTCCAGCCGGCCGAACCGCTGCTCGATCTCGGCGAACATCCGGTCCACCTGCTCCGGCCGGGCGATCGAGGCACGGATGAGGTCGACGGTCATGCCGGCCGCGGTCAGCTCGGCCCTGGTCCGCTTGGCTTCCTCGTGGGAATGAAAATAGTTGATCAGTACGTGTGCCCCGCGCTCCCCCAGGGCCCTGGCGATTGCCTTTCCCACGTTCTTCGCGCCACCCGTGACAAGGGCGAGCCTTCCCGATAATGAGGACATGAAAAGCGTGCTCCCGTTCGCCGCGGGCGAGGTCAGGCGGACGCCGGCACGGCACCACGCAGGATGCCGTGCACGGCATCGATTATCTTTCCCATCGTGTCGTGGTCGGCCAGCCAGAAATTGCCGTCCTTGACGGGAAGTGAGTACCGTTGCGTGACCCGGGTCAGCAGTTCGAGCTGTTTCACCGAATCGACACCCAACTCCGCTTCCAGGAGAACGTCGTCGGTGAACACTTCCTCCGGGTACTCGAGCGCCTCGGAATAAATGGCTTTGATCTCCGCGCCGAGCGCGTCCCGATCAAGGCTCGGGGTCTCGGTCACCGTTGGCTCGACGGCGCCGCCCGGCTGGAACTCGGCGAGCCGGTCGTGAATCAGCTTGGTGATCTCCCCGCCGGCCGTGGCCCAGAACCTGCTGAAGACGTCCGCCTGGATGTCGGGCGCGACGAGCGCGGCGAGTCGCTCGCCGACCGACCCGTCGGCCAGGCCGTGACGCCGCAGGTCCGCGAGCGTCCCGTCGAGCGCCAGCTCGCCGTTCCGGAGAAGGATCGACGGCCACGTGGTCACGGACTCCCCGGTGCCCGCCTTCCGCACGAGGCTGGACAGCGCGCCGAGGCAACCCGCCTCCACGAACTGCCGCACGCCGTCGTCGTAGAGCGTCCGCACGCCCGCGCTGAACAGCACGGGCGTGACGAGGTGGGTGGCCAGGAGGTCGGCCAGGTTGTCGTCGTCGCGGTAGTGACGCCCCAGAATGGGCGAGAAGACCGGCATGTCCAGCGGCTGCTGGGGGATGTCGCGCAGCCGCTCGGCGAACCTCGGTACCGCGGCGGCGAGCATGGGCGTGTGGAACGGAAACGGCGACTTCACCTCGACCGTGCCGATCCGCAGTTGCCCGGCGATACCGACCACGCTGTCGATCGCGCCGCCGGGACCGCTCACGACGGTCTGCCCGTCGTGGTTCTCGACCGCCACGGCCAACCCGTCGTCCTCGACGAGGTCGACGATCTTCTGGACCCGTGCGGCGCCCGCGGCCAACGCCACCATCCGGCCCGCCGCCAGGTCCTGGTCCGCGACCGCCCGCACGCGTTCGGCGACGATCCGCGCGCCATCCTCGACGGTGAAGGCGTTCGCCGCGACCAGCGCGGCTATTTCCCCGAGACTGTGCCCGACCAGCACGTCCGGGCGCAGGCCATGCCAGGCGAGCACCTGGTATGCGGCCACGTCGGCGCCGAAGATCGCCAGCTGGGAAACCCACGGCTGCTCGGCAAGAAGTAGGTCTATTGTCGGGGGCTCCCCACCGAACAGAATGTCGGTCAGCTGAGCCGAGAATTGCTCCTGCGTTACTAGGTCGATCGCCTTGAAAACCTGGTTGACCTGAGGATGACGCTCGCTCGCGGTGCGGAGCGCCGTCCCGTCGAACGCCCCTTGTCCAGGAAAGAGCACGGCCAGTTTTCGGCCAGTCATACCTGACCTCTCCCGTTCGGCCGTCACGATTCGCCCGCGCACCTGGTCAGCGCGCGGACCACATGAAGGCCAGTCGTCTTGTGCAACAGTGTCGCCATAATGCTGGCAACACACCCCAGTAAATCACCGTGAATGCCAAGTTTTCGAAGTTCAACAATTCCACAGCAAGTTGCAGACTAGCCGCGCCACTGGTGGCTGTCAATCATGTCACGTGTTCCACATTCCGGAATTCAATCTCATTCCGTAGTAGCACACACACGCGCTGTCAGAATGCGGTGCCGCACGGGCAACCGGGTCGCACGACGTCAGGTCGTACTGGACACCACACTGGTTCCGCCCGCGCCACGGCGGCACCGCGAGTGGTCGCCCCGGCGAGGCGCGCGTACGTCCACTTCGCACTGTCCGATATGGACGCACAGCCGTCGCTCCCGACACCGTCGGACGTGACCGAAATCCCGGATGACCGAACCGGCGAGCTGATCTACCCTGGCGTGCGTGATACAGCAGCAGCTCTTCCTCTGAGGGACGACGCCTCCACCGGTGCCGCGGGACCCGCGGTGCCGGCTTCGTCCTTTCCGCTGATCACCCTTGTTGGAGGCACTTCCTCATGTCATCTCGTTCGCTCGCTCCCGCGCGCGCGGCGCACGTCCGTGCGTCCGACGTGTACGTCTCGTTCGGTGGGCGGCCGGTACTGGCCGGTGTCGCCCTCGTCGCCGCCGCCGGGGACCGGGTCGCCGTCGTCGGGGAGAACGGGCGCGGCAAGACCACCCTGCTCCGGGTGCTCGCCGGGGACCGGTCCGCTGACTGCGGCCAGGTGCACCGCGCCGGCTCGGTCGGCATGGTCGACCAGCAGCTCCCACTCGGCGGCACCGACACCGTCGGTGACCTGATCGACCTCGAGCTGGCCACCGTGCGTGGGGTGCTGGCCCGCCTCGACCGCGCCACCGAGGCGCTCGCCGAGGGTCGTCCCGGCGCGGACGGCGCCTATGCCGCCGCGCTCACGGAGGCCGAGGCGCTCGACGCCTGGGACGCCGACCGGCGGGTCGAGGTCTCGCTGGCCGCGCTGAACGCGGTCGACGACCGCACCCGCCCGCTCGGCACCCTGTCGGTCGGGCAGCGCCACCGGGTGCGGCTCGCCTGCCTGCTGGGGGCCGGGCACCAGGTCCTGCTGCTCGACGAGCCGACCAACCACCTCGACGCGGGCGGCCTCGACCACCTCACCGAGCGGCTGCGGGCCCATCCCGGGGTGATCGTTCTGGTCAGCCACGACCGGGCGCTGCTCGCGGACGTGGCCACCACGGTGGTGGACCTCGATCCGTCCAGCGACGGCCGCCCACGGACCTACGGCGGCGGCTATGCCGGGTACCTCGACGGCCGCCACGCCGAGCGTGCCCGGTGGGAGGCACTGCACGCCGACCAGGTCGCCGAACGGCAGCGGCTCGCCGACGACCTGTCCTCGGCCCAGAACCGGCTGCGTGACAACTGGCGTCCGGACAAGGGCCACGGCAAGCACACCCGCGCCACCCGCGCACCTGGCCTGGTCCGCGCGGTGCACCGCCGGCAGGAGGACCTGGCGGCGCACACCGTTGCCGTCCCGTCGCCACCTGCTCGGTTCGCCATGCCCGACCTGCCCGTCCACCGCGGCGCGACCCTGTTGCGGGCCGACGCCGTGACCGTGGCGGGACGGCTCGAGCGTCCGGTCGACCTGGCGCTCGACTCCGGCGACCGGCTCGTCGTCAGCGGACCCAACGGTGCGGGCAAGTCGACGCTGCTGGCGGTGCTGGCCGGCGAGCTGGCACCAAGCACCGGCACAGCCGCCCGTGCCCGGCCGGTCCGGGTCGGGCGGCTCGGTCAGGAGTCCGGGCCGCCGGAGTCGCGCTCGGCGTTCGAGCTGTACGCCGAGCGGATCGCCCGAACGGGGCTGCCGGCACCCGGACTGGGTGAACTGGGCCTGCTCGACCGGCACGACACGCACCGGCCGGTCGCCGACCTGTCGATCGGTGCGCAGCGCCGGCTGGACCTGGCCCTGGTGCTGGCCGGCCGACCCCACGTGCTGCTGCTGGACGAGCCGACCAACCACCTGTCCGCCACGCTGGTCGACGAGCTGACCGCCGCGCTCCACGCCACCCCGGCCGCGGTCGTACTCGCGACCCACGACCGGCAACTCCTGCGCGACACGGCTTCCTGGCCGCGACTGGCCCTGTGACCAGGCCGGCTGTCCGAGGCCGGCGGCTGGCTACACTTGCCGCGTGCCGCGAGTAGGTGTGTTGTTGGCCGCCGGCCTGGTCGCGGCACTGGTCGCCCTGGCGTTCGTGCTGCCGGTGCCCGAGCCCGCGCAATTGCGGACGTGGGCGTCCGGGGCCGGGGCGGCGGCACCGGCGCTGATGTTCCTCGCCTACGTGGTGGCCACGCTCGTGCCCATCCCGCGAACGGTGTTCTCCCTCGCGTCGGGGCTGCTGCTCGGCCCGGTGGTCGGGGTGGCCGTCGCGCTGGTCGCGACCGCCGTCAGCGGGCTGCTGAGCTTCGTGCTGGCCCGGTCGTTGGGCAGGCGGGTGGTGGCCCGGCACCTGGACCGGGCGGCTCTCCAGGCGGTGGACGTACGGCTCACCCGGGGCGGGTGGCTCGCGGTCGCGTCACTCCGGATGATCCCCGCCGTGCCGTTCCTGCCGACCAACTACGCCTGCGGTCTGTCCTCGGTGCGGACCCGCCATTTCCTGGCGGGCACCATCGCCGGCAGCGTGCCGGGCACGACCGCGGTCGTGGTGTTGGGCGACACGCTGACCGGCGGCACTCCCCCGGCCCTGCTGGCGGCGCTCGCCGTGTTCGCCGTCGCCGGGGCGACCGGCCTCTGGTTCGCGATCCGGACACAGGCACGCAAGGCGTGACCACGGCTGGTCAACCGGCGTCGTCCAGTTCCACCGTGAGCGTGTTCTCCAGCCTCTGGGCGACGGTGAACAGGTCCTCGGCCGTCGGACTGATGATCATCGCCCGCCACAGGCTGCTGAACCCGCCCATCCGCCAGTCCGGCCTGGCACCCGCGCGATAGCGGATGGCGAGGTCCCGCACGCCCGCGAGCGTGCGGGCCTGCTGCTCACCGTGGACCGCACGCACCACCACGTCGCGCTGCGGCGAGGCCGGGGTGAACCACAGCGAGAAGCACTTGAAGCGCGTGGGAGTCTGGGGCCGCGTGCCCAGCGCCATTCGGCCGAGGTCGGCGAGCACGTCATAGCCCGCCGTCAGCTCCAGCTGGCGCGCTACGGAGCCGCCGAGCCGGCCGTTGACCTCGATCACCCGAGGACCGTCCTCGGTGAGCTTGAACTCGATGTGTGTCGCGCCGTGTCGCAGGTCAAGCGCGCGGATGGCCTCGGTCGCGGCGGCACGCAGGACGTCCTGCCGCTCGGTGTCCAAAATGGAGGGCAGCACGTGCCCGGTCTCGCGGAACGGCGCGGCGAGCGGCAGCTTGTCGCTCACCGCGAGATGCGTGATCTCGCCGTCGAAGACCAGCGACTCCACGCTCGCGTGGTCGCCGTAACGCTCGTCCCGGTGCCACCGCTGGCCGGCGAGCAGACTTTCCAGCATCAGCACGGGTTCCCTGCCGTACATCCGGGGATCGTCGCGGTAGTTCCTGGCCGCCTCCCGCACGGCGGCCGTCAGCGCCGAGGCCGAGTCGACGAGCATCGTGGAGATGCTGCCGACACCCACGGTGGGCTTGAGCACGGCGGGCAACCCGACCTCGGCCAGGGCGACCGCCGGATCCACACCCGGCTCCAGTACCGCCACCCTCGGCCCGGGAACGCCGGCCGCGAGCAGGGCGGCGCGCTGCAAGTCCTTGCGCCGCAACAATGACGCCGCGTGCGCCGAGTGGTACGGCAGGCCGAGCTGTTCCGCCGCGACCGCCACGTCGGACAGCAGGTGCTCGTTCTGTGCGAAAACCCCGTCCGGTGACCACGACCGGGCTGTCGTGGTGATCGCCTCCACGACCTGGTCTGGCCGCTCGACGGTCACCACCTCGACGGTGTCCGCCCGGGTGGCCAGTTCGCGTGCCTTCTGAGCCGCCAGATCGGGAAACGGCGGCGGTACGTGGACCACTTTCAGTTCGGCCAGCGGAGTGAGCGACCGCAGGTAGTCACGCGGTGAGGTCCCGCCCATCCCATCGACGACCAGCAGCCGCGGCAAGCCCATCAGTCCCCCTCGGTTCGTTGACAGGTAAGCAGTTGCACGGCGCGTGCCCCCATGCGTGCGATGATGCCAGAAGGGCGATCAACTCGGTGACCGTGTCGCACCGGCGCCCGTCGCCCGTCACGACCACGCGGCTACGGAGAGTTCCCATCAGCGACGTCCCTTCGGTGGACGGCCCTTCGCGACGGGCGGTACACGACACCCTCACCGCCACTGGCGCATACCCCTCCGCCCAACGCCACGATCAACAAGGTTTAAAGGGTGACGGAGGCTGCGCAACCTCCGTCACCCTGGGGTTCCCTCACGACCAGCGGTGGGGGTCGTCGAGAATCGGCCTTATCCGGGACAGGTTCTGAACCTGTTGGAGGGATTGGCTTACGCCAGGAGGGTCACTGGCCGACCTCGGTGATCTTCAGGGCGTCGTGAGAGCGAGACAGTCGCATAGGCGCCCTCCTTTCTCGTGCACTCGGTCCGTCGTCGCCATGTCCGGTTCGTTACACCATGCCCGCTTTGAGAACTATCCGTACCGGACCTGACACCGAGGGCGGTGAAACGAGCTGGGAATCCCCACTTTCAGATATCTACTCGATGATCAAGCTGGTCAGCCACGTGCCGATGCCCAACCCGGGGCGCGGGCTACGGTGCAATTCCCGGGTATATCGCCCGGCGTCATCAATCCGTATCAGATCAACCACATGCGGTAAACAGGCGCGGTTCGGCAAACGCGCCAACTCGTGACATATGCGCGATAAACAATCGCCCACCGAGGGAGCTTTTCGCCTCGCGGCGGGCGATCGATATATGAAACCCATCTACGCGGCAACGGTCAGTCGGTGGCCATGCCATTCCGGGCTGTCGAAGGCCACTCTCGTCCGGCTGCGGGAGATGCTCGCCGAGCAGGACGACACGACGGTCACCACCCGCTCCGTCACCCCTCGTCACGTACCAGCTCCACCTCCAGCCGCCTTGACAAAAAATGTTGTCGGTGTGAGGGTGGGGCCATCGATGAGAGGGGTTGATGATGTTCGTTCCGGTGACCAGCATCCTGGTCGACGACCAGGACAAGGCCCTGGCGTTCTACACCGACGTGCTGGGTTTCGTGAAGAAGACCGACATCCCGGTCGGTGACGCCAAATGGCTGACCGTGGTCTCACCCGACGCGCCGGACGGTGTCGAGCTGCTGCTCGAGCCGGACGGCAACCCGGGGATCCAGATCGACGGCAAGCCGGCCGCACGGGTGTACAAGAAGACGCTCTACGACGCGGGCATGCCGTTCACCATGCTCGGCAGCACGGACCTGCAGAAGGACTACGAGCGGATGACCGAGCTCGGCGCCAGGTTCACCCAGGAGCCGACGAAGACCAGTTTCGGCGCGCAGGCGGTGTTCGACGACACCTGCGGCAACCTCATCCTGCTCACCCAGCAGGACTGATCGCGGTGGACGAGCGCCGGCGCCTGTCGAAGGAGATCGAGCTGGCCGCCACCCCGGAACAGGTCTGGCAGGCGATCTCCACACCGGAGGGCATGTCGATCTGGTTCGTGCCGCACGAGCACTCGGGCGACGAGATCGAGGCGGACTTCGGCGGCGGCAACACCGCGGCCGGCCAGGTGCTGGAGTGGGAGCCAGGCAAGCGGGTCGTGTACGGAGCACCCGGCCCGGACGGCACGACCCCGATGACGCTGGAGTTCCTGGTCGAGGGCGAGGAGGGCGGCACCACCGTTCTCCGCCTGGTCCAAAGCGGATTCTTCGGCGACGACTGGGAGGCCGAGTACGACGGTTTCGGCAAGGGCTGGGACATGTTCTTCCACAACCTGGCCGCGTACTTCCGGCACTTCCCTGGACTGCCGGTGGCCAACGTGGTCGCCACGGGGTTCACCGAGCTACCTGGCGAGACGGTCTGGGCACGGTTGGTCGCCCGACTCGGCGCGGATCCTGCGCTCGGCGAGCGAGTGCACCTCTCCCCGGAGGGCCTCGAACCCATCGAGGGCGTGGTCGACCTACGCGACCACTTACTGCTCGGCATCCGCACCGAGCACGGTCTCTACCGTTTCATGGCCGACGATCGCCACGGCATGGTGACCACCACCCAGTACTTCTACGGCGTGACGGTGGACCGCGAGTCCCGCACCGCCGCCTGGCAGTCCTGGCTGGAGGCCCAGATGTCCTGAAGGCAGCGCGAGCACTTGTGCGGGACCATGGCGGTGTGCGGCACTGGTGGCAGGGGCTGAGCGCGCGACGACGCTGGTTGGTGACGGCGGTCGCGGTCATGGTCGGCGCCGGGGCGGTGCTCGTCGGTGTGCGCGTGGCAGGCGACGACCACCCCGAGCGGGACGGTCCCGTCCCGGTCCTGCTGGTACCCGGCTACGGCGGGTCCCGGGCCGCACTGTCCACGTTGGCCGACCGGCTGCGTCGTGCCGGTCGGGACGCGCGCGTGCTGACGCTGCCCGGTGACGGCACCGGGGACCTCAATGCTCAGGCCCGTCTACTCGACGAGGCGGCGGGCGGCGCGCCAGTGGACGTGATCGGCTACTCGGCGGGCGGTGTCGTGGCGCGCCTGTGGGTGGACGGCACCGGCGCCCGGCTCGCGCGCCGGGTCGTCACACTCGGCTCGCCGCTGCACGGCACCGAGATCGCCGCCGCCGGCGGGGTCCTCGCGCCAGGGGCGTGTCCGGTCGCCTGCCAGCAGCTCAGCCCGGGGAGCGCGCTGCTCGCCGAGATCAGCCGACCGGTCGCGGTGCCGTGGCTGTCGGTGTGGACCGAGAACGACCAGACGGTCGTGCCGCCGGACTCCGCCCGCCTGCCCGGTGCGGTGAACGTGTCCCTGCAACAGGTCTGTCCCGACGCGGTCGTGACGCACGCACAGCTGCCGACGGACCCGCTGGTGACGGGGATCGTGCTGCGAGCCCTCGGCGACGCCACTATGAGCGCACCCTCCGCGGCGGACTGTACGCGGCTGCGGGCTAGCTCGTGATGTCCTTCGTGCCGAAGTTCGCCCACGCGGCGCCGAAGAACACGACGATGTAGCCGGCCTGGAGGAGCAGTCCGCGATCGACGTTGTGCCACAGGATCGGGTCGCGGAAGAAGTCGATCCAGGACAGCCAGTAGTTCGTCGGCAGGTAGGGCTTGATCGGGTCGGCCGCGTCGAGGGTCTCCAGGATCGAGCTCGCGATGAGCACCGCGAGCGACGCCAGCGCGGCGCCGAGTGCCGAGTCGGACAACGTGGAGAAGAACAGGGCGATCGTGCCGAAACCGAGCATCGACACGACGATGTAGCCGATCGCCGCGAGGAGCCGGACGGTCAGCTCGGCCGGACCGAGGGTGGCGCCGGACAGTGACGTGACGGCACCGGCCTGTCCGACGGCCTCGGCTCCGGTGCCGAACAGCGCGACGCCGACGGCGAGCGAGGTCACCACGACGATGAGCACGGCCAGCACGATGTAGATCGCGAGCGCGACGAGCTTGGCCGACAGCAGACGGGACCGGCCGACTGGCCGGGCGAGCAGGTACCGCAGGGTCCCCGTGCCGGCCTCGCCCGCGATCGCGTCGCCGGCGTAGACCGCGACGGCCAACGGCAGGAACACCGGCAGCACCATGGCGAGCGCCGCGGCCGGGAACAGCGAGCCGTTGCTCATCACGGCGGACAGGAACGCGCCGCCCTGACCCGGCGGCGGGGCGATGTCGGACACCGACAGCAGCACCGCGACGAGCGCCGGCACGGCACACAACAGGACGATCGACAGCCACACCCGAGGCCGGAACACCAACTTACGCAGCTCGACAGTGATCATCGCGCCACCCCGCAGCCGACAACCGCGTCTGAGGGGCGCGGCGCACGTGTCCGGGCTCGCGACACCGGTTCCTTCACGTCGACGGCGGTCATGGCCGGGCCACCCGGTCGTTGCCGTGGCCGGTCACCTCGAGCACGACGTCCTCGAGCGTCCGCCGCTGCTCGCCGATCGCCGACACGCGGATCCCCTCCCCCACCAGCGTCGCGTTCAGCGCCGCCGGATCGGGGTGGCGGATCACGAGACGCTCGCCGTCGCGGGAGATGACCTGACCGTCGAGGATCGTCGCGACCCGCGCCGCGTCCGGGGTGTCCACGAGCACGTGCCCGGTGGGTGCCTGAAGGGTGGAAAGGGACTCCTGCACCACGAGCCGGCCGCGGTCCACGATCCCGACCCGCGTACACAGCTGCTCCACCTCGGAGAGCAGGTGACTGGACAGGAACACCGTCGTGCCGGCCTCGTTCAGCCTGGTCAGCAGGTCGCGGATCTCCCTGATGCCACGCGGGTCGAGCCCGTTGGTCGGCTCGTCGAGGATCAGCAGCCTCGGCTCGCGCAGCAGCGCGGCGGCGAGCCCCAGCCGCTGCCGCATCCCCAGCGAGTACGCCCGGACCGGCCTGCGGTCCACACCCGCCAGCCCAACCTGCTCGAGCGCGTCCTCGATCCGCCCCTTGCGGGAACGCCTGCGCCCACCAGGGCCGGCCGCGTCGAGCAGCGCCAGGTTCTGCCGTCCGGACAGGTGCGGGTACGCCGAGGGCCCCTCGACCAACGCGCCGATCTGTTGGAGGACCGCACGGGACCGGGCCGGCATCCGCATGTCGAGCACCTCGATCTCGCCGCTGGTCGCGTACACCAGGCCGAGCAGCAGGCGGACCAGCGTGGTCTTACCCGACCCGTTGGGGCCGAGGAACCCGTACCGGTCACCCTCGCGGACGTCGAGGTCGACCCCGTCGACGGCGACGACCCGGCCGTACCGCTTGGTCAGTCCTCTGGTGACGATCATCGGCCGTCCCACCGGCGGATGGGCACCTCGCGCGCGGCGGCGAGCAGGACGTCGGTGTCGGTGAGGCCGGCGAGCACGTAGGCGCGCCGGGACACCGCGGACCGGACGACCACGACCGACAGCGGCGCGATCGACAGGGAGGTCACCGCACGATCCGATAGCTCCTCGGTCGTCCCAGCCGCCTTCTCGATGACGTCCGCGGCCTGGCGGCCGATGTCGCCGGGCACCGGCACCGCGACGAACGCGGACAGGCCAGTCCCGTACAGGCCGACCCCGCGCACACCGGCCGCGGCGGCCTCCCGCAGGTCCCGCCCGGCCAGTCGTCTCGGCGGGCGGGCCTGCCCCAGCGCGCCGAGAGCGTCGGCGATACCGGGAGCGGCGACGATGGTGTATCCGCTGCCCGGCGGCCGTCGCGGGGTGAGCACGCTCGCCGCCGGCCGCGTCGCGTCGAACTCGAGGAACCGGCTGGCCAGCACGGGACGGCTCGCGCCCCGCGCGGTCACCTCCACCGCGAGCGGCACACCGGTGTCCGGATCGGCCCACAGGTCGACGTGCCCGATCGTGGTGTCCGGGTCGCGCGGGACCAGTCGCAGACCGGCCGCGTCGTGGCCGGCGATCCGCCGCGCGGGCAGCGCGGTGACCGGGTCACCCTCGGCGGCGGACAGGACACGCCGGGCCAGTTCGGGTGGGACGAGGTCGCCCGCGCGGGGAACGCGTACGGGCGCCGTGCCGACCAGCCTGGTCAGCTGGTTGGCGCCGTAGTCCCAGGTGTACTCACCGTCGGGCGTGCCGTACACGTCCCGCTCCGCGACCGGCGACACGACGTCGAACCGCCACCGCGACGGGGCGGCATACCAGGTGCGCACGCGGGTGGTGCCGGTGAGCAGGGCGGTCAGGTCGCGCAGGTTGGGCAGTTCCGGCAGCGCCAGCCCGCCGTCCATCTCGGCGTACCCCTGGTAGGGCTGGTTCGTGGAGCCGAGGACACGCTGCCGCAACGCGTCGGGCTCCACCGTCGCCGCCGACGCGGGCAGCCAGGTCTCCACCTTCGGCACGAGCACGGCGACCAGCGCGGTGGCGGCCACCAAGGTCCACGCCCGCGCCGTCCTGGTCCGCACCACCGACAAGGACACCACCCACCCCGGGACAGCCTCCTGCCGGAGGCCACTCCCTGCCCTTTGTACGCCTCCGACCGACGTGACGTCCCACCGCGCGACCACTTGCGGTGATTTTCCGGTCGCCGCTAAACCTTTCATGGCTCTCAAGGCAGTTAGGAGTGGATCAAGCGGCAGCCGCTGAGGTGCTGCCGCGTGACTCAGGGAGAGTGCATGATCCGCACGAGAGTCGCGGGCCTGCTGGTCGCGGCGACCGCGAGCACGGCAGTGCTCACCGGCGGTTCCGCCGCGGCCGGGCCGGTGAGACAGCCGGCCCCCACACTGGGGACGGCCACCACGGTCACGCTCGTGACCGGCGACGTGGTCACACTGGGCGGACCTCGCGGAGCGGACGTCGTCGCGGCACGCGGTCGCGAGCACGTCGGCTTCCGGATACGGACCGACGTCGACGGCGACATCCACGTCGTCCCGGACGACGCCGTGGCGCTGGTGTCGAGCGGCCGGCTGGACCCGCGCCTGTTCGACGTCACCGAGCTGGCCAGGATCGGCTACGGCGACGCCGACCGCAAGGACGTGCCGCTGATCGTCGACTACCCCGGCGCCACCCCGAAGGCGGCCGGGGCGCGGGCGGTGCGCGAGCTGCGCTCGGTCGGCGCGGTCGCGATGCTGGCCGAGAAAGGCCCGTCGTTCTGGGCGGCCGCGCGTACCTCGGCGAGCAGGATCTGGCTTGACGGTCCGGTGAAGCCGAGCCTGGACCAGAGCGTGCCGCAGATCGGCGCGCCGGAGGCGTGGGCGGCCGGGCACACCGGCGCGGGCGCCACGGTCGCCGTCCTGGACACCGGCATCGACACCACCCACCCGGACCTGGACGATGCCGTCACCGAGTCCCGCGACTTCACTGGGGGCGAGAGCGGCACGGACGACCGGGTCGGTCACGGCACGCACGTGGCGTCGATCATCACCGGCGACGGCGACCGCCACCGGGGTGTCGCGCCGGACGCGAAGTTGTTGAACGGCAAGGTGCTCGACGAGTTCGGCGGCCTCGAGTCGTGGATCATCGCCGGTATGGAGTGGGCCGCGGCCAGCGGCGCCGACGTGATCAACATGAGCCTCGGCAGTGACCTTCCCAGCGACGGCACGGATCCCATGTCACAGGCGGTCAACCGGCTGACCGCCGAGACCGGTGCGCTGTTCGTGGCGTCCGCCGGGAACTCCGGTCCCGGCGCCGGGACCATCGGCAGTCCCGCGGCCGCCGACGCCGCGCTCACCGTCGGCGCGGTCGACAAGCAGGACCGGCTGGCCGAGCGTTCCAGCCGCGGTCCTCGGGTGGGTGACGGCGCGATCAAGCCGGAGATCACCGCGCCGGGCGTGGGCATCGTCGCCGCCAGGGCGGCGAACGGGATGATCGGCACGCCGGCCGGCGACGGTTACGTGTCGCTGTCGGGCACCTCGATGGCGGCGCCGCACGTGGCCGGCGCGGCCGCGATCCTCGCCGGACAGCACCCGGACTGGGCCGCCGACCGTCTCAAGTCGACACTCATGTCGACCGCGAAGGCGAACCCAGACCTGTCGGTGTTCGAGCAGGGCGCCGGCCGGGTCGACGTGGCGGCCGCCTCGGTCGGGACGGCGGTGTCCGCGTCACCGGGAAGCCTGAGCCTGGGCACCGTCCAGTGGCCGCACGACGACGACCAGCCGATCGCGAAGACCATCACCTACACCAACCCCGGCACCACGCCGGTGACGCTCGACGTGGCCGCCGCGATGACCGGCCCGGACGGAAAACCCGCCCCGGCAGGCATGTTCACCGTGTCCCCCGCTCAGGTCACGGTGCCGGCTGGCGGGACGGCGGCGGTCACACTGACCACCGACACCCGGGTCGACACGGCCGACGGCCTGTACTCCGGCACTGTGGTCGCCACCGGCGGTGACCGCACGCTGCGCACTCCCGTGTCGGTGCACCGCGAGATCGAGAGCTACGACGTGAAGCTCACCTTCCGCGACCGCGACGGCAACCCGACGCCGCTGTACGGGTTCTGGCTCGTCGACCACGCCAGGCCCGAGAGCTACCAGGGCTACGACGAGTCCGGGACGGTCGTCATGCGGCTGTCGAAAGGCACGTACTACTTCCAGGGCGTGGTGCTGGACGGGTCCGGTGGTCCGGCGACCGACTTCAGCGAGCCGGCGATCGTCGTGGACGCCCCGGCCGAGTACACGTTCGACGCACGCGACGGCGCGGCGCTCGGCTTCACCGTCGACCGAGCGGAGGCCAGGCCCGCGTCGGCGGCGGTCGGGTACACGATCACCACCGCGTGGGGAGAGGTCGGGTCCTACAACGAATATCCGACCCTCGACGCCGTCCGGTCCCGCCCCTCGCAAACCCAGGCGCCGGGCACGTTCGAGTTCACGATGGAGACCCAACTCGCCAGACCGGACAACACGGGCGAGGGACGCGGGTTCCACGCGAGCCCGTACCTGTACAACCTGCGACTCGTCGACGACAGTCGCGTGCCGGCGGAGCTGGTCCGGCGGGTCACCGACCGGCAGCTCGCCAAGGTCGTCTCGTCGCACGCGGTCGCGGCGGAGGGCAAGATCGGTGTCCGGGACCACTTTCTGACGATGCCCCTGCCGTTCACGCTGACCGAGTACTACTCGCCGGGCACCGAGTGGTACCCGAACTTCAACGACGCGGCCGACGCCCACGAGTTCCCGCCGAGCGGCGTGCTCAACAACGCGTACGGCCCAAGGTCGTACCAACTCGGCCGCACGGTGCGGGAGCGGTGGAACATCGGGGTGTTCGGGCCGGGTTTCCCGTACCACCCGGAGGACCCGGTCAGCCATGCCGCCCGGCTCGGCGACGAGTTCCTGTTCGCCCCGCCCCTGTTCTCCGACCAGCACCTCGACACGCAGGGCAGCGCCGGCGAGGTGATCGGCAGCACACAGCTTCTCCGCGACGGTGAGGTGCTCGTCGACTACGGGGCACCGGGCTGGATCGGGGGCACGATGCCACCCGAGGAGGCCGTCTACACGGTACGCACCACCGCGGAGAGGCCGCCCGGCTCGCTGTCCACCCGTATCGACGCGGAGTGGACGTTCCGCTCGGTACACAGCGAGGCCGAGCTGCCGACGCCGATCCCGGCACTGACGTTGCGTCTCGCGCCGAACCTGGACGACCACAACGCGGCGCCGGCCGGGAAGAGGTTCAGCTTCCCGTTCCACGCGCAACGAAACGGGGCCGTGCGGCCGGGTGCCGTCAACACGCCGACCGTCGAGATCTCCTACGACGACGGCACAACCTGGCAGCGAGCCCGCGTCACCGGCCAGCACGGCAAGTGGCAGGCCCAGGTCGACCACCCGAGGAACGCGCGGTTCGCGTCCGTGCGCTGGTCGGTCTCCGACGCCGACGGGAACACGGCGAAGGCGACGATCATCCACGCCTACAGGCTGAAGTAGGCCACACGGGGCCCGCACCGGAGCCGGTGCGGGCCCCGTGTGTCAGCGCCAGATGGACCGGTGTTGGACGGCGTCGTGGACGCGTGCTTCCTTGGTGTTCCGCGCGGTGCGGGTTCCGTCGGCCGGGACCTGGGGCCGCGGGTCACCGGCGCACTCCGACCGGGACGGCGGGAGCACGCCGTTGATCAGGTCGTTGTCGATCTTTTCGGTGACGCACGGGTTGCTGCCGTAGTGGCCGTGCTGTCCGCTGTCGCGCACGGAGATCAGCTCATCGCCAACGCGTCGCACGAACTACGCACTCCGCTCGCCGTGGCACGCACGACGCTCCAGATCGGACTGAACACGACGGACCAGGAGCGGGTCGGCCGAGTACGCGAGGAGTTGCTGCGCAACAACGACCGCTGCATCGCGTTGATCAACGGTCTGCTCACCCTGGCCCGCGGGGAGCACGGCGCACACCGGCAGGACCCCGTGAACCTCGCCGACGTCGTCCGCACGGTCACCGGTGAGCTGCCCGCCGGCGGACCACGCCTGCGCACCGACGTACCCGTGCGATGCACGGTCCTCGGCGATCCCGTGCTGCTCGCCCAGATGGTGCACAACCTCGTCGGCAACGCGGTGCGGTACAACGTGCCCGACGGCGAGGTACTCGTGAACCTCGACGCCGACGGCAACCTGACGATCAGCAACACCGGCCCGGAGATCGGCACCGACGAGGCGGATCGGCTGTTCGAGCCGTTCTACCGGGGTGCGGTGAGGACCGGGCAGACCGGCGGCGCGGGGCTCGGGCTGTCCATCGTCCGTGCCGTCGCCCACGCGTGCGGCGGCACCGCCACCGCACGACCCCGACACGGTGGCGGCCTCGTCGTCGAGGTCCGAATCCCCTCGGCTACTGACGAACCACCTCCCCGTCCAACAGGAAGGGTTCGAAGCCCTGCCAGGGTTCCGTCCGGTCGCTGTTCATGATCACCTCGGGTGAGTACTGCGCGAGGTAGACCCGGCGGACGCGGTCGGTGAGGTTGGGGCCGCTGCGGTGGAAGACGACGCTGGAGAAACAGGCGATGCTTCCCGCGGGCGCGATGATCGGCACTCCCGGATCGGTACCGATGTAGCCGACCTTGTCGTTGGTGGTCGCGTCGTCGAAATGCTTGACATAGGTCCGAATGCCCGCGCGCGAGTACGGCAGGAGATAGACGCAGCCGTTTTCTTCCGTGACGTCGTCGAGCGCGATCCAGCAGGTCAGGTATGGCTCGTGGTTCTCGTGGACGTAGCCGCTGTCCTGATGCCACGAGAACGCGCTGTTCTTGTCGGCGCCCTTGATGACGTACTGCTCGACGAACTGGTAGGCGTTGACGCCGATGGTGGCTCGGCAGATGTCGGCCATGAGGTCGCCGAACAGGAACGAGCGTAGCGCGGGTTCGGTCTTCGCCAGACCGTTGGCGAAGTAGCGGCGACCCCGGTGGTTGATGTCGAGCACGTCGACGCCCGCGGCGTCCATCTCGGCGTCGATCCGGTTCATCGCGGTCTCGGCGAACCCGCGCAACAGTTCGAGTTGCTCGTCGGAGAGGACGCGTTCGAGTACGAACCAACCCTCCTCGCGGTACTGCTTTCGCTGTGCTTCCGAGACGACTGACAGGGTGTTGGTCATGCACGGGAGGCTAGGCACGGCGGTCACGCCGCAGAAGGGACGTCCTGGCCAGGACTGGTCCATAATGGTCAGATGTCGCCGAGCAAGCCGGTCCGGATCGCGTCCCAGGACGAGATCGGCACTCCGCTGGGCCGGCTGCGTGCGGCCGGCTTCGTCGACGACGGCCCGGCGACGCTGCCCGAGCCGAGGCGCGTCATGGACTCCTACGCACTCGTCTTCGTGCACCAGGGCACGGGCTCCTACGTCGACGACACGACCAGCGCGAGACCGGTCCAGCCCGGCGACACGATCGTCGTCGCACCAGGACAACCACACTGGTACGGTCCGCCGCCCAGTGCCACCTGGAGCGAGATCTTCCTCGTCTTCGACGGGCCGATCTTCGACGTCCTGGCCACCAGCGGCGTCCTCGACACCCGGCAACCCGTTCGCCGCGTCCAGCCGTTCCAACCGTGGTGCGAACGCCTCCGCGCGTTCGCCGACCGCAGGCGCGGCAGCAGCCTCCTCGAGTGCCAGCTCGACGTCCTCGAACTCGCCACGCTCCTCGTCGAACTCCACGGCCACGACCACGCGGACCCCGTACCGCGGCCCATCCGCCGCGCCCGCGAACTGCTCGCCGGCGACCTCACCGCCGAACTCGACCTGCGGGCCGTCGCCGCCGACGTCGGGCTGCCCTACGAAACGTTCCGCAAGAGGTTTCGCGCGGCCACCGGCGCGTCACCCGCGGCGTTCCGCCTGGACCGCCGGATCGAGGCAGCACAGTCGCTGCTGCGGATGACGACCGAAACCCACGCCGCGATCGCGACAAGCCTTGGCTTCGCCGACGAATACCACTTCGCCAAGCGATTCCGAACACGCGTCGGGATGTCACCCCGTGAGTACCGTCGCGCGGCCATGTACCGGGAGCCTATCCCCGGCGCGCTTCGAGGGCTTCCAGAATCAGGTCAAGGCCATAGGTGAACTCGCTGCCGAGGTCGTAGTCCGGCCGCAGGGCATGGTCGACGATCACCTCGGTGAGGTATGGCAGTTCGTCCTCGGGCAGGTGCTCCAGGATGTTGCCGGCCACCTGTTCGACATCGTCCCGTGTGGTCACCGGCATGTTCGCCTCCTGGAGGACGAAACCGCCGACGTAGCTGTCGATGAGCGAGAACGCGTGCACGGCCATCGCGACCGTGAACCCCGCCTCCCGCAGGACGCCGAGGACGGCGTTGTGGTGGCGGAGCGTCGCGGGGCCCGGGTTGCGGCGGGAGTCCATGAGGCCGAGTGCCCAGCTGTGCCGCGACAGGACCGCACGCGCGGAGACAGCGCGCGCACGGATCGCGTCGCGCCAGTCGCCACCGGCACCGGGTAGTTCGATCGCCGCGAAGACCGCGTCGATCACACCGTCGAGGATCGCGTCCTTGTTGGGCAGGTGGTGGTAGAGCGACATCGCCTCCACGCCCAGTTCCTGCGCGACCCGCCGCATCGTGATCGCCTCCACGCCGCCGCGGTCCGCGACCCGGATCGCGGCGTCCAGCACCCGGTCTCTGCTCAGTGGTTGTGATGGTGGCACGTTGACAACCTTACACTCGTAAGTCACCCTTACGACCGTAAGGCCATGGGAAGGAGAGCTCGATGCCGATGCCGAGATGGTGGGGGCACATCAACAAACGGGTGTTCAACCCACGCGCGATCGCGAGCGGGAGGTGGCCGGTGCTGACGCACGTCGGTCGCGCCTCCGGCAGGACGTTCCACACACCGCTCGACGCGCATCCCGTCGACGGCGGCTACGTGTTCGTCCTGGTGTACGGATCGGGCTCGGACTGGGTGCGGAACGTCCTGGCCTCGGGCAGCGCGCGGCTTCGCGTCGACGGGAAGGAGGTGGCACTCGCGACCCCACGTCTCGTCGGCGAAGACGAGGCGTTCCAGGCCCTTCCCGACGAGGTGAAGCGCCCACCGAAGCTGATGCGCATCACCGAGTTCCTCCGGATGGATCTCGTCGCGGGGTGACGAGACGGCCGGGTGGCGCCGGGTGTCACGACGGCCGTCGTGACACCCGGTGCTTCCCACAGGGTTCTACTTCAGCGCGTAGGCCCGGATGATCGTCTGGCGTGCCGTGTGTCCGGTCGCGTCGGTGATGCTCGACCGTAGCGACACGAACTGCGCGTCAGCCGGGTGGTCGACCGTCGCCTTCCAGCATCCGCCGTCACGGGTGACCCTCGACGGCTGCCAGGTCGTACCGTCGTCGTAGGACACCTCGACGGCGGGTGTACTCACGCGACCGACCGTGTCCGCGTTGCTCTGCACGTAGACCGGGATGGTGAACCGCTTCCCCGCCGGTGCGGCGTTGTGGTTGTCGAGGTTCGGCGCGAACCGCACCGCGAGCAACGGCAGGCGAACCCACTGGTCCCCCGGGACGTACTCCGAGACGAACGTCCACTCCGCACTGATCTGAGTGGACAGTCGAGCCCATTGGGACCGGTCGGCGGACGTGCGCAGGGTGTATTCCGCACGCTCCGGCTCGACAGTGGTACGAAGGAATCCGGGAGACTGGCTCTCGAAGACGACCTCGCCGTCGCGCAGGAGGGTGGTGGTGCCCACCTCGTCCGTCGGAAGGCCCATCCGGCCAGGGTCCTGGTCGGTGATCATGGGCAGGGGGAAGTTGACCACGTCGCCGCGCCGTCCGGCGAAGTTCCAGTCGCCGAACCGGTTCCGCTCACTGTTCGGGAACGCGGTCCCGAAGACGCCGACGTTCCAGCGCACGGTCTGCGTACGGCCGAGCCGGAAGGTCTTCGGGTCGACCTGCTCGACCCACGACACCGGCGGCCAGGCGCTCGGGTCGGAGACCTCCATGAACTGGCCGTCCCACGGCACGTCCGGCGAGTAGTACTCGGTCAGCGTGGTCGGCAACGGCATGGTCAGGAATCCGTCGCGCACCCCGACCGCGCCGGGTGTCGTCGAGGCGTACTCCCCTCGCACCTTCGCGAGGTCCCGGTCGTGGAAGGTCCACTGGAGGTTCCTCGGCACGGTTCCGTTCTCGGTGTGCCGCACGTTGTAGGTGTACGGGCTGCCCTCGAACGACTGACCGTTCCATTCGGCGAGGCGTGCCTCGGCGATGAAGGAGAACTGGTCCTTCTTCGCGGTGGTGGACGGCCGGAAGACCACGTCGTCGTAGTTCCAGAGGATCACCCCGTTCGCGATGTCGCCCCAGGCGGCCTTCCGCACGAACTGGTACAACGCGGTGCCGATCCGGGCGTTCGGCTTGTCGACCGTGAAGCTGACCGGCTTGCCGTCACGCGCGTCGAGCACGAACGACGTGTCACCGGTGATGGTGACCGACGGCTCGATGAACTCGGTGGTCTTGTAATTGTGCGGACCGGTCTGCGTCTGAACCCAGACCTGGAGGTAGAACTCGCCCTTGGGCACCCGCGCGACGACCGAGCCGGACGCGTCGTACTCCGTGACGTACCTGGGGCTGTCCATGTCGGTGAACGAGTAGGCGTACAGGTCGGTCAGCGCGCCGTTCAGGTCGATGAACCTCAGGCTCACGTCGTAGCTCTCCACCTCGCGGTTCACCGTGAGCGGGGTGTGCACCGACTGGCCGCCACCGGTCGCCGTCACCACGCCGCCGTGGACACCGTCCGTCGCGTCGACAGTGGTGTCGGCGGTGACGGTCGCGGTCGCCTGACCGCCGGCCGGCACGGTCAGGCGTGCGGGCGCGACGGTGAACATCCCTTGCGGGGAAGCGGATCCGTTCGGGTCCGTCATGTCCGCGGCGAGGTCGAGCGTGACCGGTGCCGTGCCGGTGTTGTGGTAGGTGACCGTCCTCGCGATCGGCTGGTCGTCGTCGTGCGGCCACTGCGCCATGCCGAGGTTGAGGCTTCCTTCTGACGCGAACACGGTCGACGTGGTCGCCTTGGCGACGTTGACCCGGCCCGCGCCCTGCGCCAGAACACTCACCTCGTCGTTCGGCTCGGCGCTGCCCATCAGGGTCGACTTGAGTGCTTCGGCGGTCCAGTCCGGGTGCTCACCGGCGAGAATGGCCGCGGCGCCCGCGACGTGTGGCGTCGCCATCGACGTGCCGGACTCCGACACGTAGCCGTCCGCGACCGGTTTGCCCATGAAGCCGTTCGCCGCCTTGGCCGCGACGATGTTCACGCCGGGAGCGGTGACCTCCGGCTTGATCGCGCCATCCTCCCGGCCACGGCTGGAGAAGCTCGCGAGCCGATCCTCCCGGTCGACGGCGCCGACGGTCAGCGCGGCGTCGGCGGCCCCTGGGCTGCCGACCCCCTCACCGGTGTTGCCGGCGGCGATCACGAACAGCGTGCCGGTCTCGGCGGTGATCCGGTTGACCGCCTGCGACATGGGATCGGTGCCGTCGCTCGACCACTGGGTACCGAGGCTCATGTTGACCACGTCGGCGCCACTCGCGGCGGCCCACTCCATGCCGGCGATGACCCAGGACTCCGCGCCGGAGCCGAAGTCGTTCAGGACCTTTCCGTTGAGCAGCTTGGCGTCCGGCGCGACGCCGCGGTACTCCCCGCCGCTCTTCGCCCCGCTGCCGGTGATGATCGAGGCCACGTGTGTGCCGTGTCCGAACCGGTCGTCGTCGGTGTCGCTGTCGGTGAAGTTCTGCGCACCGGCGATCGCGTCCGACAGGTCCGGGTGTGTCGCGTCGATCCCGGTGTCCAGCACGGCGACGGTCGTGCCGGCTCCGGTGTGGCCCGCCGCCCACGCGTCGGGAGCGCCGATCTGTGGCACGGAGTGGTCGAGGCTCGCCTTGACCGGCCCGTCGAGCCAGATGTGCTCGGCGTTCTGTGCGGTGGTCCAGAAATCAGGGGTTCGGTCGACCGACACGGCCGCGGCGCTCATCGCCGGCAGCTCCCGGCTGACCTGGGCACCCGCCATCCTCGGGGTCCCACCCGGATAGTCCACGATCACCGGAAGGCGCTCGCGCGAGGCGTCGTCGTAGCCGATCCGCGCCAACTCGGTGACGTCGAACAGGCGCGGGTCCAGCTTTCCCTTGGACAGCGGGACAAGCGCGTCCTCCGGGATCACGTGCGTGTCGCCGTCGACGTCCGTGCGCGTGAAGAAGCTGACGTGCTCACGTCCCTTCGCCGCGCGCACCGTCACGCCACGCATGCCCCCGATGGTGACCTTGTCCCCGGTCAGCAACGTGACCGTCGGCCCCGCCGGCGCCACGCCGGGTGTCGCGGCCGCCGCCGCGACACCCACCGACCCGGTCACCGGCGCGACCACGCCCGCGACCAGAGCCGAGAGCAGGCTCAACCGAGCCCCTCTGTGCCTCATCAACCCTCCAGAAACCTCGCGACGACACTTCGCCGGCCGCCGCTGGCATGATCAAAACGCGCTGGGTCGTTGTCAGGTTGCACGGCAGGCGAGGACCAATCCTGGCCGGTTCCGGCCACAGCGCTGTGCCTCCCGCGGAACCAACGTGCGGTGTGGCACCGTCCTCGTCGTATGCGCGTCCACACCATGACCATGGCCGTCTGCACGGTGTTGCTGCTCGCCGGTTCGACGACGGCGTGCGCTGACGACTCCGCGACACGAGAGCGGATCGCGCCTGCGCTGTCCGAGTCGCCGGACACGCTCGTCCTGCGTGTGCAGGAGTTGCGCAGCGGACCGGCACCGTGGGAACAGGGCCGGCTGCCGACCTTCTCGCTGTACGGCGGTGGACGGGTCGTCGTGCCCGGCCCTTCGGCTGGCGCACTTCAGCAGGCCCGCGAGTTCCACCTTCCCGCGGAAGAGTTCGGGTCACTGCTCACGAGCGCCGTCGTCGCGGGCCTCTACCAAGCCCACACCTACGAGGACACCGACACCGTCGACGCCACGCTGTTGCTGGTGTCGTTACGCGCCAACGACGACATGCGGACCACCCGGGTCACCGAGCCGGAGGCGCACCGCTCGGGACCGGAAGGCCGAGTCGTGGCATACGTCGAGCGGTTGCCAGGCGTCCCGGACGGGGCACGCGTGTTCCAGCCGACGACGCTGGCGGTGTTGGCCACGGGCGGGGTCAGTGAGGGACCGACCGCGGCCGTGCCATGGCCGCTGCGGCCTCTCGGCGACGGAACCAGGACCCGCGAGGGTATGTGCACGTTGGTCACCGGTGACGCGCTCACCGACGTGTCACGGCTGGCCGCGAACGCCAGCCAGGAGACCCGGTGGAGCAGCGGCGGCAAGCTCTACGCGGTGTCGTTCCGGCCCCTGCTACCCGACGAGCACACGTGCCAGGACGTCGACACCTGGTGACTCGAATTCTGGTTCCCATTTCCCATTCGGCGGTCCCACACGCCTCGGATCGTCCGGAATCGCCCTTTCCGAAATGCCCGAAAACCACATTTGTCCGGTTTTTCGCGCATTGCGCCGAACATTGAAACCGCAGGCCATGAGAGTG
>NZ_DASUVO010000066.1:0-4096 GCF_036378875.1 Actinophytocola sp.
AAGCCGTCGGCTGGACAGCGTCGCCGCCGATGTGTCGCGGGCAGAGAAGCTGCTGACAGCGGCGGCTGAGGTGTCGCGTCAGGATCCGGCCGGTGCGTGCGCCGTGTTGCGGCCGGATCGCCGCAACACGCTGCTGTCGCCGGGGCCGTCGTTCTTCACGAAGTTCCTCTCGATCGACGGACGCTCACCCGCGGATCTCAGGAGTCGTCGTGATCATCACCTAGCCGAAGTGCTTCAGCGCGACGTGCAGCCACCCCGCAGACTCCCCGACCACCTCCTGCAGTACCGCTGCACGAACGAGACCGCCCACGATTCCTACGAATGGCTCACCAACCGCGAAGCCGTCCAACCGGCGCGCGAGGTGCGGGAAAGTGTGACCGACGAGTTGCTCGAGCCCTTGAGCCAGTGCGTTCTCGCCGGTGACCCGTTCGTGGAGTACGGCATCGTCGAGCACCGCCTACGCATCCGCTTCCCTTGCCCGTTTGCCGCACACGTCGCCGAGCAGGGGCATTCCATGTTCGGTTTCCGCGCTTACACCGCCTCCAGCGTCCGGTCGGCGTCGCACTCGGCCGCCTGGAACGGCCGGGTGAGCTGCTGGGCCAGAACCGCGCCACCGGACCGACACCGCAAAGCCCTGGACCGACTACTGCGCCGAGATTGACCAGTATCCACAGTGGACAGACAACGCCCGACACGGACTGCGCACACCATGATCCCGACCAAGACCATTCTGGACAGACGGGCTGCCGAGCCACGCACCGTTCGCCAGCTCGTCAAGTCGAACCAGCACGCTCGCCGCGTTCGTATCGGCCGATAGCCCGTGCATCGAGAGACGTGTACTGCTTCTTCGTCGTGCGCCACAGGTACTCGGTAACCGCTTCGGCCAGCTCCGCCCGACTCATGCTGTAGCCATGCGTCATAGAAGACGGCGTCGACTCTCGCCCGGTCCGGAACCTCAGATTCGGTTCAACGGATCGCGTCGTCTCAGTATCGGAGGGTTGTTGACCATCGCTTGAACCGCCTTCCGCTTGGCCTGCATCAGCCGATTGGTCTCGGGCCGGCGCCGGTCAAGGGCCAGCGGAGACGGCAACTCCTCGACACCCACCCGAAGATCCGCTCAAGCAACCGAGCGGTAGCCGGCCGAACAGACCCGGGCGGTTGTCCACCGGTCCCTCGACCAGCAACGAGCCGCTGTAGATGCCGCAGACTGAGGCCAGCTCGTCCGAGACGGCCGTCAGCTCAAGGGGCCGCGGTCAGCGCGGCGGTGCACGCTTCGTCGCGTGGCGTGCGGGTGACGAGGTCGCTGAGCACGACACGTCGCGGGCCGGGCTGGCCGGCGACGAGCTCGTCTTCGAATTGCTGGCGGCTGGCGATCGTCGGGAGGGTGAATCTGTTGCCTACGTCGGCGGCCTGACCTGGGCAGCGTCGTCGATCCCTGTCGCCGAGCACGTCGTCGATCTGTCCGGCGGTCACCCTCGTCACGCGGGCTCTTGCCACGCCCACCAACAAAATACCAACACAGGACTGAACAACCACCAAGGTTGACAGCGCATCGTCCACCTGCAGTGCGACTAGCGTGTACCGGCCCTCATGAAAGCGCCAGGGACGGTTCAACGGTCCGGTACTGCGTCCGGCAGGTCCTGTTCCACCCGCGCAAGCGGTCTCACCCGCAGGACCAGTCCGTTGAGGACGAGGCACACCAAGCCGAGGATGACGAGGAGCAATCCCACGCCCCGTCCGGGGCCCACGCCGGTCAGCAGGCCCACGCTTGTTACGTAGCCCAACGCGGTTCGCGTCGTTCTGGATACGGCGTTTTCCATTCGGGCGCGCAGGTCGGTATTCGCTGGTCCGTTCCTTCTCTGTCAGAGCGAACGCACCCTCCAGGTCCGGCATACGGCGTGGACCTTATCCAAAGGGACGTTCATGCGACGCCCCAGTAACGCCTTGCTGCGATCCTGAGCCCGCTACGTCGTTGCGGGAGGTGCCCGGTCCGCATGCCGCCGCCAATTGCCCACGCGAGGCGACCCGTGACGACACCCCAGGCCCCCGCGCCTGCGAAAGAGCGGCCGCCCCAGCGCAAGCCGCCGCCACCGCTGTCGCCGTCGAACGCGGCGGTGTTGGCCGCCGCGCGGGCGGTTGACCGGAGGCCGGGGGCCGATCCGGCGCCGAGGGAGATGCAGGACAAGGTCGGCAATGCCGCGGTGGCCGCTGGTCTGCGACGAGGCCCGGCGGGAGACCCCAAGTTCGCCACGCTGAAGCGGGATGTTCAGCAGAAGAAGCGAACAGTGGCGACGTCACATCCCCCGCCTCGCCAGGAGGCCACCTCCGCACAGGATGCCGCCGTGCCGCCGAGGGACGACGAGGTCGCGCAGGGCAAGACGGCCAACGCCGAGAAGATGAACGAGGCCAAGACCAAGGAGTTCGACAAGGCCGCGTTCATCAAGGCGGTGGAGAAGGCCATCGCCGACAGAGCCCCGAAGAACCTCAAAGAGGCTGAGAAGTTCCCCGACTCCGAGAAGCCCGCCGAGATCAAGACCGAGGTGCAGGGCAGGGTCGGTGAAGGCAAGTCGGAGTCCGCCGAGCAGATCGCCACCACCACAGCGGCTCCGCCGGACACCTCCGCCGCCGTGCCGAAGAAGGTCGTGCCCATGGCGGCCGACCGCCCACCAGGCCGGCCCGCCACCCCCGACCCGAAGAAGGCTGTGCCGGACACGCTGCCGCGATCGGCCACCGACATGTCCGCTGGCCCGGCCGCGATCAACCAGCAGATGGCCGAAGCGCAGGTCACCGAGCCGCAGCTGAAGAAGTCCAACGAGCCGACGTTCACCAAGGCTCTCTCCAGCAAGAAGGCGGCCGAGCGGCATTCCGAGACCACCCCGGGGCAGCTCCGCAAACACGAGGCCGCCCAGCTACGGCAGACGACGGCTCAGGCCAAGCACCTCGGCACCGCGGCGATGGCCACAATGGCCACACAGCGGGTGCGCACCGGCCAGCAGGTCGGCACCGGGAAGGCCGGCACCAAGACTCGCGACGAGGAGAAACGCACCGAGGTCACGGCGCTGCTGCAGAAGGTCTTCGACAAGATGAAGGCCGACGTCGAAGGCATCCTCAGCGGTCTGGACAAGCTGGTGGACGACCAGTTCACCCGCGAGGAAAAGGAAGCGCGTGACGCGTTCACTGCCGAGCACAAGCGCAAGCTGGAGGACTACAAGGAGAAGCGGTACTCCGGCTGGCGCAAACCTCTGTGGTTCAAGGACTGGCTGCTCGGCCTGCCGGACGAAGTCAACGTCTTCCTGGAGGAGGCCCGCGCCAACTACGTCCGCCGCATGCGCGGGGTTGTCTCGAATATCGCGGACATCATCGCCCGAGAATTGACCCGGGCGAAGCAGCGCATCGCCAAGGGTCGCGAGGAGCTGCACGCCGCGGTCAAGAAACTCCCTGGGGACCTCCAGGCCATCGGCCGCGAGGCGATGTCGGAGTTCGCCGACAAGTTCGACGAGCTGACCCAGTCGGTGGATGACAAGGGCACCGAACTGGTCGACACCCTGGCCACGAAGTACACCGACGCGGTGAAAGCCGTCGACCAGGAGATCGCGGAGCAGAAGGAGGCGAACGAGGGCGCGGTCGACAAGGCCAAGGATGCGATCAAGGGCGTCATCGACGCGATCATGGAGCTCAAACGGCTGCTGCTTGGTGTGCTCCGCAAGGCGGCGACGGCGATCGGCGCGATCCTCAAGGACCCGATCGGGTTCCTGGGCAACCTGGTGGCCGGTGTCGGCGGTGGGTTGAAGCTGTTCATGCGCAATGCCGGGCGACACCTGCAGCAAGGTGTCCTGGCGTGGCTGCTCGGGACGGCCGGGACTGCCGGTGTCCAGCTGCCGACGAAGTTCGACGTGCTCGGCATCTTGGTGATGGTCGCCGGGTTGCTGGGGTTGTCCTGGCCGAACATCCGGGCACGGCTCACCCGGCGGGTGCCCGAGCAGGCGGTCGCGGCGGCCGAGACCGCGGTTCCGCTGGTGGCCGAGACCAGGAAACGCGGCGTGGCGGGCATGTGGTCCGACCTGAGGACCCGGGTCGGGGACCTGAAGAAGACACT
>NZ_DASUVO010000067.1:0-35972 GCF_036378875.1 Actinophytocola sp.
CGGCGATCTGTGCCGCCTGCCACGAGCTGTCGCAGCAGGGTGCGCCGCTGATCGTCGTCGGCGCTGGCCTCCCCCACCTCCCCGCGGTGCTCAGCGCGTCCAAGAGCTACTCGGAGCGGCTGTTCCGCTATCTGCGCATCGACCGGCTGGACCGGGAGGCCGCCGACCGTGCCCTGCTGGCCCCGGCCGCGCGGGAGGACGTCGAGTTCGAGCCGGCCGCCCTGGACGCCCTCTACGCGGCGGCCGACGGCTATCCGTACTTCGTGCAGGCCTACGGCAAGGTGACCTGGGACCTCGCCGCCTCCTCCCCCATCACCGCCGCAGACGTTGCCATGGCGGCACCGGTCGCCGAGGCCGAGCTCGCGGTCGGCTTCTTCGGCTCGCGGTACGACCGCGCCACCCCGGCCGAGCGCGAGTACATGCACGCGATGGCCGAGCTGGGCGGCCCCAACGGCGCCGCCGTGGCGACGTCGGAGGTCGCCGTCTCGCTCAGTCGCAAGCCCGCGTCGCTGTCGCCCGCCCGTGACTCGCTGATCAAGAAGGGGCTGGTCTACTCCGCCGAGCGCGGCTCCATCGCCTTCACGGTGCCGCACTTCGGCCGGTACCTGCTGACCATGGACGACTAGCTGTTGCCTCCTATTCGGCTGTCTAGCATTTTCGCTAGACAGCCGGATACGCCTGCATCGATCCCTCCCGTTCACCTCAGGGTCGTTCTGTGGTCAGTCGAGATGACCGGGGATCGTCCGGCGTGTGTCCCGCTTCACCGAATAAACGGGTGCATGTCCGCGTTGGAAGGAGCACAATGGTTGGTAGCTGGAGAAGCCAGCCGAAGTACTGAAGGAGCGCAGACCAAGATGAACATCGCCGCCAAACTCCGCGCCCGTCGCGTCGAGTCCCGCAACCGCCGGGCGGTGAACCGTGCCATCGCCACCGCCGCCACCCCGGCCATGCGCGACGAACTCCTGATCATGGCCCAGCGTCAGACGGCCCGGATCAACTGACCCAAAAACTTTTCTCGAAACCGTTGTAACACCCGTGGCTCGCCCCACGATGTTCCGGTTGACCCCGTAGTGCTGGCGGACCCCCGACCTGGCAGCACTACGGGGTTTCCTACCCCTGCTCGGTGTGCAGGGCCACCTTCGCTTCTGCCCCTCCGTCGTGATGCTGGGGGGTCGAACCCCCCAAGCCCCCCACGGTTGCTGCGTCGCCTTCCCTGTCAGCCGGCGTTCCTCCGCTGGTGTGTCGTCCCCGTTGGAGTGCGGCCCTTGTTGGTCGTCTCGGCTGCTGCCGTGCAGCCTCCGCTGGAGTGTCGCCTTCAGTTCGCGTGTCCAACACTCCGGACCCGCGTGTCCGACGCTCCGGACCCCTGAGTTCAACAGTCAGAACCTCTGAGTTCAACCGTGTCGGCTTGCGAGTTCAACTGTGGGGACTCGCGAGTCTCGCGTTCGGCCCCTGCGAGTCTCGGAGCGTTATTCAGATGTGGATCTTGTGGGTAGTGCAACAGCCCCGTCTAGCTAAGATCGTTTCCTCTCACAGAAGCCGATCTAGCTGGGGCGGGGCTGTTGCGGTACGAGTCTACGACGGGTCTTGATCACGCTCAGATCCAGGAGTTGGTCGCCCGGATCCACCAAGTCCTCTCTGGTCGGGGGCGTCGAGGTCGTTCGCCGCTGTTGGGCCTGTATCGGCGGGTGGTACTGACCCTGGTGTTGCTGCGATCGAACATGGGCCAGTCCGTGCTGGCCGATCTGTTCGAGATCTCCCAGCCGACCGTGTCACGGATCTACCGGCGGATGCTTCCGCTGATCGAGCAGGTCATCTGCCTGCACCGACCACCCCTACCCGAGGTGTTACGCGGGCGGGTGGTGCTGGTCGACGGCACCCTGATCCCGATCGGCAACCGGCGCACCGACCGCGAAACCCACGAAACCAACTACTCCGGGAAACGCCACAAAGCCGGCCTCAACGTCCAGGTCCTCTCCGACCTGTCCGGTCAGTTACTCGCCGTCTCCTCACCCGTGCCAGGCCGAACACACGACCGAACAGGCTTCACCGCCGCCGGGTACGACCACCTCCTGGCCGACACCCCACCATCGGTGACCTGGGCTACCAAGGCACCCCCGTGATCCGCCCCCGCCGCAAACACCCCGGCCACCAACACCACACCCGGCCAACAAGATCTGGAACCACTCCATCGCCCAACACCGAGCCGCGGTCGAACGCGCCATCGCACACTGGAAGAACTGGAAAATCCTCGCCACCGGCTACCGCGGCCGCCTGTCCGAACTCCCCAACCTCATCCGCATCATCACCACCCTCGAGTACTACCGACTCGGCTGGTGAACCCACATCTGAACAACGCTCTCGCTTTGGGCCCCTGCGAGTTGCGTGTTCGGGCCCCTCTACGTTGTTGTGGTTTCGGGGGCTTGTTTTGTTACGGGGATTCTAGGATGGCTGTTGCTCCCTGGCCTCCTGCTGCGCAGATTGAGATTAGGCCTCGGGATTTTTTGGGTTTGTTTTGGTTTTGGGTTTCTTTTAGTTGTTTGGCCAGGGTGGCTACTATGCGGGCACCTGTTGCTGCGAACGGGTGGCCTGCTGCCAGGGATGAGCCGTTTACGTTTAGTTTGGTGCGGTCTATTTGGCCTGGTGGGGTGTCCTGGTTCAGGCGGGTTTTTGCGAAGTCGGGGTCTTCCCAGGCGGCTAGGGTTGCCAGTACCTGGCTCGCGAAGGCTTCGTGGATTTCGTAGTAGTCGAAGTCTTGTAGGGTCAGGTTTGCTCGTTTCAGCATTCTCGGGACCGCGTACGCTGGGGCCATTAGTAGGCCCTCTTTTCCGTGTACGTAGTCCACTGCTGCTGTTTCTGTGTGGGTCAGGTAGGCCAGGACCGGCAGGCTTCTTTGCTCTGCCCACTCTTCTGTTGCCAGTAGGACTGTTGAGGCGCCGTCCGTTAGTGGGGTCGAGTTGCCTGCTGTCATGGTGCCGTCTTTGCCGCCGAAGGCTGGGGCTAGTTTGGCCAGCTTGTCGGCCGTTGAGTTCGGGCGGAGGTTTGCGTCCCTGGTCAGGCCCAGGTAGGGGGTCAGTAGGTCGCCGAAGAAGCCACGGTCGTAGGCGGCGGCCAGTTTTTGGTGGGAGGCCGCGGCCAGTTCGTCCTGGGCTTCTCTTGTTATGTGCCACTCTTTGGCTGTTATTGCCGCGTGTTCGCCCATGGAGAGGCCTGTGCGAGGTTCCGCGTTCTTGGGGATGTCTGGGATTACCTGCGTTGGGCGGATTTTCGCCAGTGCCCTGAGGCGTTGCTTCCAGGTCTTTGCTCTGTTCAGTTCCAGGAAGATCTGACGCAGGTCCTCGTTGATGCCCAGTGGGGCGTCGCTGGTCGTGTCCACGCCGCCCGCGATGCCGGAGTCGATTTGGCCCAGCGCGATTTTGTTCGCTACCTGGGTTATTGCCTGTAGGCCCGTGCCGCACGCTTGCTGTACGTCGTACGCGGGGGTTTCCGGGGACAGGCGGGAGCCCAACACGCATTCCCGTGCCAGGTTGAAGTCCCTGCTGTGTTTGAGCACCGCGCCGGCCGCCACCTCGCCCAACCGTTCGCCCTGCAGGCCGAAGCGGCTTACCAGGCCGTCCAGTGCCGCGGTGAACATGTCCTGGTTCGACGCCGTCGCGTAGTGACCGTTCGACCTTGCGAACGGGATGCGGTTGCCGCCGACGATCGCCACCCTGCGGGTCATCCTCGATCACCTTCCTCCCGGCTGGAAATCCTAACCTACTCGCGAGTAGGCTACGAGTCGAGAGAGGACCGACGCTTTGAGATGCGGAGCATCATGACCGACCGCTACCAGCAGTTCGCCCGGTCGAACCTCGGCCGGCAGGTCGTTCGGCGGCTTGGGTTGCCTGACCCCACGCCTCTGCGGCGGTACTTACCTGGTCAGCCCACCCTTGACGGCCCCGTGCTCGTCGGGGGCGGCGGGCGGATGGTGGACACCGTGCGTTCCGTGCTCAAGGGCATCTCCGCCACCGAGGTCACCGATGTCACTGAGGGTGAGCGGTTTGGTGCTCTGGTCTTTGACGCCACCGGTATCGACGAGCCTGCTCGGCTGCGGGAGTTGTACGACTTCTTCCATCCCGTCGTGCGGAACGTTGGGACCTGCGGTCGAGTGATCGTCCTTGGCGCGCCGCCCGCGGGCCGTGGGCGGGATGGCATTGCTCAGCGGGCACTCGAGGGGTTCGTTCGTTCCCTCGGCAAGGAGTTGACTCGGGGGGCGACTGCTCAGCTCGTCTATGTCGCTCCGGAGTTCGAGGTGGCCGCCGAGTCCACATTGCGGTTTCTGTTGTCCGCGAAGTCGGCGTTCGTCGACGCCCAGGTCATACGTATTGGCGTGCACGGGGGCGAGGTTGTCGAGCCCGAGGACTGGGACCGGCCCCTCGCCGGCCGGGTCGCGGTGGTGACCGGTGCGTCGCGGGGTATTGGCGCCGCCATAGCCGAGGTGCTTGCTCGGGACGGTGCACACGTGGTGGCACTGGACATTCCCGCGCAGGGTGAGGAGCTTTCCAGCGTCGCCAACCGGGTTTCCGGTGCGGCTCTGCAGCTGGACATCACCTCGGCGGGAGCGCCGGCGGCGCTCGTCACGTATCTGCGAGAGCGGCACACCAAGGTCGACATCGTCGTGCACAACGCCGGGATCACCCGAGACAAGCGACTTGCCAACATGAAAGAGGCTGCCTGGGACGCCGTGCTCGCGGTGAACCTGTCCAGCCAGCTCGCGATCAACGACGCCTTGCTCGACGGGGATGTGTTGCGGCGTGGCGGGAGGATCGTCGGGGTCTCGTCGATCGCCGGGATCGCCGGGAACAACGGCCAGACCAACTACGCGACCAGCAAGGCCGGCGTGATCGGCATGGTCAACGCCTACGCGCCGGTTCTCGCCGAGCGGGGAGCCGCGATCAACGCCGTCGCACCCGGCTTCATCGAGACGAAGATGACCGCGGCCGTTCCCTTGCTGATTCGGGAGGTCGGGCGTCGGCTGAGCAGCCTCGCCCAGGGCGGGCAGCCTGTCGACGTCGCGGAAACCATTGCCTGGTATGCCAATCCCGCGTCGGGAGCGGTCAACGGCAATGTCGTGCGCGTGTGTGGGCAGAGCTTCCTGGGGGCCTGATCATGGTTGAGCTGTCGTCCGCGCCCAGTCTCGCGGTCCTCTACCCGAAGGCGGTGCTCACCGGGTTTCGCCGCAGGGGCGGTGAGCTGCCGGACACCGTGTACACGCTGTCCGGGGTCACCGTCGACCGGAAGCACCTCGCCGCCTACAACCGGGTGTGCGGGTTCCGGCTCGTCGACGAGCTGCCGTTGACCTACCCGCACCTGCTCACCTATCCCCTGCAGATCAAGTTGATGGCGGGCCGCGACTTCCCGTTTCCGCTGGTCGGGTCGGTGCACGTGGCCAACCGGATCACGCGGCACCGGCCACTGCACCTCGGCGACCGGCTCGATCTGCGGGTGCACCTGGAGAACCTGCGTGATCACCCGCGGGGGCGGCAGTTCGACATGGTCGGTGAGGTGCTGGTCGACGGTGAGGTGGTGTGGACGGACGTGTCCACCTATCTCCGGCGCGGCGGTGGGACCACCAAGGCCGAGAGGGGCGAGCACGCCGAACCGCCGCCGTCGACCGCGACCTGGCGGGTGCCGGACGACATCGGGCGGCGCTACGGCGAGGTCTCCGGCGACCGCAACCCAATACATCTGTACCGGTTGACCGCTCGGATGTTCGGGTTTCCTCGCGCGATCGCCCACGGCATGTGGACGAAAGCGCGCTGCCTCGCGGCGTTCGAGGGGCGGCTGCCGGACGCCTACACCGTCGACGTGGCGTTCAAGCTCCCCGTTTTGCTACCGGCGAAGGTCGCGTTCTGGGCCGACGAGCGCGGGGGCGGCTGGGAGTTCGGTCTCTCCGACGCCAGGACCGGCAAGCCGCACCTGGCCGGCGAGATTTTCTAGGTTTCGCGCGGGTGCCAGGTCGAGCCGTTCACCAGGCCGCCGAAACCCATCCACGCCAGGTTCATCAGGCGGGACGCGACGATCCGGCTCGGCACCTCCGGCCGGTCCAACCACCAGTCCGCGAGGGACTCGGCGGCGCCGACCAGTGCCGCCGCGAGCGATTCGGTCGAGCTGCCGTCCAGGCCTTCCTTCGTCGCGACCCGCACCAGCAGTGTGTCCACGAGCGTGATGGCCTGGGTGCGCATGGCAAGCAACTCGTCGGAGAACGGGCCGCCCTGCGTGATGGCCTGCCGGTGCACGACTCGCCAGCTCTCGCGGTGCGTGCCCACGTACTCGAAGAACGCGGCGAGCCCGTGCCACAGCTGCATGTCCGGTGGTAGCTCGGGTCGCACGCCCGCGGCCACCGCGGCCAGTAACTGCGTTGCCTCGCGGTGGATGCACGCCGCGAACAGGTCCTCCTTCGAACCGAGGTAGGCGTAGATCATCGGTTTCGAAACGCCCGCGACGTCGGAGATCTCGTCCATCGACGCCTCGTGGTAGCCACGCTCGGAGAACACCCGGACGGCGGCGTCGAGGATCTGCCGCTCGCGAACTTCGCGCGGGAGCCGCTTGACCCGCCGCCGCTCTTCCACGGTCACCGATCCTCCCCGAACTCGACGAAATCTTTGTCAGCGTATCGTTACCCGCCAGTAGTTAGGGTGTCCATATGCGATTCAGGCGTAGGCGAGTCGTCCCGGCGCCGGCGGACAGCCCAGTCGACATCGACACGTTCGCCCGCGCCATCGACCCGAAACTGCTGGACGAGGGGCAGTTCGTTCAGCTCATCGACGTCCTCGACATGCTCGGTCGGGTCGGCACCGGCGTCCGCCTGGCCGCGATGAGCACGGACACGTTCGTGTGGTTCGTCTCCCGCGCCACACCCGCGCAACTCGACCACCTGATGTCGCATCCCCACCTGCGGCACGTCGTGTTCGACGAGATCTTCCGGCGGATGGGTGAACACCTCGACACCGCGAAGGCGGCGACCCTCCAAGCGGTCGTTCACTGGCGCTTCACCGGCGGCTCGGACGGCTACGACCGGTTCGAGACGATCATCGAGAACGGCACGTGCCGGTCGGGCACGGAACCAACGGCCGACCCCCGCGTGACGATCACCCTGGCACCCGCCGACTTCCTGCGTGTGGTGACCGGCGGCGTCCACGTGGCCATGCTCTTCATGCGCGGAAAAGTAAAGGTTCGCGGCGACATCGCGTTCGCCGCGAACCTCATCAGCTACTTCGATCTGCCCTCAGAAGGTGATCGCCATCGCGGGGTCGGCCAGCACGGCGCCGACGTCCGCCAGGAACTGTGAGCCCTGCTGCCCGTCCACCACACGGTGGTCGAAGCTCAGCGACAGCTGGCACACCTTCCGCACCTTGATCTCGCCGTCGACCACCCACGGCATGTCCCGGATCGCGCCGAGCGCCAGGATCGCCGACTCACCCGGGTTGATGATCGGCGTGCCGGTGTCCACGCCGAACACACCGACGTTGGTGATCGTGAAGGTGCCGTTCAGCATGTCGGCCGGCGAGGTCTTGCCGTCCCGCGCGACCGTCGTCAGCTCCTCCAACGCCACCGCCAGCTCACGCAGCGACAGCCCGTCCGCGTCGCGGATCTTCGGCACGACCAGGCCACGCGGCGTGGCGGCCGCGATGCCCAGGTGCACGTAGTCCTTGTAGACGATCTCCTCGCCGGCCCACGTCGCGTTCACGTCCGGGGTTCGTTTCACCGCGAGGCAGACCGCCTTGGCGGCGAACGTCAGCGGCGTCAGCTTCACGTCCCGGAACGTGGGGTGGTTCTTCAGCCGCGCGCGCAGCTCCATCATCGGCGTGACGTCGACGGTCAGGAACTCCGTGACGTGCGGTGCCGTGAACGCGCTGTCGACCATGGCCTGCGCGGTCATCTTGCGCACGCCCTTGACCGGCACCCGCCGTTCCCGCGCGGTCGGCGCCGCCGGCGCGGGTCCGCGTGCGGCTCGTTCCACGTCCTCGCGGGTGATCACGCCCGAGCCGGCCAGCGACCGCAGGTCAACGCCCAGGTCCTTGGCAAGCTTGCGTACCGGTGGCTTTGCCAGCGGCACCAATCCGGCCGGGTCCAGCAACGCGGCCGGCGAGTCCGGCACCGTGATCGGCTCCGGCGGTGAGACCACCGGGGCCGGCGGGGCGGTTGTCGTCGCGGCGGTCCTGCGTGGCCGGCGCTTGCCGGTCGTGGCCTTCGGGCCGTAGCCGACGAGCATGGCCTGGCCGTTGGTCTCCGCCTGGGCGGCGGGGGCGGCCGCCGCGCCACCGGGGTCGACGTCGATGGTCACGATCGGCTCGCCGACGTTGACCGTCTGCCCCGGCTCGGCGTGCAGCTCCGTCACCACACCGGCCCACGGGCACGGCAGCTCGACCGCGGCCTTCGCCGTCTCGATCTCGACGATGATCTGGTTGACCTTGACCTCGTCACCCGGCTTGATGTGCCAGGTCAGGATCTCGGCGTCGACCAGGCCCTCCGCCGTGTCGGGCAGGGGGAACACCTTGTAGTCAGGCATGCCTCGCCTCACCAGCCCAGCGAGCGGTCGACAGCTTCCAGCACCCGATCGAGGTCGGGGAGGAACTCCTCCTCGAGCTTCGACGGCGGGTAGGGCGTGTCGAACCCGGTCACCCGCACGACAGGCGCTTCCAGCGAGTAGAAGCACTCCTCCTGAACGCGAGCGGCGATCTCGGACGAGAGCGATGCTTCCGACGGCGCCTCGTTCACCACGACCAGGTGCCCGGTGCGGCGCACCGACTCGAACACCGGCGCCAGGTCGAGCGGCGACAGCGTGCGCAGGTCGATGACCTCGAGCTCCTTGCCCTCCTCGGCCGCGGCGGCCGCGGCCTCCAGGCAGGTCTTGACCATCGGCCCATACGTCGCCAGCGTCGCGGTGGTGCCACGACGCAGCACCCGGGAGGTGAACAGCGGCTCGGGCGTCGCGTCGAGGTCCAGCTCGGCCTTCTCGTAGTACCGCCGCTTCGGCTCGAAGAACAGCACCGGGTCGTCGCACTGGATGGCCTGCTGGATCATCCAGTAGGCGTCGATCGGGTTCGAGCACGACACGACCTTGAGACCCGCGGTGTGCGCGAAGTACGACTCCGGCGACTCGGAGTGGTGCTCGACCGCGCCGATCCCGCCGCCGAACGGCACCCGGATCACGATCGGCAGGTTGATCTTGCCCTGGCTGCGGAAGTGCAGCTTCGCGACCTGCGAGACGATCTGGTCGAACGCGGGGAAGATGAACCCGTCGAACTGGATCTCGCACACCGGCCGGAACCCGCGGATGGCGAGACCGACGGCCGTGCCGATGATCCCCGACTCGGCGAGGGGCGTGTCGAGCACGCGCTGCTCACCGAAGTCCTTCTGGAGTCCGTCGGTGATGCGGAAGACGCCGCCGAGCTTGCCGACGTCCTCGCCCATGATGATGACCTTGGCGTCGGCCTCCATGGCCGCACGCAGGCCCAGGTTGAGGCTCTTGCCGAGCGTGACTGTCTGCGTGCTCGGCTTCGTGGTCCGTTCGTTCATGACAGGCGCCACCATCAGTGCTCACCTCCAGCGCTGTGCCCGACTGTTCGCTCCGCGTGCTCCGCGAACCCGGCCGTGTACTCGAGGAAGGTGTCGCGCTGGCGGTCCAGCACCGGGCTGGACTCCTCGTACACCTCGGAGAAGATCCGCGACGGGGGAGGTGTCGGCATGTTCTGGCAGAACTCCCGCAGCTCGGCGGCGAGTTCGTCGGACTGGGTCTGCACCTCGTCGAAGAAGTCGTTCCCGGCCTGCTCGTGCCGCACCAGGTGGACACGCACGCGCTCGATCGGATCCTTCAGCTTCCACGCCTCCAGCTCGTCCGAAAGCCGGTACCGCGTGGGGTCGTCGGTCGTGGTGTGGGCGTCCATGCGGTAGGTGAACGCCTCGATCAGGACCGGGCCGTTGCCGTGCCGGCACTGGTCGAGCGCCCAGCGCGACACCGCGAGGGTCGCGAGCACGTCGTTGCCGTCGACCCGGATGCCGGGGAAGCCGTAGCCGCGGGCGCGCTGGTACAGCGGCAGCCGGGACTGGCGCTCGGTCGGCTCGGAGATGGCCCACTGGTTGTTCTGGCAGAAGAACACGAGCGGCGCGTCGTACACCGACGCCCACACGAAGCCCTCGTGCACGTCGCCCTGGGAGGTCGCGCCGTCGCCGAAGTAGACGATGGTCGCCTCGCCCTCGTCGTCACCGACCTTGCCCTCGAAGCGCTGGCCCATGGCGTAGCCGGCTGCGTTCAACACCTGGTTGCCGATGACGATCGTGTACAGGTGGAAGCGTTTGCCGATCGGGTCCCACGAGCCGTGGTCCGTGCCACGGAAGATGCCGAGCAGTTCGGTCGGGTGCACACCCCGGCACCACGCGACACCGTGCTCTCGGTAGCTCGGGAACGCCATGTCCTGCGGCTTCAGCGCTCTGCCCGACCCGATCTGCGCGGCCTCCTGACCGAGCAGCGGCACCCAGATGCCGAGCTGGCCCTGGCGCTGCAGTGCGTTGGCCTCCCGGTCGATGCGCCGGGTGAGGACCATGTCGCGGTACAGATTCCGCAGGTCCTCGGCCGTCACGTCGGCGACGTAGGGGTCCCATTCCGCATTGGCGACCCGCTCGCCTTCCGGCGTGAGGAGCTGTACGAGCTCCGGGCCACCCTCACTTGTCGCTCGCAATCCCGCGATCACCTGCTCCGCGGTCGGCTTGGCCGCGGTGGCGGCCGGTCCGACGCCGGGTTCCGGGTGCGTCCACTGTTCTGGGGACGACATGCGTTCTCCTAAGTGTCGACGCCGGGCGTTCGCTTGTGGCGACCGCACGCGGCCGCGCCATCGGCGGTCACCTGCCCGGGTGGGGTGGTTCTCATCCGCCGCTGGCGCTGACGGTTTTCGAGTCCATCCTGGCATGCGCGCATGGTCTGCCGTGAGGCCCGATCGTCGGCATCTGAGGCGCTGAGCTGGGAAAACCGTAGGATCACCGACAATTGGGCATTCACGGAGAAGCCTTGGCTCCAGCGCGATCACCTCCTGGCGCGGTGTCAACACGGCAGCTCAGAGCAGTCATCCTCCGGATCACCGCCGAGGTGGTGTCATGGCCCGGTGCGTGGCGCTGGGCCGTCCGGTTGACCAACTCGGCCATCAGAGTGATCTGCATCACTCCTTATGGTAGTGGCAGTATCGCCGGGGTGGATATCACCCAGATACGTAGCACCGTGAACCGGACGTGGGACTCGGACATCGTGCCCAGCCTGTCCGAGCTGGTGAGGATCCCCGCGGTCTCGGTGCTCTTCGACGCGGGCTGGGCGGAGTCGGGATACCTGGACGCCGCCGCGGAACACGTCCGCGCCTGGCTCGCCGCGCGTGACCTGCCTGGCGCGACCGTCGAGATCCTCCGACTGCCCGGCCTGACACCGGTCGTGCTGATGGACGTGCCCCCGTCGGACGGGATGCCGGCGGACGGTGGAACCGTGCTGCTGTACGGCCACCTGGACAAGCAGCCGCCGGTGGGCGGCTGGTCGGAAGGCCTCGGCCCGTGGACACCGGTGATCCGCGGCGACCGCCTGTACGGCCGGGGCGCGGTGGACGACGGCTACTCGGGCTACGCGGCGTCGGCGGCGATCGAGGCTGTGCGGGCGGCCGGCGGGAAGCACGCGCGGTGCCTGGTGCTGCTGGAGACGTCCGAGGAGTCCGGCAGCCCGGACCTGCCGGCGTACCTCGAGGCGTACCGGGAGCGGCTGGGTGACATCTCGCTGGTGGTGTGCCTCGACTCGGGTGGCCAGGACTACGACCGGCTGTGGCTGACCACGTCGCTGCGTGGCATGTGCACGGTGACCGCGACAGTGACTGTGCTCGAGACCGGGCAGCACTCTGGGGTGGTCAGCGGGGTCGTGCCCAGCTCGTTCCGGGTGTTCCGGCAGCTGCTGGACCGCCTCGAGGACTCGACGACCGGCGAGATCCTCCTGCCGGAACTGCACACAGAGATACCGGTCGACCGCGTCGACGAGATGAAGTCGCTCGCCGCCCTGCTCCCGTCGTCGATTGCCGCCGCGTTCCCGCTGGTGGCGGGCATGTCCCCAGTGTCGGACGACAACTACGAGCTGATGGCGAACAACGCGTGGCGCCCCACGCTGTCGATCATCGGCGGGGCCGGGCTGCCGCTGCCGGAGGATGCGGGCAACGTCCTGCGCCCGTTCACGACGTTGACGCTGAGCTTCCGCCTGCCGCCGACCGCCGATCACGACGCGGCGCTCGCGGCGATCGAGCGAACGCTGACCACGGATGTCCCGTACGGCGCGAAGGTCACCCTCTCGCGGCAGGAGACGGGGCCGGGCTGGAACGCCCCGGCGACCGCGCCCTGGCTGCACACGGCACTGGACTCCGTGAGCGAGACCGTGTTCGGCGGCAACCAGTGGCTGACCCTGGGTCTCGGCGGCTCGATCCCGTTCATGGGCTCACTCGGCGAGGCCTACCCGAACGCCCAGTTCGTGGTGACGGGCGCCGCGGGCACGGACAGCAACGCGCACGTGCCGGACGAGTGGCTGCACATCCCGCACGCGAAGCGAGTGACGGAGTCGGTTGCGCTTCTGCTGGACGCCCACGCCCGCGAAAACCAGGGCTGACGGCAGGTCTGGTCAACCCGCCGCCGATGTCCTGCCTTCAGTGCATACGGCGGCGGGTTGAGCAGGCGTCTGTCCGCGGAAACAGAACCCCTCCGAAGTCCCCTGTGGCCTCCGGCCCCCGGAATCCAGCCTAACGGCGAGCACCGACACCCCGGCCACACAACAGCTAACCGGCAAAGGGTTCACCCGCCCAACCCCGAGCGAAAGTCCCACTCGCGCACCCGGGGGCCCCCCGATTTCCAGCCTAACGCCCAGGACCGACAGTCCCGGCCAGACAAGATCAGCACCACGGGGGTTGTCCACAGCACGACCAGTTGTCCACAGGCCGCTGCCCGAAGCGACGAAACCGTCAGTCCCCTGCCGTAGGCTGGAAACCGGGGGCCGGAGGCCGCCGCCAGAGGGATAGCTGGTCGAAAAACCGGTCTTCGTCAAGGCACGACTCGGGCTACGATCGCCTCATGCGCGCATGGTTCCGACATTGATCTGACCTAGCACCACGTTTTCCGGCGTCGCTGGTGGCGGCGCTGTTGCTCGTCCGTTTCTTCGACGAGACGGTCGCCTACCTGCCGTACGCGGCGGTGGAGTCGATCCGCGCGGACATCGGCCTGACCTACGTTCAAGCCGGCTTCCTGCTGTTCCTGTACCCGGGCATCGGCCTGCTCACCACACCGTTCGGCGTGCTCGTCGATCGTGTGGACCGACGGGTGCTGGCCGCGCTCGGCGGTGTCGGTTACGGCGCGGGTCTGTGTGTGTTCGCCGCGGCCGGCGACTTCTGGACGTTGGTCGTCGCGGTGTGTCTGATGGGCACGTTGGGCGACCTGCTCGTGCAGGCGGCGGAAGTGTCGCTGGTGGAGGTGGCTGGCGAGAACGCCGAACCGGCGCTGGCGCGGGCGAACCTGCTGGCGGCCGTGGGCGATCTGGCGGGCCCGCTGCTGCTCGCCGCCGCGTTGTGGTCGGGCCTCGGCTGGCGGGCGGCGTTCTGGGCGGCCGGGTTCGCGATGGTGGCGTACGGCCTGACCCTCGCCACCCGTCCACTGCCGCCACCCACCCGCGCCGACGACGAACCGAGCGTGGTGGGTGCGCTGCTGGCGGTGGCGCGGGACCGCAGGGTGATCGTGGCCGGCCTGCTGGTGGGCGTGATCGTCGCGTTCGACGACACGTTCATCGGTTTCACGATGGCGTTTCTCATTGGCGGGCAAGGAATGTCGCCGGTGGTCGCGACGGTGGCGACGGGTGCCGGCATGGCGGGCGGACTGGCCGCGGCCGCGTGGGCGAGCCGGACCAGTCGCCGTCGAGTGAGTCTGCTGACGTGCTCGCTGGCGCTGGCCGCGGGTGTGTTGCTGCTCGTGGCCTTCCCGACCATCGTGACCGCGGCGGTGGCGATGGCGCTGGTGGGCGCGGCGGTGAACCTGGCGTGGATCATCCTGCAGGCGCGGTACATGACGCTTCGCCCAGGACAGGCAGGCACGACGTCCGCGGTGGCGGAGGCGGTCAGCCAGATCGGCGTGACCGCGCCACTGGTGACGGGCTGGCTGGCGGACAAGGCTGGCGTTTCGGTGGCGATGTGGCTGTACGTGGCGCTGGCACTGGTGTTCGTGGCGTCAACGTATCGAGCGCGCTAGGTCCGCGAGCCGGTCGGCGATTACTCCCGGTGTACCGGGAACGGCGTTGATCCACTTCTCTTTCCGTGAGTGGCTCACAAAGATCGCCCACCGCCCGTCGATGAGATCGAGCACGGTGAGCCACCCCTCGGACCGCTGGCGAAACCCGTCGGCGTCCCGCCGGGCGGCGTACAGCTTGGTGACGGCGTTCCGTTGGATTTTCAGGAGCGCGTCGAGTCGTCGCGCGCCTTCCGGTCGTGCCGAAGTGGACCGTCGCATGACGCTGCCCGCGGACCGCTGCGGTGTGTGGAAGTCTTTGTGGCTGACGGAAATAGCGTCGCCGCGGGCCACGGGCACGTCGGGCAGCCGCCAGGCGAGAGCCTCGAGCGTCCGGTCGGCGTCGCACCGTTCGAAACGGACGGTCTCTCCGGACCGAGTGAGCAGAACCGCTTGCCGCCCAAGGGAAGCACCGAGAACCGCGTAGGTCTCCTCGACGGAGGTGACCCATCCGTAGTACTCGGTCGTCGCCCGCTGCACGATGTTCACCGTGTCGACGAAGTCGAGGTAGTCGCGCTGCTCCCCGAGGCCGGCTTCCTTCAACTCCTGCTGGACAACCCGCGCGGCCTCGTCCGCGAACCGCGGCGACACGTACCGCTCACCCCCGGCGAAGAGCGCATGGGCCTCGCCCAGGTCCTCCTTCTGGATCATGCTGAGCAGAGGAAAGACGGAGATCTCGACCGCCCGCCCGGTTCTCATCGGTCCTCGTACTCCATCCTCGTCCCCCTTGTCCGGTAGTCACCGGACGGACGCGCACGGTAGCCGAGGATACGACATGACCCGCTCCCCGGTGCCGCCCTTCGGGCTACCGGCATCATGGGCGCATGGGTTCCAGCCGCACAGCTGAACACGATCGGTTGGCCGAGTCTGAGGAGATGAACTCGCCCTGGCGATTCTGGGGCCCCTATTTGGCCGCGCGGCAGTGGGGAACGGTCCGCGAAGATTACTCTCCGTATGGCGATGCGTGGGGATACTTCACTTTCGAGCACGCTCGGTCCCGCGCCTACCGGTGGGGTGAGGACGGCATCGCCGGGATCTGTGACCGGCACGGCTTCCTTAACTTCGCCGTGGCCATGTGGAACGGCCAGGACGAGATGCTCAAGGAGCGGTACTTCGGGCTCACCAACGGCGAGGGCAACCACGGAGAGGACGTCAAGGAGCACTGGTGGGTGCTCGACGGCACGCCAACGCACTCGTGGATGAGCGTCCTCTACCGGTACCCGCAGGCCGCCTTCCCCTACAGGGAGTTGCGGGCCCGCGCGGCCGAAGCCCGGCGTGACGAACGGGAACCCGAGCTCGCCGACACCGGCGTCCTGGCCGGCAACCGGTTCTTCGACATCCAGGTCACCTACGCGAAGGCCGCACCGGACGACCTCTGCATCGAGATCACCGCCACCAACCGTGGACCGGAGGCCAAACCACTACACCTCCTGCCCCAGCTGTGGTTCCGCAACACCTGGTCGTGGGGTCGGGACGCCCGCCGGCCCGCGCTGATCGCCTCCACCGCGAAGGGGTGGACGCGCGTCGTGGCCGAGCACTCGCGGATCGGCCGCTACACCCTGCAGGCAAGCGGCCAGCCGACAATGCTGGTCACCGACAACGAGACCGACGAGATGGAGCTCTTCGGGCGTGGTGGCAACCCCAGCCGCTACACCAAGGCCGGCATCGACGACCACGTGGTGCGCGGCATCGAGGACGCCTGCCAGGTCGTCGAGCCCGGCACAGCGTCCCAGCCCGGCACCAAGGCCGCGGCCTGGTACCACTTCGAGTCCGTCGCGCCCGGCGCCGAGGTCACCGTCCGGCTCCGGCTCATCGCCGGGAACGGGCACGGCCGCGCGTTCGGCCGCACCTTCCGCAACACCATGGCGCAGCGGCGCAAGGAAGCGGACGACTTCTACGCCGACCGCATCCCCAACCGGGACGGACACGAGCGTGCCGTGGTGCGGAAAGCGCTGGCCGGGCTCCTGTGGACGAAGCAGATCTACCGTTTCCGCCTGCGGCACTGGCTCGAGGGTGATCCCGCCAACCCGCCTGCGCCGAGTGAGCGGATGCGGCCCGGCGGACGCAACGTCCACTGGCGACACCTGGACGTCGCGGACGTGCTGTCCATGCCGGACGAATGGGAGTACCCCTGGTTCGCCGCATGGGACCTCGCCTTCCACATGATCCCGTTCGCGCTCGTCGACCCGGCGTTCGCCAAGGACCAGCTGCTGCTCATGTGTCGCGAATGGATGATGCATCCGGACGGTCAGCTGCCCGCATACGAGTGGGAGTTCGGCGACGTCAACCCACCCGTGCACGCGTGGGCCGCGCTGCAGGTGTACTTCGCGGAGCAGCACCGCACCGGCACCGGCGACCGTGTGTTCCTCGCCCGCGTCTTCCACAAGCTGCTGCTCAACTTCTCCTGGTGGGTCAACCGGAAGGACCCCGAGGGCAACTACCTCTTCGAGGGTGGCTTCCTCGGCATGGACAACATCGGTCCGGTCAACCGGTCCGAAAAACTGCCAGCAGGATGGCGTTTCGAGCAGTCCGACGCCACCTCCTGGATGGCGACCTACGCGCTGCACCTCATGCGGATGGCGCTGGAGCTGGCCAGGCACGACGAGGCGTACGAGGACGTCGCCACCAAGTTCGTGGAGCACTTCCTCTCGATCGCGCAGGTGTCGTCGCGGTTCGGGTCGGCCTCGCGTGGGATCTGGGACGAGCAGGACGGGTTCTGCTACGACCTCGTGTCCCGCACCCACGGCGACGGCTCGGTCGAGTCGTCCCCCGTTCGCGTGCGGTCGATGGTCGGGCTCATCCCGGTGTTCGCGACCGCCGAGCTGGAGCCCTGGGTGTTCGCCGAACTGCCGCACTTCGCGGCCCGGCTGAACTACCTGCTGCACCACCAGCCGGAGTTCGGGCAGTTCATCACGTGGCGGTCCGGCGACGAGCGGGCCGCGCTGCTGTCCCTTCTGGACGAGGGCAAGCTGCGGCGGGTGCTGACGCGCATGCTCGACGAGGGCGAGTTCCTCTCCCCGTACGGGATCCGCTCGATGTCCGCCGCGCACCGCGACGGGCTGGACGTGCACGTGGCCGGACAGCAGCACTGGGTCCGCTACGAACCCGGCGAGTCGCACACCACGATGTTCGGCGGCAACTCGAACTGGCGCGGTCCTGTGTGGTTCCCGACGAACGCGTTGCTCGTCCAGGCGCTCCACACGATCGACTCGTTCCACCGGGGCACGTTCGCCGTCGAGCTGCCGACCGGCTCCGGCAGGACAATGCCGCTCGGCGACGCGGCCGGTGAGCTCGCCGGCCGACTCGCCAGCCTGTTCCTTCCCGGCGAGGACGGTCGGCGGCCGTCGGACGGCAAACGGATCGAGGCCAGTGACTCTCCGTTATGGACCGCGCATGTCACGTTCAGTGAGTTCTTCGACGGCGACACCGGCGAAGGACTGGGCGCGACTCACCAAACCGGGTGGACCGCCCTGGTCGCGGCCTTGATCACGGGATGGCCACGCGCATGGTGACACGTCCGTAACATGTCGTACCTGTGCTCAGCCCGTCCCAAATGGCAGGATTCGCAGAACTCTGACCATGAGTGAGGCTCGAGGAGTGACGACGTGTCTCGTACCCGCCTGACCGTGTTGACCGTGCTGTGCGCCGCCGCGACCCTGTTCGCGGCCGGTTGCGGCGCCACGACCGAGAACCCTTCCGAACAGGGCGGTGGGGGGACCGGGGCCGCGTGCACGCCCGGTGAGCCGTCGGACGTGCCCGACCCCAAGCCGTTGGACGCGAATGTCGCCGCGGACACCGCGCTCGCCGGGCAGGTGCCGGACAGCGTGAAGGCCGACGGCAAGATCACCATCGCGACTGACGCCTCGTACGCGCCCAACGAGTACACGCTCGAGGGCTCCGACGAGGTCGTCGGCATGGACGTCGACCTTGGCCGTGCGTTCAGCCAGGTGCTGGGTCTCGAGGTGGAGTTCGTGAACTCCTCGTTCGACGGCATCCTCGCCGGTCTGCAGGCGAAGCGCTACGAGCTCGGCATGTCCTCCTTCACGGACACCAAGGAGCGCGAGCAGACCGTCGACTTCGTGACCTACTTCGAGGCCGGCACCTCGACGATGGTCCGCAAGTGCAACCCGGAGAACATCAAGACCATCGAGGACCTGTGCGGCAAGACGGTCGGCGCGCAGAACGGCACCACCCAGCTCGACCAGCTGACGACGGCCGACGCCGAGGGTTCGGTCGTGAAGGCCTGCGAGGACGCCGGCAAGGAGGCGCCGAACGCGCAGGGCTTCCCGCTGCAGACCGACGTGAACGCCGCGCTGCAGGCCGGGCGCATCCAGGCCTACATGGCGGACAGCCCGGTCGTCGACTTCGCGGTGAAGAAGACCGGCAACGCGTTCGAGAAGGTCGGTGAGGACACCGACACCGCGCCGTACGGCGTCGCGATCCCCAAGGACGCGGGCACCATGAAGGAAGCGCTGCAGGGTGCGGTCCAGAAGATCATCGACGACGGCACCTACCAGAAGATCCTCGACAACTGGGGCGTCGGCGGCGGCGCCATCACCGAGGCCAAGATCAACGGCGCTATCTACTGAGCATGTCTTCCGACACCACGGAGCAGGCCGGAGCGACACCGCCAGAGCAGATCGTGGCGGTGCCGGTCCGGCACCCCGGCCGCTGGATCGCGGCCGGGGTTCTGCTCGTCCTGGCCGCCATGCTGGTCAACAGCTTCCTCACGAACCCGGCGTGGCGTTGGGACGTGGTGTGGCGCTTCCTCTTCGCCCCCCGGGTGCTCGACGGGTTGCTGGTCACGCTGGAACTGACCGTCCTCGCGATGGTCATCGGTGTGGTGCTCGGCATCGTCGTGGCGGTCATGCGGCTCTCGCGGAACCCGATCGTCTCCGGCGTCGCGTGGGCCTACGCCTGGTTCTTCCGCGGCACGCCGGTGCTCGTACAGATCATCTTCTGGTCGTTCATCGCGATCCTGTACCCGGTGTTGTCGCTGGGTATCCCGTTCGGTCCGGAGTTCGTGTACTTCGACTCGAACCTGCTCATCCCGGTGTTCGCCGGCGCGGTGCTCGGCCTGGGGCTCAACGAGGCCGCCTACATGTCCGAGATCGTGCGGGCGGGCATCCTGTCGGTCGACCAGGGCCAGACGGAGGCCGCGGAGGCACTGGGCATGACCCGGTTGAAGATCCTGCGCCGGATCGTGCTGCCGCAGGCGATGCGGGTGATCATCCCGCCGACCGGCAACGAGACGATCTCCATGCTGAAGCTCACCTCGCTCGCGAGCGTGGTCGCCGTCGGTGACCTGTTCCGCCAGGTCCAGCTGATCTACGGCAGCAACCTGCAGCAGATCCCGCTGCTCGTGGTGGCGAGCATCTGGTACCTGGTGCTGACGTCGTTGCTGTCGGTCGCCCAGTACTTCATCGAGCGCCGGTTCTCCCGAGGCGCGGTACCCGCACGCACGACCGGGTTCTTCGGGTTCGGCCGGCCGAAATCGGGGTTGGCATGACCAAGCAGGACGTAACGCCGATGGTCAAGTCCGAAGGCGTGCACAAGTACTTCGGGCGTGTCGAGGTGCTCAAGGGGATCGACCTGGAGGTCATGCCGGGCGAGGTCATGTGCGTGATCGGCCCGTCCGGCTCCGGCAAGTCGACGTTCCTGAGGTGCATCAACCACCTGGAGAAGCTCACGGCGGGCAAGCTCTGGGTCGACGGCGAGCTGGTCGGCTACCGACTGCGGGGCGACAAGCTCTACGAGCTGAAGGACAGCGAGGTGGCGGCGAAGCGCCGGGAGATCGGCATGGTCTTCCAGCGGTTCAACCTGTTCCCGCACATGACCGCGTGCGAGAACGTCATGGAGGCGCCGATCCAGGTCAAGGGTGTGTCGAAGGCCGCCGCCCGGACGCGGGCGCTGGCGTTGCTGGACCGCGTCGGCCTTGGCGACAAGGCGAAGTCGTACCCCCGCGAACTGTCCGGCGGCCAGCAACAACGGGTCGCGATCGCCAGGGCACTGGCCATGGACCCGAAGCTGATGCTCTTCGACGAGCCGACATCCGCGCTGGACCCCGAACTCGTCGGCGAGGTGCTGTCGGTCATGCGCCAGCTGGCGGAGGAAGGCATGACGATGGTGGTCGTCACCCACGAGATGGGCTTCGCCCGCGAGGTCGGCGACACACTCGTGTTCATGGACGGCGGTGTCGTCGTTGAGCAGGGCAACCCACGCGACGTGATCAGCAACCCGCAGCACGAACGCACGAAGTCCTTCTTGGGCAAGGTGCTCTCGTAGCGAGCCAGCATGGCGGCGGGAAGTGCGCCAGGAGGCCGTCGGTGCGGCTGTTCAGGTCAGACCCCGAGGGGTCGACAAAGTGGTCACCCTTCCCGCCGCGCCAGCCTGGTGCGTCGCGGCCGAGATCGCAACCTCGACGCACCGACTCGGCCAGCGGACTTGCCGGACTGTCCTGGCTCGCCACTGGCAAGGTGCCGAACCGTCGGATCCTCACTCACGCCACCGCAGCGGATGAAGGCGCAGACTGGCGCGCAACCCCGCCCGGGCCTCAGCTGCGCAGCCGGCAGGCGGACAGGTGCCGACTCCACCAGGTGGCGGCGGGTGTAGGCCCACCGATTGCCAGCCCCAGCCAAACTGCCGGCAACGCCTGCGGCCCTCTCCGCCTGGCCTGCGGCTGACTGCGCCTGGCTTGCGGCTGACTGCGCCTGGCCTGCGGCCAGTTCCTCGCCCAGCGTCGGTGAAGCCGCTGCACCGTCGCTTGGCCGACGAAGTCCTGGTCGCCGATTCGCGTAGCCGGTTGGAGGCGGCCGGAGTGGGGGCGTCCGCATCGGCCGGCCGCGACCCAGCCCGGACCGGCGAACGGCCCGTACCCGGGAACCACGCGCAAAGATCCAACGGCGTCTACCGCCGCGCAGCCTGCGGTGGGTCGCCCACCCACGCCGGGACCAGCGCGTCCTGATGAAGGCCCAGCGTGCCCGGCTCAGGACCAGCGCGTACAGGCGGTTGCTGCGTCTCGTTCCGACGCGGCGCTGCGTGCCCTCGCAGGGGGGACCAGCCCACTCTGGACGGCCGCTGTCATCCCGCGACGGCTGCCCGTCCGGGCAGTCCACCGGCCGGTGATGTCCGCCTTCCTGGGTGATGTGGTCATGTTCGTCGCGCTCGTCGGTGGTCACCTCCGCTTCTGCCTGTGGTTTCGCGGTTCACCAGGTGGTGGATCGCGTCTATCCGTTGGGTGAGCGTTTCTCGGGCGGCGGAACGTTTCAGTCCACCGCTCGTTGTCTGGGACGACGCGCTGAGTGGCCCCGGCGCGGCGGCTTGTCCTGGTCAGCTGCGTCGGAGGCGTCCTTTCGTGCGTCGCGGGAGGGGACCCCGCTTGAGGTGCGAGGCTTGATCATGCTGTTGTTGCCAGGTGGGAACCGGGGGTGAGCGTGCGGCGTCGCACCTGCTGGCCTTTCTTCTGCGTCGTTCGAGGGGCTCTTGATGACCGATGAACCGCTTGGGCGACGGCTGGATCCGTTCAGCCCGAAGCCGCCGGAGTGGGCTCGTGTGAGGGCTGACGAGATCGTGCGTCAGATCTTCGCCTTCGAGCCCGGGCCCGCCGGGTGGGGGCCGGCCAGCGGGTGGGGGCGGCGACGCGCCACGACGCCGCCGGTGCTGCGGTTCAAGGACAAGTACATCGTCGGCGTGCTCGACCTGCGGGCGGTTGAGTTTCCGCACCTGTTGGAGTTCGTGCGCTGCCGGTTCGAGGAGCCGCCCGACGTGAGGCAGGCGAAGCTCGCCGGTTGTGAGTTCACGTCCTGCCGGTTGCCGGGGCTCGAGGCGCGGAACCTCTACAGCGACAACGACCTGCGGCTGGTCGACGGCACGCTGGTCGAGGGCAAGGTCGACCTCACCGATGCCGAGGTCAGCGGGTCGCTCGAGCTGACCGGCGCGCGGCTGGTCAACGTCGGCGGGTACGCCCTGCACGCCGACCGTCTGCAACTCGCGGGAGCGTTGCTCGGGTCTCATCTCGAGGTGCACGGTCAGATGCGCATACCCGGGATGCGGACCGGCGGCAACATCAACCTGGCCGGCGCGCTGCTGAACAGCCCGGACGGCTACGCGCTCGACGGGAACGGGTTGCACGTCGGGGGCAACATGCAGTGCGTCTCGACCAGCAAGCGACGGTTCCAGTCCACGGGCCGGCTGTACCTGCCCAGCGCGCGGATCGACAGTGACTTCTCGTTGCGTGGGGCGCTGCTCAAGCCAGCGGACGAGGACTACAACGACGGCGGTAACCAGCGGTTCTTCGACCCGCGTGCCACGTTGATCGCCGACCGCATCCAGGTTTCCGGCAACCTCCACCTCGACAAGGACCTCACCAGCACCGGGACACTTCGCATCGTCAACGGCCGCATCGGCGGGTCGCTGCAGCTGTCCGGCGCCACCATCGACCTGTCGGACGGCCGGGAGCCCTTCGAGGAGCAGCCCGGCAAGGACCTGCCCGGGCCCTATCGATACCGCGCGCTGCACCTCGACGGCACCGAGATCGCCGGTGGCATCGACGCCCGCGACACTCGCATCGCCGGGCAGGTCCGGCTCGTCGACGTGAGCGCGCACGGCACCGTGGTGCTCGACGGGTCTGTCCTCAGCAACCGCAACGGCGACGTGGTCGAGGGGCGGCGGTTCGCCACCGGTGGCAACCTCGACGCCCGCGGCGTGGTGGTATTCGGCTCCATCCTGCTGCCCGAGGCCAGCATCGGCGCCAACTTCGACCTTCGGTTCAGCCGGTTGGTCAACCCAGGGCGGTACCGGCGGGACAAGTCGCGGAAGCCCTCGGTCGACCTGCGCGTCGCCCACATCGGCCGGGACCTCGTGTGCGCGCGGGGCGAGAAGCAGTCGTTCTCCTCGCAGGGTGAGATCCGGATCCGGCGGGCCGAGATCGGCCGGCAGACGAACTTCCAGGGCGCGGAGCTCGGCTCCATGCTGAGCGAGACCGCGATCAACGCGTACGGCCTGATCACCCAGGAGCTGCGCGTCGACGTCGCTTCCCCGCCTCGCGGGCACGTGAGCCTGCGCCACGCCCGCTGCGCGACCTTGGCGGACAACGACAAGTTCTGGGACGCCACCGGGCACATCTCGTTGCACGACTTCCGCTACGACGCCCTGGCCGAGCCGATCGAGCTGGACGACGACGCGCAGGTCAAGCACCGCCTGAGGCTGCTGCGCAACGCGATGGGCGACATCTACCGGCCCGGCCCGTACGACCAGTTCGCCACAATGTTGCGGAACAACGGCAACGAAGAGCACGCCTCGACCGTCCTTATAGACAAGCAGCGCTGGCGGTACGCGGCACTCGCGGACGGCTACCGGCTCCTCGGTTTCCCCGTCCTGCTGTGGAGCTGGCTGCAGCGTTGGATCGTCGGCTACGGCTACCGGCCCATGCGCGCGCTGCTGTGGCTGCTCGCGTTGCTGGTGGCCGGCTCGCTCTGGTTCGCAATGCATCCAGCACCCGTGGAGGCCAATGCCGATGACCACCTCGTGTGGAACCCGGTGCTGTTCACCATCGACCAGCTGGTGCCGATCGTCGACTTCGGCCACAAGAACAGATGGCGGTTCGACGGGGCTTCGCAGTGGATCACCGCCGGGCTGGTGGCGGCGGGCTGGATACTGGCGACCACGGTCGCGGCCGGCATCACACGGATGCTGCGCAGGTCGTCGACATAGGGCCGGATTGCTGGCGTGGGTCGTCATGACTCCATCGTCGGCAGGGAGGGTGGCGGAGCGCACCCACGAGTCCGAGCGAAAGTCCCATTCGCTCGGACTCGTGGGCGGAGGCGGCACGCGGTCCTGTCGGGGTCGGCGGTTACCATGCGTCGGTGCCAGAACTCAAACTCGAGATCCAGATGCTGCACGACAGGGTGTTGGTGCAGCTCACTCCCGAGGAGGGGGAAAGGCGCAGCACCGGAGGCATCGTCATTCCGGCGACCGCGCAGATGGCACGCCGCCTCGCCTGGGGCGACGTGCTGGGGGTGGGGACGAACGTGCGGAACGTCAAGGTCGGTGACCGGGTGCTGTTCAACCCGGAGGACCAGCTCGAGGTCGAGGTCCAGGGGCGGACCTACCTGGTGATGCGCGAGCGTGACCTGCACGCCATCGCCAGCGAGCGGATCGAGCACGGCACAGGTTTATATCTCTAAGGGGAAGGCAGGTCGTTGGAGCACAGATGGCCGGATTCGCACGCCGATCAGACGGACGTGCTCTCACCGATCACGCGCGGCCCAGCCGACGAACCCACCGTCAGGATCCGGGCCGATCAACCTGGTGAGGAGTCGGCAGGCAAGCGCAGACCGCTCCGCAGGGCCGGTTTGATCGCGGCTGCGGTGTTCGGCGCTCTCGTCGTGGTCTACGGCGTCGACCTGCTGCTCAGCAACGGCGAGGTGCCGCGTGGCGTCACCGTCGCCGGTGTCGACGTCGGTGGTGAGTCGAAGGAAGACGCCGAGCGGATCCTGCGTGACGAGATCGAACCCCGGCTCCAGCAGCCACTGAGCCTGCGTGCCGGGGACGTCGACGCCAAGCTCAACCCGGCCGACGCCGGGCTCACGATCGACTGGGACGCCACCCTCGCGCAGGCCGGCGACCAGCCGCTGAGCCCGTTCACCCGCCTGACCTCGCTGTTCAGCACCCGCGAGGTCGGCGTGGCCACCAAGACGGACGACAAGAAGCTGGCCGCCGCCGTCGAGGCGCTCCGGCCGCAGATCGACCGCGAGCCCGCGGAGGGCACGGTGACGTTCGACGGTGTCACCCCGGTCGCCGTCGACCCGAAGCCGGGCCAGAAGCTTGACGTGCCGGGCAGCGAGAAGGCGCTGGTCGACGGCTGGGCCAGCGGTAAGTCGATCACGCTGCCCGTGGCCGTCACCAAGGTCAAGACGACCGCCGAGGGCGTGCGCAAGGCCGTCGACGAGATCGCCAAGCCCGCCATGGCAGGCCCCGTCGTCATCAAGGGCGAGGGCAAGGACGCCACACTCGAGCCCGCTGCCATCGCCGCCGCCCTGGTCTTCCAGCCGGCCGAGGACGGTGGTCTGACCGTGACCCTCGACAACGAGAAGCTCGTCGGCGCGGTGCAGCCGCAGCTGGCCTCCACCGAGGTCGAGGGCAAGGACGCGGAGATCGTCTTCGCGAACGGCGCGCCGACCGTCGAGCCGTCCGTGGACGGCAGGGCCGTCGACTGGGCCAAGACCATGACGCCGCTGATGGACACCCTCAAAAAGGCCGAGGGTCGCGAGCTGAAGGCGGAGTACACGCCGAAGCCGGCGAAGGTGACCACCGACGCAGCGAACAAGCTCGGCATCAAGGAGGTCATCGGCGAGTGGAGCACCGGTGGCTTCGCCGCCGACTCCGGGGTCAACATCCGCACGGTCGCGGCGGAGGTCAACGGTGCGATCGTCGCGCCAGGCGAGACGTTCAGCCTCAACGGGTTCACCGGGCCCCGCACCAGCGCCCAGGGCTACGTCGAGGCCGGTGTCATCAAGGACGGCGCGCCGGGCCGCGAGGTCGGTGGCGGCATCTCCCAGTTCGCCACGACGCTGTACAACGCCGCGTACTTCGCTGCGATGAAGGACGCCGGGCACAGGGAGCACAGCTACTTCATCAGCCGCTACCCCGCCGGGCGTGAGGCGACCGTCTTCCAGAACCACGACGGCAGCAGCGTGATCGACCTCAAGTTCACCAACACCTCGGACACCGGCGTCGCCATCCAGACGATCTGGACGTCGTCGTCGATCACCGTGAAGTTGTGGGGCACGAAGAAGTACGAGGTCGAGTCCGTCAGTGGGCCGCGGACCAACGAGACCCAGCCGCAGCCCAAGAACGGTCCGGCCGAGAACTGCAAGGCGAGCAACGGCGCGCCGGGCTTCACCATCACGGACACCCGGATCGTTCGGGAGGTCGGCAGCGGCCGTGAGGTCAGCAGGAACACCCGCACGGTGAAGTACAACCCGCAGCCCAAGATCGTTTGCGCGGCACCGCCCGCGGGCGGCTGACGTGAGAAGACCTCCGAGCCGCGTGCGGCTCGGAGGTCTTCCGGTCTCTAGACGCGTGTGCGGGACTTCGGATACACGGACGCGGCGATGACCACGGCGATGACCGCCGCGATCACCTGGAAGATGTGCCGCCACCAGTCGAAACCATCGGTGACCGCCACGCCGGTCCAGCCGGCCACGACGTTGCCGACGAGCGCGCCGACGATGCCGGCGATGATCGTCAACCAGAACGGGATCTGTTGCGCACCTGGGGCGAGCATCCGTCCGAGCACGCCGAGGATGATCCCGGCGATGAGTAGGCCGATGATTGCACTAGCTGACCACATAACCGCTCCTTGCTCGCGTTGGCTTCGTGTGAAGCCGAACGGTTGGTGGCAGAGCAGTACCACTCAGCGGGTATGACTACACCCGGCCGGTGACACGAAGTCGACATGGAACAGTCGCGGACCCTGGTCGGGATCCGCGACTGTGCTCGGGGGTTTCCTCAGAAGGCGGCGTCGTCCAGCTCCATCAGCGTGTTGTCGGCCGCCTCGACGATCTTGCGGCCGGCCGACAGCTCCGGCAGCACGTTGCGCGCGAAGAACGTGGCCACGGCGATCTTGCCCTCGTAGAAGGCCTTGTCCTTCGCCGGCACACCCTCGTCCAGCCGGGCGATGGCGATCTCGGCCTGACGCTGCAGCAGCCAGCCGATGAGCAGGTCGCCGACGGCCATCAGCAGGCGGACGCTGTGCTGGCCGACCTTGTACACGCTCGCCGGCTCGTTCTGCGACGCGGTCAGGTAGCCGATCAGCGAGCCGAGCATGCCCTGCACGTCCTCGAGGGCCTGCTTGAGCAGCTGGCGGGCTTCCTTGAGCCGGCCGTTGCCGCCCTCGGCCTCGATGAACGACGTGATCTCGCCGGCCACGTGGGTCAGGGCCACGCCCTTGTCACGGACGATCTTGCGGAAGAAGAAGTCCATCGACTGGATCGCCGTCGTGCCCTCGTACAGGGAGTCGATCTTCGAGTCGCGGATGTACTGCTCGATCGGGTAGTCCTGCAGGAAGCCGGAGCCGCCGAGCGTCTGCAGCGACTGCGCCAGCTGCTCGTACGCCCGCTCGGACCCGACGCCCTTGACGATCGGCAACAGCAGGTCGTTGACCCGCTCGGCGAGCTGGCGGGACTCCTCGTCGCCCTCGCCGGTCCACGCCACGTCCTGGAACGTCGCCGTGTACAGGTAGATGGCACGCAGGCCCTCGGCGTATGCCTTCTGCAGCATCAGGCTGCGGCGCACGTCCGGGTGCCGGGTGGTCGTCACCCTCGGCGCGGTCTTGTCCAGCATCTGGGTCAGGTCCGCGCCCTGCACCCGCTCCTTCGCGTACTCCAGCGCGTTCAGGTAGCCGGTGGACAGGGTCGCGATGGCCTTGGTGCCGACCATCATCCGCGCGTACTCGATGACCTGGAACATCTGCGCGATGCCGTTGTGCACCTCGCCGACCAGCCAACCCTTCGCGGGCACGCCGTGCTGGCCGAACGACAGCTCACACGTGGTGGACGCCTTGATGCCCATCTTGTGCTCGAGGTTCGTCACGAAGGCGCCGTTGCGCTCGCCGAGCTCGCCGGTCTGGCCGTCGAACAGGAACTTCGGCACCACGAACATCGACAGGCCCTTGGTGCCCGGGCCGGCGCCCTCGGGGCGGGCCAGCACCAGGTGGACGATGTTCTCGGTCAGGTCGTGCTCACCGGAGGTGATGAACCGCTTCACGCCGTCGATGTGCCAGGAGCCGTCCTCCTGCTTGATGGCCTTCGTGCGGCCGGCGCCCACGTCGGAGCCCGCGTCCGCCTCGGTCAGCACCATCGTCGAGCCCCAGCCACGCTCGAGCATGATCTCGCCCCAGCGCTTCTGCTCGTCGGTGCCGTTGCGGTACAGCACCTGGGCCATGTTCGGGCCGGACAGGTACATGAACAGCGGTGGGTTCGCGCCCAGCATGAGCTCGGCGGCCGCCCACTGAACGGTCGGTGGGACACCGAGCCCGCCGAGGTCGTCGCGAAGGCCCAGCCGCCACCACTCGCCGTCCCAGATCTGCTGGTAGGCCTTCTTGAACGACTCGGGCAGCTTCGCGGAGAACGTCTTGGGGTCGTAGACCGGCGGGTTGCGGTCCGCGTCGGCGAACGACTCGGCCAGCGGACCGGTGGCGAGCCGGTTCAGCTCGGCGAGCACGCCGCGCACGGTCTCCTCGTCGGACTCCGCGAGAACGCCCTTGCCGAGCCGCTCCTGGATCTTGAAGACCTCGAAGAGGTTGAACTCGAGGTCTCGCACGTTGCTCTTGTAGTGGCCCATCTCGTGGCTCCCCTGGTCTTCGCGACTGCACGGAGCGTTGACACGTTGCTCCGAAAAGTCCCGCTCCATGCTACCCGTCGGTAACATACAGGATATTACTTGCGAGTAGAGGTGGGCAAGGGCGCTGCTCGACTACGTCGATTTTCCCAGGTGAGAGCGGGTGTGGACAGCGTCACGTCGGCTCGCTGCCGGTCCTGGAGTGAGGCACGATGTCGTCGTCGACGGCCAGCACGCCGGACCGGAACGCCACCGCGACCGCGTGCGTGCGGTCCCTGGAGGCGAGCTTGCGCAGGATGCTCTTCACATGCGTGCGGATCGTTTCGACGGACACGAAGAGGGTGTCGGCGATGGACTGGTTCTCGAGGCCGTCCGCGACCAGCCGCAGCACCTCGAGCTCGCGCTGCGACAGGGGCTGGCGCAGCCCACTGTGACGGCGGGGCCTGGCCACGGGCGGGCTGGCCGCCAGAACCGGGTCGAGGTAGCGACCGTCGGCGTGCACCGCCGCCTGGATGGCCTGCAGTAACTGCGGTGGCTGCGCGGCGCGCCGGATGATCGCGCGCACGCCCCTGGCGACGAGCTTCGTGATGTCCTGCGTCGTCAGGTGGGTCTCGTCGACCATCAGGACGATCCCGTGATGGCCGGCCAGGAGCTGGGTCAACTGCCCGTGCGGGTCGACCGCGGCGTCCACGACGACCACGTCGGGACGTAGCCGCTCGCACAACCGCAGCCCTGCCGCCGGGTGCTCCGCCGCGCCCACCCAGCGCAGCCCGGGTGTCCGGTGCACGAAGGCGGAGAGGCCCTCGCGGACCAGGGGGACGGCGTCGATGAGCGCGACGCCGACGACGCCGTTCGCCGCGCGCTGGTTCGTGCTTGATGGCATCGGGTCCTCCCAGGCTGGCATGTCCAGCACTGGGACGGTGTGACAAGCACACCGTGACGCGTTCACCCAATATCCACTCAGGATAGCGAAGGCTTAGCACTCCACGGGGTGGCAGCGCTACTGTTAGTGGCACTGTGGAATCCGAGATCGAGCGCAACGCGCAGGACTGGTTCAGGTTCATGGTCGACACGAACCTGGCCCCGGGTTTGCGCGCGCTCGGGTTCTTCGGAGTCGGCCGGCGGTTCCGGATCGAGAGCCCCAAACACTGGGGTGAGATCGCCGTCGAGCAGTCACGGTCGTACACGGCACGAGCGGTCCGGTTCACCCTCCACATCGGTGTGATGTCCCGCGACGAGTGGGCGGAGCAGCTGCGGGTTCGGCCGTACTACCCGGCGAGCGAGGGGACGAAGGCGCAGTGGATGGGCTGGCAGGCGCCGATCGGTTCCGTGGTGGCGGTGGGTGGCTACCCCATCGGTGAGCTGTGGTGGGAGCTCGAGGTCGGGCGCCCGTTCCAGGCGCTGGCCCGCGAGATCCTGACGACGGTGCGCGAATACGCGCTGCCGGCCATGCGGCAGCGGATGGAGCCCTAGCTCTTCGCCACGAACCAGCGGCAGCGGTGCACCCCGGCGTTCGGGTTCAGCTTGATGCCGTGCCGGGCCTGACCGGCGAACATGGGCGCGGCGCCGCCCGACAACACCCAGCCGACGGACGTCACCCCGTTGACGAAGCCCTGGAGCAGGTTGCCGCCACGCTGAACCGCAGCCGCGTCCATGCCGACTGGTTCGCGTTGGGGTTCACCGGGTCGCCCAGCTGGGTCGCGACCCCCGAGACGACCTTGTAGAGGCGGACGGCCTGACCACCTGACTCCACCGTGAGCAGCAGGTAGGTGTCGGCACTCACCACCCTGGCGATGAGGCCGAACCCGGCCTGCCCGGTGTAGGTGAAGTCGCCCTGGAGATCCACGTCGGCGGACGCGAGGTCGGCCCAGGCGAGGTCGGGCACGTTGTCGGCGACCGTCGACACGGCGAACCCGTTGCTCACCCGCATGCCACCGGCACCGACCACCCACGGCGCCCGCAGCGCGCCGTTGGCCTGCGAGAACCCTTCCGCGAACAGCAGATGGTCGGCTTCCTGCGCGACGGCGGTCCGGTCGTCGGGGATGAGATCACCGAGCGGCGAGATGCCGCCGTCGTCGGCCAACCAACCGATGTGGATGCGGGAGACAGTGGTGCTGGACTCGATGCCGAGCGCGCAGATGACGCCACCCGGGATTTCCAGCGGGTGCGCATACATCATGCCGATGGGCCCGGACGAGGGTTGCACCATCGTCGGCCGCGGCGGCAGCCACGCGGTCTGCGGGGTCCTGTCGTTGCGGCTGCGGACGATGGCCTGCCTGTCCGAGATGCGACGCGCGACGACCGCCATGGTGCCGGTGCTGAGCCACACCGCGGCCGGCCGCCCGGTCGTGTCGTCGAACAGCTGGGTGGGCGCGGACCATGCGGTACCGCTGTCCGCCGACACCGAGGCACCGATGGCGCTCTGGTTGCCGAACCGGATGAACATCCAGACCTCGGTGCCGCGGGCGACGAGCCAGGGCTCCTGGTAGTGCCGGCCATCGCCGGGCCCGTTGGCGACGAGCCGTCGTGTCCAGGTGGCGCCGCCGTCGGTGGAGGCGGCCAGCCAGCACGAGTCGAAGGCGTCGCCGGAGTTCCTGCCGTAGTAGGCGGTGAGGTGGTTCGCGCCGACCTGGATGACGGGGGCGCACATGGCGGCGGACGGCTGACCGGGGTCGATGCGAACCTCGTTGCCCCAGGTCACGCCGCTGTCGGCGGAGGTGCGAACAAAACACCCGGCCGTGGGAACGCTGGCCGTGCCCTTGAAGTAGGTGAGGAACGTGGTGCTGCCGATCACTGAGACACAGGGATCCCTCAGGTCGATGCCCGCTTCGCTGACCGCGGTGACAACGGCCGCCCATGATCGCCCGTTGTCGTTCGAGGTGGAGGTACGGATGACGCCGTCGCGGGCGTTGACGTGATCGGCCCCCTGGCGCCACACCAGCCGTATCTGGCCACTGCCGAACCGGCAGACGCTGGGAAACGCGGAGTAGGCCGGTCGACACCAAGCGGACGAAACCCGTTGGCTCGTACAGACCCCACACAACCTCCCCGTTCCGCGGTCCATGCAACCAAACGGAGCAGAGCGACGTGGGTGCCCTCTGATCGCGAAGGACATCCACGGGTCGTCACCCGATCGTCTCCAGCAGGTCGGTGCAGAAATCGTGGCCTTCGAGGTCGTTGCGGCCGGTGCTTTCCCTGATGACGCTGAACGCCAGCTCCACGTCGTCGGACGGGTCGGTAGGAGTGCCGCCGTGGTCGATCACTAGCTCGAAGCGGATCTGCCCTGGATCGTTGAACAGCAACGTGTCGTCCGGACCGAAGACCTTGAAGGAGCCCGCGGCCTGACCGATGATCGTCAGCGTGCCATCACCGTTGTCGGTCACCGAGAGGTCCTTGACGAGGTTGTTGAAGACCGTGGTGAAGGTCTTGCCGTTGGCCAGATTGGTCAACGTGACTGTGCCGTGCAGGGACTCCATGCCGTAGAGGAGCCCGTCGGGGCCATGAGGGTTGAAGAGAAAGGTGCCCCGTATATCAACGTCTTGGCGAACGGTTAGGCCACATTCGGTAATGACCTCGCTGCCCACCTCGTGGAAGTGCTCCCTCTCGAGGGGCCGGGCCGACGCCGGGGTGGACAACAAGCCGAGCAGCACCGCGATGATCCCGCCTACCACCGCGAATGCGCGCAAGTTTCTGACAGTCTCCATAGTAAAGCTCCTGACCTGCGAAAACGCGCCTTTCGGCGTCGCGCTATGTCAGTCGCAAGTGGACAGAGTCGGGTTACAGCCGGCGTGGGAGGGGGCGAAGTCGCCAGACGCCTACGCGACGTCGAACACGCACCATGAACCGTTCCTGTCGTACAGGAACAATGTGATGCTGAGGTCGCTGGGGAATCTCTCCGACCACAACGTGGCCGTAGCGCTGTTGTCGACCTCGTCCGTGACGTGACTTACCGTCGTCACGCTCCTCGCACGCAGGTCTATCCAGGCAGCGGCCGACTCCAGTGGTCTGACGTTGCACATGCATGACTGAAACGTGGAGATGTCACCCTCGGTGAGAGCCTTGGCGACCAGCTCGGCGGTGCCCTCAGCGGAACTTCGCGGGTCCTCCGGCCGGCCGAGGTAAACGATCGTGCCCACGGTCGCCACCAGCAAGGCGACGTACCCGCCGACCTTCCACGCGAGGGGGACGGGTTTTCTTGGCCGCGGTTTCGGCCGGGCAGGTTGGCCCATCGGAACGTGCCCCGGCGGCAGTTCGGTCTCGTCGGGATCGCCGGCCGGACGCGAGACCTTCGGGCTCATCAGGCAATCAGACCACGTGTCCGTGGGGAATTCACCCGGATCGTTCCGCGACCAAGGCCGAGAGGCTCCGTCGGGAGGAACAGGAGCCACGCCGAGGGCACGCCGGCGTAGTTCGATCATGTAATGCGAAGGCCCCAAGTTCACAGTAGACATGACGTGACTGGGGCTTCTGGTGTGGAGCAGATGACGGGAATCGAACCCGCGTTCTCAGCTTTGGAATTAGCCGTGGCCAGCGGGAAACCGGCCGTGAATCGCGGCGGAAGGTGACCGGCGGTGCCTCCGTTGACCCCTGTTGACCTTGGCATGTCGTTGAGATGTTGCTGCGATCATGCCCCGCTACCTGCACCTTCCCGCTTCCTCGTGCAGGCCGGCGAAGCTGGGCCCGGTGGAGACCAGGGGCGCGGAGCTTCCTGATGGCTGCGGGAGGCGTGTAGGAGCGTGAGGGCTGGCCAGTGCCAGCGGGCCACCAGTGACGCTGACTGGCTGATTGCGGCGCAGCTGTCGGCCCTGGTCAACGAGCACCGGAAGAAGGGCAAGAAGGCGGCGAAGAAGGGCGAGAAGAAGCGCCGGAAGGGTGGCGACGACGACCCCGATGGGACCGTTGCCTAGTTGCCGGAGACGCAGTTTGATCTAGAAACAACAGAGGCCCGGGGTCCACAGTAGACATCCTGTGACCTGGGGTTTTGTGTGCTGAGCGGATGACGGGAATCGAACCCGCGTTCTCAGCTTGGGAAGCTGATGTTCTACCATTGAACTACATCCGCAGAGTGGTGCTGAGCTTACACGGCGAGCTGTCGCTAGGGTGGGCGGGTGTTGTTGAGCGACGGTGACCTTCGTAAAGAGCTTGCTTCCGGTCGGCTTGGGGTCGATCCCCTGGACGAGGCGATGATCCAGCCGTCCAGTATCGATGTGCGCCTTGATCGGTTCTTCCGGGTGTTCAACAACACCAAGTACACACACATCGATCCGCGGCAGCAGCAGGATGATCTGACCACGTTGGTCGAGACGGTCGATGACGAGTCGTTCGTGTTGCATCCCGGGGAGTTCGTGCTCGGGTCGACGTTCGAGGCCGTTCAGTTGCCGGACGATCTTGCTGGGCGGTTGGAGGGGAAGTCCTCGCTTGGGCGGTTGGGGCTGCTCACCCACTCGACGGCCGGCTTCATCGATCCCGGGTTCCAGGGGCACATCACGTTGGAGCTGTCCAATGTCGCCAACCTGCCCATCACGCTCTGGCCCGGGATGAAGATCGGTCAGTTGTGTCTCTTCCGGTTGACCAGTGCCGCCGAGCATCCGTACGGGTCGCAGCAGGCCGGTTCTCGTTACCAGGGGCAGCGTGGGCCCACCCCGTCACGGGCGTACCTCAACTTCCACCGGGTCGACACGCGCCGCTGACTCGCCCGCTACCGGGGTCAGTAGCGCGCCGGCCGCGGGGAACGCCGCCGCTGCCAGCAGTGCGATCGGGTAGCCGAATGCCGTGATGAGGGCGCTGAAGACGGGTGCGGCAACCATGGCGGCGATGTTCTGCCCGGTGTTCTGTATGCCCAGTGCTCGACCTGCCCAGAACGGGCCCGCCAGCTCGGCTGTGGCTGTGAAGCCCAGACCGTTGTCGGTGACGGTCACGACTAGGGCCGCGACCAAGGCCACCAGGGCCAGCCACGACTCCGTCACGTCGCCGAGGGCCCACAGCAGCATGGTGGCCAGCGCGAACACCGCGATCAGGCGCATCGGGCGCATGCGGCTCGCCACGCGGTCGGACCACACGCCGGCGAGGATCCGGCCCGCCGCGCCCACCACCTGCACGATCGCCACCAGTTGGCCCGCCGCCACCGCGGTCCAGCCTCGGGCCGACACCAGGTAGGTCACCGCGAACGTGGCTGCCACGAACTGGGGTACGACCAGCGTGGCGCTCGCCGTGTGCAGGCGGATCAAGGTCGTTGCCGACGGGCCCGCGTACGGGGACGCGGCTGACGCCACGGTGCGGGTTGGGCGTGGCGGGTCCACCACCACGAACCACACCTGGACCGCCGATGCCAGGCACAGCACCGCCGGCAGCGCGACCGCCGTGGTGAAGCCGAAGTGCTCCGCCAAAGGTGGCAGCGTGGCGGCCCCGATACCGACGCCGATGGGCTGCGCGGTCTGGCGGATGCCCATGGCGAGGCCGCGTTCCCGGGCGCTGAACCAGCCCAGTACCACCCGTCCGCTCGCGGCGTTCACCGATGCGGCGCACGCGCCGGCCAGCAACAGCCCTGAGCCGAACAGTGCGAAACCCGGTAGTGCCAGGCTCGCCAACAGCAGCGTGCCGGTGAGTGCGAGGCCGATCGTCATCACGACCCGTTCGCCGAAGCGGTCGGCCGCCGCGCCCCATGCGATGAGCGCGAGTAACAGGCCGAGCAGCGGCGCCGAGATCAGCAGGCTCGCCGAGGTCAGCGACAGTCCGTGGTCGTTCTGGAGCGACGGGATCAGGAACGGCATCCCGTAGAGAAAGCTGCACGTGGTGGCCTGCGCGGTCAGTCCGGTGGCGAGGATGAACCAGCGTCGCATGCAGGGACCGTAACCCGACGCTCCTGTATATTGGGAAGAATTTCCCATATACCGGGAAGGCGAGGTGGGGGTAGCCCCAGGGTCGAATCGGGGGCGTCCCGGATGCTCCACCAGGCCTGACGGCCATAACTTCGGGTCCACACAGGAAACCTGAGTGGAGGCAAGGCAATGCGGATCAAGCATGTGCTGACCGGGGCCGTGGTCGTGGCCGGCGGTCTGCTGCTGTCGGCCTGCGACTGGGACGTCGCTGGTGAGAGGTTCGGCGATGTGGAGACGCTGGACCAGTCGGTCAGCGAGGTGCGCTTCTCCAACGACTCCGGGGACGTCAAGATCACTGTGGGGGACACGTTCGAGGTGCGGCGCACGGTGGGGTACCGGGACGAGAAGCCGGGTAAGACCTACCGGATGGACGGGGACGCGCTGCTCCTCGAGAACTGTCCTGAGAACGACTGCTGGGTGAGCTACGAGGTCATC